>JAFQBE010000023.1 GCA_017416765.1 Clostridia bacterium
ATCTATTTCTACAACAATCAACGAATTCAACTTAAAACAAAACTGACCCCGCTTGAAAAACGAAGTCAGTTTACCGCTTAATTAAATATTTCTGCCTTAGGGGGCTTTTTGTACTGTCCGCACAATTTGGAGCAGTTCAATCCGCGAGGGTTTATTGCTTTTTATACCGGAAGGTTATTCAAATCTGCATCAAAGCTTGTACAGCTTTGTATATCAGCTTTTTCAATCGGTACAAGTATGAACCAGCCTGCCATCAATGTTTCAACTACTTCGGGGTTGTTGGTTTGCTCAATGTGAATACATAAGTTTTCGCCGTCGTTATAAACGCTGTTTAAACCAAAGCGTTGAGTACAGTTGCTTGCCTGAACATATACAAGGAATAAAGTGTTTTCTTCAAAAAACTCCTTATCCATATTTTTGGTTGCTTCGTTGAAGGAGGGTATTTCGTCCCAACCTTCGTCAAAAGAGAAATCTTCCTTATATGTTGTTTTGAATTGCGTCATTTCTTCAAGTGTTTCAAACTTATATAAGGGTAGATGTTGAACGCTGTTTATGCTCAATTTATCTGAATTAAGTGAACTTAGATATAGCAACTGATTACTCATATATGAGTTTGCATAGGCTACGGATGCATTGAACTCATTGTTGCTTTTTAATTGCTTATCGGGCTTTATTAATACTGGTGTGTTTGTTGTAGGTTCATACGCGGAAGTAGTGAAAGGTTTGGTTGACGGTGCAGTGGTTGTTATAGTGGTCGGTTCTTCTGTTGTTTGACCAACCTCTTCTTGTGCCGTGAAAATTGCTCCGCCGGGTACGGGGGAAAGAGCTTCTTTTGCATAGGCTGAATACTTGTATTCGGGTATGGGAGAAGATTTTTCTGCTAAATATTCAAGCGTATTATTTTCGCTGTTTACCGAAAAGACATAGCTGTATTTGTTATCAAATGTTTCAAGATACAGAAAGTCTTTTACATATTCGTATTTTCCGCGTGGCAAATAGCTGCTGTAGACCGAATATGTGAAGGTAAATGTTCCGTCATCTTTGTTCAGTGCAAGGCTTGGAGTTACAGGGTCGGGTGAATCGGGGTAAATATAGACCGTTTCGTTTGATTTAATCGGGCGGAAGGTTTGCGCTTGAAGTTCAAAGGCTTTTATGCTTTCAATAATTTCGCTGCTTACTTCGCAGAAGTGTTCATTGCAGTAAATTACCCTTTGTTCATATCCGAAATAAATCCACTTGTTGTCGTATTTCAGCTGACCGTCAAAGTTGAAGGATAATCTGTCAACCAGTCCGTCATATATCCATTTCTGCCCTTCAAGTGTTTTAAGCAAGCTGTTCAGTTCGTCATTTTTTAACTGAATAATTGAAGAATATTGCTTAGGGTATTTGTTTTCATCTGTAGCTTCACCGTAAAACAGCATTGTTCCGTCTGCGGCAGCCTGGCTGAGCGTAATATCGCCGAGTGACGCATCGGCAGACATTTTGTAAAGCCAGCGTATATGTGAATCGTCGCGGTTGCGCGGATTTTCACTTTGGCAGTTATAATAGCCGTAGCCTAAAATAAAGCTGCCGTCTTTTTGTTGCAGAAGTATATACAGTTCTGAAAATCTTTCGCTGCCGTTGCCGAGATAAAGCTCCCACATTCGGTGGTTGTTCTTTTTAATATCTTTTATTGAGTACTCTCCAAACCATGAATTGCTGCCAAAACGCGAATCAAAGCTTTCATTATTAAGCTCGGTTTCTTCCGCTACACCAAGCTCGGTTATCAGCGAATCCTTTGTCATTACATGCAGCAGCATATTACTGCCAAGCAGGTATGACGGCGCGTTGTCAACCGTTTGAACATAGGAATACATACCGGCATCATACATCATTTCAATAGGTGATAAAAGCTGAATGCTTGTTTTTTGCATACCTTCTGTAACTTCAAACTCAATCCATACTTCAGCTTCTTTATGTTCGTCACCGTCTTTAGTAACAGTAGTTTCAAAACGGTACAAGCCGGGACCGTCAATAGAAATATAGTTCAGCGAATATTTGTGCGTGAAGGTCGAATAAGATTTAAGTATATAGCCTATGGTGTTCCATACATATGGGTCGAGGCTGCGGCAGTCAACCCATTCTCCGTCAATCTGCTTATAAATGTAAAATTCTTCTCCGCCCAAAAACGGGGTAAGAGTTTTGTTCTTGATTTTAACTTCGATGTAAGGTGAAGGCTGACTGAAATCGCTTGATATAATTTCGGCAGAAAGTCCGTGCGAATCGGACCCGCAGTTTTGGTTTATAATAAAATTGCTTTTTTCCACAGGGTCGGTAAGGAAGCATATTCCAACAACTATGCTTGCAATAAGGGCAAGCGCAATAAGCCAAAATGCGGGCTTTTTGTAGTTGAGTACCGATTTTATTCTTTGTTTTACCCCTGTTTCGCCGAATGCAAGCGGGCACGCGGCAATGGCCTTGTGTTTAACCGCGCAGTTTATAAGTGCTTGCGAATATGCCTTTTTTATATCAACTCCCAAATTCTTTATAACCTTTTCGTCGCAGGCAAGCTCAATATCGCGGCACAGCAGAATATAAGCAAGCCACAAAACAGGGTTAAACCAGTAAACCGTCAGCAGTAAAAAACCAAGCGGTTTCCATAGGTGGTCACACCTTTTAAGGTGTGCTTTTTCGTGTGCGATAACATACTGCATATCGCTTTCATTCATCGCAGAGGGCAGATATATTTTAGGCTTTATCAGCCCTAAAATAAACGGTGTATCAATTCTGTCGCACAGCATTATATTTTCCATATGCGGCATGGATTCGCGCACATTCCTGCGTATTTTCAGGTAGCTGATTAGTGTATACAAAAGCATTGCCGCTATACCTGCCAGCCATGCTGCTGCGGCAAGTGCTGTAACAACCTGCAGGGGATTAATGCTGTTGCCGGGGGTGGGTGAAAACGATTCGGTTATAACGGGGTTTAGCCTTAAATCAATATATCCGATGCCGCTGTAAATTACAGGCTCAACTGCGGTAATAATATCGGGCGGCACGGTTTCCTTGCTTGGTATAAGGCTTAACACGCTTTCAAATGAAAACGGACAAATCAGGCGAATACCTACCAAAGCCCACAGCACAACAAAAATTGCCTTTGGTGCTTTTTTGAAAATCAGCCGAATAAGTATTATTGCAAGCACAAGCCAGCTTGCAGTAATGCTCATGTTGAGAATGTTCAGGAAAAGTTCATTCATGTCAAACATATTTATCCCTCCTTATATTCGTCAACCATGCGCTGCAGCTCGGCAACCTCCTCGGCAGTAAGTGCTTTACGCGCAGTAAATGCCGCTAAAAATGCAGGCAGAGAACCGTTAAAGGTTTCGTCAACAAATTTTTTGCTCTGCGCGGAATAAAATTCCTGCTTTGAAACAAGTGAGGTTACCGTACCTTTAGCATTCTGAAAAATGCCTTTTTCGCAAAGCCTTTTTAAAACAGTGTATGTAGTGGATTTTTTCCATTTGAAAAGCTCTTCACTTTTCTTTACAAGCTCGGCTGAAGAAATCGGCTCGTTTTCCCATATAATATCGGCAAAGCGGGATTCAACAGCACCCATCTGATATTCAGTCATTTGTTCTTCCTCCTTCGGTCTACAACTTGTAGATTAATTTCATTCTACATTATGTAGACCGATTTGTCAAGGGGAAAAATTACAGTTTGTCAAACTGAATTGAAAATTGAAAATGGAAAGTTGAAAATTAAGGGTCGCTTCGCTCCGAATTTATAAAATGTTGTTTTAAAGCGATAATTATAATGGGTGAGGGCAAAGCCCTCCCACAATTTTCCATTTTTAATTTTCCACTTTACATTATTACAGTTTTGCGAGTTTCTCGCAAAACTGTAATTTGTGACTTTGTCACAGAAAAATTATTTAAAATCGGTTATACTAAAGCCACAAAGAAAAAAGGAGTTGAAACTAATGTTAATAAATGTAAATAAAAACAATATAAATGAAGTTTTAAACAGCGATAAAAGGGTTCTGCTTGATTTCTATGCCGATTGGTGCAGCCCGTGCAGATTGCTTTTGCCGATTGTAAAAAAGGTAGCCGAAGAAAATTCGCAGTATGTTATAGGTAAAATCAATATTGACGAAAACCCCGAGCTTGCCGCCGAATACGGAGTATCGAGCATTCCGACGCTGATAGTGCTTGAAAACGGCAGAGAAATAAAACGCAGCCTGGGTGCAAAACCCAAGCCGCAGATTCTTGCAATGTTAGAGGGCTAATTCACGCAGCCGATTTTTATCAAGTATTTTAATACCCTTGCGTGAAGGCTCAACAAAACCCTCGTTTGAAAAATATTTGAGCATCCTTGAAACTACCTCACGGGCAGAGCCGATATATCTGGCTATCTGCTCGTGAGTTAAGTTTATTATGTCGGAATTTGTGCGGTTCATTTCCTCATAAAGAAAAATTGCAAGGCGTTTGTCCATGCTCATAAAAAGAATTTGCTGCATTACCCACATTACATCGGAAAAACGGCTGACCGCAGTTTCAAGCGTGAATATGCGTATATCAGGGTTGCGGTCTGCAACCGAAGAAAAAGCACAGCCGTCAACAATATAACATTCGCTGTTTTCTTCCGCATCAATATGCACATCAAAGGTGATTGATTGCAATACACACGATGCTGACAGCATGCACATATCACCTGCGTGAAGTCTGTAAAGGGTTATATCTTTACCGTCCTCTGAAAGAATGTATACACGCAGACAGCCTGAACGCAGCATAACTACACCCAAGCAGTCGTTGCCGTCGTGTACATTAGTGCCTTTCGGATATGAAACTGCACTTGTGTTAGTGCATATATACTCTTTATCGCTGTCGGTTATCTTTTCCCAGAAGGGGAATATTTCCTTAAAAATGGGTTCGAACATATCTCTTGCCATGGTTTCACCCCGTAAATAGCTTTATATATCTTTTATACATTATTATAGGCTGTAAAGTCAATGCGCAGTTTTATGGTGATTCTGATGAAAATATTAAAAAATAATTAATAAAACTGCATAAACTTTATTTTGATAATTTGGAAATTAGAGGTCGAAAAATGAGAGATATTGTAAATCTCATAGTCAAATTGAACAAAATATATATGGTATGTTAGTATAAAATGTAGAGTGCGTTTCTTTTTTATTTCTCACACCTTTGTGCAATTTGCACAAAGCGGCAAACTATTATTTGTGCAAAAAGCCTTGACAAATTCTACAAAAGGGCATAGAATATGGGTGTAATCAAACGAAAGGAGAAATGAAAAATGTTACAGAGTATTGTTTCCAAGAAGCAGGGCGAACTCATAAAGGAAATCAAGAAGGAAAAGAACTTCTTCCGTATGTTCGCAAAGGCAATGGAGCTTGAAGGCCTCATCAAGTACATGAATAATGTTCAGTAATTGAGCGAGCCTGAAGCTCACCCGAACGGGAAAAGCAAACGCGGGCGATAAGCCCGATTTATATAGATAGCAAATTCCCCTTGGAAAAACAGCAGCCGATAAGCATTGAGCTTATCGGCTTTTTGTTATTTGTTCTGTGCTTCAAGCGCACGTTCTTCAAGGTATTCGTCGTAGGTTATCTTCTTGTCGTAGAAGCTGCCGGGTGTTACATCAATAAGTCTGTCGGCAACGGTCTGTATAAACTGGTGGTCGTGCGAAGTGAAAATAACGCTCTCGCTGAATTTCATAAGTCCTTCGTTGAGTGAAGCGATTGATTCAAGGTCGAGGTGGTTGGTCGGTTCATCAAGCATAAGCACATTTGCACCGCTGAGCATCATTTTGCAAAGCATACAGCGCACTCTTTCGCCGCCGGAAAGCACCTTTGCTTTTTTCATTGCTTCTTCGCCCGAGAACATCATTCTGCCGAGCCAGCCGCGCACATCAGTTTCAAAAACAAGGTCGGAATAGCGGCGAATCCAGTCACAAAGGCTGTCTTCAACGCCGTCAAAGAACTCGCTGTTGTCACTGGGGAAGTATGAGCGTGAGGTTGTAACGCCCCACTTTATAAAACCTTCATCAGGTTCAATTTCTTCTGCAAGGATTTTAAGAAGTGTAGTTTTTGCAACTGTGTCTGTGCCTATAAGTGCAACCTTTTCGCGCGGAAGAATGGTGAAGGAAACATTGTCGAGTACCTTTTTACCGTCAATGGTTTTGCTGATGCCTGAAACTGTCAGCACTTCGTTACCGATTTCGCGGTCAGGCTTAAAGCTTATAAACGGGAAACGGCGGGAGGAAACAGGAATTTCTTCAACATTGATATTATCAAGCAGTTTTTTACGGCTTGTAGCCTGCTTTGATTTTGAAGCATTGGCACTGAAACGGGCAATGAATTCCTGCAATTCTTTGATTTTTGCTTCAGCCTTTTTGTTCTGCTCGCGAAGCTGACGCTGTGCCATCTGCGTATATTCGTACCAGAAATCGTAGTTACCTACGCTCATGGTAATCTTGCCGAAGTCAATGTCAACCGTATGCGTGCATACCTTGTTAAGAAAATGTCTGTCATGCGATACAACGATAACCGTGCTGTGCAGGTCAATAAGGAATTCTTCGAGCCAGTGTATGGCGTCCACATCAAGGTGGTTGGTAGGCTCGTCCATAAGCAGAATATCGGGCTGACCGAACAAAGCCTGCGCAAGAAGCACCTTAACCTTTATATCGTTGGGCAGGTTTTTCATCTGCTCGTAGTGATATTCATTTGTGACGCCTAAACCGTTTAACAGTATTTCAGCATCGCTTTCCGCACTCCAGCCGTCCATTTCGGCAAAGATTTCTTCAAGCTCGCTGATGCGCATACCATCTTCTTCGGTAAATTCTTCTTTTGAGTAAAGGGCTTCCTTTTCGTCAATTATTTCGCAAAGCTTGGGGTTTCCGAGCAAAACCGTGCGGATAACATCGCAATCATCAAATGCGAAATGGTCCTGACGGAGTATGGAAAGTCTTTCACCGGGTGTGATTACAACCTCGCCCTTGTTGGGCTCAATTTCGCCGGATAGAATTTTAAGGAAGGTGGATTTGCCGGCACCGTTTGCACCGATAATGCCGTAGCAGTTGCCGCGTGTGAATGTAAGGTCAGCACCCTGAAAAAGGGTTCTGCCGCCGTATTGAAGTGTAACATTAATTGCCTGAATCAATTTTTATATTCCTTTCAGTTGGTTTGATTATTCCACATATCTTTCATTATTTTAGCCGCTTTGTAAATATCGCCGCAGCCGAGGGTCAGCACAAGGTCGCCGTTTTCAGCATTGTCTGTAACATACTTTGCGACTTCGTCAAAGGTATTGAACCATACGCTGCCGGGGATTTTATCGGCAAGCTGGCTTGTATATACGCCAAGGGTGTTTACTTCGCGCGAACCCATGATTTCCGTCATTACAACCCTGTCCGCAATCTGCAGTACCTTTGCAAAATCGTCCATAAGGTTATATGTTCTTGTGTAGGTAAAGGGCTGGAAAACTGCCCATACCTTATTGTAGCCCATTTCCTTTGCTGCATTTAGTGTAACTGCCAGCTCCGCGGGGTGGTGCGCGTAGTCGTCAACAACGGTTATGCCGCAGTATTCGCCAAGGCGCTCAAAGCGTCTGCCTGCACCGCCGAAGTTTTCAATTGGCTTAACACAGTCTTCAACAGCTATTCCGCTGACCCATGCCGCTGCAACTGCTGCAAGAGTGTTCAGCACATTGTGTTCACCGGGTATGCCAAGCTTTACTGTTGAAATATTTTTGCCGTTGTGGCAGATATCGAATTTAGCGTAGCCGCGTTCAAAGCTGATGTTTTCGGGGTAGAAATCGCAATCAGGTGTGTTGCCGAAGGTTACAATCTGCTTGCCTTCAATGCCGTCAATTGCTTTCAGCACTTCGGGGTCGGACTTGTTTACAACAAGTGTGCGTGTTGTAAGGTTACAGAACTTTCGGAATGAAGCAATAAGATTATCCATTGTTTTGAAATAATCCATGTGGTCTTCGTCAATGTTCAGAATAACCGCAACATCAGGTGAGAGGTCAAGGAAGGTGTCAACAAATTCGCATGCCTCGCAAACAAGGTTTTCGCTTTTGCCAACTCTGCCGTTGGACTGTATTAGCGGCAGTCTGCCGCCGATTACGGCACTCGGGTCACCGCCCGCTTCAATCATAATCTGTGTAAGCATGGAGGTGACGGTGGTTTTGCCGTGTGTACCGCTGATGCAAACGGCGTTATTGTAAATTCTTGTAATAGCGCCAAATAACTTTGAACGCTCAAAGGTGGGTATGCCCGAAGCCTTTGCCGCGCAAAGTTCGGGGTTATCGGGCAGAAGTGCAGCTGTATAAACTATCATTTCAGCGCCTTCAATGTTTTCTGCTTTCTGAGGCATACTGACAGGAATACCGAGCTTTCGTATTCTGCCAAGCGGTTCACTTTCGTTTACATCTGAGCCGCTGACTTCATAGCCTTCAGCATGCATGATTTCTGCCAGCGGACACATACCGCTGCCGCCGATACCGATAAAATGTACACGTTTTATTTCTTTCAAGAGTTCGTCTATGGTTTTCAAAACGCTTTTCACTCCTTTAATATATATCACAAAAATATATTATATCACATATTATGTGGCAGGGCAAACTATTTTAATATATTGTTTTTAATATTCGGAAGGAAGGGGAAAAATGAAAAGTTTTCTTTTTATTGGCGGAGATAAGCGCCGCAAGTTTGCTGTTGAATATATAAAGGCGGCAGGTTATAAGGTAACGGTTGCTGAAGATTGTGCGGACTTTGAAAATATGGCAAGAGAAGCCGATTACATTGTTTTGCCTTTGCCGGTCAGCCGCGACGGTGTGAATGTCAATTCACCGCTGAGCATGGCTCCCGTATCGCTGAAAAGGGTGCTTCGTGCCGTTACTGACGGTAAAACGGTGTTTGCGGGTATGCCGGATGAGGAGTTTGCGGATAAATTGAGATGTAAAGGAGCAAAGCTTTACGATTATTACCAAAACGAAGCACTGACTGTTTTTAATTCTGTTTCTACAGCCGAAGGTGTAATACATGAAATAATAGGTTCAACCGAAATAAATATTCAGGGTGCAAAAATGGCTCTGTTTGGCTATGGAAAGGCTGCTTCGGCTATAGCAAAGCGGCTGGTTGCACTTGGGGCTGAAGTGTGGGTATTTGCACGCAGTGAGCGGGACAGAGCTGCCGCAGAATCTGATGGGTGTAAAGCTGTACACCTTAACAGAAAATCTGAATGTAATGTCGGGTTTGATGTGGTGGTCAATACCGTACCGTCGCTTGTGGTAACGGCAGATTTTATTGAAAAGCTGCCGGCAAGTGCCTTGATAATAGAAATTGCCTCTGCACCCTACGGTGTGGATTTTTCAGCCGCGGAAGCCATTGGTATACGCACGGTTAAAGCTCCGTCTTTGCCCGGCAGGTATGCACCCAAAAGTGCGGGCGAAGCAATAGCCCGAACAATACTCAACGCAATAAAGGAGGCAGAAAAATGAAAAACATTTCAATCGGCTTTGCGCTGTGCGGTTCGTTCTGTACCTTTGAAAAGGCAATAAAGCAAATGGAGAGGCTTGTTGCCGAGGGGGCAGCTGTTACACCGATTATGTCGCAGACGGCATACGCTACTGATACTCGGTTTGGTAAAGCTGCAGAGATAAATGAACGGATTGAAGCAATATGCAGTAAAAAAATTATACACACAATAGCCGATGCGGAGCCGATAGGACCTAAAAAAATGTTTGATATTCTGCTTGTTGAACCGTGTACAGGCAATACACTCGGTAAATTGGCGCACGGAATAACCGATACCGCGGTTACAATGGCTTGCAAATCACACCTTCGCAACAGCCGTCCGCTGCTGCTTGCCGTATCCACAAACGATGCATTGAGCGGTTCGGCACAAAACATAGGCAGACTGCTCAATTATAAAAACATCTATTTTGTTCCCATGTGTCAGGACGATTACAAACTGAAACCGCGTTCAGTTGTTGCAGATTTTTCGTATACCGTACCTGCTGTTATGTCTGCGCTTGAGGGCAAACAGCACCAGCCGGTATTCATATAAAATAATTATTGAAATTTTATTACAAATATACTACAATATCGTTGAATTATTTTTTAAGGATTTTTTAATAATGATAAGACTTAATCAGATTAAATTACCGCTTGATGCGGACGAAAAAGCGCTTGTTGCCGCAGCGGCTAAGGCTTTGCGCTGTCCCGCGCGCAGAATAACCGCTGTAGAGGTTGCGAGGCGTGCTGTTGATTCCCGCAAAAAGAGCGAAGTGCATTTTGTTTATCACCTGAATGTAACTGTTGACGGTGACGAAGCGGAGTTTATTGCACGCGCCAAGCCCGGTGTTGCGGAAAAATACACGCCGTTCAGTTATGTACTGCCCGAAAATAAGCGTACATCATCGCTACGTCCCGTTGTTGTCGGCTTTGGTCCTGCGGGTATTTTTGCGGCGCAGACTCTTGCCAAAGCAGGCTTGAAGCCTGTAGTGCTTGAACGCGGCGACTCGGTCGAAAACCGCACAAGGGCAGTAAAAACCTTCTGGGAAGAAAAAGTGCTTGATGAAAACAGCAATGTTCAGTTTGGCGAGGGCGGCGCCGGTACATTTTCCGACGGTAAACTGACTACAGGCATTAAGGATACGCTCTGCCGTCAGGTATTTCTTGAGTTTGCGCGCCACGGCGCACCACAGGAGATACTCTGGTCTGCAACACCCCATATAGGTACGGATAAGCTTGGCGGTGTTGTTAAATCCATGCGTGAAGAAATTATTGCCATGGGCGGCGAGGTGAATTTCCGTTGCCGTCTGACAGGGCTTATTGTTGCCAACGGCTTTATTCACGGCGTGGTTTATGAGGATGAATGCGGCAACACAAAAGAGCTTGAAACCGATACTCTTATTTTAGCTATCGGTCATTCCGCGCGTGATACGGTTGAAATGCTGTATGAAAGCGGAATTAAAATGATTCAGAAGCCGTTTTCGGTCGGTACAAGAATTGAGCATCCGCGCGAGATGATAGACCGCTCCCAGTACGGCGATTTTGCGGGCCACCCCGCACTTGGTGCGGCAAACTATAAGCTTTCCTGTCATCCGCAGGGTGGAAGGGGAGCGTACACCTTTTGTATGTGTCCGGGCGGTACGGTTGTTGCCGCTTCAAGCGAAAAGGGCAGAATGGTGGTAAACGGAATGAGCGAATATGCGCGTGACGGCGAAAATTCCAACTCCGCGATACTTGTAGGAATAAATCCCGAGGATTTCGGCAGTGAACATCCGCTTGCCGGTATGCATTTACAGCGCGAAATTGAAAGCAAAGCGTTTGAACTCGGCGGCGGTGATTATAAAGCACCTGCACAGCTTGTGGGTGATTTCCTTAACAATCAGCCTTCCGAAAAGTTAGGCTCTGTTCGCCCGAGCTGTCCGACAGGTGTAACACCGTCGGATATAAGGCTTTGCTTGCCGCAGAAGGTTACCGATACAATAGCCGATGCACTTGTAAAAATGGACAGACAGCTCAAGGGCTTTGCTTTGCCCGATGCTGTGTTGACCGCCCCCGAAAGCAGGTCATCTTCTCCTGTAAGAATTACAAGGGATGAATATTACCAATGCAATATCGGCGGCATTTATCCCTGCGGCGAGGGTGCAGGCTATGCGGGCGGAATTGTTTCCGCCGGTGTTGACGGCATACGCTGTGCCGAAGCTGTGTTAAGTAACGAAAGCAATTTTTGACTGATAATTGATAAAGGATAACTCCCCAAAGAGCTATCCTTTATTTTTATACTTTTGCAAATTTATACAATATCAAATCTCCAGTTTATGATTTGATAGCCCAAATCAACAGAGGTGAAGTTACCATGGCTTTTTGCATATTCACCGTGCTGTATATCGTCAAACGGCAAAGCGCCTTTTGATAAAATATCATTTGTGACAAATTTGAAAATTGTCTGATACAGTTTATCGTTCTCTTTTCCGTTGGCAAAACGAATTTTACAGCAGTTGTTGAGCTTTAGACCGTGAACCTCATCTATTCCGCAGCCTGCAACGGCAATAAGGTTATCTTTTTCAAATACACTGTATTCAAGGTTATTTTCGTCAAGGTAATCCTGCTCGTTGAGCAGGTGTCTGACATATCCGTCCTTTCTGCCGTTTGCCCATTTTTTTATTGCTTTTTTATCTTTTGCGGTAAGAAGGCGAACAGATAAATTATCGGGTAATGAACATTCAAAAGGTTCACCGGAATATATCGCTTGCGGTGTGACCTTCAGATTTTCTGTAACACCGTAAGATTTAAGGGTATCTTTAATTACCGTTTCATCTTTATACGAATAAAAGGCTTTTCTTTGTCCAAAGCGTTTTATCCAATCGGCTAAAAGTTTAAAATTGTCAGTCTGCATTTCAAGATAACTGCCGCCGTTCATATCATCACCAATGCCGATAAAGCCGTTTTTAAAATTTCCGTCGGGTGCAGCAATAATAAGTCCGCAGTATTTTACAGTTGTGCAGAAATATCCGTACCGTTTTGCATCTTTGTCAAGCAGATAATCAATTGCTTCATTGGAATCAACCGCTTTAAAATCCGGGTTGTTATGTAGAAATCGTGCGGCAACGGTTTGGTCAGTTATTTCTCCCATATACATCATTTTATCTTTATTAACCGTGCGGTATTCACTTGGTGTGATACCGTACTTTTTCTTAAACGCTTTTGTAAAGCCTTCGTGAGAATCGTAGCCGATTTCAAATGCAATATCGACCACCGATTTATCCGTTGTGCGAAGCAGAAAAGCGGCTTGCTTCAAGCGGATATAACTGATATATGCCGTAACGGTAAAGCCTGTGTGCGAAAGAAAAATGCGGTTGAAATAGTCAATTGAAAAGCCTGCATTTTTTGCAACCGTTTCAACCGATATTCCGTTTTCGGTTGCGTTTTGCTTTGCAAAATTTACAGCCTTTAAAATAAGTTCTGTGTTTTCCATTTATAACATCTCCCTGAATATAATGATGCGTAAAAACCGGTCCTTACAACACCATTATATCTGTAAAAGAAAATGTTTTCTTGAACAAAAACGGTTTATTATTTAAGCGCCTTTTTAAAGCATATAACGCGGTTTGCTTCTTCAAATCCCATTGCCAAATGAAAATTAAAGCTGTTTGTATTGTCAAGTTCGCAATCACTTGCAAATTCAGTACATCCTTTTTCTTTTGCCCATAGTTCACACTCATTTAGCAGTTCTTTTGCATAACCTTTATGCTGATGGTTTGGAGCTACAAATATTCCCTCCAGATATCCTACGGGAGAGGTGTGTGTTCCTTCTACATAATCGTGACGAAGCTGGCACTGCGCAAAACCTATAGGGGTACTGCCAATATATTTAATAAAGCAAACGGCATCTTTGTTATTTACAATTTCAGCAAAATCTGCATCAAGTTCTGCTAATGTGTGGTTGCTCCACATTTGCATTGCCAATTCTGCTAAAACCAAGGTGTCATTTTTAGTTGCGGTTTTAATCATATGCTTTTCTCCGTTGTAAAAAAATATGGAAACTGACTATTATTATACCCTTTTGAGTATTAAAAACAATACATAACGCAAAAATGAACTACCGAACAGGTAGTTCATTTTTGTAAAAAGTCAGCTTTTATTTATTTTCGGAACAATTATTCCAAGTCCTGCCCAAAGCAGCTGGCAAACGCAAATCTGCAAAGCGTTTACATTGAATGCGCCGCTGAACAGTACGATTATTGCAAGCAGCAGTAAACCTGCCGCGCTGCAGAAGGTCTGCTGTGTGGTGATAACGCCTGCCGCGCTGCAGAGTGAGCCTGCCGCGCTGACACAGTGAAGGAAGCCTTTTGCACTTCCGTTGTGTACAAGGGTTGCATCTGCCTTCGGCTGTACGGAATCGGCATAGCTTTTAAGCACGTCGCCTGCATTGGAGCTTACTATTTTAACAGAATTGAGCGGCAGCCCGAAACAGTTGGCAACATATTCTTCGGTAATGTTGGAATCCGTTGTACGGATAAGCAGGTTGATGCCGCTGTTTTCAATTTTGCGCAGATGTTCGGCAATGCGTTCATCTGTGCCGTAGCTTACAACGAACATTGCCGCAATCTTGCCTGCATCGGCAAGGTAAATAACGCGCCTGCCATCGTGTCTGTATTTTGCCTCGTCAACACTCATTGGGATTTCAATGTTGTGGTTTTCAAGCAGTTTACGGTTTCCGACAAATACGCGTCTGCCTCTGACCCAGCCTGAAAGTCCGAGCCTGTCCTCATAAACCAGTTCTTCAACATTCATCAGCAGCTCTTTTCTGCCCATGACAACCTCATTGAAAAGGCTGCTTATCGGACCGCCTGATGAAATAAGCATTGATGCGGCTGTGAGTATAGCATCGTCCAGCCTTACACCGTAGAAGGTTTTCATGCCGTGTATGTTACAGCTGCTTGCAGGGAAAATATCTGCCGCATCAAGTGCGAGCGCGTTGGTTGATTCGTATTCGAACGCACCGGCATAGCTTGTGATAATGCCGCCGTCTTCAACAGATTTTTTGTTTGCCTTATACAGCGGAAGGTTTGCCGAAATTATTGAGCATGCGGGTGAACCTATGCACATTGCTCCGGCAAAAAGGCTTAAACCGCAAACTGCATTTTTAGTGGCTATGCCTGCGATAATTGCGATTATAGCACTTGCGCCCGAAATAATCGGAACAAGCTTTGCACAAAGGTCATCCGTTGCATCGCTTGCCATTGAGTAGGCAAGGAAGTTTGTTACAAAGTTGGTTTTGCCGCTGTAGCGTATATCGGCTTCACCCATAACAACATTTCTGCCTATTTTGTTGGCATCGCTCAGGTTGTCAATGGTGCGTACAGTATAAAGTCCGTCCTTTTGTGCTGCGGTAAGGAAGGCGAAGTTTTGCTGAATACGCTTGAAGGATATCCATTTACCGGTACAGCAGGCACAAAGCACAAGTGCTGCCGCTGATGCAAAGGAGGGAATTTCACCTGCTTTGTCAAATATGAGCAACAGTATTGCCTGAATTACAGCTGCTGTTGCCGCAAAAAATACGGGAGTTTGTGTGTTGGGCTTGCCCGAACCCTTTGTAAAGCAGGTTATGCCGCTTATGCATTGGGGTGCTGCCGCACATAAGCTGATAAGCAGGAACACAAGCGAAAGAACAGCGGTAATGCTGAAATCGGCTGAACCGCGGTTTACTGCAGCCGCTACGGCAGGAATGCCTGTTGTAATAAGTAACACAAGTGAACATACTGCGGTAATTATCATTCCGATAAGGCTTGTCAGCTTTTTGCGCGCAATAAAGTCGCTTACCTTTGCTCTGTCGGAAACCTTACGGTATTCGGTATCCTGCCTGTTAAGGCGGGTTCTTGTTTTTGTTACGGAAAAACGCTTTGGCTTTTCTTTAATCTGTTCGCTGATTTCTTCAAAGGTTTCTTCGTCTATACTCGGTGCTTCTTCTTCAACACCCTCAAGCTTAAAGGAATCAACCTTTTTACTGCGGTTTTTGCGCAGCTCGTCTTCAACCTTGCTTTCTTCAACATGAACCTCAGGTTCTTCGGGAACATTGAAGCCCGGAAGTATCATCTGCCCGTCATCATGCTGAAGCGCTCTGTCCTTTTCCTGCGCTACTATCGGTATGCTGCCTGTGCGGATAAAGGTCTTTTCTTCTGCCTTAACATCATTTTTCAGCATATCTTCTGCAGAAAGAATTGCAGGTATCGCACGCAGGTCGCCCGTCTTTTCAAACATTTTCTGACCCGTGATAATGCCGGGACGCTCAAAAACAGCAGTTTTTTCTTCAAGGTCGCCTACACGACGGGTCTTGCCGTCTGCGGAATCGTCTGAATCATCTTCATTTTCCGCAAGGTCAGGAAAAAACGAATTGATATCCGCATCAATATTTATATTACCGAATATCTTAAAGCTTTCCGGATTTTCCTCATCGTCTGTTTCGTCGACTTGCGCTTCTGTAACAGTGGGTGTGTAGACGAAATCGGGTTCTTCCGTATCGTCGGAATCCATAATTTCAAGCGGTGCAGGCTCTTCCTGTGCAGGGGGATTGAAAATTGTGCTGAAAAACGGCGAGGTTTCTTCGCTGTCGTTTTCGTCAATTATTTCTATAGGCTCGCTTGTGGGCGGCTGGTAGAATACAGGCACTTCAACCGTTTCTTCTGTGTCGTCTTCTTCAACCGCAATAAAGGCTTCTTCTGTTTCTTCAACAGGTTCAAGAACTTCTTCGGGTTCATATACTGTAACCGCAGGTTCTTCAAAAAGAGTTTCATCTTCCTGAATGATTTCAGGTTCAGCTGTAACGGCAACAGGCTCATACACCGTCTGCGGTTCTTCTTTTATATTTTCGGTCTGCTTTTCCTGCATAGCCGGCTTTGAAGGCTGAGGGGAATAGCTGCCGCTTTTAATCTGCTCAAGCAGTTCATCCAATGTAAGGTTAGTCAAATCCATTCTTTGCGTTCAATCCTTCCGAAATGAAGTGATTTTGAAAATCGGCTGTTATCTCTGCCTTGAAACTTCAAACATAAGTATACCTGCGGCTACGGAGGCGTTAAGCGAGTTTACCTTGCCCTTCATGGGAAGGGACACAATGAAATCACACTTCTCTTTTACAAGTCTGCCGAGACCCTTGCCCTCTGATCCGATTACAAGGGCAACACCGCCGGTAAAATCGGTATCGCACCAGTTTTGTCCGTCCATATCTGCACCGTAAACCCATACACCTCGCTCTTTAAGCTCATCAAGCACTGCGGGCAGGTTGGGTACACGCGCTACAGGCACATACTCTATAGCACCTGCAGAGGTTTTGCCGACAATGTAGTTAAGTGACGCATTGCGGCGCTTGGGGATTATAACACCGTGCGCACCTGCGGCATCGGCGCTTCTGATTATTGCGCCGAGATTATGCGGGTCCTCAACCTCATCGCATACAATGATGAACGGCTTTTCGCCTTTTGCTTCGGCGGCGGCAAAAATATCGTCAACATCGGCATATTCGTGCGCTGCGGCATATGCGGCGACACCCTGGTGGCTGCTGCCGCCGCACATAAAGTCAAGCTTTTTGCGGTCAACCTCTTTTACAACCACACCTTTTTCGCGGCATTCGGCTATGATTTTGCCTATGCTTCCTGTGCGGTCACCGCGGGCAACAAGCAGGGTATCTATTGCGCGCTCGCTTTTAAGCGCTTCGAAAACGGCATTTCTGCCGATGATAAGGTCATTGTTTCTTTCTTCCATAACGGGATAAACCTCTTAATGTAATTAATATCGATTTATTATACCATATATATTGTAAAAAACAAAGCTTTTTTCAAAAAAAGACACAATATAATGACATTTTTTTCGTAAATATATTGGTAGTATAAAAATACTTATGAGGAAGGGACAAGCTGTAATGATAAAATCAGTCGATATAAAAAGAAGAGCGCCTGCAATTTCGTTTGAAAGGGAAAAAGCAATCGGCTTTGCTTTATCATTCTGTTCAGGCTTTATGTTGAGCTTGGCGCGGCTTTTCGGTGCGGCTTCACCCTTTGCGGCGGCTTTTGCCGCGGCTGTTCCGGGGACCTATAGTCCGTTTGCCGCGGCGGGTGCGGTTTTTGGCTTTTTGGTAAGGCTTGACGGTGCGTGGAGCGCGCGCCAGCTGGCAGTTGTTACGGCTGTTACAGCGGTTAATTTTGTAACCGATAAATATACAAAGCTGCACAGACGTGCAATTCTTATTCCTCTGAATGCGGGTATATGTATGCTGCTTACGGGCTTAACCGTGCTTGCCGCACAGGGCTTTAATATTGATGCGGCTGTGGTTTATATTTGCGAAAGCGTTATTGCTGCCGCTTCTGCTGCATTCTTTAACGAGCTGTTTTTATCTAAAAATCTGCTGATTAAAAGAGAACCGCTTTCTCAAAAGCAATTGACAGCCTTGCTTGTATGTGCATGCATATTTCTGATTTCACTTGAAAATATAGAGCTTTACAGTCTTTCACCGTTTCGTGCAGCAGCGGTGTTTTGTGTGCTGTGTGCTGCAAAATGGATTGGTGCTTCGGGTGCAGGTATCTGCGGCGGGGCAATGGGCTTTGCCATGAGTATAGGCAGCAGTCTGCCCTTCCTCGGCAGTGCGTACACATTCGGCGGTATACTTGCAGGCTTGTTTGCACCTTTGGGAAGGTTTGCGCAAGCGCTTGCTTTTGCAGTCTGCAACGGTGTTGTTGTGCTGATGAATACAGGTGAACAAAATCTTTTGCCGCCGCTGTTTGAAACTCTGCTTGCGGTAACCGCCTTTGTAATGCTTCCGCAAAAGTTTTTTTCTTTCCTTTCCGTCTATTTTACGGGCAGACAGAAATTGCCCGAGTTTGAAACAATGAAAAGGGCTTTGCTTTTACGGCTCGACGGTGTTAGGGGCGGACTTGATGAGGTTGCCGATGCCGTGGACAGAATTGCAAAGCGGCTTGATGAAAATACGGAGCAAAAAAATAACGCACAGCACAGCGAGGTAAAACAGCTTGTGCGTGACCAATTTTCAGTGCTTGCAATGGCACTGGGCGATGTTTCACAGCTTGTGTGCGAGGAAACGCGGTTTGATACTTCTGCTGCGGCAAGAGTAGCCTGTGTGCTTGAAAGCTACGGAATAAGTCCCAAAGAAATAATCTGCAGTGAAACCTGCGGCATTTCGCGCATTGAAGTGCGCGCTGAAAAAATTAAAGGAAAGCTGAGCCGAAGCGCTCTGATTAACGATATGGAAACAGCATGCGGATATAAATTGAGCAGTCCCACTGTCAGGGAGGAAAAAAACGAAACCATGATGACCTTTGTAAAAAAGCCGCGGCTTAATCTGCGTATAGGTAAGGCGCAGTTTTCCGCAAACGACGGTACAATGTGCGGCGACAGCTGCGACCTTTTTCTGGATAAAAACGGCAATCAGATTATAGTTATAAGTGACGGTATGGGCACAGGACCGCACGCGGCGGTTGACGGTGCGGTTGCAGCATGGCTTTTCGGTAAGCTGTTGGTTGCGGGGCTGAATTTTGACAGCTCATTGCGCCTTGCAAACTCCGCGTTAATCGTAAAATCCGAGGATGAATCGCTTGCGACCATTGATGCGGTTAAAATTGACCTGCATACGGGTACTGCCGAATTCTTTAAAGCGGGGGCAAGCAACAGCTTTCTGTGTAAAGGTAAAAAGGTTTACAGCTTTGGCAAACCGTCCATGCCTTTGGGAATATTGCGCGAAATTGAGTTCAATAAAGAAAAAACCACCCTTGATAAGGGGGATGTGCTGCTTATGATGTCAGACGGCGTGGGTACTGCCGCATATTCGCTTGTAGCTGAAGAACTGCGCAGTTTCAACAAAAAAGACCCCACAGCCTTGGCTGAAAGGGTCGTTGAAATTGCAAAATCCGGTAACAAGGGAAAGCATACCGATGATATAACAGCAATAGCAGTTATTGTCGGGTGAGTGCATAAATTTCATTAGAAAGTACTGCTAATTCGTCGAGTGTAAAGCTCTCTGCCCTTACATTCTCTCCGTAGCCTGCATTGGCTATAGCTTCAAGCACAACGGGTTTAGGCAGTGACATACCCGCGCTTATGGAGTTCGAGGCGGTCTTTCTGCGTTGAGCAAATACTGCTTTTACCATTCTGAAAAACAGCTTTTCGTCCTTTAATTCGACGGGAGGCTGTTTTCTTACATCAAGGCGGATTACGCTGCTGTCAACCTTGGGCGCAGGCATAAAAGAGCCGGCAGAAACATCGAATACCTTGTTGGCATTTGAATAGTAATCTACTGCTACGGTTACTGCACCTGCATCTCTGCTGCCGACTGCTGCACAAAGGCGCTGTGCCGCTTCCTTTTGCACCATAACAGTAAGGCTTTCTATATCAAGTCTGCTTTCAAGCAGGTACATAATTACAGGGGAAGTAATATAGTAGGGGAGGTTTGCGCAAACGGCAACCTTCATACCCGCAAATTCTTCTTCAATAAGCTTTTTAAGGTCGGTTTTAAGTACATCGGCATTTATTATTTTTACATTGTCAAAATCGCTTAAAGTTTCGTTGAGTACAGGCAGCAGCCTTGTATCAAGCTCAATTGATACTACCTTTTTTGCGCGTTTTGCAAGCTCTGCCGTCAACACACCGATACCGGGACCTACTTCAATAATTCCCGTGTTTTCGTCTGCACCGCAGGCTTCTGCCATTCTCGGACAGACGCTCGGGTTAATCAGAAAGTTCTGCCCCAGAGCTTTGGAAAAGGTGAATCCGTGGCGCGAAAGAATATCCTTTATAACCGATACATCTGATAAATTCTGCATAATGTACTCCCAAATTTTCTTTAAATTGTATTTACTTATTTGATATTTAGTTATATAATAAAATCTCAAAGAATATTATAATCTCAAAATGAAGTGAGGTAAAGCACTTATGGCAATTCTTGTAACGGGCGGTGCCGGCTACATCGGCTCGCACACCTCTATTGAGCTTATTAAAGAGGGCTATGATGTAATTATACTCGATAATTTCTATAACAGCAAGCCCGAAGCGTTAAACAGAATCAAAAAAATTTCAGGCGGCGATTTCAAATTCTATGAATGCGATATCCGCGACAGGGCAGGGCTTGATAAAGTATTTGCCGAAAATGAAATTGAAGCTGTTATTCACTTTGCAGGCTTGAAAGCAGTCGGCGAAAGCTGCCGTATGCCGCTTGAGTATTACGAAAACAATATCGGCGGTACGGTGACCCTCTGCCAGGCTATGCGCGATGCAGGCTGTAAAAAAATTGTTTTCAGCTCCTCTGCAACAGTTTACGGCAGTAACAATCCTTCCCCCCTGCGCGAAGATATGCCTGCCGGCGGTACAACAAACCCCTACGGTACAACAAAGCTTTATATTGAAACCGTTCTTTCCGACCTCTACAAGTCCGATAATGAATGGAGCGTTGTTATTCTTCGCTATTTCAACCCTATCGGTGCGCACAAGTCAGGACTTATCGGTGAAGACCCCAACGGAATTCCCAACAACCTTATGCCCTATATCACTCAGGTTGCTATCGGCAAGCTTGACCACCTCGGCGTATTCGGAAATGATTACCCCACACACGACGGTACGGGTGTGCGCGATTATATTCATGTTGTTGACCTTGCTATGGGTCACCTTTGCGCACTTAAAAAGGCTTGCTCAGGTACAGGCTGTAATATTTACAACCTCGGTACGGGCAACGGCTACAGCGTGCTTGATGTTGTTACGGCTTTTGAAAAAGCAAGCGGTGTTGAGATTAAATATGAAATCGGTCCGCGCCGTGACGGTGATATCGCAACCTGCTATTCCGATCCGTCAAAGGCAAAAGCAGAGCTTGGCTGGGAAGCAAAGTATGGTATTGACGAAATGTGTGCCGACTCATGGAACTGGCAGAAAAACAATCCTCAGGGTTTATAATCATAATTCAATAAATAACAGCAAGGTGAATTTTATCGGTTCACCTTGCTGTTTTCTTTTACTGTTTTATAACGCCTGCGTATTCGTTGGCATCAATCATTGTAATGCCGAAATCTGCTGTTTTTGCTTTGCCTAATAAGCCTGTTTTGTATTCAATGCTTACCGTTGCAAAGCTCATTTCAGATATATTTTTACCGCCAGGTGCAACAACCAGATCAAGCTGGGTGCTTTCACCCGGTGCGAGCTTAATGCTTTTTTCACCTGTTGCAAAACGCAGGTTATGGTAATCGGAGCTGATATTTTTGATATACAGCGTATCTTCCTTTGAAATGTTTGTAATTTTTGCATCACCCATGAACAGCCCTGTTTCATTGTTATATGCAAGGAAGCTGCTGTTGGTTGATGTGAAGGAAAACAGCAGCTTATCGTTGGGTGCCATGCTTTCCATAAACTGCGGGAATTCATATGAGGAATAGGCATCTTCAACGCCTTTTGTCATAAGCTGAGTCATTATGAAATCAAAAGAGCGTGTGTCCCATTCTGCCTGACCGTGTACATTGTTGACTATTACCCATGTTCTTTCGGGGTAGTAGGCTGTGGAAAGGTCAATTGTTCTGTCGGGTGAAATTGAATATACACCACTTTTTGCCTGAACATAATTGTCTGCAAATTTCTGACCCAGGGGTGCGCAGGTTGCGCCGCTGGAATATTTGAGGTTAACAATGCCGTCGGAATTATCTTCATTGCCTATAATCATTTCTATGCCTGAGCCGCTCTTTATCGTAATCCTTACGCCGTTAGCTTCAGCCTTGTCAAAGGTTTCTCTGATGTTTGCCATGAAGCCGTAGTGCAGCTCGTTTGTTTTTGCTATAACCTGCGCGTTTTCGGTGGGGTCAAGCCAGTATTCCTGAAGCTCGGTCAGTCTGTTTGTGGGGAGCATATCCCAGAAGGCTGTGCCGCAAAGTACACCGGGGAGAATAAGCTCGCGTCTGCCCCAATCAAAGGCAAAGTTTATAAAATCAACAGGAAGAATTGAAAGAATGCCGCTTAAATCAAGCTCGGTATGCAGAATCTGCGAAAGCAGGGGAGCAAGCGGTTTTATATTAAGCGTAATATCCTCAATTCCGAAAACGCGTGAAACAAGGTCTGTGCCTTCAAGTGCGGGTGTATCAAAGAAAATATTGTTAAGATAGCCGTCCTCGGCATATTTATAAAGGTATGCGCCTACAATCAGGCTGCCCTGGCTTATTGAATAAACATTTACCTTTTCTGCATTCGTAAGCTCAAGCACATCTTCAACATATTCTCTGAAGTCCTCTGCAACATCAACATGCGGTCTGCGCCAGTCATAGGTGAAGTTGAAAACCTTATCGTCGCCTATTATATCGCCTACACATTCCATATCAAGGAATTCTGAGCCGGTGTAGGGGACATAGGAAAGCATACCGCTGTCGGTAAAGGCTTTGAGTGATGTGTTCTCAGCACCTTCAATTATCGGCACAACATTTTCGTGCTTTGATGTACCGTCGGGGTTTAGGGAAATCGAATCGACCAAATCAAGAACAAGCGGAGAAAGTGACGCCGCCAACGGGTCGGTATTGTCAAAAAGCAGAACCGAAACGATGCCCCAGAGTATACCGCCTATATTATCAAGCAGGTAGTCGAGTATACTGTCTATACTCGGCGGAAAAACGGGCTCCATTGTTCCGTCGGCTTGTTCAGCGGCAAGCGTTGTTGCACCAAAGCCCGAAACATAAATAACGGGCAGCATATCGTACTGCATATCTGCTTTGTCTGTTTGTGACGGCTCAACAGCTGATACGCTCAAAGGTGTTATAAGCATAGTCAGCGCAATTAAAAAGGCCGTTGCTTTTAATAAAACTTTGTTCCTTTTCATTATAAAAACCTCTCTGTAATTTTTATATACAACATCATATTAAAACATAAATCTTAATTTTCGTCAAGAAAATCTATTATTTACCTCTTATTGACTTAATTATATAAAAGGATTAAAATAGTAATGAAATTATTCTGCAAGGAGTTGCGAATAAGTATGGATAAGAAAAAACTTATAAAAGGTATCGGCGTTGCAGCGGTTGCGGCAGGTGCAGGGCTTATAGCCGCGGGCGAAGGTATGTGGTTCGGTGTGCTTACCAAAAAGGGCAGCGACGTTATGAGCAAAATTTTCGGCGATGAACCGCCTGCACTTGAAGTTCCGCCGGCATACGATATCTGTGAAGGTGCGGATGAATGGTTTGAAGAAACACCGCACTACGATATAACAACAGAAAATGACCTTGGCGAACAGCCCTGTGCAGTTCTGTTTGAACAGCCGGGCAGCCATAAATGGGCTATTATCTGCCACGGCTATACGGCATCACCCAAGGTTATGGCACGCTATGCAAGAGAATACTACAAAAAAGGCTACAACCTTGTCATGCCCTATATGCGTGGACACGAAAAAGGTATAAAGGCAAAAAATGTTGTATGCTACAGCTTCGGCTATCTCGATAAGCATGACCTTGTTGCTTGGGTTAACCATGTTGTGCGCCTTGACCCCGAAAGTAAAATTGTACTTCACGGTGAATCAATGGGCGCGGCTACGGTTATGCTTACCTGCGGCGAAAGCCTGCCTGCGAATGTGGTCTGCGCTGTTGAAGATTGCGGCTTTACAAGCGTGTGGGATGAATTTTCACATCAGATTGGCGAAATGTTTCATTTGCCCGTTTTTCCGTTTCTTCACGTGGCACAGCTTTGCGTAAAGCGCCATCAGGATTTGGATTTTAAGAAAGCTTCCTGTATTGAAGCACTGAAAAAATCAAAGACACCCATGCTGTTTGCACACGGTGAAGCAGATGATTTTGTTCCCTTTGAAATGGTACATAAGTGCTATGAAGCATTTGACGGCGAAAAGGATATGCTGACCATCCGCGGCGCAGGTCATGCTTATGCCGTAAACGCAGACCCGGTAAAATACTGGAACAAGGTGTTTGAATTCGTAGGAAAATATATAGAGGATTAAGGAGAAAAAATGAATACACTGTTTAAAGCGCTGCTGGCGCTGCTTGCAATTTTAGTTGTTGCCGCAGTGGCAGTAACCGTATTTGCCCGCAAAAGCGGCGCAACTGTAGGTGAAGAAACAACTTCATATGTTGAAGAAACAACTGTGCCCGTGGAAGAAAGTGCAACTGTTGAAGACACTTCGGAGAGTACTCCCGAAAGAACGACGGTTAAAGAAGAAATATCAAAGCTTGATATAAGCTACGAAGCTACTACTGTTTTTGAAACAAAACAGTTAAAGCGTAAATTCAAGGGTCAGGATGACCGCTTCAAGATTTATAAAAAGATTTTTGAAGAAAACTTTGACCCGAAAACAGCAGATGTTTTCTTTTATGATATCACCCATGACGGTAAGGCGGATATGCTGGTGCTGACGCCTATTATCAATGAGGATACAAAGAAAACTGTAGGCAGAATATTACAGCTTTTCACAATTACCGGCGAAAAGCAGAACACTGTTACCGAAATTTTCCGCGATTTCGGCGGTATAAATACAACCGGCAGCGGCTTCAGCTGCTATGTTACGGAGCAGGAGGGTGAAGACTGTCTGCTGATTATCAAGGATGAAATGGACGAGGGTGCGGGCAGACTTTCTTACCGAATTGTCTATGTAGTCGAAGACGGTACGGTTATAACAAAAGCGTCGTCACACTACAATACACCCGAGGGTATGGATTACGATACGGAAGCTGCATTCAACTACTATTCCGAGCAGCTTGACGCTCAGCTGATTTCAGCGCATACAACGCTGTTTGATTACCGTCACCCAAAAGCAGTTTCTTCAAAGGCAGAAAAAGCATTCAAAGATTATATAAAATAAAAAACTACGGCATCGGAGCTGATAAAAGCTTCGGTGCCGTTGTTGTATTTGTTCAGTTTTTAAGGCTTTGTACCGGTGCGGGGATTCTGCCGCCGCGGGATATGAACTTTGCGGGGGAAATCATGCTTACATCCATTACCGGTCCGCCGCCAAGCAGACCGCCGAAATCAAGCTCGTCACCTACGGTTTTGCCTATTGCCGGTATAACGCGTACAGCAGTTGTTTTGCTGTTTATCATGCCTATTGCAGCTTCGTCGGCAATAATTGCGGCAATAACCTCGGGCGGTGTGTCACCCGGAATGTTAATCATATCAAGACCTACGGAGCAGACAGCGGTCATTGCTTCAAGCCTTTCAATGCTGAGCGCACCGCTGCGTGCAGCATCAATCATTCCTGCGTCTTCCGTTACTGGTATAAATGCGCCGGAAAGACCGCCGACATGAGAGGAGGCCATTATACCGCCTTTTTTAACAGCATCGTTAAGCAGGGCAAGTGCCGCAGTTGTGCCGTGGCAGCCGCACTGCTCAAGACCCATTTCTTCTAAGATGTGCGCAACCGAATCGCCTACAGCGGGGGTAGGTGCAAGGGATAAGTCAACAATGCCGAAGGGTACACCGAGTCTGCGTGAAGCCTCGCGTGCGACAAGCTGACCTACGCGTGTGATTTTGAAAGCAGTTTTCTTAACAACATCGGCTACATCCGTCAGATTGCCGTCGGGAATTTTTTTGAGTGCTGTGCTTACAACACCGGGACCTGATACGCCTACATTTATTACGCAGTCAGGCTCACCCGCGCCGTGGAAAGCACCCGCCATAAAGGGATTATCTT
This sequence comes from Clostridia bacterium, assembly GCA_017416765.1. Classification (GTDB taxonomy): domain Bacteria; phylum Bacillota; class Clostridia; order Oscillospirales; family Acutalibacteraceae; genus UBA8612. The sequence continues at coordinate 26,168 of JAFQBE010000023.1, forward strand.
CAGGAGCATTGCAGAAGACAACGAGCTTCGCAGGACCTATGCAGCCCTTGTCTGCCGTAGCCTTTGCGGCATCAACAACCGTCTGACCCATGAGTGCAACGGCATCCATGTTTATACCGGCTTTTGTTGAGCCTATGTTTACGCTTGAACAGATATGTTCAGTTGTTGCAAGTGCTTCGGGAATGCTGCGTATAAGTGCTTCATCGCCGGCGGCAAAGCCCTTTTGCACAAGTGCGGAATAGCCGCCGATGAAGTTGACGCCTACAGTCTGAGCCGCTCTTTCAAGCGTTTTAGCGTATTCAACGGGGTTGCCGCCCGAGCAAGCGGAAACCATGGCTATAGGTGTTACGGATATACGCTTGTTGATAATCGGTATGCCGTATTCCTTTTCTATCTGTTCACCTGTTTTGACAAGGTGTTCAGCTTTACGGGTGATTTTGTCATAGATTTTGTCACAGCTCTTTTTTATGTCGCTGTCGCAGCAGTCGAGCAGAGAAATGCCCATTGTGATGGTGCGTATGTCGAGGTGTTCATCCTCAATCATTGATATGGTTTCAAGTATATCGCCGGTGTTCATCATAAGTGTTTTCCGCCTTTTCAGATTCTGTGCATGGAGTTGAAAATATCTTCGTGCATTACATGGATTTTAAGCCCTTCTTTTTCGCCGTAAGCCTTGATATTGTCCGAAAACTCGGCAAAGGGCAGCTGCATTTTGCTTGCATCAACCATCATAATCATGCAGAACATTTCGTGCAGAATTGTCTGCGAAACATCCATAACATTAACGCCGTTGTCGGCGCAGAAATTTGATACCTTGGCAACGATACCCATTGTATCCTTACCTACTACTGTAATAACCGCTCTCATTATAAAATTACCTCCGGGTATATATTATTCAAATAGTGCCTTTATTTTGTCCATGTTTTCCATGGCAAGGTCATAGCCGAATTTGTAAATCCGTTCGATTTTTTCCATGTCGCCCTCAAACGAGCCTATCTGTACTTCTTCAGTGGGTCGCAGTATAACCGCTCTGCCCTGCCTTTCAAGCTCGTTGCAGTATTCCACCTCTGCGTTGTAGCGGGTATGGCGGGTAAGTAAAAGCTCTGCCACTTTGGGATACTTGCTTTTAAGTATTTTTGCGGCAAGCTTGTATGCGGAAGATTCTTCCTTTACATAGTCCTTTGTTCGGGTGAGGACTATGAGCATTTTTTCGTGTCCGTCCGCAATGGCTTTTTTTGCAGGGATTGAATCGACCAGACCGCCGTCATAATATTGTGTGCCCCTGTAAACAATGGGCGGAAAAGCTAACGGCAATGCGCAGGTCGCCTGCAGAAGTATGTAGCCGTCTGATGCGTAACGCTCGTTTATATATTCTGCCTTACCTGTCTGCGCGTTGGTAACACCAACCACAAATTCCGCATTACTCTTTTTATATGTTTCGACATCAAAGGGGAGCAATTTATCGGGAATATCCTGATAAATAAACTTTCTGCCGAAAAGCGATTTATCTTCGGTAAAAAGATTCCGCAGACCGAGATACCGTTTGTCGTGGCGGTATTTCTGCATTATTTCAAGGTTGCGCCCGACCTGCTTTGAAACATAGGAAGAAGCGTTTGATATACCGGCGGAAACACCTATTATGTACGGGAATTCCACACCGCAATCAACCAACGCATCCATAACGCCGCAGGAAAACATCGGGCGGAATGTACCGCCTTCTAAAACCAGAGCAGGCATCAATTTTCATCTCCGTAAAAATATGTTAAACAATATTCTATCATATTTTTAAAATGTTGTAAACTGATATAAAAATAATTGAAAAATTAAATATCTGTGGTATAATCTCTTTCGTAAAAATGAAGGGAGATTTATGATGTTAAGCCGAATTATCCGCTACATAATCAGGTTTATTCCTGTTTTTATTTCAACTGCAGTTGTCTTTGTTTCGCTTTTTTCGGAAAATCCGAAAACACTTGAATCCGATATGACGGAACAGATTGAACGCATTTCAGCACTTGAAGCAGCATATGCCTCAGGTGAGATGCCGCCGGTGAACGAAGCCGATTTTTTCAGCGGCAATCTGCAGGCAGAACTTGAAAGCGGAATAAAATTTAACGAAATGATATTCCTTGCTACACACAACAGCTACCAGACCCCGAACACGCAACAGACAAAAGAGCTTTACCGCAACCTTTCTGACCTTACTTTTGGTCTGCTTTCGCCAAAGCTTGGCGATTTTTTCAGCCCTACTCTGACTGAGCAGCTCAATACGGGATTGAGAAGCTTTGAAATTGATATTGAAGTTTTTGACCGTGGCGGTGAAGTAAGCTTTACCTGTATGCACAACCCTTATATTGAAATGACTACTTCCTGCTACGATTTTGAGCTTGCAATGAAAGAGCTTGCCATGTGGTCGGACAACAACCCGAACCATCTGCCCATAACAATAATTATAGAAACAAAAGCGTTTTTTATTCCGCTGGAAAACATGAAGGCTATGGGCATGGATTATATGGGCGAATTTGAAGATGTACTTCGCCGCAGTCTTGGCAATAAGCTGTTTACACCGGCGGATATGCTGCGCGATTACGAAAACTTCGGTGCTATGCGTAGGGCGGATGATTGGTGCAAGGTAAGCGATATGCTCGGTAAGGTGCTTGTGCTTCTGCACGAAACGGGTATAACGGAGGATTATATCAAAACAGACCCTTCAATCAAAACTCAGGTTATGTTTCCGATGTTAAGAGAAAAAGATATTGAACGCGACTGTGCTTCATTCATAATTGCAAACAAGCCCGATAAACTTGTTAAAAACAGCGATAATATAATAAAATCAAAGAAGCTTATTGTCCGTACAAGGGCTGACGAGTTTACGAATATCAACCCTCAAAGGCTTGAAAATGCGCTTGCAAGCGGTGCGCAGATAGTATCAACTGATTATCCGTACCGCAAAGATATGGCGAAAGATGAATATTTCGTATCCTTCGGCGGCTATACAACAGTCAAAGCTGCAAAATAAAACCGAGCACGGATGGGCTTTTGTCCATCCGTGCTTTTTTATCAGTATGTTGCTTTTATTTCGTGCTTGCCGACGGTGGTTTTTATACAAAGCTCAACTCCGCCATATTCAAGCGGCTTAATTTCATATTCGCCGTCACATTCAACATTGCTCGGCTGTGCGGGCAGATAGATTACCGTTTCACCCTCGTATTCTTTTTCCTGGTTATAGGAAAGGGTGAAACTGTTTTCTTTTCTGTCGTGGCGGTAGGCAATTATTTCGCCCGTTACTGCACGCGGATACGGTCTGTTGAGTTCATCCATAAGCGGGTCGCCGATAAGACCTTCGTGGAATGCCCAGTAAGTGTTGCTCCACTTGCGGTCATCGAAGAAACGGAGCAGGTGGTGAATATGCGGATACCATTCGTTGCCTTCGGAATAGCCGCCCCATTCGCCGACAATTACGGGGATACCCAAACGATTCTGCGTGTTTTCATGCTCGCCGAAAATAGCATCGGTGCGCGATGAACTGGCATGCTTGTAAAGGGGAGTATCAACCATAAAATCGTAGCCATGGGGTGCGAAGCAGGTGTATTCTTCAACCTTGTCGCCGTAGGTTATAGGACCTGCCATGCAGGGAATTGAAAGGTTGGAATAGTAGCAGTTGTCAATGAACATTATGCCATTATCCGTTTCCTTACGGATTGCCGCCGCAGTTTTGTTAAGGAAGGGCGTATATCGTTCTTTGTCGAATTTTGCAATAAGCTCTTCTGCATTTCTTGCAACGTCACGCAGAACACCGCCGTTGTACTGGTCAAGTATGGCAGGAATATCAAGCTTCAATGCGTCCTTAATAAGTTTACCTTTTTTGATTCGCTTGTCGGTAAGGGTTGCCTTTATAAGTCCTGCTATGAGTTTTTTGAAAACTCTGCCGCCGTCGCTTCCGGGGAAGGGCTCATTGAGCATATCAAAGCCGAAAAGGGCGGGGTGGTCACCAAGCTTATTGGCAAGGTAAGTCCACATATCGGCAAAGTAGTCAAGCAAGCCCTTGCCCTGATATTCCTTGTTTGCCCAGAAATTGTCAAAGCAGGCGTGTACGGCTTTGCCCCAGAAATAGCCTTCAGCCCATACAATTTTTGTCTTTTTCGGTTTATGGCCGTTTGAAAGGCAAGCCCATATCGGCGCGCCGTCGCCTATGCCTTCGTCAAAGAAAGAGTATAAATCCTGATGCATATCAAGGTAGGCATAAAGACCGTATTTTTCACACATATCAAGCATACCGCGTATGGCTTCTATGTATTCATCGTTGTATTTGCCGGGCTGCGGCTCAATAGCTTCCCATGTCATGCCCAGACGCACAATGTTGAAGCCTTTTTCAGCAAGCGTGCGGAACATTTTTTCATCATATTTATATACATGCTGTCGCTGTCTGTTTTCATCGTACCAACCCTTGTCGCAAAGGTTTACACCGTTGAATATTCTTTCGCGTCCCTGTGAATCAACAAAGGCAGTGCCTTTTGTAAAAATTCTTTCCATGGCATATTCTCCTTATGCTTTATAAATCATAAATTCGCTGAGTATTACACCGATATGTTCTTCGCCTATTTCAAGGCTGATACAGCCGTTTTCAAAAATATCAGCAGGCAAATCGTAAACTGCGCAGGTGAAAGTATCAGGCAGCATTTCGCTTTCAAAGCGTTCATCCTTTTCGCCGCCGAAAAATTTACCCTTATAAACTTCCTTACCGTTGGCTTTTATATAAAAGCTGTTGAACATTTCACAGTTTTTCATCTTTTTGTAGGTAACGCGCATTTTGTAATCTGTGCCGGGTTCAAAGCCGCCGATATTGCACTTGAAATTATAGTGGTCAAATGCCTTGAGTATACACATGGGGATATTGCCGTTGTTTACTTCCGCACGGTCGCCCTGGTAGTCAATGTAGAATTCGCCCTCCTGCCTTGCGCCGAGTACACCGAAGCCGTGTTCGGCAAGTGAGAAATAGTATTCGCCCTTGCTTACCTTATTGCGGTTGAATACTCTGTCAAGGAAAGCTGTTTTTTCTTCTTCACTCATATTTTCTGCCATTGCATAGCGGGTGAGAAGCCACGGTCTGTCCGTTACAGGCAGGTCGATTGTTTCAAGCGTTGCACCGCGTTCAGCGCGCTGTGCATGGTAGTTTTCAACATCAAGCTGTATGCCTATCTGCTCAAACAGCTTGTCAGCAAGCGTTACAAGTGAAGCTCGCAGGGAATAATATTCCTTGTCAAAATCTGTTTTGAGTATTTCGTGTGCGGTGTTGTAGTCGCCCTGGGCGGCAGAGATTCTTGCCTCTTCAATAAGTTCAAGCTCAAACACTCTGCGGCGACGCACCAATGCATCGCACCTTGCGCGGAAAAGGCAGAGTAAAAAGCGCCAGTTGTTTATAAGTTCAGGTGATTTTTCAAGCTCTTTTTCAAAAACCTCAAGTGTGTTTTCTATGTGCGGGTTTTCTGCGGGGTCGCCCTCCCAGTTGCGCTCAAGCCCGAGTATGCCGTCGGCTATTTTTTTGGCATCTGCCTGCCAGATGAAAAATCTTGCATAGTCACAAAGTGTTTCATAAAGCGGCACTTCACCAAAGTAGTCCATATTGCTCCATACTGCCTTGTTTACATCGTCATTCACACCTTCGGAGTAGCTGACGCTGCCAACTATGTACTGACGGGTGAGTCTGTGAAGCAATCTGAATTCAGTCGGGCGGGGGTTTACGCTTTCACGGCTGAGTGTAGTTGCCATAGCATAATGCCAGTCGTCCCTGTCGAAATGTACAGGATATTCGCACCGTACATTGTGCGTGATATCGGGATAAAGTCTTATCGGGTATTTTGACGGTACTTTTCTGCGGAGGTCAGGCAGAGGCATTGCGTGGTTGGGACCCATTATTATGCCATCAATTTCATCGGGCAGTTTAGTTATTTCTTCAAGGAAATCCTCCGCCCAGGTTATGTTGCCGTGCGGTGCCTGGGCTGAAGGCCACATCTGGGCACCGGGTTTTACTTCTTTGAGTACCCTTGAAATTTTTACACAGCGCTTTATAAAATCGTCGCCGTCCATTTCGCCGGGGTCACCGCCGGGCGGAAATATAGCATCAATTCTCGGTATTTTTTCAAAAGCGTCTTTTCTGCTTGCAAGCGCCTCTTCTTCGCTTTGGCTGTCATCATTGGGGTACCAGCAGGAAACATCAAGGTCAAGCTCGTCTGCAAGCTCGCTGCCCCATACTGTAACATCAAACGGGTCGTATTTCATAAGGGGATTGTTGGGGTCAAACTTTTCGCCGGGTATATGCTCGCATATGTTGCAGCCGAAAGCCATTATATCAAGGTAAAAGCGGAAGTATTCTTCCTTTCCCCATGCATCGTAGGTGTTGGGGCAGGAGCGGTAGCCGCATTGGTGACCGCGTATTTTCATTTCGGGGCTGTAGCTGCCGCCTATATTCTGAATAAGCGTAATTTTGCCTGAATTAAATAAACATTTGCGCAGAAAATACGAATAGCCGTAAATCAGACCTCTTATTCCCTGTGCCGTGATTTTTAAATTACTGCCGTTTTGCTCAATTGAAAAGCTGTCTTTGTTTTCAACTGAATCGTCGGCAACAAGCTCAACGCAGGGCTCGCCGCCTTCAAACGGTCTGTAGCCTGCGCGCAGTTCAATTTCATCGCCGAACAGTTTCGCAGCTTTTTTTGCAACCGGAGAATCGGCATTAACACTTAAAAAAGAAAAATCGTATTTCATTTTTTTCTCCTTTTTACAAAGGTATTTATATTATAATATCATACTATCCCATAAAAAGCTATAAAAATATAAAAAAACAGCCGCAGCCGGTACAAACTGCGGTTGTTTTTTCTGCGTGATGTCCTGAAGGGGGTCAGGACATTTAAAAAAGGGAAATATAGAAAGGCATTAGTAAGTATTGCTTAATGCAATATAATATTAGCTCTTTCAAGTAACAAAAAAGTAAAAACAATGTAATGATGTGGTAAAGTTTTGTTGCATTTTTTTGAATAATGTGTTAACATATTAACACGGAATTAACATTTTCGTTGAAAAATTTAAAAAAGCAAGGTGTTTTCCAATGGCCGCTATTCTTGTGGTTGAAGATAATAAAAATACGCAGCTGCTTACCAAGGCAAGGCTTCAGCCCTATTTTGAGGTTGTTTGCGCTGAGGATGGCTTTGAAGCACTTGACATCATTTATGCACGACATATAGACCTTATAGTAAGTGACATTATGATGCCGAATATGGACGGATTTGAGCTGCTCGGCAGAATCAGAAGTGAAGGCTTTAATACGCCTGTGCTTATGCTTACGGCAAAGCAGACCTTAGACAATAAGCGTGAGGCATATAACTGCGGTGCGGACGATTATGTAACAAAGCCCGTTGATTATGAAGAATTGCTTTTGCGAATCAATGCTCTGCTCCGCCGTGCAAAAATTGCAACGGACCGTCAGATTACGGTGGGCAAGCTGACAATTGATGAAGCGGAGCATACCGCTGTTTACAACGGTAAACCCATACTGCTTTCACGCAAGGAATTTGACCTGATTTATAAATTTTTATCCTATCCCGGTAAGATTTTTACCAAAAAGCAGTTGCTTGATGAAGTGTGGGGACTTGATTCCGAATGTACGGAGGACACAATTAAAACCCACATCAACAGACTTCGCAACAAGCTGGCAGAATGCGACGAATTTGAAATTACAACCATAAAAGGCTTCGGCTACAAGTTAGAAGTTGCGGAGGCATATAAAAAATGAAAAAGCGTCGCTCGCCTTTGGCAGAGGATATTGTAAAAAGCTTTCAGGATATTAAGCTGAGCAAAGGCTTGTCCCGCTGGCTCCTTATTCAGACTCTGCTTTTAATCGGTGTTGCAGTTTTTACTACATTTGCTATTGATTGGATTTCGGTTGCTTTTGCAGAAACACCCAAACCTGACCCGTACAAAATTATTTCAATAGTAGCTTCATTGATAGTTGTTCTGGGGATTTTTGAAATACTGCAATACAGCCTTGTAAAGCGCCACCTGAAAAAAATTTGTGACGCCATTGAACGCATAGCTCACGGTGATTACGGCTACAAAATAAAGCCGAGTAAAATTGATATTTTCAAAAGCCTTGCATACGATATAAATCTGCTAAGTGAAGAGCTTGAATCCGTGCAGATGCTTCGCAATGACTTTGTAAACAGCTATTCGCACGAATATAAAACGCCCATTGCATCAATCAAGGGCTTTGCACAGCTACTGCTTGAAGATGATAACATTCCCGAAGAAACACGAAAGCAGTACCTGCAGATAATTGTTGACGAATCGGAAAGGCTTGCGGGTCTTGCAGGCAACACAGCGCTGCTTTCACAGCTTGATACAATTACATTTATTACCGACAATAAGCCGTATCTGCTTGATGAACAGCTTCGCCGTTGCACAATAATGCTCGCAAAGGATATTTCGGAAAAGAACATTAAACTTGACGGCAGCGGAATAAATACGGTTACATTCTGCGGCAATGAAGACTGGCTGCAGCATCTGTGGCTGAATCTGCTGCACAATGCCGTAAAATTCACACCTGACGGCGGTACTATATCCGTTGCTTCGCACAGCGAAAACGGCAGAATATTTGTCAGCATTACCGACAGTGGCATAGGTATGACGCAGAAAACCGCAGACCAGATATTTAAAAAGTATTACCGTGCAAACACAAAAGACCCGCAGAGAGGGCTGGGACTCGGACTTAATATTGCGCAAAAAATAGTAAAGCTGTATAACGGCAGGATAAGCGTAAAAAGTGAATTAGGTAAGGGTACAACCTTTACGGTTGAATTGCCGCAATAAAACAAAACAGGCAGTACAGAAGGTAAATCTGTACTGCCTTTTCTGATGTAAATTTACAGATAAAGACTATTGAATCTGCGGCTGATTTCAAAGTTTGAATCAGTGCGGATATCCGTAATTGTTACACCCTGCGGCCAATCCTTTTCGGGCCAATCTTTCTTTTCTTCCATTGTGTAGGTTTCGTAGCCGCCGGGCTGATTATAAACCAGATAAACCCCGTCGTATATTGCGCAGAAATCGTTTACATGGTCATGCCCGCTGAATACAGCCTGAGTGCTGCCAAGCTCTTTTATAAGTTTAAACATACCGCTGTTGTGCTTTGAACAGCCTACAGATTCGTATGCGCCGCCGTAAAGAATTTCGCACTTATCGGTAAATACGAAATCGCCGTTTTCATTTTGGGTAATGGCAAGCTCGTATTCGTTAATCGGGATATGCATATACATGAACGATGTTACATTGCCGTATCTGCTATTCAAATCAATAAGCTTGTTTTTGTACCAGTTCATCTGGTTGTTTTTGAGGAAATCGTAGCTGCCGTATTCTGAGGGACAGCCGTGTTCGGCGCGGTATTCATCAATTATATCTCTGCCCGAATCGAAGAAGAACAGCGTTTTGAGTATTTCGTTTTCACTTTTTAAAATATTGATGCAGTAGTTGCAAAGCCCGAAAAGCTCTTTTTTGCCCTGACGCGCAAGGCAGTGGGGGAAGGTAGTCTGACATTTCATAAGCAGTTCCTTGAATCTGCCCTTTTCTTCGCGTGCTTCATGGTTGCCGAAAACAAAAGCCCAGTAAACACCGATTTTTTCCATGAACTGTGCGAACTGAATTGCATCAATGTGCTGATATTTGCCGAGAATAATATCGCCCGTAAGTATTACAAGGTCAGGCGTTGTGGTTTTAATGTGGTTCATCAGCATCTGCATGCATTTGTCGCGCAGTACGGGGTCATCGCCGAAATGCAGGTCGGTTGTGGAAAGAATACGGAAACCTTTGTTTACAATTTTACCGTTTTTATCGGTTTTAGCTATGGTAACGCTGTCTTTGTCTTCTGCTACTATTTTAACATCCGTGCCTATGTGTTTTATATCAACACTCATTGTGAACATGGATTTTGCAAGCGCACCTTTGGTGGTTTTGTAAACAGCCCTGCCTGCACCGAGTATAGCCTTGTCAATTCCGATTCTGAGCTTTTCATAAATAATGTTCATTTTATATACACCTCATTTATTACAGTTTAGCGTTGCAAAACTGTAATTTAAGTAATGAGTAAGAAGTAACAGTGAAGAAGTAATGGCGGGACACCCGCACCCGAATATATAATGGGTGTGGGCTTTAGCCCACCCACACTTCTTCGTTATTCACTATTACCTATTACTTGAATTATAATTTTTGGCTATGCCGATAAATTATAATTTATTTCTCCATTTCCATTTTTGCAGCTTTCTGTCCCCATGCGTTTGCCCATGCTTCGCAGTAGAGCTTGTAGTAGGAAACATTGTTCTTTTTTCTGTAGCCTTCAAAGCAGTTGCACCATATCATTGACGGCAGGGCAATTACTATATAGTAAAGCGGACCGAGCAGCAGACACTGCCATGTGTGACCGTATTCGTGTATGCGTGTGTTATAGGTCCATTTTTTGCTCTTGTGCTGGTCTTTCATAAATATGAACAGACCGAGTGAAAGTCCGCCAGATTTCCAAGGTAAGTATACTATGTATGAATAGCCGAAGCGCTGCCAGCGGCGCTTTTTGATTTTTGTGCAGATTAAAAATGCAATGCCGCCTGCAAGGTTTACAGGCAGTCCCCAGGTCCACTGTACAAGGTAGAAGAGAAAATCAAGGAAAGCGTTTTTAGCATTCGTTTCCTTTTTATCGGGTGCTTTTTTTGTTATATCAGCCATTGTTCAGTTTCTCCTTTTCAGCTTTAAGTTCAATTAAAATTATGTATTCGCCGTTTTCGTTCGTTTCGAGGTAATGCGGTTCACCTGTGTTATTCTGACCGAGCCATGTGTTTTCAAGTTTCTGACCTGAAATAAGCTCACAACGCTTTCTTTGTTCATCTGTAAGTGCTACATTACCATATTTATGCTTGGTTGCAATTGCGGCGCGAATCATTGTATGGTCGTCCTTGGTCATTCTGAAACGCTTGAGCAGGAAAAGCGAAATAAGTGCCGCAACAATCGGAATAACCGCTACGCATATTCTGACACCCGTAACAGCGCTGTCGGTCTGTGCAAAAAGCTGACCCGTTGCCTTTTCATATGATGATACGGTGTCGCCGGTAACAAGTCCGAAGCCCTGCAGAGTGAAGCCTACCATTGCCGCCATAACACCGCTTATGCTCTTTTTAATAAGCGTGCTGAAGGTGGAAATTACGCCCTCTCTGCGGCGACCAGTAATAAGCTCGTCAACATCGGTAAGGTCGGGAAAAATGTTTGTTGAAACAAAGCCGAGACCCGACATTCCGAAGGGGTAAAGTATCATGCTCAGCATCATCAGCGCAGACCAGAAGAATGAACCGCCCGACTGCATTATAAGACCTATTGCAAGACCCGCAACCATAAGCGGAGTAACAATGTTACCGCATTTTTTCTTGCCGTGCTTCATTGTGAGGGCATAGTTGAGCGGAAAAGCACCCGCTTCCGCAACACCTGCAACGGCATTGAACAGCGCATAGCTGCTGTACTGGTTGGCAAGGTACTTTATATAGTAAACTTTGGAGTTGGCATAGAAGCCGGTTGCAAACTGGTAGGCAAGGCTCATGAAGAAATACTGCCTGAAGGAACGGTTTTTGAATACAAGCACATATTCGCGGATTATGTATTTTATATCAAGCTTGTCAACCTTATTGTTGAGTGAACTCGGCTCACGCGTTTTATAATAGGTCAGGAAAACGGCAACCGCAAAGAATACGGAAAGCACAATGCCTATTGTAAGAAACGGCGCTTTTGATGCGGAGGTAATGTTGTCGCTTGAGCCGAAAACAGCAAGAATAACAACAACTATGCCGAAGGCGGGTACCATGCCTGCGGAATTGAAAAGATAACCGACGGAATTATACTGTGTGCGCAGGTTGTATTCGGGGGCAAGCTCGGGCAGCATAGCCGTATGCGGCACACCGATAATTGTGTAGGCGGTTTTGTAAAGCATATAAACAATTACAAAATAAGCCATAGCCTTTGCGGGATTCTGCGCACCGTTAAGCCCGAATGAGTTCCACAGCAGGGTGTAGGATACAGCCATAAGAGGTATACCCATGAGCAGGTAGCGCCTGTGTTTGCCCGTTGCAGACCTTGTACGGTCGGTAATAATGCCCATTACGGGGTCGGTTACCGCATCCCATATAGTGGCAAGCATTACAACAATACCTGCCTGATTGAGCGACAGGTTTACAACATCCGTTAAGAAAACGGTGAAGTACATACTGATTATATATCCTGCGCCACCCATATACATATTGGCATAGCTGTAGTTTATCATAGGCAGTATGGCGGTTTTGAAATCGCCCTGAACGCCTATGGCTTTTTTGATTTTTTCGCCCATATTTTCACCCCACAATAAGTTACAGAACAATAATATCACATCATTACTTTTTTAGCAATATTATAAAATCTTATCTTTTTGTTTACTTTTTTGTAAGAATTAAATGTTATTATTTGAACTGAAAGGAAGAATAAGAGTATGAAAAAACAGGCAATAAAAAAGATTTTGGTTCTTATTGCAGGTCTGCTTCTTGTTATAAACGCTTTGTTTATGGCGGTTTATTCAAATTTAAACGCAGGTATATTGGTGACCTTTCTGCTCGGATTGGTGCTTGTGCTGTATGGTGTATTTATTAACACACTTGTCAGGAAAATACCTACACTTCTGCGCAATGCCTTTTGGGTTGGTATGGGGGTTGTTGTCGGCTTTTCGGGTTGCTTGCTCGGTACGGGACTGAACGATACCGTAACATATAATGAAGATGCAATAATTGTACTCGGCAGCGGTATCAGAGGCGAAGTGCTGACCGTAGGACTCAAAAACCGTCTTGACAGCGCGATTGCGTACTACGAAAAGAATGAAGATGCGCTGATTGTAGTCAGCGGCGGTCAGGGTCCGCAGGAAAGCATAACCGAAGCACTTGCGATGGAGCGTTATCTTTTGAGCAGAGGAATACCGCAGGAAAAAATAATCAAAGAAGAAAAAGCAACAAGCACCTTTGAAAACTTCACTTATTCAAAAGAAATACTTGATGAAAAGTTTGATGATAATTATGAGGTCTGCTTTGTAAGCAACGAATACCATATTTACCGCGCATCTTCGCTTGCAAAAATTGCAGGCTTTGAATCAACCACGCATACCCACAGCAACACCGTGTGGTATACGGTTATTCCAAGCACCCTGCGCGAATGCATGGCAGTTGTAAAAATGTGGATATTCAAACAGTAATAGTAAAACCGCAGAGGCGATTTTGTATTCGCTTCTGCGGTTGATTTATTATTTAATTCTTAACCCTTTCGGATAGTGGTTTTTTGCCCTGCCGTTTGATACCTTTGCGCCGCCCAGAGTACAGCCGTCAACTGTTACAACAGCCCAGCCGTTTTTACAGTCAATATCAATTTCTTCGCCGTGAAGGTATTTCTTTGTCTTTTCATCGTCTGCGGTAAGCTCAATTTTTCTTTTGAAGTTATTACCCAAGCCCATAAAGAACTGATGATGCGGAAGAATGTAGTTTTTCTTTATTTCACCGATAGTAATTCCGCAGGAAAATGCCGCACCTTTAGGCACATCAAAATCGGGTGTAAAATAAACGGGATTGCCGTTGTACATTTTTAAATGGTCTTTATCGTAGCTGATAAGCACATCGTCAAGAAAATCAAATACAGTCTTGTCAACCTTTTCAGGCTTTGCGGTGTTAGGTTTATAGCTGACTTTTTCACCTGTATGGTGAAGCACAGCCATAAACTGACCTTCGCCCGGAGCTTTGTGCGGATAGAACCTGCGCGCAAAGTGAATGTTTTCACATTCACAGCCGTCAAATTTTATGCCGTCAGCTGTACATTTCTGAACCTTTTCATTTACCGGAATAATTTCAAATTCGGGGTGAGATTTTAAAAATGCATCAACCGTCATTTCGTTTTCTTCCAAAGAAAATGTACAGGTTGCGTAAACTATATATCCGCCGATTTTGACTGCTTTTACGGCATTTTCAAGTATTTCTGCCTGACGCACGGCGCACATTTTTACATTGCCTTCGCTCCATTCGTCAATGGCAATTTCTTCCTTGCGGAACATTCCTTCGCCCGAACACGGCGCATCTACCATAATAAGGTCAAAGGTTTCGGGGAAGGTGTTGCAAAGTCGCTTTGTATCCATGCAGGTGGTAACGGTATTGTTCAGCCCCAGCCGTTCAACATTGCCCGTAAGAATCTTACAGCGCGAAGCAATAATTTCGTTTGAAACAAGCACACCGTTTTCACCGAGCTTGTTTTTCAGCTGTGTGCTTTTTCCTCCGGGTGCGGCGCACATATCAAGCACAGTCCAATCGGGCTGAATATCAACGCATTCCGCAGGTGCCATTGCACCGGGTTCCTGAACATAAACCATGCCTGCGTGGTGGTAGGGGTGATTGCCGATTTTATCATAATCAAGGTAAAAACCGTTTTCCACATAGGGGTTTTTTTTGTTACCGAATATGTTGATTTTTTCAAAATCAGCAAGGCTGATTTTATCCGTATTTACGCGAAACCCTTTTACAGGGCTTTGATTATATACTGCATTTTCGTAAAGAGCATATTCTTCACCGAGCAGCTTTTGCATCCGCTCTTTAAATTTTGGGGGTAATTCTTTCATTCGTTTTCACCCATTTCAATATGCAGCATACACATTGCAACTGCTGTAATTGCCGCAGTTTCTGTGCGCAGTATTCTTGCACCGAGCGATACTGTTTTACCGCCTGTATTTTCTGCGGCGGCAATTTCACTTTCTTCAAATCCGCCCTCAGGACCTATGAGTATACCGATTTTCATGCCGCTTTTAATTTCATTAAGTGCTGCCTTTGTTGCAAGCATACCGTCCTTATTTTCATAGGGTATAAGGAATAAATCAAGCTTTTTTGCTTCTTCAATCATATCGCTGTAGTTGAGCACTTCACCTATTTGGGGTATGGTGTTGCGCTTGCTCTGTTTTGCGGCACTTTCGGCTATAGCCTGCCAGCGGCTCTGTTTTGCGTTTTTCTTTTTTGCATCAAGCTTTACCACACAGCGGCTCATTTCAACAGGGTATATTTTACTTATTCCGAGCTCAACCGTTTTCTGTATGATAAGCTCCATTTTATCAGCCTTCGGTAAGCCCTGAAAAAGCACGATTTCAACGGGCAGCTCTGTTGAGCGGTAATCTTCGCTTGTTATTTTTACTGCTGCTGTGTCGCTTTCAAAATTTTCTATAACGCATAGGTGACTTTTGCCGGTACAGCTTACAAGCAATTCGTCGCCCACACGCATACGAAGCACATTTTTAATATGGTTAAAATCTGCACCGTCTATATAAAATACATCACCATGACGCTTTGCTTCGTCAACAAAAAAATTAAACATTTTTTCTGAATCCTTAAATTTTATATTTCTTTACAAAGTGTGCAAGCCTTTTGAAAATCAGACCCGTAATAAGGCTGATTGAACCGGTTTTAATAAGGTTGAACGCAATAGCAAACCAGAACGCGCTCTGAAATACTGCCGCTGCGCCGTCACCCATGTAAAGCGGAAAAATAATAAAGCGGTTTGTAACAAGGGCTACAGCCGTGCCGATAAGGCAGGCAGGAATAAGCGAAATAACAGCAGCCTTTGTGGTCTTCTTTTTGCGGTAGACAATGCAAGGCAGAAGAATAAAAGAGGTGGTCATAATTGCGTTGGCAAGCTCACCTACACCGCCGCTGGAGCTGTTGGTTATACCTATAATCTCTTTAAGTATGCAAACTATAACGCCTTCTACCGGTCCGAAAAGCATACCGGTAAGCAGAATGAAAACATTGCTGAAATCCAGCTTGAAATACGGCGTTGTCGGGAAAATCGGAAAGGAGAAAAAGCTCAATGCATAGCTGAGCGCAACAAACAGTGCAATAAAAACAATGCGCTTTGTAGTTGACTTTTTTGTGCTGGTTTCGTAATTGCGTTCTGACATGAAAATTACCACCTTAATTTAAAATTAAGCCAATATTCTTCAAGTAAAAAGAACTGCCCTGTTATTCGGGGCAGTTCTTAAAAACTTTTAAAAGATGTAATTTTTAAGTTAAAACTTAAATAAGTTACACATTCTTCTCCCATCCGGACTTTACCGTCGGTATCGGAATTTCACCGATTCGGGGAAAGCGCGGGCGCGCTGTCCTTCGCAGACTTTAACTGCCGGTGAGGAATTTCACCTCGCCCCAAAGAATATTCACTTTAATTTAATTATATCCCGTCTTTTCCGATTGTCAATAGAAAATTTGGGTATACTGTTTTTAAACTATTAAACAGGAGTTGTTATATATGATTGAAAAAGACACCGTAAGATTACTTCGCGAATGTGATGCAGGCGTAAAAATGGGTACGGCATCAATTGATGATGTGCTTGAATATGTCACATCGGATAAGCTTAAAAAGCGACTTACCGAGTGTAAAAAAGAGCATAATAAGCTTGAAGATGAAATTGAACAGGCACTTGACCGCTTTGGCGACGAAGGCAAAAATCCCAACCCGATAGCTAAGGGTATGTCATGGATGAAAACCAATGTAAAGCTTGCCACAAACCAGTGCGATGCAACAATAGCCGACCTTATGACTGATGGCTGTAATATGGGTGTAAAATCGCTTAACAAATACCTCAACGAATACGGCGCAGCAGACGAAAAATCAAAGGATATTGCAAAACGCCTTATCAACCTTGAAGAAAAGCTCGCGGTGGATATACGCAGTTATTTGTAATGGATAGATAAATTACAGTTTGTCTGATTGAATGCAGAACGCAGAGTGCAGAGTGCAGAACGAAGGGTCGCTTCGCTCCGATTTTATAAAATGTTGATTTAAAGCGATTATTATAATGGGTGAGGGCGTAGCCCTCCCACCGTTCTGCGTTCTGCGTTCTGAA
>JAFQBE010000024.1 GCA_017416765.1 Clostridia bacterium
ATCTATTTCTACAACAATCAACGAATTCAACTTAAAACAAAACTGACCCCGCTTGAAAAACGAAGTCAGTTTACCGCTTAATTAAATATTTCTGCCTTAGGGGGCTTTTTGTACTGTCCGCACAATTTGGAGCAGTTCAATATTCGGTAACCGGTATTATTGAACCTATATCAATCAAATCGCCTTTTATTAAAGAAAGCGGATAAACATATCTTTCGTTAAGAAATGCTTTAATCTGTGCAAAATCGGAATGAGTTGTTAAATCACCGCAGAAAGCGAGCGTATCTTTAGCAATTTTGCCGCAGCAGCCACCGATAAATCCGTAATTTAATCCCTTCAGCTGCACAGAGCCTTTTCGTACAAGAAGAACATCGAACTTTAATTTTGACAGAGTATTAAAAATTGATTCATCGTCGGTAATTATACTGTTTTCATCAACCACAGCGCAGGAACATTTAGCATATCCTTGCTTAACATCAATTATTTTAAAACAATCTTTTACTGCTTGCGGCGTGTAATCGGCTTTGCAGATAAGATTTTTGCCGATAGCAACATGATTGAGCAAAATATCGTGAGGATACTCACGCAACAGTTCAACTTTACCCTGACATTCAAAGCCATACGAATCAAGCTCATCCCTTAATTTTTGCTGCGATTTTTCACAAATGTATTTACCATTGCCGATATACGAAAACACCATATCGGCATGTTCAGTTACGGGTTTAATAACGCTATTGCATTTTTCAATTCTAATCGGTGTGATACCGTTTTTCTGTAACGCCGAAAGAATTTGAGGATACTCGCCGGAAACTACCGTATGAACGACTTTTTTCGATGGAAGATTAGGATGTTCTAAAAATCTGATATCTTTCATTTTGTAGCAGCCTCAAATGCTTCACGAAGATTACGCACACCGATAATTTCAGTATCGCCCTGAATATCTGCCGAAAGGTTTTTTAGGTTGTGATGCGGAATAATACAACGCGAAAAGCCAAGTCTGATTGCTTCTTTAAGCCTTTGTTCGCAGTTATTTACACCTCTGATTTCACCTGCAAGACCGATTTCACCGAAAGCAAGTGTATCATCACTTACAACAACATCTTTAAGGCTTGAAACAAGCGCCATTGCAACAGAAAGGTCAGTTGCCGGTTCATCAAGCTTCAGACCGCCGACAATATTGATATAGGTATCCATAGTACCGAAAAAGTAGCCCGCCTTCTTTTCAAGCACAGCAAGAATCATTGCAACACGGTTATAATCAAAGCCCGTACACATTCTGCGCGGATTACCAAAGCCGGTAGGTGTAACCAAAGCCTGAACCTCTGCCATAATCGGACGGGAGCCTTCCATTGTACAAGCAATACATGAACCGGCAGTATTTTTAGGCTTACCGGAAATAAGCATCAGTGACGGATTTTCAACTTCACACAAGCCCTTGTCGCGCATTTCAAAAACGCCGATTTCATTGGTTGAACCGTATCTGTTTTTTACGGCACGCAGGATTCTGTATGAAAAATTTCTGTTACCTTCAAAATATAGTACTGCATCAACAATATGCTCAAGAACTTTCGGACCTGCAATATTACCGTCTTTATTTACATGACCGACAAGTATAATCGGAATACCGAGTGATTTTGCGGTACGCATAAATACATTAGCTGATTCACGCACCTGAGTTACACTTCCTGGTGAAGAATTGACCTCGGTATAATCCATAGTCTGAACCGAATCAACAAAAACTATGTCAGGCTTATTTTGTCGGATATATTCAACAATTGACAGCACATCAATTTCGCACATAACAGAAAGCCTATCGTTTTTCACACCAAGCCTTTCAGCGCGCAGCTTAATCTGATGAGCTGATTCCTCGCCCGAAATATACAGTATGTTTAATCCGTTATTAAGATAACGACAGATTTGCAGAAGCAAAGTAGATTTACCGATACCAGGGTCACCACTCAAAAGAACGAGCGACCCTTTAACAATACCGCCGCCTAAAACACGGTCAAGCTCGTTAAGCCCTGTTTTGTATCGGACACCTTTGTCACTGTGAATTTCATCTAGCTTCAAAGCTGTTGCCGCTTTAACATTAGAAGAACGGGAAGTAACTGACTGTGAAAGTATTTCCTCATTCATCGTGTTCCATTCGCCGCAGCCGGGGCAACAGCCGTACCACTTGACGGACTCATATCCGCAAACAGAACAAATATAAAGCGATTTTGATTTTGCCATTAATTATCACTCCAGATAATTTAAAATTCCGTTAACTACAGAAAAAGCAAGCTGCTTCTGATACACTTCGTTTTTTAACTTTTCTGCTTCTTCACGGTTTGATAAAAAACCGCATTCAACCATAATTGAAGGCAGATTACAATTATACAAAAGGTATATATTTGTACCAACAGCTTTTATCTGCCGATTATTATCAGGCTGAATATTTTCGACTATACTGCTCTGCACAGCCTGAGCAATTAATTTACTTGCAGGTGCATTTGGTGAATAAAAAACCTGCGCACCGTTGTATTTTTCGACAGAATAATGATTCTGATGTATACTTATTAATACAGATTGCGGATAGCTGTGAGCAATACTCAGCCGTGTTTTTATATCCGATACTTTTCTTGCACGGATTGTTGAAAGTGAGTTATCCCCTATCAGTTCATCACCGGTTCGAAGCATTACCGTATTGAAGCCGCAGGCTTTAAACATTGAATCAAGCTTTTGGGCTATTGACAGATTGATATTTTTTTCAAGCGTACCGTCCGCCGCAGAGGTGCCGCCATCCATACCGCCGTGACCAGCATCAATAATTATATAAAAACCTTCATTCAGCTGTGCAGATGTTTTTCTGTTAAATCTTAAAAAAGCAACAGCAAAATTACATGCACATAAAACAAGAAAAACAGCAACCACACTAACAGCAAAACGCTTCATAAACATTCATCCCCCATAAAAAGGTATGAATGATAATATAAAAATATTAATTCCAGAAGGTCAGACAGCGGTTTCTGCTTATTTTTCTAGCCAAAATATTTGTCAACGGACAAAGTAACGCCCCAAGCCAAAAGCCGACTGTATTCATTGAAATATCATCAAATTCACAGTATCCGTTCTGAAAAAGATACTGCGACAATTCAAGACAAGAAAAAGCAAATATCGGGAAAACAAAAATAAAACAAACTCGAAAGCTAAGTTTTTTACCATAAACTTTACGGCAAAGAATATAACCCAGAGGTGTGAAATAAAAAAAATTTCCAAAAACATTCATAAGTGTTTCATATGGGTCAACCGAATAATGCTGAATATAATTTTTTATTGTATAAAAAGGTATAAGCCTTATCGGATATTCGCCCGGACCAATTCTGATTAATACAAACGAATAAACAAGCAAAAAGGTATAAAAAATTATAAATGCAACACCTGAATACCTGAAATAGCCCGAATACTCTGATATATTTGTTTTTTTAGATAAAAGCCTGATAAAACAAATATAAAGTGTTGAACCGAGCCCTACAGAGCCGACAACAAGGAACTTATCAAAATAAAAATATTGAATCCATCGGTCAGCAAACCCAGCTTCAAGTTGAACGGCAAATTCTTTGAAAAGCGCAAAAATGATCCAGAAAGTAATAAATATAATTTGTGAATAACCTGCAACGGGAATTTTCTTTAGTTCAACCGCACAAGCACTGATAACTGCGCCGATAATAATACCCCAAATAACAGGAGCAAAAATATTGCCAGTCATACCGAACAGCGGACAGCAAGCAAAAATATATGCAATTGTACACAGTACGGTCAATGCCGCATTATGCCTGTTAATTACCTTCATTTAATATCACTTTCTGCTGTCAATAAAGCTTTGCAGTATTTCAACTGCAGAAGCCGCATCAACATTTGATTTATGTTGTTTTTCTTTTTTACCGGTTGCATGCAACTGCCTGTGCGCAATAACGCTTGTAAGGCGTTCGTCCCACATTTTAACAGGCACACCGCAGGCGGAAGAAAGGTTTTCACCAAAAGCAGTGCAGGCTTCAGCCCTGAAACCGCATGAACCGTCCATATTCTTGGGAAGACCAACAACAATAAGCTCAGGCTTTTTTTCATTAATTACAGTACAAAGCTTTTCAATTAATTTCGGTTCATAGTTTTCTTTGATAACCATTAAAGGAACTGCAAGCATTTCAAATTTATCGCAGACAGATACACCCGTTCTGACATCGCCGTAATCAATACCTAAAATAATCATAATCCATAAATACCAAGAGCTGTTTATAATAAAACAGCTCTCATTTCCTTGTATATTTTTTAATTTCCGGGCAGTAATCCGCCACCTATTAAATCGAGTACGCTGCCGGGTGCTGCTGTAGTTGTTTCCTGCTGAACCTTATCCGTAGCAGATTCGGGCGGTGCACCGGTACAGGATGTACAGGTTGCAGGAAGCTTTTTGAGCGAATACCAACCGGTTGCGGTTGAATAACACTTTTCGCTCGCAAGTAAACCTGTGCGTGTACAATATTTCTTTTCAGTCACAAGCTTGGATTTTTCAAAATCCTTGGTTGCAAGACCGCTGTGTGCATCATCCATAACTGCTTTGAATATTTTACCAGCAGGGTTACCGCTTGTATTTGTAATTGACTTATTAAGGTCATAGCCGTACCATACAGCCGCCACATAATAAGGTGTACCGCCTACAAACCAACGGTCATAGTTATCCGTGGTTGTACCGGTTTTAGCCATTGTCGGAAAGCCTTTAACCTTATATGCGGTACCTGTACCTTCGCTTGCTGTAGTAACAGTCTGTAAAAGTTCACACATAATTTCTGAAGTTTCGCGGCTGATAATCTGTTCGCCTTCAGGTGCAGTATTATCAAAATAAACCGTTGAACCGTCGAAATTGGTTACTCTGTAATAGCAATAGGGCTTATAGTATTTACCGCCGTTACCGAATGCGGCATATGCCGCTGTCATTTCAAGTGTTGTGATGCCTCTGTGCATTGAACCCGTTGCAAGCGGTGCAGGCGCGGGATCATTTTCGGGGCTTGCGGTTGAAATCTTAAACTTTTCTGTAAGATATCTGTAGCTCTTATTTAAACCGAGTTCATGATAAATAAGTCTGCCCGGTACGGTATTAAGTGACCTTGCAAGCGCATTCTGTACCGTAACCGATCTACCGGAACCATAACTACCGCCATAATTTTTTGGCCACTGCTTACCCTGATAAGCAAAGGCTTTATCAAGAATCAATGATGACCAATTGATAATTCCTTCTTCAATTGCGGGAGCGTAAGCAGTAAGCGGTTTGATTGATGAACCGGGCTGACGCGGAGAATCGGACGCGCGGTTAAGGCTTCGGTTTTCTGTTTTTTCACCCGCCTGACCGCAGATTGCAATAACCCTGCCCGAATAGTCCATTATTGTCATTGCAGACTGAACCTTTACTTCCTTGCCGGCTTCATTGGGGAAAGTCTTACGGTTTTCATAAACATTTTCAAGTATTTCCTGAACTCTCAAATCAACAGCTGCATAAATTTTCAGACCGCCGTAATAAATCTTCTGAGTTGCCTGTCGCTCAGTCATATCGTACTGAGTCATAAACTGGTCATAGAGGCAATCTACTATATAATCTACATAAAAGCTCCAATAACCTTCATCTTCCTGTACGGGCTTTTTTTCTTCATCGTCAGAGGTATCGGGAACATATTTGTCGCTGTTGGTAAAAATAAGCTCATATGCAACAGCTTCATCATATTCAGCCTTGTTGATATAGCCTTCTTCAAGCATTGCATCAAGGCAGCGCTCCTGACGCTTTTTATTTTCAGCTGGGTCAACAAAGGGGTTAAAGGTATACGGCGCTTTTGTAATTGAAGCTATACAGGCAGCTTCAGCAACATTAAGCTCACTCGGGTCTTTGCCGAAATATACTTCGCAGGCCGTTTTTACACCGTAACAGCCCTCACCGAGATAAAGCGTATTTAAATATGCTTCAAGAATTTCGTCCTTTTCAAAATTGCGTTCAAGATTGAGCGCATAGCATATTTCCTTAAATTTTCTTACAAAGGTTGCATCGCGTTCATCTGTAAGGTTTTTAACAAGCTGCTGTGTAATAGATGAACCGCCCGTTGAAAGCTGGTCTTTTACAAAAACAGCAATAAAACGAATCCAGTCAACACCTTTATGCTTGGGGAAACGAGCATCCTCAAGTGCAATAAATGCATTCTGAATATTAGGTGAGATTTCTTCAAGGCTGACATAAATTCTGTTTTCGTTGCCGTGCAGACGCTGCATTTCAAAAATCTGACCGTTTTCATCGTAACCATAGATAATTGAAGTCTGGCTCTGATTTGCCTGATAATCGTCAAGGTCTATTGCAACATCGCCATAGGTAAAAGAAAGCATATAGCTGATAACATAGCCGCAGGTAATAACAGCGGTAAGCACAAACACGCAGGCAACGCAAAGCAAAACCTTCTTATAATTAAGTTTTACTTTTTGATTGGTATTATTATTCTTATGATTAGTTTTCTTTTCCATTTCTTTACACCTCGAACTGAGTACAGCAGTTTAAGCCGCTAATTCACAGTAATCTACTATATTATATCATAGGTTTTAAAAAAATAAAGAGAAAATCAAAAAATTAACTTTTATCTGTAAAAATTTCAGTCAACAATAAAGCAAAAGACAATAAAGGAGAAAAAGCTGTGAAGAAAAATTTAATTATTCCGCTGATTTCAATATTTACCGTTGCCTGTGCTGCAATTCTGATTATTGGCTCAGATTTGCAGACAGAAACAAAAATAACCGACCGCGAAAAGCACACAGTCGGTTATCAGTTTACAGTTAAAGAATATAACGGAAAGATTGCTGTATTTGATTACGGAACGGCAACACCCGTTGAAATACTTGATTGCCCGTTAAGTGCATTGCCCCAAGATGAAGCAGACAAGCTGAAAGCGGGAATAAATATTTCAACCGAAACAGAACTGCAGCAGCTTATCGAAGCGTACGATTAATTCTGTCTGTAATCTTTAAGGAAGTCGCCAAGGTCACGCATAGCCTTTGCAATCTTTTCGGGTTCAGGCAGCATAACAATGCGGAAATGGTCAGGCTTATCCCAGCTGAAGCCTCTGCCGGGAATGATCATAACATTCTTGCTGTGGAGATAATCCATTGCAAACTGCTGGTCATCAGTAATGTTGAACTTCTTTATATCAATTTTCGGGAAGATATAAAAGGCAGCACTGTTTTTAACAAAAGAAATACCGTCAATTTTTTCAAGCTCACGGCATGTTGCTTCACGCTGTTCATAAAGACGACCACCGGGAACAATCATTTCCCTTGTGCTTTCCGGGTCATTAAGTGCAGCAGGAATAACAAGCTGCATAAGTGCATTAGCACAAAGACGCATTGCAGAAAGCTGAACAAGACCGGCAATAAAATCTTTTGCGCTGTCTTTCGCACCGCTGACAACCATCCAACCGCAGCGGAAACCGCAGATGATGTGTGATTTTGAAAGACCGTTCATTGTGCAGACAAGAAGGTCGGGAGCAAGAGTTGCTGTGGAGATATGTTCAAGGTCATCCATTACAAGTCTGTCGTAAATTTCATCAGAGAAAACTACAAGCTGATGCTCGCGTGCAACAGCAACAAGTTCTTCAAGAACCTCCTTCGGATAAAGCGCACCTGTGGGGTTGTTGGGGTTAATGATAACGATAGCCTTTGTTTTAGGCGTTATTTTTGATTTGATATCGTTAATATCGGGATACCAGTTGGATTCTTCATCACAAATATAGTGAACAGGCTTTGCACCGGCAATCCACACGGAATTTGTCCACAGTGAATAGTCGGGTGCGGGAACAAGAATTTCATCGCCGTAGTTGAGCAGAGCTGTAAGAGCCATTGTAACAAGCTCGCTGACACCGTTGCCGATAAACACATCATCGGGTGTGATGCCTTCAATACCCTTGCTCTTGTGGTAAGCGCAGATTGATTCGCGTGCATCGGGCATACCTTTAAGGTCACAATATGCAACAGCCTTATCAGCGTTATTTATCAATGCGTTGCGTACGCTGTCGGGCATCTTGAAATCGAATGTAGCGGGGTTACCAGTGTTCAGACGAAGAACATCAATACCCTCTTTACGCATTCTCATTGCTTCAACAAATACGGGACCGCGTATATCGGAATGTACATTTGCAAGTTTATCGGATCTGTTAATTTCTCTCATAACCATAATCCCCTTTCATTATGGACTCTATTATAAATCCGCTTTATTTTGTTTGTCAATAAGCAATAGAATTTTTTTCAACAGATTCTATAGCATTTAATTAGTTTCAAATGATTGACAAGAAAACTTACTGTGATATAATATATAAGATTTATAATAAGGAAGTGTTCTTCAAAATGGTGAAAAATGAACGAATTGTTGTAAAGGTTGGTACTTCAACACTTACATACGCTACAGGTAAGGCAAACATAAGGCGTATGCAGCAGCTTGTGCGAACGCTTGCCGATTTACATAACAGCGGCTGTGAAATAGTTCTTGTAACAAGTGGTGCAATCGGCGTTGGTGTAGGCAAGCTCGGACTTAGCGAACGCCCCAAAACAACACCCGAAAAGCAGGCAGCAGCTTGTATCGGTCAATGCGAGCTTATGTTTATGTATGATAAATTCTTCGGTGAACTCGGCTGTACAATCGGTCAATTGCTTATAACCAAAAGTGATATTGAGAACGAAGAACGACGCACAAATCTGATAAACGCTTTTGAACATATTCTTAAATACGGAGCAATACCAGTAATAAACGAAAACGATTCAATCGCTGTACATGAAATTGTTTACGGTGATAACGATAATCTTTCTGCGCAGGTTGCCAAACTGATAAATGCGGACAAACTGATCATACTTACAGACACAGACGGACTTTTTGACAAAAATCCTATGGAATATGAAGATGCACAGCTTATTCCCGTAATTAAAGAAATCAACGAAGAAATTGAGGCACTCGCAGGCGGCAGCGGTACAAACAGGGGTACAGGCGGTATGATAACAAAAATACATGCCGCAAAGGAAGCCACAGCCGCACATATTGATACCTATATTATTAACGGTGAAACGCCCGATGATATATATAGAATTATTCAGGGACACAGAATAGGTACACATTTTGTAAAGGCGGAATAAACAATGGAATATATAGTTCAGCTTGGTATAAACGCAAAAAAAGCGCAGCCTTCACTTGCTTGCGCTTCTACAGATTTAAAAAACAAAGCACTTACAGCTATTGCTGGCGCATTAAAGACAAATGTCAGTAAAATACTTGCCGCTAACGAAAAGGACCTCGAAAACGGCAAGGCTAACGGAATGAGCGAATCTTTGCTTGACAGACTTGCTTTGAGTGAAAAAAGAATTTTTGACATTGCAGACAGTGTACTTGAAATCGTAGCACTTCCCGACCCTGTCGGCAGAATTAAAGACGGCTCAGTAAGACCCAACGGACTTAACATTGAAAAGGTTGCCGTACCGCTTGGCACGGTTGCTGTTATTTATGAAGCACGCCCGAATGTAACCGTTGATGCGGCGGCACTTTGCCTGAAATCCGGCAATACTGTTATTCTGCGTGGAGGTAAAGAAGCAATTAATTCAAACATTGCAACCGCTTCCATTATGAGAAACGCAATAGAAAGAACCGGACTTAACCCCGACTGTATTCAGCTTGTTGAAGATACTTCACGCGAAACAGCCAACGCACTGATGAAGCTCAACGGCTATGTTGATGTGCTTATTCCCAGAGGCGGTACAGGCTTAATCAACAGCGTTGTACAAAACTCCACAGTACCCGTTATTGAAACTGGTGTGGGCAACTGCCACATATATGTAGACGAAAATGCGGATATTGATATGGCTGTAAACATTATATTCAACGCCAAAACATCCCGTCCGTCAGTGTGCAATGCAGCTGAAAGCCTTGTAATCCACAAGAGTATTGCTAAAATTGCTTTACCTGCAATCAAGGCAAAGCTCGATGAAAAAGGTGTTACTTTATACGGCGATGATTTTGCAAAAAGCATTGTTGATATTCTTCCCGCAAGCGATGAAGATTGGGGCAAAGAATATCTTGACTATAAAATGTCCGTAAAAACAGTTGAAAGCGTCGAGGAAGCAATTGAACACATAAACACATTTTCAACAGGACACAGCGAAGCGATAATAACAAACAATTATATAAGCGCACAGAAGTTTACCCAACTTGTAAATTCTTCAGCTGTTTATGTAAATGCAAGTACGAGATTTACAGATGGCGGTCAATTCGGTTTCGGTGCAGAAATCGGTATATCCACACAGAAACTTCACGCAAGAGGACCTATAGGTCTTCCCGAGCTTACAACAACAAAGTTCGTAATAAGGGGTAACGGACAAATAAGATAAAAAAAGTTAAGGGGAATAATAGAAATGTTAGAACAACTCAAGGAACAGGTTTGCAAAGCTAACTGTATGCTGCCAAAGCACGGGCTTGTAACTTTCACATGGGGAAATGTTTCCGCAATCGACAGAGAAAGCGGACTTATAATAATAAAGCCGTCAGGTGTTGAATACGATGACCTGACACCGGATAAAATGGTAGTTGTTGATTTGAACGGCAATATTATTGAAGGAGACCTTAGACCGTCAAGCGATACACCGACACATTTATACCTATACCGCAATTTTGAGACAGCAGGCGGTATAGTACATACCCACTCAACAAATGCTACTGCTTTTGCACAGGCAAGAACACCTATAGCAGCATACGGTACGACACATGCCGATTATTTTTACGGTGATATCCCCTGCACGCGTGAACTTACCGCAGGCGAAACTGCGCGCGACTATGAAATGAACACAGGCAGAGTTATTGTTGAAGCGTTCAAGTTACTTAACCCTGCCGCAATTCCCGGAGTTGTTGTTGCCAACCACGGTCCGTTTGCATGGGGGAAGGACGCTGCGGAAGCAGTACACAACGCAGTTGTACTTGAAGAAGTGGCACGAATGGCAATACTTATGCACAGCATAAATCCCAACTCAAGACCTGTACCTAACTACATACTTGACAAGCACTACTACCGTAAGCATGGCGACAATGCATACTACGGTCAAAAATAAATTTTATTGAAAGAGGTTTTACATATGAGCAATGTATGGTTTATAACCGGCAGCCAGCACCTCTACGGCGATGATGCACTAAAACAGGTTGCGGCTGATTCAAAAATTATTGCCGATTATCTCAACGGCAAGGTTGGTGCAGAAGTTATCTGCACACCTGTTGTAACAACTGCACCGGAAATAACCGATGTTATGCGCAAAGCAAACGCTGACGATGACTGCATCGGTATTATTACATGGATGCACACATTTTCTCCTTCCAAAATGTGGATTGACGGACTTAAAACAATAGCTAAGCCCGTACTTCATTTCAGCACACAGTTCAATGAAGCACTCCCCTATTCGGAAATTGATATGGACTTAATGAACCTTAACCAGTCTGCACACGGTGACAGAGAACACAGCCATATTTATGCACTTATGAGAAAAAGCCGTAAAGAGGTTGTAGGTCACTGGCAGGATGAAGAAGCAATTGAAGAAATAAAAACATGGGTAAGTGCCGCAAAGGCATTTGCACACGGCTCAAAGCTTCGCGTATGCCGTCTTGGCGACAATATGCGCGATGTTGCCGTAACCGAAGGTAACAAGG
This sequence comes from Clostridia bacterium, assembly GCA_017416765.1. Lineage (GTDB taxonomy): Bacteria > Bacillota > Clostridia > Oscillospirales > Acutalibacteraceae > UBA8612. Next base: position 11,732 of record JAFQBE010000024.1, read on the forward strand.
TTACAACCCAGGCAAAGCTCGGTTGGAGCGTTGATTACTACGGTATCGGCGACCTTGTTGAGGAAATAAATAAAGTAACCGACGAAGAAGCAGACCAGTTAATTGAAGAATACAAGGAAACATATTCAGTTGTTACGGAAGATTTTGCTGCAATTAAAGAACAGGCAAAGTATGAAATTGCACTTGAACGCTTCCTTGCCAAAACCGATTGTGATGCATTCACAACCAACTTCCAGGACCTTCACGGTTTAAAACAACTTCCTGGCTTGAGCGCACAGCGACTTATGGCAAAAGGTTACGGCTTTGGTGCTGAAGGCGACTGGAAAACAGCCGCGCTGACAAGAGCAATGAAAATAATGTCCGGAAACGATTCAACAGCGTTTATGGAAGACTATACATACCATCTTGTAAAGGGAGAAGAAGCAATACTCGGCGCACACATGCTTGAAGTATGCCCGACTATAGCTGACGGTGAAATCAAGCTTGATGTTCAGCCGCTTGGTATAGGCGACAGAGAACCTCCAGCAAGACTTATTTTCAACGCCAAAGCCGGTGATGCAATCTGCGTTTCACTTGTTGACCTGGGCAACAGACTACGCCTTATCTGTGCAGAGGTTGAATGCATTTCAACGCCCGAACCTATGCCCAAACTTCCTGTTGCAAGCGCAATGTGGAAGCCATACCCCGATTTTAAAAACGGAGTTAAGGCATGGCTTCTTGCAGGCGGCGCACACCATTCAGTACTCAGCTATACGCTTACAAAAGAACACATTATTGATTTTGCAAGAATGGCTGGTATTGAATGCATAGTCATAGGTAAGGATACAAATATTTCTGATTTTGAAATAAAACTGATGCTTGGCGATGCTGCCTGGAAATAAAATATGACAAAATATACGGTTTAGTAAAATTTGCTTGCCAAAACTGATTTATTGTGATATACTTTTTTTATTATGTATAAAGGAGTGGCGCAGATGTCAGCTGAAACGTCAGCAGTTTCAACCACCAATGAATCTAAAAAAGCTCTGAACAGACGCTATGTCGGCACTAAGGAAACTTTTGCCTACATACTTGACGACATAGCCCAAAGCTTCAACATCGGCAAATATGACGATATCTTCAAGATGAACATTCTGAAGATTGACCTCGTTCTGCAGTCGATTACAAACGGTGTAATCGGCGTATGGGATATTATCAACGATATGTTCCTTGCAGCTATTGTCGATAAAACCCGTACCCGTTGGGGTAAATTCAAGCCTTGGCTTGTAGTTTATGCCGTACCCGGTGTTTTCATCACCGTACTTTACTGGGCATTGCCTATATTTATGGGTACTCAGGGTATCGGTTCAAACATACCGAGGTTTGCACTTTATCTGGTGTTGCAGATTTTCTCCAACCTTGCATCATCACTTATTTCAATTGTCCGTCAAGGTATGACTTCAACAATTACGCCCAATATTGTTGACAGAACAAGACTTATAACTCAGGCTAACCTGCTTTCCGGTTTTATTGAAAAAGCGCCCGAAATTCTCATGGGTCTTCTTATTGATATTTACATCAACAATCCCGACAATCAGGCTCTTGAAATCACAAACAATACGCTCTATCAGTCCGGCTACAACAAAATGTTCGTAATCGGTGGTGTATTCACAGCAGTTGTTGCAGGTGCATTTGCCCTGTTCTATGCGTTTGTTGCTAAAGAAAGAGTTATGCAGACGGTTGAGCGTCCCAGCGTATTCAGCGGCATCAAATCCGTTGTTACCAACAAGCCTCTTCTTCTCATCACACTTTCCGAATTCCTTGCAGCATTCAGCCTTAACTCCGGCTTGAACCTTTATTACATCAATGTTCTTAACCTTGCATCAATGTCAACAATTGTTGGTATTCCCGGTGCAGTCGTATCCCCCATCTCCTATTCATATGTTCCGTGGGCACGTTCCAAGTTCTCAACAAAGGCTCTGTGGATTGCAGGCTCCCATGTTGACAGCGTGCTGATGCTCGGCGTATTTGCAGCAGGTGAGCTTATCAATGTAGGCGGTAAGAAGGGTTACGAAAACCTTGCAGTTATGATTCCGTCATTTATGCTGCGCGAAACAATATGGATGTTCTTCTGGGGTATCAGAAAGGTTATCCCCGAAGAAATGCGTAACGAAGCTATTGACTACGGCGAATGGAAGAACGGCTTCCGTTCAGAAGGTATGACAGGCGTTGCTAAAGGTCTTGTTACCAAAATGGTTAACACTTTCAAGAACTTTATTCAGCCCCTTCTGCTCAAGCAGTTCGGTTACAATCCCAACGCTACACAGGGCAACCAGACAGTCAGAGCGCGTCATGCCCTCTTCTGGATGTCAACACTCCTTCCGGTTGTTACAGGTATCCTCAGCATCGTTCCCCAGCTCTTCTATGACCTTCAGGGTGAAAAGAAGGACAAGATGTATCAGGAACTTTATGAACGCCGTAAGCTTATGCAGAGCGATGTTGATGCATCCAACGCTTCACTTGACGCTTCTACAGAAAACTGATAACACTGCAAATGACCCGATTTTACTTTCGGGTCATTTTTCTTTTTATAAAATTGTAAATTTTTTTAAAAAGCATTGACATTATATAAAAATACTGCAATAATACCCGCGAAAGATAAAAAAATGGGGTGATTTAATGGAACAAAAAACGCTGTTGACAAACAAACCCATACCTGCCGAGCTTGAAGCAAAAGCCTGCTCACTTCTGTGCGGTGCTTCCCCCCTTATGGCTATTGTGGGTGATTTGAATCTCGACGGCAAATACGGAGTTTCAACGCTATATGTATGTGCCGACAGACTTGTCGCTTTAGACAGATTCCTGCCTGACGGCGGTGTAATGATGCTTTTTGAAGATATTGAAAAAGCATCTGTTAAGCGTCTGTACGGCAACGCAATTTTCCGCGTTGAGGATAAAAGCGGAAAAGTCAGCGATTTACTCAGATTCACTTACTCAACGACAGATGTATGCGATGCTGTAGCCGACTTCATCAACAAAACAAACGAAGGTGCCGATATTGATGAACAGCTGCTTGTTGTAAAAAACACATACCACAACCTGCGTTCCTTCTGTCCGAAATGCGGCAGAAAGCTTGCCAACCCCGAGGCAGACTGTATGAACTGTAAAGGAAAAGGCAAAATGGCGCAAGTGTTATACGGTTACATAAAGCCCTATATCAAGCCGCTTCTTATCAGCATATTCCTTTCAGTTGTTACTACCGGGATGGCTCTAGTTCCACCGTATATTACTAAAATGATGGTTGACGATATTATTCCCGGAAAAAATGTTAAAAACCTTATTATAACCATCGCTGCATTATTAGGTGTATATCTCATGCAGTATGGACTTGGTGCTTTAAGAGCGTATTTACTCAGAATCACAGGTGACAAAATTATCGTAGACCTGAAAAAGGATATTTACGCAAAAGCGCAGTACCTACCCATGAAGTTTTATGATAAAACTTCAACAGGTGCAATTATAAACAGAATTAACAGCGACACTACTCAGCTTCAGAACTTTATGCTCAGAATCACACAGGAAGCAGTTGTCCAGTTTTTCATGATGATAGGTATTGTTGTAATAATGCTTGTTATGGACTGGAGATTAGCACTGTTTTCACTGGTTCCCGTTCCTGTTGTAGCTTTACTCAGCCGCTACTTTGGCAAAAAGCTTTCACCTATGTACCGCAGACTGTGGAGAAGGTCAAGTTCAATTTCAACTATTCTTACCGACACTATTCCAAGCGTTAGAATTGTTAAATCGTTTACAAGCGAGGAAAGAACAATAAACAGATTTTCACGCTATATGGACGACTGGTTTAACGAGGATAAACGAGCAGCAAAAACAGCAAGTGTATTCCCCAATGCAATAACCTTTTTTGTTACCTGTGGTTCACTGCTGATATGGTATGTCGGCGGCCGATATGTCATTGACGGTTCAACCGATTTGACGCTCGGTGTTCTTGTATCGTTCATTTCATACGCAAGTATGTTCTATAACCCAGTAAACTTCTTTGCAAGTTTGAGCGACAGCTATCAGAACGCACTTGCTTCAACTGAAAAAATACTTGATATAATCAATGCCGAACCCGAACACAACTTCGGCAAAGGCAACTCTCCCAAGTTCTTTGAAGGTAAAATTGAGTTCAGAAATGTCAACTTTTCCTTTGACCGTTCAAAGAAGATACTTAACGATATCAACTTTGTAATTCAGCCCGGTGAAACTGTAGGTATTGTAGGTACAACCGGCTCGGGTAAATCAACAATAATCAACCTGCTGATGCGTTTTTACGACGATTACGAGGGTGAAATTCTTATTGATGATGTAAACATAAAAGATATTGATATGGAATTCTTCCGTTCAAAAATCGGCTATGTTCAACAGGAACCCATTATGTTCCGCGATACTATATTCAACAACATTTCTTATTCACTTCCCGGTGCGCATGTTGATCAGGTTCTCAACGCTGCAGATGTTGCAAACGCACATACCTTTATTTCACGCCTTCCCAACGCATATGACACAACCCTTGGTGAACGCGGCGTAGGCTTATCCGGCGGTGAAAAGCAAAGACTTTCAATTGCACGTGCTGTACTTAAAAATCCGAACCTCATGATATTTGACGAAGCAACATCAGCTGTTGACTCAGAAACAGAAAAACTTATTCAGGATGCTATTGATAAGGTTATCCGCGGCAGAACAACATTCATGATTGCTCACCGCCTTTCAACCCTTCGCAAAGCAAACCGAATTCTTGTTGTTGACAAAGGCAGAATTATCGAAAACGGCTCGCATGATGAGCTTATGGCACTCAAAGGTAAGTATTATAAGCTTATTCAGATTCAGTCTATGTCCGAAAAAGTTGCGGCTGACAAGGCTGCAGAAAACTTTGAATAAGGAGGACGAGTGAAATGGCAAGAAATTTTATTGACCCCAATACAGTAAAATTCACGGTGCGTGATAAAATTTTTGTTGATGCAGAGCTATACACCGGCGAAAAATTCACCATGCTTGAACCGCACCGTCTTTTCCCTATCAGCGGTCTTATGAAATATATTTCATTACTTGACGAAGATGGAAACGAAGTATTCATAATCCGTGATATTGAACAGCTTCTGCCGGAATCAAAGGAAGTTATTCTCAAATGTCTTGATGAAAGATACATGATTCCGAAAATTACCAAGCTTATAAAAAGAACAGAAAAATTCCTTATTTGGATGTGGACTGTTGAAACAGACCGCGGTGAATTCACATTTGAAATTATCAACAGCTACCAATCAATTAAAATACTGTATGACGGAAGAATTTTAATAAAGGACGGTAATGATAACCTTTATGAAATTCCCGATTTATATGCACTTGACAGCCGCAGTATCAAACTGATTCTGCCCGATGTTTAATTAACTGAAACAAGGAGATTATATTATGAAACTTATTATTGCAATTGTTAATAACGATGACAGCGCAGTTGTATCATCTGCACTTACAGGCGAAAACTTTATTGTAACAAAACTTTCTACCACAGGCGGCTTCCTTATGGTTGGCAACACAACCTTCCTTATCGGCGCAGAAGACGGCGATGTTGCAAGAGTTAAGGAAATAATCAAGAAATACTCACAGACAAGAACAGCTTCCAACCCCTCAACCGCTTCCTTCGGCAGAAGTTTAAGCAAAGACGGTCTTCCCTCCGAAGTAAAGGTTGGCGGTGCAACAGTATTCGTACTTGATGTAAACAGCATGGAAAAATACTAATTGCTTTGATATAACGGTAACCATAGCGGTTGCCGTTATATATTTTTATCTATATAAATTAATGATTTTGTTGATATATTAAAATTAATATGGTATAATTATATTTATAAAAATGAAAGGATGAATACACACATGAAAAAAAGAATTACAGCGTTAGTTCTCAGTATTGTGATGCTTTTCTCTGCAACAACAATCACATCATTTGCAGACGAGTACACAGAATCCGAAAAAACCATTAACACACTCGGTGAAGATTTGCTTCAGGGTCTTGTTGGTCTTATTGCAAAGCTTATTAAGGACCCTGCTGACTGGGTTGCCGAAGATGAATATTTTAAAAAGAACGGTGTAGCCGATAAAGCAACTGAATTTGTTGACGAAGCACAGGGCGATTATTGGTACCTTGGCTACGGCAGCGGCTCACTCCAAACAGGTAAAGAGCTTGAATGCTATGTAGGCGGCAGCCTTTCCGTTACAAAAAAGCTTGCCACTGAAGTACGCGATGACCAGAGAGTAAGAACAGTTGCTGTTTCTGACGGCAGAGCTGTTCATGTTTTCGCTTCACTTGACTGCTTCGGCTTTGCAAACTCCGAGGTTGTTAAGGTTCGTAAGATGCTTGAAAAGTATGCAAAAGAAAACAATATCGCAAGCATCAATATTTCTGCACTTCATCAGCACAGCTGCGTTGATACATACGGCATGAACGGCGATATTGTAAACGCTATTCTTCTCGGTCCGGTCAGAAATATTCTCGGTATTGAAAACCCCAGCGGCATGGACCCCGATTTTATGGACCACCTTTACAAGACCGTAATCAAATCCGTTGAAGATGCAGTTGAAGCAATGGAGCCCGGTAACCTTTACTACGGTGCTGTTGACGCTTCAAAATACATCCGTGACAAGCGTGACCCGCAGGTTATCGACCCCAACATCAACCGTTTCCGCTTTGTTCCTCTCGATGCCGAATCAAACGAAACATGGCTTGTCAATACAGGTATCCACACAGTCGGTATGGGTGCTTCCGGTACAATTGTTACAGCTGACTACCCCTACTATATGGAAAAATACATCAAGGAAGAAACAGGCGCTAACTTTATCATGATTCAGGGTGCAGAGCTTGCCATCACTTCCGAATACGGCGAAGAGCTTGTTGCTGATGCAGAAGTTCTTAAAGAATATAATGATGAAGGCTATGCAAGACTTGCTTCCTACGGCTATACTCTTGGCGAACTCACCTGCTCCATTCAGGACAGCAAAAAGCTTGACCCCATCCTTAACTATGCACGCGCAACATACACACAGAGAGTTGAAAACAACATTATTACTCTTGCTGCCAAGTGCGGTCTTCTCAGCAATACTGTTGTTAAGAGCGGCGATGAATACAAGGTTGTAACCGAGCTCGGTTACATTGAATTCGGCAAGGATGTTGCTGTTGTAGTAGCTCCTGGTGAGCTTGCTCCCGAAATTGCTTTCGGCGGTGCAACAACTGCAGAAGAATCATGGAGCGGAACAACATGGGATTTCGCCCCCATCAAGGACAATGTTGATGGCAGAACACTTATTGTATTCGGTCTTACAAACGGTCAGGTCGGCTACATGCTTACAGACAACAGCTGGCATTCATTCCTTTGCGAAAACGAAGAAATCGTTACAGCAGGTCCCGATGCAGGTTCAACATTTACTCTTAACTTCTATACACTTCTCGGTATGGTTAGATAAAATAATTTTCAGATATATTTTCGGAGGAAAAACATGAAAGTACTTGTTATTAACGCAGGCAGCTCATCTCTCAAGTTCCAGCTCATCGACATGAACGGTGAAGTTGTAATTGCTAAGGGTACCTGCGGCAGAGTCGGCGCTGAAATGGGCGAATTCGACATCAAAACTGAAAAAGGTAAGTTTGAAAAGGAAGTTGCAATGCCTGATCATACAGCGGCTTTCCAGGTCGTCAAAGAGGCTCTTACCACCGGTGAAACAAAGGTTATTGAATCACTTGATGAGATTTCCGCAATCGGTCACAGAGTTGTTCAGGGCGGTTCATTATTCAAGGAGAGCACACTTGTTACTGACGAAGTTATTGAGGGTATAAAGGGACTTTGCGACCTCGCTCCCCTGCACAACCCTGCACACATTCAGGGCATCAACGCTTGTATAGATGTTTTCGGTAAAGACGTTCCCGAAGTTGTTGTTTTCGATAACGCATTCCATTCAACAATGCCTGAAGAAGCTTATATGTTCGGTATTCCTTACGAGTACTATGAAAAGTATAAGATTCGTCGCTACGGCTTCCACGGCACATCTCACAGATTTGTCAGCGCCGAGTGTGCAAAGATTATGGGCAAGGATATCAAAGACCTCAAGATTATCACCTGCCACCTCGGCAACGGTTCATCAATCACAGCCGTTAAGGGCGGCAAGGTAATCGATACGTCAATGGGTCTTACTCCCCTCGACGGTTTCATCATGGGTACACGTTCAGGTAATCTTGACCCCTCTGTTGTTACATTCCTTCAGGAAAAAGAAGGTTGGACACCGGCAGAAACAAACGCAATTCTTAACAAGAAATCCGGTGTATTCGGTATTTCCGGTGGTCTCAGCGATGACAGAGACATACTCAAGGCCGCTGCAGAAGGCGATGCAAGAGCTGAGCTTGCAAAGAAGATGCTCTGGTATCAGATCAGAAAGTATATAGGTCAGTACATCGCTGCTATGCAGGGTGTTGATGCAATCGTATTTACAGGCGGTATCGGCGAAAACTCACAGCCCCTTCGTCAGAATATCTGCGAGAGCTTCGGTTATATCGGCGTAACATTTAACGCTGATGAAAACGCAAAGGCTATCAAAGGCAAGGGCGGCGAGCTTTCAGGTCCCGACTCAAAGGTTAAGGTTTATGTTATCCCCACCAATGAGGAACTTATGATTGCAAGAGATACAAAGGAAATCGCAGAAAGCCTTTAATAATCAATTTAATGCAAAAAACGGGCAGTTAAAAAACTGTCCGTTTTTTAGCTTTATTGACAAATTCTTTTTTGAGTAATATACTTTTAATCAATGGAAAGTAGTTGATTTTTTGAAAAAATATTCCCAGAATAAAATGAAAATTTTCTTTACAAGTATATTCCCTCATTTAATAATCATAGCCCTTATTATATTTTCATTTATTATTATAAAGAATAATGCTATCAAAAAAGCTATAATTACAGGTACTGCTACATATATTCTTATCTTTTTTAAATTTTTCAAATTAATTTTAAGCGATTTTAAAAGAACTGTTGAAATTGAAGAAAATAAATTAATTTGCAAATCATTCATTGTAGGCGGTTTAACTGTAGCCGATGGAGAAATACCGTATACCTTAATGAAATATATAAAATTTAAAAGAAGTATCTTAATTCCCGGAATGAAAGGACTTTTTATTGAAATTGAAGGCAATCCAAAAACGCCGCTTTTTTTAGCAAACACTTATCACAACTACAACGAATTATGGGATTCTGTTTGCCAAAAAATTCTCGTAAAGAACCCTAATGCTGAAATAGACCCTAAAATATATCATCATCTGAAAAAATGATTAAACAAGCCACGGAAATCCGTGGCTTGTTATTTTTAAAACTTATTCCTTTTTTGCTGCTGTTTCGCAGTAAATGCAGCGATAAACTTTTCTTTCTTTATCGGTAAGCTTAAACATCTGCGGCAATTCCTGCTCTGTTGAAGTGATACAGCGCGGATTCTTGCACTTTATGACATTTGTAAGCTTTTCGGGAAGCTCTAACTTTTTCTTTTCAACCGTTACTTCATTCTTAATGATATTTACCGTTGCACCGGGGTCAATATAGCCGAGAATATCAGTATCAACATCAATATCGGCATCTACCTTGATAATATCCTTCTTACCCATTTTAGAGCTTGAAACATTCTTGATAAGTGCAACACTGCAATCCATTGAATCAAGACCGAGAAGATTATAAATCTGCATAGCCTTGCCTGCCGTAATATGGTCAATAACAATACCGTTTTTAATTGAATCAATTTTCATTTTATTCAACCTCCAACAGTTTTAGGATAAGTGCCATGCGGATATATTTGCCGTTCAAAACCTGCTTGAAATAGCAAGCTCTGGGGTCATTGTCTATTTCAACGCTGATTTCGTTTACTCTGGGCAGCGGATGCATAATAGCTAAATCTGCCTTTGCTGTATTCAGACGCTCAGGACGGAGAATATAGCTATCTTTAAGACGAAGATAATCTTCTTCATTAAAGAAACGCTCACGCTGTACGCGGGTCATATAAAGAATATCAAGTTCAGGCATTACGCTGTCAAGGTCAGTTGTCTGAACATATTCAAGGTTGTTCTTCTTCAAAGTTTCCTTAACATAACTCGGAAGCTTTAGCTCTACAGGAGAAACAAGAACAAACTTAATATTTTCATACCTTGAAAGAGCATTGATAAGAGAATGAACAGTTCTGCCGAATTTAAGGTCACCGCAGAAGCCGACAGTAAGGTTATCAAGTCTGCCCTTTTCGCGGTAGATTGTAAGTAAATCGGTAAGAGTCTGTGTCGGGTGGTTATGACCACCGTCACCTGCGTTAATAACAGGAATTGAAGCGTTCATAGCCGCTACCAACGGCGCACCTTCTTTAGGATGACGCATAGCTATAATATCTGCATAGCATGAGGTAGTTTTAGCAGTATCAGCTATACTTTCACCTTTTGCGGCAGAAGAACTCTGCGCTTCGGAAAAGCCCAATACATTGCCGCCAAGTTCATACATAGCCGCTTCAAAGCTTAGCCTTGTTCTGGTAGAGGGTTCAAAGAAAAGCGTCGCTAACTTTTTACCCTTACACTTTTCGCTGTATTTTACCGGATTAGCAATAATATCGTTAGCTTTATCAATAAGCTGCTGAATTTCGGTGGTATCAAGTTCGAGAATATCAATTAAACTTCTCATAACTTATGCACCAATCCAGCTTTCATCAGAAGGATTATTGCGGAACTTGATAAGGCGTGCAATATCTTCTTCTGCAATATAGCCTTCTTCAGCAGCTACTTCTGCAATGCAGTCAAAATCTGTAAGGCTTACATTTTTAACATTTGCAGCTGCAAGTCTGTCAAGACCCTTCTGCATACCGTAAGTGAAAATAGAAGCAATACCGAGAACTTCAGCACCGACTTCGCGAAGAGCATCAACAACATCAATTACGCTGCCGCCTGTGGAGATAAGGTCTTCAACAACAACAACCTTCTGACCTGCTTCAAGCTTACCTTCAATTCTGTTCTGTCTGCCGTGGTCCTTGCTTGAACCGCGGACATAACCCATGGGAAGGCCCATGATTTCTGCTGTGATAGCAGCATGAGCAATACCTGCTGTTGAAGTACCCATAAGAACTTCAACCTCGGGATAGTTTTCTTTTATGATTGCTGCAAGACCGTTTTCTACATCCTTACGAGCTTCAGGTGCTGTGAGGATAAGGCGGTTATCGCAGTAAACGGGGCTTTTGATACCGCTTGCCCATGTAAAGGGTTCTTCAGGACGGAAAAATACAGCCTTAATTTTAAGCAAATCTTTAGCAATTAATTTTTTCATATCAATCTATCTCCTTAATATTAATCAACAAATTCAGCAACGCAACGCTTATAAGCTGCAACCGGATCTTCCGCTGCTGTAATCGGACGACCTACTACAATATAATCGCTGCCGATTTCCTTTGCCTGTGCAGGAGTCATAACTCTGGACTGGTCGCCTATATCGCCGTCTGCAAAACGGACACCAGGAGTAACGGTTAAGAACTTTTCACCGCAGGTTTCGTGAACCTTACCTGCTTCAAGCGGTGAACATACAACACCGTCAAGACCTGCTGTAGCGGCGTTCTTTGCATAGTGCATAACAACCTTATCAATAGGTTCATTAATAAGAAGGTCTGCTTCCATTCTTTCCTGACTTGTGGAGGTAAGCTGTGTAACAGCAATAAGCAACGGACGCGTACCGTCAGGACGGGTAAGACCTTCAAGACCTGCCTGCATCATTGTGATTGTACCGCCTGCGTGAAGGTTAGTCATATCAACATCAAGGTGTGAAAGCACAGCCATTGATTTTTTAACTGTGTTGGGAATATCGTGCAGCTTAAGGTCAAGGAAAATTTTGTGACCTCTTGCCTTTATTTCCTTTACAATTGCAGGACCTTCTGCATAGTAAAGCTCCATACCGATTTTAACAAAAGGCTTGCAATCAGTGAACTTGTCAAGGAAATTCATTACATCAGCCTTGCTAGCAAAATCGCAAGCAATAATTACGTCTTTACCCATTAATGTGCGCCTCCTATAATCTTTGATAAATCATCTATTTTATATTTTTCCATTACCTTGGGAAGATTGTCAATGATATTCTTGCAGGCAAACGGGTCAACAAGGTTTGCCGCACCTACCTGAACAGCAGTTGCACCGGCAAGCATCATTTCAATAACATCTTCAGCAGTTGCAATACCGCCCATACCGATAATCGGAACTTTAACAGCTTCAAATACCTGATAAACCATACGCAGTGCAACAGGCTTTATTGCAGGACCGGAAAAGCCGCCCATTTTATTGGCAATCACAGGCTTTTTTGTTTTAAGGTCAATACGCATACCAAGCATGGTATTAATCATGCTTATGCCGTCCGCACCCGCTGCTTCGCAAGCTTTTGCAATATCAACAATGTTTGTAACATTAGGTGAAAGCTTTATATAAAGCGGTTTTTTCGTAACTTTGCGGCAGGCTGCTGTAACCTCAGCAGCAGCTTCGGGTGAAGTTCCGAAGCTCATGCCTCCGCCGTGAACATTCGGGCATGATACATTAACTTCAAACCAGCCAATCTGCTCCTGAGAATCAAGCTTTTCAACCGTATAGGCATAATCTTCAACAGAAAAACCGCTGACATTTGCCATAACAGGCTTATTAAAGCAAACTTTCAACTTCGGCAGTTCATTTTCAATAACCTTTTCAACACCGGGATTCTGTAAACCAACGGCGTTAATCATACCGCTGTCACATTCAGCTATTCTCGGACAGGGATTACCGAAACGCGGGTCTTTGGTTGTACCTTTAAAAGAAAAAGTACCAAGACAGTTTATATCATAAATTTCAGCAAATTCATAGCCGAAACCAAATGTACCGCTTGCAGGGATAACAGGGTTATCAAGCACAATTCCGCTTAAATTAACCTTTGTGTTTACCATATAATTTCCTCCCTCTCAAGTACGGGACCGTCTTTACATATGCGTTTGTTACCGTACTTTGTTTTACAGGAGCAACCCATACATGCGCCAAAACCGCAGCCCATTCTTTCTTCAAAGCTGTACTGACCGCTTGTAACGGCAACAGCTTCAATAGCCTTGAACATAGGCATAGGACCGCATGTGAAGAAATAGGTATATTCAATCTCCTTCATAGCATCGGTTACGAAACCTTTGACACCGTAGCTGCCGTCAGCGGTTGCAACAAAAACCTCTGCACCGAGAGCTTTAAAGTCAGATTCAAGAAAGATTTCATCTTTGGTATTGAAGCCGAGTACAACAGTAACCTTTTTGCCTTCATTAATAAGCTTTTTGCAAAGATTATAAAGCGGAGGTACACCGACACCGCCGCCGATAAGCAGCGGCTTATCGCCGCACTTATTAAGGCTGTAGCCGTTACCGAGACCAACAAGAATGTCAAGCACTTTACCGCAGCTCATTTCACTCATCTGCTCTGTGCCGACACCTACTACTTTATAAATCAGAGTAATCGTGTTTTCATCAAAATCGCAGATTGAAATGGGACGGCGCAAAAACTTGCCTTCAAGCTTTATATTTACAAACTGACCTGATGCTGTAATAGCCGAAGTATCGCCTTTCACAACCATTTTATAGACGGTTTCGGTCAGTTTTTCATTAGAGATAATTTCATATAACCCTTGAGTCATCATAATCTCCTTTGTAATTATGCATCAATAGTTGAAATAAAGAGTGTTGTTTCTTCAAGAACATCAAGAAGAACCTTAACAGTATCAAGCGATGTGAACATTGTTACATTATTTTCAACAGCACACTGTCTGATTTCGTGCCCGTCGGAAAGAGCGCCTACAGAGCTTGTATCTCTTGTATTGATAACATATGTTACATAGCCCTGACGGATTGCACGGAGAATTTCATCGCTGCCGTCACCGATTTTGGGAAGCATATGTGTTCTAATACCGTTTGCTTTAAGGAAATCTGCCGTACCTTCTGTAGCCTGAATATTGAAGCCCATGTTGTAGAAACGGCGGATAAGCGGAAGGGCTTCTTCCTTATCCTTATCGGAAATTGTTGCAAATACGGTACCGTAATTCATAACATTCATACCGCTTGCCTGAAGTGCTTTGTAAAGAGCGCGTGTAAGGCTGTTATCGTAGCCGATGGCTTCACCAGTTGACTTCATTTCAGGTGAAAGGTAAGCATCAAGACCTCTGAGCTTAGAGAATGAGAATGCAGGTGCCTTTACATACCAACGCTTCTTTCTCGGAGCTACATCGTAGTCAATACCCTGCTCTTTAAGTGACTTACCGAGCATACAGAGTGTTGCAATATCAGCAAGGCTGTAACCGGTTGACTTTGAAAGGAACGGAACGGTTCTTGAAGAACGGGGATTAACTTCAATAATGAATACATTTTCGTTCTTATCAACAATAAACTGAATATTGAACAGACCGACTATGCCAATACCCAGACCAAGCTTCTTTGTATAGTCAATAATTGTTTCCTGAACCTTTTCAGAAATGCTGAAGGTCGGATAAACGCTGATTGAGTCGCCGGAGTGGATACCTGTTCTTTCAACAAGCTCCATAATACCGGGGACAAATACATCCGTACCGTCACAGATTGCGTCAACCTCAACTTCTTTACCGACAATATATTTATCAACAAGAACAGGCTTGTCCTCATCAATTTCAACAGCTGTGTTGAGGTATCTGCGAAGCTGTGCTTCATCGGCAACAATTTCCATTGCGCGACCGCCAAGAACAAAGGAAGGACGGACAAGCACGGGATAGCCGATTCTTGCTGCAGCAGCAACACCGTCTTCAATTTTTGTAACAGCCTGACCTTCGGGCTGAGGAATGTTGAGTGACTGAAGAACCTTCTGGAAGGAATCGCGGTTTTCTGCACGCTCAATTGCGTCACAGTCTGTACCGATAATTTTTACGCCGCGGTCTTTAAGACCTTCGGAAAGGTTAATGGCAGTCTGACCGCCGAGTGAAGCCACAACACCTTCCGGTTTTTCAAGGTGAATGATGTTCATAACATCTTCTATGCAGAGCGGTTCAAAATAAAGCTTGTCGGAACAGGTGTAGTCGGTTGAAACTGTTTCAGGGTTGTTATTGATAATGATAGCTTCATAGCCGTGCTTTTTGATTGTTGTAACAGCATGAACTGTTGAATAGTCAAATTCGACACCCTGACCGATACGGATAGGACCTGAACCTAAAACAACAATCTTTTTCTTATCGGAAACGATTGATTCGTTTTCAGCCTCATAGGTAGAATAAAGGTAAGGAATATTACCTGCAAACTCTGCCGCACAGGTATCAATCATCTTGTATACCGGGAACATATCATTTTCAACGCGAAGCTGGTAAACTTCCTTACCGGGTACACCCCAGAGCTGACCAATAAAATCATCGGAGAAGCCCATTTTCTTTGCCTTATAAAGGGTAGCAACATCGCCCTTGTTAGCCTTGACTTCATATTCCATCATGACAATGTTCTTAATCTTTTCGATAAAGAGCATGTCAATCTTTGTTGCATGGTAAATCATACCCATATCTGTGCCGCGGCTGATAAGCTCAGCAATTGCATAGAAACGGTCATCAGTACCGTTGACGATATATTTGAGAAGTTCTTCTTCTGTATATGTGTCAAACTTCTTCATATAAAGGTGGTTTACACCGATTTCAAGAGAACGAGTAGCTTTGAGAAGGCTTTCTTCAATTGTTCTGCCGATGCTCATTACTTCGCCGGTAGCCTTCATCTGAGTTGAAAGTGTGTTGTTAGCAGTTGAGAACTTATCGAACGGGAAACGGGGCATCTTTGTAACGACATAGTCAATTGTGGGTTCAAAAGCTGCATAGGTATTTGCAATTTTAATTTCATCAAGAGTCATGCCCATTGCAATTTTAGCTGTTACGCGTGCAATCGGATATCCGCTTGCTTTGGAAGCAAGAGCTGATGAACGAGAAACTCTGGGGTTGACTTCAATAAGATAATATGTGAATGAAAGCGGGTCAAGAGCAAACTGAACATTACAGCCGCCTTCAATTTTCAGTGCGCGGATAATTTTAAGTGCGCTGTCACGAAGCATTGTGTTTTCTTTTGCTGTAAGAGTCTGTGTGGGACAAACAACAACAGAATCGCCTGTATGGATGCCGACGGGGTCAACATTTTCCATGTTACAAATTGCTATTGCAGTATCGTTGGCATCGCGCATTACTTCATATTCAATTTCCTTGTAGCCCTTTATGCTCTTTTCAACAAGAACCTGATGTACAGGAGAAAGAGCAAGGGCATTTTTAAGGATTTCTTCACATTCTTCAGCGTTATCTGCAAAGCCGCCGCCTGTACCGCCGAGTGTGAAAGCGGGACGCAGAACAACGGGATAACCGATTTCTTCAGCTGCATCAAGACCTTCCTGCATGGTGTTGGCAATAAGTGAAGGAAGAACAGGCTCGCCGAGTCTTTCGCAAAGCTCTTTGAACAGCTCTCTGTCTTCTGCCATTTCGATGCTCTTACTGCTTGTACCAAGAAGCTCAACGCCGCATTCTTTAAGAATACCCTTCTTTTCAAGCTGCATTGCAAGGTTAAGACCTGTCTGACCGCCGATGCCGGGAATAATTGCATCGGGACGCTCGTAGCGGATAACCTTTGCAACATATTCAAGTGTAAGCGGTTCCATATATACCTTATCGGCAATAGTGGTATCTGTCATGATTGTAGCAGGGTTAGAGTTGCAGAGAACAACTTCGTAGCCCTCTTCTTTAAGGGCAAGACATGCCTGAGTGCCGGCATAGTCAAATTCGGCAGCCTGACCGATAACAATCGGACCGGAACCGATAACAAGTACCTTTTTTATGTCAGTTCTTTTTGCCATCTTACTTGTCCCCCTTCATAAGGTTAATAAATCTTTCATAGAACATTGAACCCTCGCTCGGTAAGTACTGAACGGAATATACATTATCCTGTTCACAGCTCATACCTTCAACAGTTTTATCAAAAAGGTTGATATGAGTAACAACAAGCTCGGTACCTTCGACAGAAGCAGCATCAACTGCGTAACCGTGGTTCTGTGAATGGTTTTTGAATGTATTATTGATAAGTGACTGAACGGAATGGTTGCAGCCTCTGTGACCGCACTTGAGCTTAAATGTTTTTGCACCGTAGGCAAGACCGATAATTTCATGACCAAGACCTACACCGAAAATCGGGCATTTACCTTTAAGCTCTTTTACAAGTTCAATAACAGGCTTGACATCTTCGGGGTTACCGGGACCATCGGAAATATAAATTCCGTCAGGCTTCATTTTCATAACTTCTTCAGAGCTTGTGTTGTAGGGAACAACAGTTATATTACAGCCTCTTGCATTGAGTGTACGGATAAGGCTGAGTTTAATACCGCAGTCAATTGCAACAACATTGTATTTCATGTTGGGAGTTCTTGAATACCAGCGCTTTTTACAGCTTACCTTTTCAACCGCATCTGTAGGAATTTCAGTGCTGTTTAGAACTTCAAGAGCCTTTTCTTTGGGTGTATCGGCAGAAGTGAAAATCACCTTACAAGTTCCGTTATCGCGGAGCTTGCGGGTAAGCTCGCGTGTATCAAGTCCGCTGATACCGGGAATTTTATAATCTTCCATAACTTCTGCAAGTGTTTTTGTTGCGCGGAAGTTTGAAGGAACATCGTTATATTCTCTGACTACAAGCCCACCGAGTGTGGGAACTTTGGTTTCAAAATCGTCATCCGCCGTACCGCAGTTACCAATCAACGGATAAGTCATAACAACCGCCTGATAAGTGTAGGTTGGGTCAGAAATGATTTCCTGGTAGCCAAGCATTGCTGTGTTGAAAACAAGCTCGCATACGCGTTCACACTCGTAGCCGAAGCTGTATCCGTAATATTCGCTACCGTCTTCAAGCACGATTTTTCTGTCATAAGACATCAGTTTGAGTTTATCCATACTGCTTTACCTCCGCATACAGTTAATTTACTTATTCCATAAACCGCTTTTCCTTCAAAGGGAGTGCTTCTGCCCATTGAAAGGAATTCATCGGGATTTATAACATATTCTTTTTCAAGGTCGAAAACGCAGATATCATCGTTAAATTTCAGACCAAAGCGTTTACGGGGATTTATTGACATCAGTTCAATCAGCTTTTCAAGGGTGATAACACCTTTTTTAACAAGCTCAGTATACAAAACCGGGAAAGCGGTTTCAATACCCACAACACCCATAAGACTGCCCGAAAGACCTTTTGATTTCTCTTCTGCACTGTGGGGTGCATGGTCGGTTGCTATCATATCAATAGTACCGTCTTTAATACCTTCAATAAGTTCAAGCCTGTCTTCTTCACTGCGTATCGGCGGATTCATTTTAAATCTGCCGTTTTCCTGCAGCATACTGTCGTTCATAACAAGGTAATGCGGAGCTGTTTCACAGGTTACGTCAACTCCCCTTTTCTTGGCTTCACGGATAAGACGCACACTCTCTTTTGTAGAAATATGGCAGACATGGTATTTGCAGCCCGTCTGCTCTGCAAGCTTTAAATCGCGTTCAATGGGCTTCCATTCGCTTTCGCTGCAAATGCCCTTGTGACCGTGTGCTTTAGCATATTCGCCATCGTGTATATAACCGCCGCGGAGCAAAGAATTATCTTCACAATGCGCAACTAAAATTTTATTAAGTGCTTTTGCCTTCTTCATGGCCTCAAGCATCAGTTCTTCGCTTTGAACTCCCCTGCCGTCGTCAGAAAAAGCACAGCAAAGCGGTGATAGACCTTCGAAATCAGAAAGCTTTTCACCCTGTTGACCAACAGTAATTGAAGCATAAGGGTGAACATTTATCACTGCTGTTTTTTCAATAATATCACGCTGAAGATTAATTGCTTCAACGCAATCTGGAACGGGATTTAAATTGGGCATTGAAAAAACATCGGTATATCCGCCGCGGGCTGCAGCGGATGAACCGGATAAAATGGTTTCTTTATGAAAAAATCCCGGCTCTCTGAGGTGAACATGCACATCACAAAAAGCGGGAAATATAAAGCAATTATTAAATTCAAGGTCAATATTCTGACCTCCCTGAAGATGAACTTCAGCGAAATCAGCTTTTGTGAATTTACCGTTATCGTATTTTGTGCAATTGGTAAATACCGCCTTCATACTAACTCCTTATAAGATAAAATAAAAACCTTGCATTACGGCAAGGTTTGATTAGAAATCGCATATGAAAACACACAATTTCCCTAAAGAAAATGCGCTTGAATTTATAATCAATCTTGCCGATGTCACTGCATCGTTCCTTAAAGATTTCATTAGAAGATATGTTACCATAATGCACACATTTTGTCAAGAAAAACGACAGTAAAACAATAGTTAATATTGGTTAAAATATTTATGCATAATAACTATATTATTATTGAAATTAAGAAAAATATGTGATACGATAAACCTAAACTTACGGAGGTGGTTTGTTTGACAATAAAAAAGACTTATTCAACACCGCAAAAGCTATTATTCATACTGCTCGGTGCTCTGCTTATGGGTATGCTGTGGAGAATTCGCGGTACGCATGGCTGGGGTTCATCCTGGGGTCTGCTCAATGCAGGTTTTCTGTTCACAATGTTTATTGTTATTATATGCGGTGAACGCAAAAAGCTGAGCATAGGCTGGCTTGGAATAGTATCGCTTGTTTTCATGCTTACAGTACCTGCTTGGGGTACCTTGCTCGGTCAGATTACAGGTGTGCTTTTTGACCCGACCGATTTCATTGATTTTCCCGGATATACGGGTGAAACAACCGTTTACTGTTCCGTTCCCTCTGCAATATTTATAATGCTGTGTCTTGGTTTCGGACTTGCTTCACTCTTCGGTATATTCCTTGGCGCATGCTACAGCGGCAAGCAGTGGAAAGTAAAGGATTATGTTATATTGCTCGCAGCTTTCTTTGCCACAGATTTAATTGCAAAAGCTACTGTATCACACCTTATTATCGCCATTGTCCAGCCTGAAGCTGCCGAAATTTTTGAAGAAGGTCTAAAACTTACCGGTATAGAAACCGGCGCATGGAAAACATATCTGCAGCACTTTGACGATACTTCATGGGCTAAGAAATTACTTGGCGGCCGAAACTATTACGCAGAAGTCGAAATGATTTCCTTTGCAATCAAGTCTGTTGTAAGCCTTATTGTTACACGGTTTGTAATCAAGGATAAGGTTGCAGCAAAAACCGGTTTGGTTGTCTGCAGCGCATTCGCTTTTTCAATCACAATATCCGACCTTTTCTTCTATTTCGGAAACGGCGGATATCACATGCTTAACGAAAATTATTTCAGCGATTTCATTGCCCCCTGGTCATGCTGGGAATACTTTACGGGCTTTATTGCAGGCGGAATTATAACAGCGCATATGTTAAGCCTTAAACCGGAAAAAGATGTATATGATAAAGCATTTATTAACACACCAAAAATGGTATCAGACACGCTAAATTTCCTGCTCGGATATGTTGCATTGCTTGGCATAAGCATAGTAAGACCCGTTCTCGAAAGATTTGATGAGGTTGATTATCAGGCAATTGTAACTGTTGCCGCAGTTATTGCAGCAATTGCGCTTGTTGCAGTACTTACCAAGAAATGGGGAATGACAGCACAGAAAACAAATATGACTACCGTTTGCAAAACCTTGCTCCCCATTATGGTTGCTTTTGAATTTATTGTTTATATGTTTGTAGGCTGTACTACATACCCGAACTATACAGCAATAAACGGTCTGCACACAATACTGGTAATAATTTCAACAGCTTTACTTCTTATATGGTCAGCTTTGTCGTACAAAAGAATTAATACAAAATAGGCATTAATAAAGTTAAGGCTTTCCGTCAAACGAAAACGGAAAGCCTTTGTTTTATTTATTCATTTTTGTTACAACTTCGTAAGCCATATCGGGATAATCGGTCATAATACAGTCAGCACCGTTAGCGGTAAGATACTCAACAGCTTCTTCACCGTTGATTGTCCAATACTGTGCAGCGATATTGTACTTATGCGCATAGTTGATAACTTCGCGTGTACCGAGGTTAATCAAACCGTTTGCAGCGCTGTCACCGTAAGGAATCTGTAAAGCTACATAAGAAACATCTGCAACATCAAGGTCCCAACCCATTCTTGCATAAATGTAAAACTGAAGAACCTCATCAATACCTGCCGAACGCGGTACTTCAGTATATTCTGTACGCATATAGTATGAAACCATAGGCTTTGAGCTTGCCCAGATTACTCTGTCCCAAAGGCCACGCTCTGTAACGATTTCATAAAGCTTATCTGCAGCTTTATAGCCTTCTTTTCCGCTATTTTTAATTTCGATTATGTAATTATATTTCGTGCCGTTTTTGTTAGCTTCAATAAGGTCAATAACTTCTTGTGCAGTGGAAACACGAAGGTTATCGGGAATATCTTCACCTCTAAGTCCGCGGTAAGGATACTCGCCGTTCAGCTCGAAATTCTCGCCCATATTAAGGTTAGCTTTAGCTTCGGCAAGTGTAAGGTCTGTTGCTTTGACATCGCTTCTTCCGTAAAATTCAACGGCATTTGTAGTTGAATCATATGTAAGGTCGTGCATAACAATCAGTTCACCGTCAGCGGTAAGCTGAACATCAAACTCAAAGGTATCAACGCCATACTCGTCTGTCTGTTTAAGCATTGTTTCAAACGCCATAAGCGTATTCTGCGGCGCAACACCTGCACCTGAACGGTGCGCAGAAATATCGGGATTCCCGTATTCTACAATATACGGATTGGTGGCATTTTCATTGATAATAACTTCTGTACCGGGCTTATCGTTCATGCCCATGGTAACAAGCATGGGTATAAGCGCAAAAACGGTAGCAACAACATGATACAGCTTCTGCAAGCCAATAATAATGGTCCCTACTGACATTTTATCGTACTCCTTAAATTAACAAATTATTCTTATTATACATAATAAAATTTTCTTGTCAAGAAAAAATCCCTTTGCAAAAACAAAGGGAAAATATTTGATATCAATTGCAGAAAACATCAGTTTCCATATAACGAACACCCATGTCGTAGAGCATTTTTGCATCCTCTACAGTATTTACAGTCCAGAAGGAAACTCCGATACCGGCATCAACAGCAAGCTGAATAGTAGCCTGATTGTTTCTTTCAAGGTTGGGAGAAAGCCAGACATTGCTGCCGAGCGCCTGTGCCTGAGCGATATTTTCCGCTGTAATTTCATCAATAAGATACCAGAGCTCTATACTCGGGTCAAGCTTGTGAATAATCTCAAGCTGCTTGAAATCAAAGGAAATTACAATAGCCTGTTCAGTAAGATTCTTTGCCTTGACCGCATCAACAACCGTATAAAGCAAATCATAGTTGTCAGCCTTGATTTCAATCTGCGGACGGGTTTTAGTACCAACGAAAACATCAAGGTATTCATCAAGCGTAGCAATTCTCAAATCTTCTTTCCAGAAGTTTGCCCCCCACTTGTAGCGGAAGGATTTAAGCTCTTCAAGTGTATATTCCTTTACTTCACCGTACTGGCAGAACTGTGCATCGGTTGTGCTGTTGTGAATAAGCACCCATTCATTATCCTTAGTAAGGTGAATATCGCATTCAGCAGTATAGTAGCCGAGTTCAACTGAAGCTTCGTATGCAGGCAGAGAATTCTGCGGGGCAACCTTGTGAACACCGCGGTGTGCGGTAAGATAAACGGGGTCCTCCGCTGTGCCTACACCTTGCTCGCTTAAAGAAATAACCTCCTGCGGCTGATTGAACAGCTTTACAACATGCAGAAAAGGAAGAAAAGGAGAAAAATAGAGCGGAACAAGAATCATAGAAATGAATTTATTGAGGAATACCATATTATATTATCGCCTTTCTGTAATTTTTTCCAAAATATTATAGCAGAAAAACAAATATCTGTCCACAAAAATTCTCAAAAAATAATGTATTTATATTATTAATTCTTCTTTCTTTAATAAGTATTGATTTTATATAACATATTTGATAATATAGAAATATATTGTTCGATAAAATATCGGAGGTAATGTTTTATGCTTAAAGGATTTATTAAAAGTGCTGCTGCGGCTGTTGCCGCAACAGGAATTACCGTTGCACTTAAAAACGGCACTGTTTCTGCACCTGCTGTTGCTGCCCGCGCTGCAAACGCAGTAAAGGTAACAACCAAAAGTGAAGTCGGCTACGATAACGGCGTTGCACTAACCCCGCCCATGGGCTGGTCAAGCTGGAACACCTTCCGTAACCATATAAGCGAAGAACTTATACTGCAGATTGCCACCGCAATGAAAAACAGCGGACTCGCAGATGCAGGTTATCAATATGTTAACCTTGATGACTGTTGGCAATCATCAAAGCGCGATGAAAACGGCAGATTTATTGCCGACTACACCACCTTTCCCCGCGGTATCAAGCCGCTTGTTGATGATGTGAACGCTATGGGCTTAAAGCTCGGCATTTACTCTTCTAATGGTACATACACCTGTGAAGATTTGCCTGCTTCACTCGGTCATGAGGCAGTTGACGCTGCTACCTTTGCAGAATGGGGAATTGAATATTTCAAGTACGATTTCTGCCACAACAAGCCCTTCCCCACATCAGCACCCAACATTGAAAGAATTATTATCAGCAAGGCTGACGGAACAGATATCTGCACTGTTTTTGCCGCAGAAGCCAAACTTGAAGGACACGCAAGAATAGTGTCCGATTCCCGCCACCCCGCTTCATATATTACAGGGCTGAGCGGCAACATAGGCACAGCTACATTCAGTGGCATTAATGTTGAAGAAGACGGCGAATATATCCTCAGCATTATCATCAGAAAACGCGGTAATTTTGAAAAGTACGCAAAGGTTATAGTTAACAAAACAAACGAATATGACCTTTATGCACCTTCTACAAAAGCTGCCACCTCTGACGGCAAGCTCCAGCTTACGGTAAATCTCAAGCAGGGTGAAAACACCATTAAATTCTTCAATCCCTATTCATCCCGCATGGATGCTGCTGCAAGCCAGTATATCAAGATGGGTGAAGAACTCAAAAAGGCTACAAAAGAGTTTGCGGAAAGAATGGGTACTGAAGAAAAGCCGATTTGCTACTCAATCTGTGAATGGGGCTTCAACAGACCGTGGCATTGGGGCAAGCAGGCTGGCAACCTATGGAGAACAACGCTCGACATTTCGGCAAACTGGAAATCAGTTCTTGCAATTTACGAGCAGAATGTACGCCTTGCAAAGTACGCAGGCCCCGGCGGTTGGAATGACCCCGATATGCTTGAAGTCGGTAACGGCGACCTTACAATGAACGAAAACAGAGCACATTTCTCCGTATGGTGCATGATGGCAGCTCCACTTATTCTCGGCAACGATATCCGCCGCTTCCTTGATGAAAACGGCAACGCAAGAAAAGACGATGAAGTACTTAAAATACTCACCAACAAAGAGCTTATTGCTATTGACCAGGATGAACTCGGCGTACAATGCCGCAGACACAAGACAAACCTGCAGGTTGATGTGCTTGTAAAGCCGCTTGCAAACAATGGGATTGCTGTTTGTTTCTTCAACAAGTTCGGCGAAGAAGCTGACGAATCCGTCAGCATAAAAGAGCTGCTTGGCAAAGAATACTGCAACCTTCCCGAAGCTGATGAATATGTCTGCCGTGACCTCTGGACCGGTGAAGAATTTGAAATTGAAGATGAAATCGGCGTTTCACTTGAACCTCACAGCGTTAAAGTATTCAGAATTAAGGCAGATGACTGATTATGTCACTTAAAATCAAGGTTATAACCGACACACACTATTATTCACCTGAAACCGGTACACAAGGTAAGGCTTATGAGGCTGCGCTTATGCGCAGCCAAAAGCTTTTAGCAGGCAGCAGAGAAGTAATAAAAGCTGCTTTCGATAGAATACTTGCTGATATTTCAAGCGATATTCTGCTTATTGCAGGCGATGTAACAAATGATGGTGAAAAGGCTGCGCATGAAGAATTCCGCGAAATGCTGCGTAATTTACAGCGCAATGGCAAAAAGGTTTTTGTAATAACCGCAACGCACGATTACAAAGAGAAATGCAGGAAATATGTCGGCGATGAAATCAAAGATATGCCCGGACTTTTGCGTGACGAGCTTTTTGAGTTCTACAGCGAATTCGGACCCGATTCAGCCATAAGCTGTAAGCCCGAATATATGAGCTATATTGTACAGCTGCCTGACAATGTACGCCTTTTCGCACTAAATGATGACCACGGAATAGAAGACGGAATGTACGAATGGGTAAAAGAGCAAGCAGAAGATGCCCGCAAAAACGGACAGTTTATTGTAGCAATGACTCATCACCCTATCATTCCACCATCACCCATGTATGAGCTTATAGGCAAGGGCGATATGCACCGCCACTATAAGGACAGGCGTAAGGAATACGCCGATATGGGTATTCAGTTTATGCTCACAGGTCACACCCACACGCACAACATCGGAAGAATTTTCAGCGACAGAGGTAACGCATTTTACGCTGTAAGCACAGCGGCATTATGCGGCTACCCTGCCCCGATAAGAAATGTTGTAATTGACCAAGCAAACGGTAAGATTAATATTACGACGGAAACCGTAGAAAAAGCCGATATTGACACTAACGGTCTTACACTTAAAGAGCACCTAAAAAAACAGCTTATAGGCGTAATCAGCGATATGATAAAAGCTGCCGGCAGCGATATTGACAAATTCGCCTACATGGCACAGGGAATAAGCATAAAGCCAAAACTTGTATACAAATTCGGCTGGATAATAAAACCTATATTCAAATGGCTCAACAGTGTTAAATTCAAAACCTTTGCCGCATGGACAAAAAAAGAAACGGGCTTAACCGCTAAGGATATTGAAGGTATAAAGAACGAAAAGGTTATAGATTTTATAACTGACCTTGTTTCAAACCTTTTCTCTGGCGAAAACCATATGGATTTATCTGACCCGAAATGCCGAATTTATATTGCATTTCTGCGGATAATTGACAGCATACTTGCAACAATAAAGCTTGATTTGAGAAAGCTTATTAAGGTTGCACCTGATGCTGTTGGTCTGCTCGCTCCCCTTGCATTCAAGGGAGAATTTGATGCATATAACACAAGTCTTGATATTTTCAGTTATGTAGATGAAAATTCAAAGCGTGAGCTTTCGCCAAAGGCTGACCCGTTTGAAGCAATACCAAAAAGTAAAAAAGGACCTGCTATTCTAATTGGCGGCATAATTATGATTATAGCACTGTTACCGCTGTTGCTTCTTGCTTTAATAATCGGATTTATAAACAATCAGATTAAATTCGGCAATAAAATAAAGGATTAAAATATGACTGAAAAAATAATTGAAATAGTAAAAGAAGCCGGAAAGATAATTCTTTCCGCCCACAATCAGGAAAATGCCGTTACTGCTAAGGAAGGCAAAAAGAATTTTGTCACAAAATATGATGTTGCCGTTCAAGAGTATTTATTCAATGAACTTGGTCAGGCTTTTCCCGAAGCAGAATTTGTCGGCGAAGAGGGCGAAACAAACCTTGAAAGCAACGCATTGCGTTTTATAATCGACCCTATTGACGGTACAACTAACTTTATGCAGGATTACCGCTGCAGCTGCATTTCAGTAGCACTTTGTGAAGGAAACAGCATAATTGCAGGTGTTGTTTACAACCCCTACACCAACGAAATTTTCAGCGCAGAAAAAAGCAAAGGTGCTTACCTGAACGGTGAAAGAATCAGTGTAAGCAGCCGTACCCTTTCCGACGGGTTGGCGCTTTTCGGCACTTCACCCTACCACCCGGAAAATACAGACGAAACCTTTGCCCTGTTAAGAAAGGTTTTTGACTATTCAAGGGATATACGCAGAAGCGGTTCGGCGGCATACGATATATGCATGGTTGCCTGCGGAAGATGTGAAGTTTTCTTTGAAAAAGAGCTACAGCCATGGGATGTTGCGGCAGGTACTTTAATATTAACCGAAGCCGGAGGAATTGCACAAACCTTTGAAGGAAATGAGATCTGCTTTTCAAAGCCATGTGATGTTATATTTGCTAACCTTAAAGCGTTAGAAGAATTCAGAACTTTGCTGTAAATAAAAAACTCTCTGTTAAGAACACAAGCTTAACAGAGAATTTTTCATTTAAAGTGTATTTTCATTTGAGCCATTAATCTTTCCGAGCGGTATTTTAAATAATCATGTCCAATTGTACCGAGCATCATATACCAATTGAGTTCATTGCACAAGGCATATAATTCCACCTTTAAATCACAAAATTCAGAAACCTTATTTATGCTTTTATATTTTTCATAAAGTTTCAGATTTTTACCGTAAGTCATGGTAAGACAAAACAGCTCATATTCAGGTTCTGCCCAAAGCATATCAAACGGGTCAACAACTGAAACAAGCTCGGATTTCCAAAAATCAATAATCATGTTTGGAAACCAGAAATCGCCGTGACATAAACAAGCTTCACACTTGATATCCTGAAAAATTTTTTCAAAATTAAATTTGATTAATTCAACAGCCCGCATTACAATTTCTTCAATTTCGCCCGATAAAAACTTTTCTTTTGTAAAAGAATAAATTTTATTAAAGTAATCCCTGTAATAATCATACCAAGTATCAAAAGCCGGATTGTCAAACTTACCGAATTTGCTGTTACGGTTGCTTTGTAAACTCATAAAACCATTAACAATACTGTCAGTCAGATGCTTTTTATTCGGTACAAGCAACACCTTTGTGTTTCTACCGCTTATACCTTTTATATATTCCATACCTAAAAAAGTTATTCCGTTTTCCTGAACAACAAAATAGGTTTTCGGCACTTTAAAGCTGACCTTATCTGAAAGAAAAGCAAGCATTTGATTTTCACGGCAAACAGCTTCATAATACTCACTAGTTTTAACAGCAATTAAATATGGTTCTGTACGAATTTTAGCACAAAACACAGAACCGCTTGCACCTTTACCGACAGAATAAACTTTTTTAACCGATGTATTAAGTTGAGTTTCAACTATAGATTTAATCTTTTGTTTCATAATAATCACCATTAGCAATATAACATAAAAACGGTGAGATAGCAAACAAATACTATCTCACCATTTATTTTAATATATTGCTTTTGTCGTAACTATACCAGAACCTGTTGTGAATGAACAATCAGTTTCCATGGTTAATTCTGCACAAAGAACTATATCCGCATCTGTTTTTTCAAATACTTCCGCAGCAAGCAATTTACAGCTTATTTCAGGTACTTTTCCGCCTAAAACAACCGCGCTTTCATATTTTTCGCCGTTATATTCCTCAATTCCAAGTGATTTTATCTTTGCAATATTTGCACCGAATCTGCGTTTGTCACCGAACACCTTGATTTCAGCATCAATATAATCAGTTGCGTTGAAATACATTATATCAGAATCATTTTCCTTTGCAAAGCTGACTGCTTCTTCAAGTGCTTCGTTACTCATTGAGCTGTTTACAAGAACAACCGTATTGTTCATTCTTGAAGCAGCTGCTTTGAGTGCATCTGCTCTTGATACAACTTCACCGTCAACCGTGCAGGTTTTAACTCTGTCAGGATTATTAAGCGCAGCAAAGCCGAAAGCACCTGTTTTACAAAGAATGTTATTTTCTGCGGGTTCACAGCGGACAACTGTTTTGCCGGAAGTATGAACCTTCATTTCGCAAAGCTTTGAACAGCCTGTGCAAACAGTAGCTGTAACTTTGGTATCAAGCGGAACATTCTTTTTAAACGGTACTTTTGGTTCAAGCGCACCTGTAGGACACAGGGCAACACACTGACCGCATGAAATACAGCGCGAAGAATCAAGGCTGTTATTGAATTCAGGTGAAACAACAGTAGCAAAACCGCGGTTTACGAGTCCGAGTGCGGTTACACCCATAACCTCATCACAAACTCTGACGCATTGACCGCAAAGAATACACTTATCATTATCATGAATAATAAAAGGATGAGTCGAATCCTTGCCGACAAGTGTTTTTTCGCCGCTGTAAACAGCCGGCTCAACATCGTAATATCTTGAATATTTAAGAAGCTTACACTTGAAGTAATCAAGGCAGCCACATTCAAGGCAGCGTGATGCTTCCGCCATTGCGGTTTCTTTATCAAAACCGAGTGCAACCTCTTTAAAATTGTGCTTTCTTTCATCAGATGAAAGTGTGGGCATTTCAGCGGCTGAATTTCTTTCTATGCCCGCCAAATCCTCGGCTGTTACCTGCTTTTCAACAACAAACGGTTTACGGTAACCTACAGTAAAGCCATTGATGTAGCTATCAATAACATCGGCTGCCTTTTGTGCTTCGCCTATAGCGGCAACTGCTATTGATGCACCCTTGTTTGTTGCATCTCCGACGGCAAACACACCATCAATATTAGTCATAAAGGTTGATTCGTCGGCAACAATTGTGTTCTTTCGTGTAAGTTCAAGTCCGTCAAGACCTTTAATATCAGTCTGCTGACCGATAGCCATTATGACGCTGTCAACATCTAAAATTTCAAACTTGCCTTCAACAGGTACAGGTGAACGCCTGCCGCTGGCATCGGGTTCACCAAGCTCCATAACCTGAAGCTTTACAGCTTTTACCTTACCGTCTGCACCGATAATTTCAGCGGGATTGGTGAGAAATTTATAAATTACGCCTTCTTCTTCAGCTTCATCAATTTCGAGTTTTTCAGCAGGCATTTCATCCCTTGTTCTGCGGTAAACAACATAAACCTCTTCCGCACCGAGCCTTACAGCTGTACGGCAGGCATCCATTGCTGTATTACCACCGCCGCAGACAGCAACCCTTTTGCCGATATCAAAGGGCTTGCCTTCAATTACGCTGCGCAGAAAATCAATACCTCCGTATACACCGTCAAGGTTTTCACCCTCAACACGCATTGGGCTGCTTTTCCATGCGCCGACAGCAACTACAACTGCATCACTTTCAGCTTTAAGGCTGTCTATTGTGAAATCAACACCGAGAGTTTTATTGTTTATCATTTCAATGCCAAGGTCTTCAATCAGCTTGATTTCCTTATCAAGCAGTTCTTTAGGCAGTCTATACTGCGGAATACCGTAGCGAAGCATACCGCCCATTTTGGGCATTTTATCATAAATTTTAACACTATATCCTTTGATGCGAAGGAAATATGCAGCAGTCAGACCCGCAGGACCGCCGCCGATAACACTTACCGTTTTACTGTTAAGAGGAGCAAGCTCGGGAACATAGGTGTTTTCACTTTCAAGGTCGATATCAGCAGCAAAGCTTTTAAGATATGCTATTTGAATCGGATCTTCAACAAGGCTTCTGCGGCAGGCCGTCTGACATGGGTGCGGACAAACCCTGCCTATAGCTGCAGGCAGAGGAATCTTTTTCTTTATGAGTTTAAGTGCTTCTTCATACTCGCCGTTTGCTATCAGACCGACATAACCCTGGCAGTCCGTACCAGCAGGACAGGCAAGCGAACACGGGGCCTTACAGTCACCCGTGTGGTTTGAAAGAAGCATATCAAGCGCAAATTTTCGTGATTTTATAACTCTTTCAGACTTGGTGTTAACAATCATTCCGTTGAAGACTTTAGTTGAACAGGCACGAAGAAGCTTCGGCACACCTTCAACCTCTACAACACAGATACCGCAGGCACCGTATTCTTCAATTCTTTTATCATGGCAAAGGGTGGGAATTTCTATTCCGACAGATTTTGCCGCTTCAACAATGGTCATATCGGGCGTTGCTTTAATTCCAACACCGTCAATGATAATATGGAACATATCACTCATTATTCAATTCCCCTCCTTATCTTTTCTCTACCGCACCAAAGCGGCAGGCATCCAAACACTGACCGCACTTGATGCACTTTTCATTATCAATTGTAAAGGTCTTTTTAATTTCACCGGTGATTGCACCGACAGGGCATTTCCTGCTGCAAAGTGAACAGCCGATACATTTTTCGGGATTGATAGAATATTTAAGCAAATCAATACATTCGCCTGCAGGACAGCGTTTTTCTTTTATATGTGCCTCATATTCATCGCGGTAATATTTGATAGTTGTGAGAACAGGGTTAGGCGCAGTCTGACCCAAACCGCATAGCGCACCCGCCTTGATTTCGTTGCAGGTTTCTTCAAGCAGCTCAATATCGCCTTCTCTGCCTTCGCCCTTACAGATTCTGTCAAGAATTTCAAGCAGACGCTTTGTGCCTATACGGCAATGTGTACACTTTCCGCAGGATTCTTTAGCAGTAAAATCAAGGAAGAAGCGAGCCATACCAACCATACAGGTGCTTTCATCCATTACAACCATACCGCCCGAGCCCATAATTGCACCGGTTGCAGAGAGTTTCTTATAATCAATTTCCGTATCATGCATATCGGCGGGAATACATCCGCCCGAAGGGCCGCCAAGTTGGACACATTTAAAGTTTTTATCGGTCTTCATACCGCCGCCGATATCAAAAATAACATCGGAAATTTTCATACCCATGGGTATTTCAACAAGACCACCGCGTTTAATTTTACCTGTAATAGCAAAAACCTTTGTACCCTTGCTGTCAGGTGTACCGAGCTTTGCAAATTCTTCACCGCCGTTTTCGATTATCCATGAAACATTGGCAAAGGTTTCTACATTATTTATATTTGAAGGTTTACGC
This sequence comes from Clostridia bacterium, assembly GCA_017416765.1. Classification (GTDB taxonomy): domain Bacteria; phylum Bacillota; class Clostridia; order Oscillospirales; family Acutalibacteraceae; genus UBA8612. Next base: position 43,459 of record JAFQBE010000024.1, read on the forward strand.
CAATAGCCTGACTGCGCAGGAAACGGCGGTTTCAAACGCGGCATACCTCTTGAACCTTCAAGGGATTCTATAAGTGCTGTTTCTTCACCGCAGACAAATGCGCCTGCACCTGCCTTAATACGGAAAGAGCAGGAAAAACCGCTGCCAAAAATATTTTCGCCGACTATGCCATTTTCCTTTACCTGTTCAATAGCTCTTTCAAGGCGGATAATTGCAAGCGGATATTCAGCACGGACATAAACAATTGCTTCCTTTGCACCGATTGCATACGCACCGATAAGCATACCTTCAATAAGGTTATGCGGGTTACTTTCAATAACAGCTCTGTCCATAAATGCACCGGGGTCGCCCTCGTCTGCATTACAGATGAGATACTTTTCTTCACCCTCACTTGCTCTTGCAGCATTCCATTTGAACCATGTCGGGAAGCCTGCACCGCCGCGACCAGCAAGACCGGCAATTTTTATCTCTTCAATAACACTTTCCGGTGTCATTTCGGTAAGTGCTTTTTTTAATGCAGTATAGCCGCCGTTTTCAACATAATCGTCAATTTCATCGGGGTTGATTATACCGCAACCGCGAAGTGCAATTCTTGTCTGCTTTTTAAGGAAAAGGCTGTCTTCCTCACAAACAAGAAGCTTTTTAACCTTTGAAGCATCGCCTGTATTAACAAAATCAGCTATAGCTTGAGCATCGTTTTCGCTTACACGGACAAGACGGGTAAGCTCACCGTTTTCATCATAAACATCAACAATCGGCTCGAGATAACACATACCAATACAGCCTGTAACGGTAAGCTTTGCGTTGAGATTGGTTTTTTCAAGGGCAGAATAAACCTTAGCCGCACCGGCAGAAATACCGCAGCTGCCCTGACCTACTTTAACCGTTTTCATTATTCCTGCGCCTCCTTTTCAGCTTCTTCACGAAGATGTGCAAGAATCTGACGCACCTTTTCGGGTGTAAGATTGCCGTAGGTTTCATCATTAACCATCATAACGGGTGAAAGTGAGCAGCAACCAAGGCAAGCAACATTTTTAAGGGTGAACAAGCCGTCAGCTGTTGTTTCGCCGTCTTTAATTCCGAGAGTATCAAAAATTGTTTTTTCAAGCATAAGCGAACCGTTTACATGACATGCAGTACCCTGGCAAAGCATGATAAGGTATTTACCTACAGGCTTAAAGCGGAACTGTGTATAAAAAGTAGCTACACCGAAAACCTTAGCAGCAGGTATTCCGGTTTTATCCGAAATATAGTTCAGAACATCGGCAGGCAGATATCCGTAAATACCCTGCGCCTTCTGTAAAATTGTAATAAGGCTGCCGGGAACACTTGCATAATGTTCAAGTGTTTCATTGAGCAGCGTTAAATCGTTATTACCGCATGAACAGCAGTTCGACATAAATTAATCACTCCGAAATCATTAATACTAATCTTTAATTATACGCCTTTATATAAAAATATCAAGTAAATTATTAAGTAAAAACAAACAACAAATATTAACAAAGAATAAGAATTTTTTCTTTTTACAGCATTATTCCAATGCAGAAAATTAAATATCCAGTAAATTAAATATAGTATTGAAAGAAAAAAGAAACTGTGTTATTATAAATTAGAAATATACAATGAGGTGAAAACATGCAGGAAACAACGACAAATGTTCTTGAAACAATTGAACCGTCGCCCAAGCCCTTGCTCGACAAGCAAAACCGCAAATTCTTAACGCCTAAAGAAATTGCCGCATATGTTCTCACATCTTACGGCACAAAAAACTTAAATGCATATGTTGACACATGGAAGCAATATTTCCTGCTCAACTACACAGGTCTTTCCGGCTCGGCAATTGCGTCAATGAACGCAGTTACCAGCATATGGGATGCGCTTGACGACCCGCTTTCGGGCATCGTTATTGACCGAATGAGAACGCGTTGGGGCAGACTTCGTCCTTTCCTTATTCTGCCGATGCCTTTGTGGGCTATATGTACTATGCTGTTTTTCCTCGTTCCTTATGCAATTCCAATGGCATACAGACCGATATACGCAATCGTAATCAGCGTTATAAACAGTATCGGTTGGTCATATTATAATGCATGGACAATTTTATTATACAACATAACACCCAACCTAAATGAACGAAACACACTTATAACAGTTCAGAAATTTGTTGAGCTGTTTGGTGTATGGATCCCCTCAATGGTTCCTATTACGATTGACTTCCTTCCCGGACTTACCGGCTGGTCGCAGGAAGGCATTTACGGCGGATTCGCTTTTTTCTTTGTTGCAATACTAGTTGTCTGTTCAATATTCGCTTTCCGCAACATTAAAGAGCGTGTACCGATTGCTTCAAAGGAAGATATGGAAAATGTTTCAATTTTCCAGTCAATCAAATATACGCTCAGCAACAGACCGCTTTTTGTTCTTATCCTTTCAAGCTTCTTCGGAAGTGTCAAGAGTATCGGCGGTGCTAATGAAGGCTTATTCTGGCAGAACTGTACCGGCAAGCTTACAAACGGTACAATCTGCGGACTTTTTACCGGTATACCCAACTACATTGTTACCCCCCTCGCACCCAAGCTTATCAAGCGATTCGGCGCAAGAAACTGTGCAGCAATCGGCGGAATTTTTTCCGGCGCGGCATATACAGCACTTTACTTCTTCGGCTATACACCGTTCGGTGATGAATTCAATGCCGTAAACCTCGCTTTTGTTACATTTATGCTTACCGTATGCGGTCTGCCAAACTGCCTTATGGGCGTTTGCGGTCCCGTACTTCAGGGAGATGTTTACGATTACCTCGAATGGAAATCCGGTGTGCGCAACGAAGGTCTTGTAAACGCTGTTCAGGGTTATGTTACCAAGCTTTCGGGTACGGTTATCGGCGCACTTTCAGGACTTGTGCTTGAATTTATTCACTACTCACCCATTAAGGATATCGCCGGTAACATTGTCCCCCACACTGACCCGTCAATTCTGCAGGGTATCTGGGGTATCTTCTGCCTTGCACCCGCTGTTGCACGCTTCGGATACGGCTTCTCGATGCTGCTGTTCAATGTTCACGGCAAATTCCGCGAAAATATGCTCGAAGAACTTAATGCAAAGCGAGCTATGAAAACACTTGAAAACAAGGAAAGCTGACAAATGAATATTCAGATTTTCGGCAAAGCCAAATGCTTTGACACAAAAAAGGCAGAGCGTTATTTTAAAGAACGCAGAATAAAATTTCAGCTAATTGATGTTGCAAAATTCGGTATGAGCAAGGGCGAATACCAAAGCGTTAAATCAGCAGTCGGCGGCTTTGATAACCTTGTAGATAAAGATTCAAAGCTGTATGAAGAACTTTTCATAGCCTATCTTGCTTCAATGGAAGCTAAGGAAGAAAAACTGCTTGAAAACCCCGCACTTTTCAAAACGCCTATTGTCCGCAACGGCAAAAAAGCAACAGTAGGCTATCAGCCCGATGTGTGGAAAAATTGGGAATAAAAAGTCAACCGCCATCTTCGTTTTGATTGAAGATAGCGGTTGTTTTATTATACAGCTTCTAATTTTTTAATTCCAAATATCAGTCGGAGGACACCCTGCAAGGCTTTAGGGCTGCGCAATACAACAATTTTCATATGTAATTCCCCTTTCTGTTTTCTGATATATTTTATGAAAAAACAGCATAAAGGGTTACATATGATAATTATTTAAGTTCCCAATCCTTAATATCCTTGACCTCGTTATACATTGAAATATAGCTTTCATGGCGGGATTTCATAATTTCGCCGTTTTCAATTGCTTCGCAAATTCTACACCCCTTATCAGCTACATGGGTACAGGTTGAAAACTTACAAGTACCAAGATACGGCAGAAATTCTTTAAAGCAAAACGGCAGGTTTTCTTTACGGATAAGCAGCTTTGTATCGAGCATATCAATTGCCGCAAAACCGGGTGTATCGGCTATATAGCCGTTTCCGACCTTAAACAGCTCAACCTGGCGGGTTGTGTGCCGTCCTCTGCCCAATTTTTCGCTTATTTCGCCAGTTTCAAGTGAAAGCTCGGGAATTAAAGCGTTTAATAGCGTTGATTTACCTACACCCGAATTTCCGGAAAATACGCAGATATTGCCGTTTATTGCATTTCTTATTTCATCAAGACCTGCACCTGTAGCAGCTGAAACAGTATAGGTTTCAAACCCGGATTTTCTGTATACTTCGGCAAGACCTTCATCGGACTTTAAATCTTCTTTTGTAAAGACAATTGCACAGTCGATATTTTTATCCTGCGCTATGGCAGTCATTTTATCAATAACCAGAGTACTGGGAAGAGGTTCACAGGTTGAAGCCAGAACAAAAAGCTTATCAATATTGGCTACGGGCGGACGAATTAAAAAATTCCTGCGCTCGTGTATTTTATCAAGCGAACAATATCCCTCGTTATTAATTGTAATCTGTACGCTGTCGCCCGCCAGAGGTGACATGCCTTTACGGCGGTGGATACCTTTAGCTTTACATTCGTATATTTCGCCGGCGGCTTCCACATAGTAGAAACCGCCGATTCCTTTAATTAAAATTCCGTCAGTTACCGTCATCCGAGCACACCTTTACCAACAACAAGAACTATAGCCGTATCCGTTGAATACTGCTTGAAAACATCCAGACCTGAAATTGACGGACGCTGACTCATAACAACACCTACCTTTGATGGATCAAGCGTAGTCTGTGTTTCAACTGTAACGTTGTAGAAGCCCTTCGCGTTCAGTTTTGCTGTTGCTTCGGCGCGTGTCATGCCCGTTACATCGGGTATTGTTGTTGTTTTGCCATAGTAGAATGACTCGTAATATGCATCGTCAATAGTCTTTTCATTTGAAACGGCTACAGGGTCAGTTGTGAAATTAAGCTTACAGGAATAAATGTCCGAACCGTTTATTTTAACGATAAGGGTATCTTCTTTACCCGAACCGCTGACTGTAAACGAATAAGTGCTGCCGTTGAGAAGAACCTCTGCCGTAGCGTCAGACACAGCGGCATTGTTAAGGTAAACCTTGAGTTCACCGGCATCGCCGTTTTTGTAGGGCAGACGCACAGTCATATTAACTGCAACCGTCGGCGCATTGCCCGTGCTTACAGCAATGTCAACCTTATCGCCTGCATAAAGCGGTTCACCCTCTTCGGGAACCTGTTCAATAACAGTACCTGCGGGCTGAGTGCTGTCCTTCGGGGTAACTTCACCGATTACAAGACCAACGGAAATAAGCAGTTCTTCCGCTATATCCTGCGAATAGCCGACAATTTTAGGAACTTCAACCGCATTTTCATCGGTATGAGTTGAAATTTTAATAACAACAGTTGAACCCGCAGGCGCTTCATCACCGCGTTCGGGCGAGGTTGAAATAACCGAACCTTCATCAACCGATGTATCAAAAACAAATTCTTCCGTAACAACAAAGCCTGCAGCTTCAAGTGTTTGCTTTGCTGCGATGTAGGACTGACCATAAACATCGGTTATAATCACGGTTTTGTTGCTGTTGACAGTAAGAAGGATTGACTGACCCTCTTTAAGCTTTTCGCCTTCTTCAGGGCTTTGCCTTAAAACAACGCCGTAATCATATTCGGGGTTATATTCATATTCAACTTCAAATTTATAATCTTCATACTTCTTTTTACCGATAATCTGCGATTCATAATTCAAATCGAGAAAATCGGGAACCTTTGTTGAAGAAGAAGCAAAGGTATCGGTAAACAAAAGCAGATAACCGAAAATCAGCACAAGTACTGCAACAAGACCAATTACTGCACCGGTAAGAATAGGAATAAGTTTAGAGTTATTCTCTGCCTGCTCATCATCAATATAATCGTCTTCATAATCCTGCACAGGTTCATGTTCAGGCTCTTTAACAGAAACAACCTTTGCGTTATTTATTGCAGACCTGTCAATAAACTTTGTGGGTTCATTATCAACAAAATATGAATAATCAAACTTGATTGACGGATTTTTCTTGAACTCGTCAATATCCAGAAGCATCTGTGCGGCAGACTGGTAGCGCGCTTTCGGGTCCTTCTGCATAGCGTGAATGGTTATTTGTTCAAGACCAAGCGGAATATTTTTGTTTATTTCACTCGGATTTACGGGCTCATTCTGCAGCTGCATAAGCGCAACGGATACGGCACTGTCTGACTGGAAAGGCAAAGTACCCGTAAGCATTTCATACATTACAACACCGACGGAATACAAATCAGCCTTTGCATCGGTAAAATCTCCCCTTGCCTGCTCGGGGCTGATATAGTGAACCGAACCGATTGCGCTGTCAGACATTGTTCTTGTATCGCTGCGGCTGAAGCTTGCTATACCGAAATCGGTAACCTTGATGCTGCCGTTCTGCAGAAGAATAATATTCTGCGGCTTGACATCGCGGTGAACTATACCCTTATCGTGTGCATGCTGCAAAGCACGAAGAATCTGTGTGGTAAAGTGAATAGCTTCTTTAGGCTGTATTATACCCTGCTGTTCAATATATTCTTTAAGCGTAATGCCTTCTATATGCTCCATAACAATATATTGCAGACGGTCACCAAAGCTGACATCGTAAACCTTTACAATGTTGGGATGTGAAAGCACAGCAATATATTTTGATTCGTTTTTGAATCTACGGCGGAACTCTTCGTTGGCAATATATTCTTCTTTAAGTATTTTTACGGCAACGGTTCTGTCATCAATATTATCGTAGGCCTTATAAACAACGGCCATACCGCCGACGCCGATTATTTCTTCAATTTCATATCTGTCATCAATACGTTTACCAACATAGTTAACCATCACTATACCTCCCTTTAATATGCAATGGAAACAACGGTAATGTTGTCTCCGCCACCGTTTGAATTGGCAAGCTCTACCAGACGCTCAGCATATTCAAAATACTTACCGTCAGATGTAGCCGAAATTATATCATCATCACTTACAAAATTTGTAAGTCCGTCCGTACAGATAAGGAGTATGTCATCATCCGCAAAATCTTCCTCGCAGAAATCAACACAGATGCTTTCATCAACACCGAGCGCACGAGTAATTATATTTCTGCCGGGATAGTTTTTTGCTTCATCCTTTGTCAGCTTACCCGTTTCTACCAAATCCTGCACTACAGAATGGTCCCGCGTGAGCTGACGGAGATTACCGTTTGCTGAAATTATATAAGCGCGGCTGTCACCTACATGGGAAATATAAACCGTAGAATCTGCAATCAGCGCAGCTACGCAGGTAGTTCCCATACCGGAAAGAGCTTCATCATTCTGCGACATATCAAAAACGGCAGCATTTGCACCTGAAATAGCAGATTCAAGCATATTTCTGATTGATGACGGGCGCATTCCGTTGCGGTAGCCTTCATCAATAGAATGCGAAATCATGCGCACGGAAACAGAGCTTGCAACATTGCCGCCATTAGCTCCACCCATACCATCGCAAACAACCGCCCATGCCACACCGCCGGGTAATTCACCCGCCGAGTATGAATCCTGATTAGTGCTTCTAACCTTACCGATATCGGTTTTTGCAGTAATTCTCATTTTTGATTTTCGGCACAGAAATTAAACTGTGCCTCCCCCTTTCCATGGAGTTAAACTTATGCATTTTTTGTATGCTTACTTCTTAACTGACCGCAAGAAGCATCAATATCGCCGCCAAGGCTGCGTCTGACAGTAACATTTCTTCCGCTGTTTTCAAGAATTTGCGCAAAGCGTTTAATGCGTTCGGGTGTACTGGATTTAAGACCGCTTTCCGTAACATCGTTTGCAGGAATCAAGTTGATATGCGCAAGCGTACCTTTTAGCTTTTCGGCAAGCTCTTTAGCACATTCGTCAGTATCGTTAACACCACCGAACATGGCATATTCGTACGAAATGCGGCGCGAAGTTCTGTCAGCATACGCTTTACAGGCTTTCAAAAGCTCATCTACACCGTATTTGCGGTTAACAGGCATAAGCCTTGAGCGAATTTCATCATTGGGTGCATGAAGTGAAACAGACAGGGTAAGCTGTAAATCCTCTTTGGCAAGCTTTTCAATACCGGGAATTATTCCGCAGGTTGAAAGCGAAATATTGCGCATACCGAGATTAAGTCCCGTATCATCATTAACAAGCTTTAAAAATTTAATTACATTATCATAATTATCCATCGGTTCACCCATGCCCATAAGTACAATGTGTGAAACGCGGATATTCATATCATTCTGTGCAGCGTGAATCTGGCTTAATATTTCCGATGCATTGAGGTTACGCACAAAGCCGCCGACTCCTGTAGCGCAAAACGCACAGTTCATACGGCAACCTACCTGTGTTGAAACGCAAAGAGAATAACCGTATTTATATTTCATCAGTACACTTTCGATAAATTCTCCGTCATACAGTTTGAATAGATATTTAACAGTTGAATCAAGCGCGGAAACAGATTTCTTTTCGACCTCGCAACCGCAGATAATAAATTCATCCTTGAGCTTTTCACGCAAATCTTTTGAAAGATTTGTCATTAAATCAAAGCTCATAACACCTTTTTCCTGAATCCATTGCCAGACCTGCTTAGCACGAAATGCCGGCAAAGACAGCGCGGAAAACTCAGAAGAAAGTTCGCTGAAAGACATTGATTTAATATCCTTTTTCAACGTCAATTTCTCCTTTCAAAAGCCGCTATAAAAAATCCGTCTGTCTGTGTGATATGCGGCATAAGTGTAACGGTTTTGTTATTAGTGTATGCACCAGGTGCAACAGAAGAAATATCAACAATTTCAAAATTACTGTTTTCCCTCAAAAACTTTGCACATACTTCTTCATTTTCTTTAGGGTTAAGTGCACAGGTTGAATAAATAAGTCTGCCGCCTTTTTTTACATATCTTGCAGCATTGGTAAGAATACTGTACTGAAGTTCAGGGAGCTTTTCAATTTCCGCAGACGCTTTAAATCTGATTTCAGGCTTACGGCGGACTATACCAAGCCCTGAACAAGGCACATCACAAAGTACTCTGTCAGCCTGAGGCATATCTTCACAAAAATGTGAAGCATCACAGCGTTTTACATCTATAATATTAATTCCAAGCCTGTTTGCGCCTTCTTTAATTAAAGCAAGACGGTGGCTGTGGATATCGCAGGCAATTATTCTGCCGTTGTTTTCCATTTTTTCAGCACATGTAAACGCTTTTCCACCGGGTGCTGAGCAAAGGTCAAGCACAGTATCACCGGGCTTTGCATCAAGCGCAGCTGCGCAAAGCTGCGAAGCACCATCCTGTACATGGAAAAGACCGCTGTTAAATGCAGAAAGGTTTTCGATACTTCCGCATTTTTCGAGGTTGAGTGCATTATCAATATTATTGACAGACAAAGCAGTCACACCATCATCCGCCAAAAATGAAACAAGTTTTTCTTTTGTAGTTTTAAGTGTATTAACTCTTACTGTCAGCGGCGGTCTGCCTGCACAGCTTTCCATTATTCCTACGGCATTTTCTTCTCCATAGCTCTCAACCCATAGTTTAATAAGCCATTCGGGGAAGGAATATTTAACCGAATAAAAATGTATTATATCTTCTTCGTCAGGCAAAACCAAGCCATCACGCGCAACAGCACGCAGGACTGCATTTGTAAGCCCCGCAGCAAAGGCACAGCCGTTTTTCTTTACAAGCGTAACGCTTTCATTTACCGCCGCAGACTGCGGAATTTTATCCATAAACAAAAGCTGATATGTACCTAAGCGCAAGGCAGTAAGCACCTGCGGTTTAAGTTTTTTAAGCGGCTGTTTAAGCTGACGCGAAAGGGAATAATCAATAGTTAATGTTCTTTCAAGCACACCGTAAACCAAAGCACTAACGAGTGAATTATCCGCCTTTGAAAGGTTAGCTGCATACAAAACGCTGTCAAGAGTCAAGTTGGAATAAGATTTATCGCGTTCAATTTTATTGAGTGCTTCAAAAGCAATCTGTCGTGCAGTTTTCATTATCTTCTCCGTGAATTAAATCGAAGCACAAGCCTTAAAAGCTGTGCAAGTGAAACGAGCAAAGCAGTAACATATGTCATAGCTGCAGCAGTAAGAACTTTTTTTGCACCGCCGATTTCTTCTTCACCAAGCATATTGGTTTCATCAATAACTGCCAAAGCGCGCTTGCTTGCATTGAGTTCAACAGGAAGCGTTACAAGCTGAAAAACAGCAACAAGTGCATAAAGCAGCAGACCTATTGAAACAAGCGGTTCAAAGCCCATAAAATATCCGAGAATTGCAAGCGGTATGCCAAGACGGGAACCAATATTGCAAACAGGAAGAATAGCATTTCTGACTTTAATGGGTAAATAACCTTTTGCGTGCTGTGCTGCATGACCTGCTTCATGGCAGGCAACGCCTATAGCAGCAACACTGGAGCTGTTAAAAACACCGTCAGAAAGACGGATTACATTACTTCTCGGGTCAAAATGGTCAGACAGTCTGCCCGAAGGTGAATGTTCAATTCTGACATCAGTAATACCGTAATGGTAAAGCACCCTTGCCGCAGCCTGTTCACCTGTAAGTCCCCTTGCAGAAAAAACCTTTGACTGTTTATTGAAGGTTGATTTTACCATTGCCTGTGCGACAATTGAAAGAATCAGCATAGGTACTACCAATAAAATATAATATCTGTCATAATAAAGCCAACCCATAATTTACTCCTTCTTTCTTAAATTATTTGAGAATTGTTCCTTTTTCAATTTTAAATCCTCGCAGGAAATCTGCGGAAGAAAGCTTATTTTTTCCTTGTGCCTGAAGCTGTGTAATAACAACGGATTTACCGTCACCGCAGCAAACTTCAAGCTGTTTTTCTGCGTTTACAACCTCACCTGCCGCTTTGCCGCAGGCATTACCCATTCGGGAGCCGAAAAGTTTAACGGGTTTTCCGTTTATCTCGGTTGTGGCAACAGGCCAGGGTTCAAGACCGCGTATGTGATTATGAACTTCTAAAGCGGATTTAGACCAATCTACGGGTGAAATTGATTTATTGAGCATTGATGCATAGGTAGCTTTGGAATCATCTTGCTTTACGGGATTCAGTTCACCTTTTAACATTGCATCAATTGTTTCCAAAAGAACTTCGGCACCGAGTACTTTAAGTCGGTCAAAAAGCTCACCCGAGGTTTCATTTTCGCCGATTTCCGTTTCTTTGACAAGCAATATATCGCCTGTATCAAGCCCTGCATCAAGTTGCATAGTGGTTACACCTGTAACCTTTTCGCCGTTTATAACCGCCCACTGTATGGGAGCAGCACCGCGGAGTTTCGGCAGAATTGAACCGTGAACATTGACACATCCGTATTGCGGAATATCAAGTATTTCCTGCGGGATAAGCTTACCGTAGGCAACAACAACAATTAAATCGGGGTTAAGCTCCTTTAAAAGCCGGGTTGATGCTCCGTCCTTTAAAGTAGCGGGCTGATAAACGGGTATACCGTATTTTTCTGCGCAAACTTTAACTTCTGGCGGCGTCATAATCTGTTTTCTGCCCTGCGGTTTATCCGGCTGTGAAAAAACAGCAACAACATCATGTGTACTGTTGAAAAGTGCCTCAAGGCAATCAACAGCAAAATCGGGTGTACCCATAAAAACAATACGCATACTGTTCACCCCTTAATGATTCTGATTAGGTGAAAGTCTGTCAATATAAAGTACACCGTCAAGATGGTCAAGCTCATGGCAGAAAGCCCTTGCCTTCAAGCCTTCGCCTGTGTAAAAATACCATTTACCCTCACGATTCTGTGCCTTTACCTTAACCTTCATCGGGCGCAGAGTAACTCCGCTTTCACCGGGCAGCGAAAGGCAGCCTTCAACTTCTTCCTGTGAACCTTCGCGCTCAATAATTTCAGGGTTGATAAGCTCCATAAGTCCGTCACCGCAATCAATTACTACAACACGGCGAAGCACACCGACCTGAACTGCTGCAAGACCTACACCTTCTGCCTTATACATAGTCTGAATCATATCGTCAAGCAAAGTTGCAAGCCTGTCATCAAACACTTCAACCGGTCTGCTTTTTTTTCGCAGGAGCGGATTATCTTTTTTTATTATATTTCGAATAGCCATTTTCAAGACCGCCTTAATTATAGTATGCTCTCGGGATTTATATCCGCGAAAACTGAAACATCGCTAAATTTTGTATTTTTTCCGAATTCTGTCAAAAGTGTTGAAATCATTTTTCTGAATTCGGATGAATTTTTGCATTTGATTATCATTCTGTATCTGTATTTATTGCTGATTTTTGCTATACGAGGTTGCATTGGACCAAGAACAATCAGTTTTTGATTTGTATATTCATTAGCAGCAAGCTCTTTAAATGAATTGAAAAACATCTTTGCCGCAAGACGGGTTTTATTTTCGTCCGTTCCCGAAAAACCTATTACGCACAAATCACAAAACGGCGGATAAGTCAGCATTTTGCGAAGTGAAATTTCCGTTTCATAAAAAGCATCGTAATCCTGCTTTGCGGCAAGGCATATAATTTCATTCTCAGGTGTCAATGTCTGAATGATTGCTCTGCCCTCGTTTTTTCCTCTTCCTGCTCTGCCGACAACCTGGGTAAGCAACGAAAAAGTGCGCTCAAGTGAACGGAAATCGTCATTATAAAGCTGTTGGTCAACAGAAACAACACCAACAAGCGTTACATTTTCAAAGTCAATGCCCTTGGCAACCATTTGTGTACCAAGAAGAATATCGTATTCACCTGCGGCAAAGGCACTGAGCGCTTGCTCGTGAGAATTTTTACGCATTGTGGTATCTTGATCCATACGCAGAATACGCGCTGACGGGAATAGAGAAGATATTTCATCCTCAATCATCTGTGTACCGAAGCCTGAATAGCGTATTTCTTTTTTGCCGCATTCGGGACAACTTTCCGTAAGCGGTTGAGAATAGCCGCAGTAATGGCACATCAGCCTGCCGTTTGCGTGATGATATGTTAACGAAATACTGCAATTCGGACACGATACGACAGTTTTACACGACTTACAAGCTGCAAAAGTATTATAACCCCTGCGATTAATAAGCAGAATTGCCTGTTTTTTCTGCTTAAGCGTTTCGTCAAGTGCAACAGCAAGCTGTGAGCTTATATTATTATCAATATCCCCTGCCATATCAACAGTAATTACCTGCGGCAGAGTTGCACCTGCATAACGGTTTTTTAGCTTATTCAATGAATATATGCCGTTTTTTGCGCGAGCAAAGCTTTCAATATCGGGTGTAGCTGAACCGAGAACAAGCAAAGCTTTATTTTCCTCGCAGCGAAAACGGGCAACTTCTTTTGCGTTATAGCGCGGTGACTGCTCGGATTTATAGGTATGCTCCTGCTCTTCATCAATAATAATCAGCCCAAGATTCTTAACAGGTGCAAAAACTGCAGAACGCGTACCTATAACAACGCTGACTTCGCCGCGGTTTACACGCTTCCATTCATCCATTCTTTCACCTAAAGAGAGTGCGGAATGGAACACAGCAATTTTATCGCCGAAATATGAGCAGAAGCGTTCAATTATCTGCGGTGTGAGCGAAATTTCAGGCACCATCATAATAGCTGATTTGCCTTCTTCAAGCATTTTTTCAATAAGTTTGATATAAACCTGTGTTTTGCCGCTGCCTGTTACACCGTATAGCAAAGAAACGGTTTTTTCGCCCTTTTTTGCTTGAGAAACAAGCGCATCAAAAGCTGCCTGCTGTTCATTGTTTAATACTATTTCAGCTTTATTTTTGCTTTTTTTACCTTCAATCGGACTGCGGTAAATTTCATTTTCAAAGCGTTCAAGTATACCCTTTTGTTCAAGCGTTTTAATAACAGCATTGGTAACACCAGTAAAATAGCAAATCTCTTTAAGTGTTGCGCCGCCGTTACTTTCAAGGAAATCACAAACAGAAGCCTGCTTTTTGGTAAGGCTTACCCTGCGTTTTTCAAGCTCATCGCCTTGAATACAAAGCCTGTACATATTCTGCGTTTTGTCTTCAAGCGTGCGCTTGGCATCAATATTGCGTATTAGCGCACCTTTTTTATACATTCGGTCAAGAATATTGCTGTCCGATTTAAAGCCAAAGGCAGACAAAAGCTTTGATTTTTCAACAAAGCGGCAGGTTTTAAGAAGTGAAAAATAAATATCCTTTTCATCATTAGGCAATTCTTCCGCACTTTGTTCAAATTGCGGGTCAGCACCGTAAAGATGATTGATTTTAAGGTTAATGCCTGCGGGCAAAATACACTTAAACGCATCAAAATAAGTGCAAAAAGTCCTGTCTTTAAGCCAGAAAACAAGCTTTAACAAATCATCGCTCAATAAGGGAGCTTCGTCTTTTATTTCGCTTATGCTTTTTAATTTCGCCTTCGGATTATCAGTATTAATACGCAGAATAACACCCTGACGCTTCGAATTTGAATTACCGAAAGGTACAAGTACTCTGACCCCTAAAGCAGCTTTTTCTGCCATAGAAGCGGGTACACTGTAATCATAAAGTTTATCGAAATGGTACGCTGTATTTTCAAGCGCAACTCCGACAGTAATCATAGCTTCAATCAGATATTTCTGATTTCTTCGGGTTCAACAAGCACATAATCGCCGTTGATAAACTCATTAAGAGCAAGGCTTACAGGTTTTTCGATTATTGATTCACCTGCTGCATCAGCCTCTTCGGAAATTTCGCGTGCACGCTTTGCTGTAGCGATTACAAGTGAATAACGGCTTGTGTGGCCTTTAAGTACACCGCTGAGATCGGGATTAAACTTCATTTCAATTCTTTTTTCGGACATTTTATTCAGTCTCCTTTATATTTTTTACTGTTTGATATAATTCTTCGGCTGCACGCTCAAGAACATCGTTGACTATCCTGTAATCAAAATCGCTGCTCTTTGCTATTTCAAGCGGTGCAAGCGCAATACGCTTTTCAATGGTTTCGGGTGAATCGGTCTTTCTGTTGCGCAAACGCCTTTCAAGCTCTTCAAGAGAGGGCGGCAAAATAAAAATACTCACCGCATCGGGACGCTTTTTGCGGACCTTTTCCGCACCCTGAACTTCAATTTCAAGAAATACCGTTTTACCTTCATTAAGCCATTGCTCAACGGGGTCTTTCGGTGTTCCGTAATAGTTTCCGTTATATTCGGCAAATTCAATAAGCTTGTCCTGCGAAATCAGTTCTTCAAAATAATCACGCGTTACAAAGTGGTAATCAACACCGTCTTTTTCTTCGTTTCGCGGTGAACGCGTTGTCATTGAACAGGAAAGAGCAAATTCGCCGTTTGTATCGCGGTCAAATAATTCACGGAGTAATGTATCCTTACCGCAGCCTGACGGTGCAGAAAAAATAATCAGCTTGCCGTGCTTATTGCTCATCATTTTCACCGTCCTCTTCATCAAGTCCGTCATCATAATCATTAAGTCTGTTTGCAACAGTTTCCGACTGCAAATATGTCAATATAACATGATCGCTGTCAGTAATAATAACAGCCCTTGTTCTTCTGCCGTGGGTGGCATCAATGAGCATGCCACGCTCCTTACTGTCCTGAATGATGCGCTTAATCGGAGCAGATTCAGGACTGACAATTGCAACAAGACGGTTGGCATTGATTAGGTTGCCAAAACCGATATTGATAAGTTTCATACAATATACATCCTTAAAATTTATTCAATGTTCTGAATCTGTTCTCTAATTTTTTCAACTTCAGCCTTTATGTTAAGAACGCGCTTGGTAATATCAACATTCTGACACTTTGAGCCGATTGTGTTAGCTTCCCTGTTCATTTCCTGGGCAAGAAAATCAAGCTTTCTGCCAACAGGTTCTTCACTTTCAAGTAAAGTGTGAAGCTGGTCAATATGACTGCGAAGGCGAACGGTTTCTTCCGCAACGGCAATTTTATCGGCAAATATTGCGGCTTCTGTTAATAAACGCTGCTCATCAACATTTACATCACCAATAAGGTTTCTGATGCGTTCGAGAAGTTTATCGTTATATTCCTTAACCGTCTGCGGTGAGCGTTCTTCAATAAACTCTACATCGGAAATAATAACATCCGCGCGGGAAAGGACATCAGCCTTGAGCTTTTCACCTTCGGTTTCGCGCATTGAAATAAAGGAAGCTGCCGCTTCAAGCGCAACGGATTTTACTGCCTCCCATACAGCATCCTCATCAGCTGCCGCTTTGCGGACAACAAAAATATCGTTGCTGCACCTTGCAAGAGAAGAAACAGTAAAGTCTTCCTTCAACCCATATCTTTCAGCAAGCTCTTTGAGAGCGTTATAATAGCCGCCTGCAAGTGAATGGTTTACTTCAACAATACAGTCATCCGTATCAAGTGCGCTTATCATAACATAGCACTCAACCTTACCGCGGGAAATAACACTCTGAAAAAGTGATTTCAGCTTATCATCAAGAAAGCCGTATGTTCTGGGGGTTTTGCAGTTAAATTCAAAGCTTTTGTGGTTCACGCTTTTAAGCTCAACAGATATTGTCATTCCGTCAATCTCTTTTTGTGACCTGCCAAAGCCTGTCATGCTTTTAATCATATCAATTTAACTCCTTAACTATTAACAACAGTTTAATGAATAATTTATCAAATATTTATATTACAAGTCAATCAAATGACATTATTTACCATTTTTAGTGATGACATCCGCAACAGCCTGTAAGCAAAAACGGAATTTCGCCCCATAATTTACCTTCTTTTTCGGTAAACCCAAGGAGTTTAGCAACGCTTATAAATTCCTGCGGCTCATAAAAGCAGGTATATGCATCGCGGTTTGCCGCAGCAGACAAGGCACTTCGGATAAGTCCTTCTGCTGTTTCGTCATCATTAGCTTCTATAAATTTTAAATCTGCATGAGTTTTTTTATAAGTAAGAGTAACTCTGCCTGTTATTTCACCGCCTTCATAAGCGCGGTAAATTATAATATCGCCCTTGATATCAGGCTTAAATTCAATCATTTTCGCTTCCCCTTTCAGCGGCAAGCATGAGCTTTCTTACTTCTTCTTCTGTAAGCTCGCGCCATTTACCGGGAGCTAACATACCGAGTTTTACCGAACCGACTGCGGTTCTTTTGAGCCTTGCCACATCAATTCCGAGTTCTTCAAACATTCGCCTTATCTGGCGGTTTCTGCCTTCATAAAGTATAACCTCGCAAACAACTCTGCCCTCGGTTTTCTCGAGAACACGAAGTCCTGCAGGAGCAGTCATTCTCCCGTCAATTTCTATACCGTTATGGAATGCATTAATCTGTTCATCGGTAATCGAAGGACGGATAGTAACTCTGTAGGTTTTTGGAACATGACGGCGCGGATGGGTCATAGCATTAGAAAAAGCACCGTCGTTAGTCATAAGAAGCATACCTTCTGACTCCCTGTCAAGTCTGCCGACAGGGTAAATACGCATACCTACATCGCTTACAAGCTCTGCAACGCATTTTCTGCCCTGCTCGTCCTGCATGGTAGTAATATATCCTCTGGGTTTGTGAAGAAGGATATATTTCAGCTTTTTCTGCGCTTCTATTTTTTTGCCGTTTACGGATACTCTGTCTCTTTTAGGGTCAACCTTATCGCCTATTCTTGCGCGGTTGCCGTTAACCTTAACAAGTCCCTGCTCAATCATTTCTTCACATTTTCTGCGGGAAGCGATACCGTTATCCGCCATGTATTTCTGAAGTCTTACTTTATTATCGGGCATAGTTAATATAGGGCAGTCTTTTACTGCCTACCTTTCTCTGATACTGCTTAAAATTTTATTTAAAAAATCTGAAATAAACTTCTTTATACGGTCTGTAATTTTTGGCTTTTCAAAAGTTTCTGCCGTAGTGGCAGTGACATTTTCATCTGCCGTAAGCTCAACAGTACATACCGTTTTACCATTTAACACTATTTTTGCTTCGCCGAGAATTTCTCCCTTTTTAACAGGTGCAACCGTATAGGGCTTTAAACTTACTTGTGTTTCAAAGCCGTCAGCTGAACCAAGCGAAGAAAACTCCGCAGCATCTGCACTAAC
This sequence comes from Clostridia bacterium, assembly GCA_017416765.1. Lineage (GTDB taxonomy): Bacteria > Bacillota > Clostridia > Oscillospirales > Acutalibacteraceae > UBA8612. The sequence continues at coordinate 61,439 of JAFQBE010000024.1, forward strand.
ATTGACACTTGCTTTATTTCCGCCGAAAACATCAATACTGTATGAACCTATATCTATGCTTTTTTTACTGACCACAGAAAAGCCGTATTCAAGCAGGCTTTTATGGTCCTGCCAGTCATTCGGGGCATTGAGCGTAACGCATACAAGCCTTATTCCGTCGCGTTCTGCGGCAGAAACAAGGCAACGCCCGCTCTTTTTTGTAAAGCCGGTTTTTATACCGAACGCACCGTCAAAAGCCTTTAAAAGCTTATTGTGGTTAGAAAGCCAGCGTGCATAGGGTTCATTTCCGTAAAAAAGCTTTGCATTTGTTGAAGAACAAACCTGACAAAAATCGGGATTGTCAATCGCTTCGCAACCGAGCAAAGCCATATCATACGCTGTGGAATAATGGTTTTCGGCATCAAGACCTGAAGGCGTGACAAAATTAGTGTTTGTCATACCAATTTCAGCCGCTCTTTTGTTCATCATCTCTGCAAAATCTGCCACATTACCGCCGATTGAAATTGCAGCTGTATTTGCCGCATCGTTACCGGAAGCTAAAAGCATACCATAAACCAAATCGTGAAAGGTCACTTTATCGCCGGGCAAAAGCCCCATTGAAGTACCTTCAACAGCTACCATTTCATTACTTACAGTTATTACCCTTTCGGGATAGGCGCACTCAAGAGTGAGCAAAGCGGTCATAATTTTAGTGGTGCTTGCCATACCGCATTGCTCATGCTCGTTTTTGCCGTAAATCATTTCCCTTGTGTCCGCCACCATGAGTGCAGCGCGTCTTGCCGAAACATCAGGTGCGGCAGCAACGGAAAACTGAAAGGATAACAAAAGAACAAAAAACACAGCTATTCTTTTAATCACACAACCACCCGTATATTAATAATTAATAACATTATTAATACATATGCACGGTTGATTGAGTATTTGCTAAAACTTAAAGTACAGTTTCAACTGCTGCAGCTTCAGCAGCCTTTACTTCCTTGTTCTTGTTGATAAGACCGTTAACGGTATCTACCATTTCGGGAACAAGGCTTACAAGTCTTTCAGCTGTGTTGTCACCGGACGGTACAGACTTGATTGTTACACTGCCGTTGTTGATAACAACAAACGCTACGGGAGTAATTGTAATGCCGGCACCGCCGCCGCCACCGAAAAGCTCTGCATTTGACTTTGACGGGAAATCTGAACCGCCTGAAGCAAAGCCGTAGGAAACCTTTGAAACGGGAATAATTGTAATGCCGTCTGCTGAAAATACAGGTTCACCTACAATTGTCTTTACATCGACAAGGTCACGGATTTTTTCAATTGCTGTGCCGAGAATTCCTGCTGCTGACTGTTGTTCTTTCATTGTTTTATATCCTCCTTGATATTGTTTACATTTTGATTTTTGGCATCAGCCTGTACAGCTTCTGCCTTTGGTTTATTTTTAAGCAGTTTGAAAACCACTTTAAATAACATTCTGAATGCCATAACAACAACCGCATTGGTTGCAAATATGGGTCGGTACGAAATTACCGCACGGAAAACCGCAGTTTTTTCTGCTGCAATAAAGTTTGGTCTTACAGCGCAATCGTATTCTTTAACCTTACAGGTGCTTGTAATAAGACCCATTGCAGGGAATATTGCCGAACAGGTTTTACCATATAACATAGACGTTTCGCAAGCATCATTTGCACCCACGGTCAGATAAAGTTTAAGCTCATCAAAAACAACATGCCTGAACATTGAGCCAAACATTCCGTTAATTGCTTTTACAGTATCACGAAGTAGCTGTAAAACGCCGGAAAAGCCCTGATTATTATAGAATGCCTTAATGATGTTATCCTTCTTCGGAGCATTCGGGTCTGCAGGTTTTTCTTCTTCCTTCGGTTTCTCTTCCTTCTTTGGCTTTTCCTTTTTAGGCTTCTTTTCCTTTTCGGGTTTTTCTTTCTTTGGCAGGATGGGCAGCTTGATAAAAAGCCAGCGTACATCAAGCTTAAAATCTTCATCATAAGTCATATAAACAGTGACTTTAACAGAAAACACAAACACAAAGAAAGCTATAATACCGAGTATAATCCAAAGTGCCGTCAAGCTGACACCTCCTTATAAAATCAAGTGAAGTCTTCGTTAAACAGCTCATCATCCGCTTCGGAAATAAGGTTTTCATCCTGCGGAAGAACAAGCATTTCGGGACCTTTTTTAGCCTTTTCGGGTGCTTCGGGGGCTGCTTCAAGAGCCTGCTTGAGTTCGTCCTCCTTCTTTTCGGGAAGGGGCGGCAATTCACTCAAATCCGATACGCAGAAGCTGCGCAGGAAATGAGCGGTTGTACCGTAAATCAGAGGTCTGCCGGGAAGTTCAAGTCTGCCCTTTTCTTCGATAAGTCCGCGTTGACAAAGGGTAGCTATAACGCCTGAACAGTCAACACCGCGTACCTGCTCAACGAACGATTTTGTTACCGGCTGATTATATGCAATAACAGCAAGCACTTCAAAAGCAGCAGAAGACAGGGGTGTATTACGCTTGAGGTCGAGTATTTCGCGGATAAGCGGTGCAAATTCCTGCTTGGAGCAAAGCTGAAGCTTGTCCCCTAATTTTTTGACACAAAGACCGCTGCCGCGCTCTTCAAGCTGATTTGAAAGATTCTGCGCAATACTTTCAACCTGCTCCGCGTCGCATTCAAGCACTTCTGCAATTCTGATTATTTCAAGCGGTTCACCCGAAGCGAAAAGCATTGCTTCTACAGCCGCATTGAGTTCTTTTGCGTTCATTGGGCATTGCCCTCCTCAATAAGTTCTATGGTTGCGTTCGTCATTTCGCCGTCAATATAAATCTGCTTTGATTTGACAAGGGATAGTATAGCGAGAAATGTTGCCACCATTTCCGAACGGGATGCTGATTCCTGAAAGAAGTTTTCAAAGCTGTGTTTTTCGCCTATACGAAGCTTTGAAAGAATAATTGTAACACGCGAGCCGACAGAAACAATTTTGGCTGCCACAATTTTAGTAAACGCTTCAACAGGCGGCGGCAGCTTACGCATGCTTTTACCAATAGCCGATATGTAATGCTTTAAAAGCTCATCGGGTGTGTGTATGCGGGTATAGGTCATATCCGCTTCAATTTTTTCGGGCGGTGTTTCAAAGTAATCAAAGCCGTTGGCTATTTTTGAAAGCTTGCCCGCCATAAGCTGACAGTCCGCATATTCGCTGAGTTCTCCGCGCAGTTCTTCCTGCAACTTTTGTGCATCATCATAAACAGGCAAAAGCGAAACAGTTTTTATATAAACAAGTCTTGCTGCCATTTCAAGGAATTCGCTTGCAACTTCCATATTTTCAAGCTGCATAGCTCTTATATATTCTATATACTGGTCAATAAGGTCCGTAATTACAACATCATTGATACTTACCTTATGCTTGCTGATAAGGTGAAGCAGCAAATCAAGCGGACCTTCAAAAACATCGGTTTTATACTGTATCGGTTCCAAAAACACAAACCCCTTTAGTTTATAAATGAAAACGGAAGATAAGCAACATAATCAAGAGCATCAAACACCAGGTTTGAAAGAACGGTAAGCGGTGTTGAAAGAATGCCGGTAGCAAGCAGAATCAATATACCAATGAGAATATAACGCTCATACTGCATAACTTTATAGTAGATTTTATCGGGCAGTATAACGCTGAGAATTCTTGAACCGTCAAGCGGCGGTATGGGTAAAAGATTGAATACTGCAAGATTGATGTTGATACTTGCGCAGAAATAAAAGAAATAGTAAATAATCATGGTGAGGGTTGAATACTGCAATAAGCCGGCAACATTCATAAGAAGAAGGCTTATAAACGCCATGATAATATTAGATATCGGACCTGCAAAAGCCACTGCAGCCATACAGCGTTTTGCATAGCGCGGGTCAAATCGGGTATCTGCGCCGTAGAAATAGACATTTTCCTGTGCCTGTTCATTCTTTTTGCGGAAATTGCGCATATTTACCGGTACGGGCTTTGCATAGCCGAAGCCAAAAAGGAAAATCATAATAGCACCAATGGGGTCAATATGAGCCGTGGGTGCAATAGTAAGCCTGCCTTTGAGTCGGGCAGTTCTGTCGCCGAGTTTATCAGCAATAAGTGCGTGCGCATATTCATGAATAGGTGTAACACAAAAAATAATAAACACGCGTACACCAAGGTTAAGTATCAGCTGTAAGCGGGCAGTTTCATCCATACTGCCCATTCTGAATAAATCAAGAATCATTTTAAATTACTCCGTTGATTTTTATATTTTTCCTGTTGCAAGAATTACGCGGTCAAGACCCGAATAATCTTTAAGGATTTTTGTTTCTGTAAAATAAGGGTTGAAAATATTTTTAACATCATTCCCTTGTTCGTCACCGATTTCAACCGCAAGTGTACCGCCCGCTTTTAAATTATCAAGCCATTTTTCGGCAATTGCGCGGTAAAACACGAGTCCTTCCGCACCTCCGTCGAGTGCCATAAGAGGTTCTCTCTGTACTTCGGGTTGCAGAGTGGAAATAACATCGGTTCTGATATAAGGCGGGTTTGAAAGCAGTAAATCAGCCTTTTCCTGCCAACAGCAGCCATCAAACAAATTGCCCTGCGTTACGGTACAATTAGTTACTCTGTTGTGAATTATATTCTTATTAAGAAAAGCAAAGGCTTTTTCCGATTTTTCAAGCATATATACAGTTGAATTATTAACAGCTTTTGCTACGCTGATACCTATACATCCGCTGCCTGCACACAAATCAAAGCAAATTGGATTTTGATTGTTTTTTAAAGTATCAACTGCTATATCTACAAGCAGTTCAGTTTCAGGACGCGGTACAAGCACACCTTCACCGACATAAAACTCACTTGAATAAAATTCCCATTTGCCGAGAATATACTGCAGCGGTTCGTTATTCAGTCTGCGGTCGGCATATTCAAAAGCCTTTTCAATTAAAGCTGTATCAGCTTCTTCGTTAAGTCTTATGCGTAAAACCGAATTTGAACAGCCCAACAAATCGGCAATTATACAGTCCGCTTCAAAATCAGCTTCTTCAAAAGAACAAGGTGTCAGCTTTAATATAAGCTCTTTTCTTAAATCATTCAGCTTCATTTTCGGATTCATCAGCTTCGCTGTTTTCAGTTTCAACAGCCTTGTTTCTTTCTTCAGGCGGTGTGATAACATATTTGATAGCGGCAATACCTACTTCGATAATATCATCCTCGGGTTCTTTTGTGGTTATACGCTGCATGAATAAACCGGGTGCGGAAAGGATGCGGGTAAATACATTATCGTGCTTACCTGCAAGGCGGATACATTCATAGCCGATGCTCATGATAAGCGGTAAAAGCAGAACCTTAACTATAATCCACAGCCAACGAATATCACGAATCTGCGGTGCAACCACAACAACGGCGGAAGAAACAATAATGCTTAAAATAATTGTAATGAATATAAAGCTTGTACCGCATCTGGGGTGGAAACGCTGCTGCTTGCGGACATTTTCAACGGTAAGCTCAAGACCGTGTTCAATACAGAAAATGCACTTATGCTCTGCACCGTGATATTTGAAAACGCGTTTTATATCGCTCATCTGTGAAACGCCCCACATATACGCAACAAAAATAATCATACGCATTATGCCTTCAATAAGCGGTCTTGCTCTGTCAAGGCTGCCGCCTGCAAGGTGATTATTAATAAGGTCAGTTAAAAGTGTGGGCAGATAGAAGAAAATAAGAAATGCAAGACCAAAACCGAGTACCATTGCTATTGCGCCGATAACAGCCATCATCTTAGGACCGAAATGGTCAGAAAGCCACTTATCAAGCTTGGACATTTCTTCTTCATTCATATCGGTATCAAAAGCTGTTTTTTCGGCAGATTCCATCATACATTTATAGCCGAAAACCATCTGTTCAACAAAGTTTATAGGACCTCTGATAAAAGGTGCTTTAAGAATCTTGTGCTTTTCTGTAACTGACTTGAACGGCTTTTCTGTAACATCAATTTCACCGCCGGGCAGACGGCATGCAATTGCCGCACCGTAGGGTCCCTTCATCATGATACCTTCAATCAGCGCTTCACCGCCGACACCTGAATACTTTATTTTTTCTTTTTCGCTCATTTTCATTAATTCCTTTCAAATTCTAAATATCAGTTTACAGGCAATGTAACCGTAACTGTTGTGCCTTCATTAAGAACACTGTCAACCTCCAGCGTTCCGCCGTGAAGTTTTATAATTTCATCTGCCACAGCAAGCCCGATACCGTTGCCGTGAACAGAAATATTTGCTCTGAAAAACTTTTCTTTGATTTTCGGCAGATTTTCCCGGGAAATGCCGCAGCCCGTATCGGCAAAAACAATAACTATTTTTGCTCCGTCAAGCCGTGCATTAACTGAAACTTTACCGCCTTTTTTATTGTACTTGATTGCGTTATCCAGAAGATTTACAAAAACCTGCCTTATTCGGGCGGAATCACCCACAAGCGGAACAGAAACTTCGGGAACGGAATAATCAAGCTCAATATTCTCGCGCGAAAAACGCTCTTTAAAGGTAAGTATTGCATCATCAAGCTCGGCAAGAACATCAATTTTAGAATATACAAGCTGCATTTTTCCGCTTTGTATACGCGAAAAATCGAGCAGTTCTTCAACCATACCTGAAAGTCTTTGAGATTCACGGATAATTACATCCATACCCTTTTGTGTTGTTTCCGGGTCTGTTGAACCTATTTGTGCAAGCGTTTCGCCCCAACCTTTAATTGCAGTAAGCGGTGTGCGCAGTTCATGTGAAACAGTGGAAATAAAATCGTTCTTCATAATTTCCGCTTCACTTAATGCACCCGCCATATCGTTAAAGGTTGTGCAAAGCTCGTCAATTTCATCACGCATTCCGCTGTTGTCAACGCGGACATTAAGGTCGCCGGTCGCAAGGGTTTTGGCTGTTGCATTAATTTTAACAACAGGACCGACAATTGAACGGATAAAGAAACGGCCCGAAGCATAAACTAACACGACTATACATGCACAGAAAACTATAACAATAGCTGCAACAGTCCACAGCGCTGTATCAACATCTTCAAGTGAGCTTATATATCTTACTGCACCCGAATTTTCGTGCTGCACTTTAGGCAGCATGGCTGTAACAGCCATAACCTTTTCGCCGTTTTTAAGCCTGCCCTTCCATATTCCCTTGCCACTCTCCGATTCAAGTGCAAGAGTATAATCCGGCATATCCAAATCTTCTTCAATATCAAAGCCCGAAGAGGAAACAATAGGTTTACCGTTTTTGTTGATAACCCAGACATCCATCATATCTTTATCGGAAAAATCTTCCGTAAAATTAATGGCACCGACTATAAAGTTTTCTTCGCTGCCGCCGATATAATTTGAAAAGTAAGTATTTACAAGCTCGGAAGCATGCGAATTAAGAGTCATTTCAACATAGTTGTAAAAATAAACATAGACAATACTTATAGCAGTTGCGGCAAAGATAAGAATAATACCAACGATAACAATAAAAGTTGAAGTAAACCATCTTTTTGAAATACCGCTGATTTTACTCATTATCCTGCCTCCTTCTTAAAAAATCAAATCCACTTGTAACCCATGCCCCAAACAGTAGTCAGATGCGCAGGGGCAGATGGCTCATTTTCTATTTTCATGCGTAACCGTCTGATATTTACATCAACCACCTTTTCTTCACCGAAGTGATTGTCGCCCCAGACGTGTTTCATAATATCATTACGGCTCAAGGATATGCCATAGTTGGTAATAAGATATTCCATTATCTGAAACTCGACCTGCGTGAGCTCTATAGGCTCGCCGTTTTTAGTCAGAGTTCTTGTGCGCTGATTAAGCACAAATTCACCGCTGCGAAGAATATACTCCGCATCATCGGGAATTACACTTCGTTCCTTATTAACACCTATGCGCCTGTACAGCGCATCAATACGAGCCATAAGCTCTGACGGAGAAAAAGGCTTTGTAACATAATCGTCTGCACCGTTCATAAGCCCGACAACCTTATCCATTTCCTGGGTTTTGGCTGTAAGCATAATAATGCCGATACTGTTATTTCTTTCGCGCAGAGCTTTGCAGACAGATAAACCGTCAAGCTCCGGCATCATTATATCTAACAAAGCTACATCAATATCATCAGGTGAGGCATCGTATGCCTGCAAGGCTTTTACACCGTTTTCAGCGGTTATAACATCGTAGCCGTTGCGTTCAAGGTTTATTACAATAAACTCGCGTATTGCTTCTTCATCTTCCGCAACAAGTATGCGTTTCAATTTCATCCCTCCATTGTCACTATAGTGCTTGATTTGCACTTATGTGTTAATTGCAAAGCTTTCGGTCAGCGCTTGGGCAGTTACACCGAAATCAAAGCCCTCCTGTGTTATATTACAGGCATAAACCTTATTGTTGTTTATGAAAAGCATTTGTGTAACAGATTTGCTGTACTTATCCCAATCATCAACATCGTAAATTACAATATCAAATAGCTTCTGATTATCTGAATTTTTAAAGCTCCAATGACCAGTTGAATTATCACTGCAGACATATACCTTGCCGACAAACTTTTTCGGAATTGTAAGACGGTAATTACCTTGCATATTTACCACGCTGTATATTTTGGGAACAAGCTTACCGCCCTTAATTTCATTCCACACAAGCATAAACCCAACGGAAACATCGCTGTCAGAACTTTGCGGAAGCGGTTTTCTTTCGGGTATTTCAAGCAGACCGTCATTATTTATATCGGCTACAGAAAGTGCCGAACTGCGTATTGTTGAATCAATATCCGAAATTAAGGAAACAAAATTATTTTTTTCTTCATTCCAAATTAAAATTTCAGTAATGCTTTCCTTATCGGAAATCTGCGCATCTATAAACACGCGGGTTGCAGAAGAAGCTGCAGCCATATCCGTCTTGACGGATGAAAGTGAAATTATCCGACTGTCAAGCGTTTTTTTGCAAAGCTGGATAACTCGGTTGTCCTTGCTAAGACGCATAAGGCGGATATTAGTCTGCGGTGTACTTTCAGATATATCGGTATAAGCAAGAATTATCTGCTTATCGCCTGTTCCGAGTACATCTTCAATATGAAGCAAATTATAAGCTTCTGTTGCGCAGGCTGAAAAGTTAAGCTGATTACCTTCGCGGACGCATGAATAAACCGTAAGCGTTTTATTGACCTTATCTTCAAACAGATACCAACTGACTAACATGTCATCACAGCCGTCACTGTTAAGGTCACAGAATTCAAGTGAATAAACACCGCTGCCGTTACCTGCAAAGTCGGAAACTATAGCCCAACCGCTGTCCGTCATTTTAAGAACACTCATACGGACAACAGAAGAAGCGTTTTCATTGGCGTAAAAGACTATTGCTTCATTCTGTGCATCACCGTCAAGGTCGTGTAAGGTAATTGCGGAGTGATTATTTCCCGATTCGGGTGAACGCAAAGATATGGCATTACCCAGAAGGCTTCGGATTGATTCATCGAGCTTTCTTTCAGTAGCGGTCAAAGGCGGGCGCATAAGGCTTTCTATTGAGCCAAATTCAAAATCACAGCCGCTTAAACCGAGAAGCAAAACTGCACCGAGTAAAAACAGCAGTAATTTTTTCATGCCCTTTACCCAACCTTTCTTTAATAATTAATGTGCAACAGTAACCGTATAATCACCGCTTACCCAGCAATCAGTGCTATTGCGCACGCTGAGTTTTGCGCTGAATTCCTGTGTAGGTGAAGAAACATCGGCATTGGTAAGATCAACTACCGCATAAATATCGGAAGCGGTTACACCGGCAAGCGAATCTTTAGGTCCGACAGTTACGGCATTACCTACAGACTTGATAATTTCTTTAACTTCATAACCCTCGGGAGCATTTATAAATGAAATATTTCCAATCGGTACACCGAGTGTTTTTTTGTCACAGCCTTCAACATAAACAACTACTTCAAATTCAGTTGCGGCTTCCACAGGAAATACTGAAGGGATTTCATCAGAAAATACCTTAAATCGGTTTGACCCGGGAGTAAGCTGCGAAAAATCAACAGTCATCACAGAAATGGTTTCGGGTATGTTTTCTTCATCAGCACCGGCAATACCTGCAGTAAGCTCTTCCGGGTTTACGGTATATCGCAACGGTGAATCAAGATAATCAAGCGGTGCATTCTTGAAAGAAACCGACGCAGGTTTACTTACAACATAATAAACCGGCAGAGTAATAGTGATATCGGAGTTGCCGTAATTGTATGAAAGATAGTGAAGCGAAACGCCCGAATCATTATAGGCATTAACCTGAGCAGTCTGCGTCTGTGTTTCACTCAAAGGCTTATCAATATTCATTTCGGCATAAACCTTGCTGATGCTTGCAACCTCAGTCTGCGGACCGGATATCATTACTGTTTCAGCCGAAACAACGGCTTCACCTGCTATATAACCTTCTTCAACAAGCTCATCCTTTATGTTAAGCTTTGCTTCAACAGGAAAATCCTGCTCCATATAAACATCAAAGAAAACCTCAACATAATCCTGCGAAAGAGATACTATTTCAAATTCATCACTCTCATTGACTTTTATGGCTTTAAGCGAAAGCGTATGTTTTCCGGCTGAATCGACATATGCTGTTTGTGCAACAATCTTTACAGAGTCCGCATCCACTGACGAAAGCAGATATCTTTTACCTGATACTTCTACATCAACATCGAATTCAGACTGACCGAAAATCTGTAAATCAAACTGTGCAGGAACGCTGTTTGCAAGGTCAATTGTTACCGGTACGTCCTGAATGGTAGCTGTATCAATAGGGCTTAACGAAATTGTAACAACAAGCCATATTATTATAGAGAGAATAACGGAAAAAACCATTAAAGCCTTGTTATCATATAACAGCTTGTGCATCAACTGTGCTATTTTTTTCACGGAAATCCCCTCCTTATTTCTTTTTCTTGAAGATAGAAGCAATTCTGCCCGTCAGTTTATTGCTCTTTTCCTGTTCCTTGACAATAAGATGTTCCTGCAAAATTGCACGAAGCTCTGCAGAAGTGATATCGCGCTTGATTTTACCTTTTTCAACAAATGAAATATAGCCTGTTTCTTCCGATACGACAACAACAATTGCATCACTTTCTTCAGACATACCGATTGCTGCCCTGTGGCGAGTACCGAGTTCCTTACTCAGTTCATTATTCTTTGTAAGCGGAAGTATGCAGCCCGCAGCAGCTAATCTGTCCAGACGGACTATAGCCGCACCGTCATGAAGCGGTGTTTTCGGAAAGAAAACTGTACCGAGCAGTTCTTCCGTTACTTCGGCATCAACTGCAGTGCCGGTTTCGATAACCTGACCGAGAAGTGTTTTTCTTTCAAAAACCAACAATGCACCGATTTTCTTTTCACTCATTGAACTTACACAACGGCAGACTTCGGTAATCATGTTGTTGAGCTTTTCGTTTACCATTTCGCGTGAATTTTTGCTGAAATTGAACGGCGATAAGCTTGTAAGGCTTCGTCTGCCGACGCTTTCAAGAGCGTGTCTGATTTCGGGAGAGAAAATTATGACAAGACAAACAATGGCATTGGAAGCAACGCTTTTGAAAAGATATGAGCTTGCCTGCATTTCAAGCACGGTAATAACGACATATACTACAGCAAAAAGCAAAATACCTTTAAAAAGCTGTATTGCCCTTGTTTCACGCACAAGCTTAACTACACTGTATACAACAAAAGCAACCAGGCATATATCTAAAAAATCCGATATACGGAAAGAACTGATTACGCCGACAGCCTGCTGAAAAAAGCTGACTATTCCCTCTAAATATGTCATATCGCTATATCACTCCATTCTGATTAGTATATTGTAGCACAAGTAAGCTCTCTTTGCAATTAAAATATATAAATTAATTAAATTTTAATAAATATATAATAAAGGCGCACCATTTTAAAAACGGTGCGCCTTTTACAGCGGGATATTGCGTAAAAATCAAGCCATCATGGAACGGATAAGCTGCATGCACTGCTCTTTATCCATAAGAACAGGAACAGGATAAAGCGGATTAGCTTCAATCAAAGCTCTTTCAGCAATTGTAGAAATATCTTCTTCCTTAATGCAGTCAAAGCTTGACGGTATCTTCATGCGAATGTTCATATCGCAGATTTCATCAATAAACATAATTGCCTTTTCATCAGTTGATTTACCCGCGGTATCAAGACCTGCAATATCGGCAAGCTTTGCAAGCTGCTCATAAATAGCCTCGCCGTAGAAGCGAAGAACATACGGCAGAATAATTGCATTTGCAAGACCGTGAGGAATGTTATAGAAACCGCCGAGGTTGTGTGCAATAGCATGAACATAGCCGACATAAGCCTGAGTAAATGCAACACCTGCATAAAATGAAGCGTTGAGCATTTCATCACGGGCCTGAATGTTTTTCGGCTCATTATATGCTGTTTCAAGGCTTGCAAATATCATTTTTACAGCCTTTTCTGCAGCAGCAGTTGTGCCGGGTGTATTGCTGCGACCGATATATGCTTCTACAGCATGAGTCAGCGCATCCATACCTGTTGTGGAGGTAATGTGAGGCGGCAAACCTACAGTAAGCTCGGGGTCAAGTACAGCAACCTTAGGACGAAGGCATGGGTCGTTGATTGCAAACTTTTCATGAGTTTCAGGGTTTACAATAACAGCTGCAAGTGTAGTTTCAGAACCTGTGCCTGCAGTTGTGGGAATAGCATAAATGTCGGGAAGCTTTGCAAGAACTTTAAGTGTACCGCGCATTTTCGGAATAGTTTTACCCGGTGCGGCAACTCTTGCAGCAGCAACCTTTGCGCAGTCCATGGGAGAACCTCCGCCAAAAGCAATGACAGCCTGACAGTTGTGGTTTATGTAAAGGTCACGAGCTTCTTCAACATTGGGTATAGTGGGATTAGGCTGTGTGCCGTCATAAATAACATAACTGATACCCTTTTCGTCAAGGCCTGCTTTAAGGCTGTCCAGCAGACCAAGGCTGTGAAGAACCTTATCTGTAACTATCATAACATTTGATATATCGCGGCTTTTGAGTACACCGGGAAGTTTTTTGACACTGCCGGCACCACGGATAACCTGAGGACCTGACCAGTCAAGAACCTTTGTAGCATACTTGAACGCTGTCTGATAGGTTCTGCAATAAGCAGCATAGAGTTTATTCATTTTTAACAACCTTTCTATACAATTTGTATAATAATTTTATTACTTACTGTGTAAAAACATTTTAAAACATAGCAATCAAGGCGGGTATGCCGTAGGAAACTACAGACATAATAACACCTGCAATAAATACACCAACAGCAATAACCATAGTGGAAGTGCGTATTCTCATATCAAGCAGTGCAGCTATAAGTGCACCTGTCCAGCCGCCGGTTCCGGGTAAGGGAATTGCAACAAACAGCAACAGCCCCCACTTGCCGTATTTCTGAATAGTATCGCTTTTTCGCATAGAGCGTATTTCCAATTTTTCAATTACCTTGCCAAAAAAGGGTTTATCACGCAGGAACTGAAAAATCTTGCGGATAAAAAGAAGTATAAACGGAATCGGAATCATATTCGCAATATAACAAATAATGAAAGACGGAATTAAATCAAGCCCTAAAATACTTGCTGCAATCATACCGCCGCGCAGCTCAAGCACAGGAAAAAGCGAAATAATGAATATTATGAGTTCTTCAGGAATTTTATTCTGAAACAAGTCAACAAAAGATGCCGCCAACTGTTCCGCCATTATTTAAACCACCTTATTGTTCAATCTCACCTATTCTGATAAGGAATTCGTTTGCCTTTTCAAGAATAGACCTGTCATTTTCAAATTTAAGAGTTTTAATAGCCTTTGAGTAATTGAGCCAGATATAATCTTCAATTTCCTCGTGCTGAATAATAGTTTGTGTATCGGATGTTTTTGCAACAAAGATTGATACAGATTTTTCTACCTTGCCCTGAATAGTATACTCCGATTTTGAAATAAAACCGGGAATTATCTGAATTCTGATGCCTGTTTCTTCAAGCACCTCACGGCGTGCAGTTTCTTCTTTTGTTTCGCCGCGTTCAATATGACCTTTAGGAAAGCCCCAGTTTGCACTGCGCTTGTTTTTAATAAGAAGATATCTGACTTCACCCGCTATCATACGGAAAACAACAGCACCGCAGCTGCTTTCATAAAGACATTCAAGTGTATAATCCCTGCCTGTACCTTCAGCAAATTCAATTGCAGGCTTGACATCGTTTACAATAAAGCGTGTGCTTTTAGGTGCAACAACCCAGACTTTTTCGCCGCTTCTGCGATTTATAATAGCAATTACCCTGCCGTCAAAATTACGCACGGGATGGTCTATGCCCATAATATAAGCAAACTGCTCATTAGGACCTTTGGAGTAATTTTCTACCCTGCCGTAGTTAAGCTCATATGTATAACCGTATTGCTCATTCTGGGAATTAATAGCATTTGTAACATTTACTCGTACATACTTTCCAAGCATCCGCTGACACACTCCTTTCAAAAATTCTACATACTTACACACATATAAATTTATTATATATATTTACTTTAATAATTACAAGTAATTTTTCATATTTTTTATAAATAAATATAAAAATGAGATGAACAGCAAAGTGTTCATCTCAAAATCAATTCAATTTATTCGCCTGTAAGCTCTTTGATATAGCGTTTGAAGAATATAACAGCTTCACCTACCGTATTTTTAGGCAGACGCTCGTTTGTGCCGTGTGTGCAGAGAAGAAGCTTTGTATCGGCAATAAACGGAGAATAACGGTAAATATTTTCGCAAACAAGCTCATAATGGTAAGCATCCGTACCACCCATAACAAGGTAAGGTGCAACAATAGCTTCGGGATAATCCGAAGATGTAATTTTTTCAATTGCCTTAAATGCTCTGCTGTCAGTCGGTGACATTGCAGAGGGTTCTTTTGATTTAAGGCACTTGATTTTAATATTTTTATTCTTAACAACCTTGCGGATATGATTTTCAATATCCGCTGTTGAGCTGCCGGGCATACCGCGGAAGTTTACAACAATGCTTGAACGCTGCGGAAGAACATTCGCTGCAGGACTGCCCTGTGCCATAGTGACACCTGTGGTTGTTCTGATAAGGCTTGCCGCAGGAGGTATGAGCTTCATAACTTCTTTAATAAGAGGATTGAGTATAGGAAGATTACAGGTAACAAGCTTTGCAGGATAGCTGACGCGTCTGCCGACCTTATCAAACAGATTCTTGACAAACGGAAGCATTGCAGCCTTGAACTGATGATTTTCAAGGTCCTTGATTACATCGGCAAGCTGACCCAGACCGCTATGCTTGGGCGGCTGTGAGGAATGACCGCCTTTTGTTTCAACGGTAATTTCAAAATCAGCATAACCCTTTTCAGCAATACCGATACCTGCAATAAAGCCGTTCATTATACCCTTTATGTTTACGGGAAGAATTGCACCGCCTTCGTCGATAACACTGTCAAGGTGTACACCGCGGGATTTAAGAAGCTCTGCTACAGCTGCTGCGCCTGAATTTGCAGAAGCAACAATTTCTTCATCGTGACCAAAGCAAAGGTATACATCGCGTTTAGGCTGATAACCGTCTTCAAGCAGAGTTTCTACAGCTTCCATAACACAGATGAGGTGGTTTTTCATATCCATTGCACCTCTGCCCCAGATAAACTCATCATCAATGTGACCGCTGAAGGGCGGATGCTCCCAATCCTGCTCCGTACCTTCGGAAATCGGCACAACATCCTGATGAGCAAGAAGTGCTATAGGTTCAAGTGAAGGGTCTGTACCCTTCCAACGGTACAGAAGGCTTGCCTTTGAAACAACTTCTTTTTCAAGATTTTTTGCAATAAGCGGGTAAGATTCGTCAAGAAAGTTGTGGAATTTATAGAACTGCTCCCAATCAACCATTTCGCTGTCGGGATATGAAACGGTAGGAATCTGAATAGCGCCGCTGATATGCTCAATAGCTCTTTGGGCATTACAGTTTTCTTCAGGAAGTTTTACGCTTTCAACCTTTTCAGGTTTATGTACAGCAGCGTGGACACAATTTGCAGCCGTTGCCGCACCGAGTGCGCCGAGAATAACCTTTGTGGATGTTTTCATTTAGCAATCTCTCCTCGAATTGAATTATATAAAGAATTTACGCGAAAGCCATGCACGCAGACGCTTGTTTTTGAGTACGGATAAGAAAAATGCAGCAAGAGCAATACAGCACGCAGCAACAATAACGGAAACAAACGGAAACAGACTTTTCACATAATAATACCTGAACAGCAGTTCAACAGCAAATGACAGAACAACAATCTGTAAAAGTATTGAAATTACAAGTATTGTCCAGTCAAGCCGTTTATGCTTAATCCATTCTGCAACCGATATTGCAAAAGCCGCAACAACCAAAATCAGCGGTAAAGCAAGTTCAAACAACCAATGTTCGCCATGTTCAACGCTGTAAAATACAGCTGTATACAAAAATGTACCGACCGCATCAATAGGCACAACTATATAACTTTTCGGTTTTTTGAGCATAAAAGGAAAAACTATCAGCAACCAGAACAGCGCACTTGAAGCATTAAGATACGTTGCCCAGTTATAGCCGAAATCAAACATAAGATTTATAATCAGACAAACAATATTCGGAATAAGTATAACCATTGATGCAATGAAAGCACCGTATCTGCGCCTAACCTCCGACGGTATAATAATTCTTTGCGGAAACGGGTCAACCGCATCTTCCGGTTTAGTAAGAGCATTCGGATTTACGACAGGAGTGGAACAAAGGGCACATTTTTTTGCGCTGTCATCAAGCTCAACACCGCAGTTTACGCAGTATGACATTTATGCTTACCTCCTGTTACTTTCAATTTTTACATGAACGCCCATCTGAACAAGCTTAGTAAAAAAGCGTCGTTCAATATCGCTTTCCATGTAAACATTTGCAAAATCAATAATAAATTTATCTTTATAACCGCAGCCGCCGCAGCGCGCAGCATTAAGCTTACCGGGACCTGACATAAGTTCAACAAGATTTACATGTGCCTGCATTTCTTCAGGGAGTGAAATTTTACCGAGATTGCTGAAAAGAACTGATGTAGCCTGTTCACCTGTAAGCAAAAATCCCAGACCAATGGCAAAATCCTTGATAAACAACGGAATAAGCCGCATCAAAGGCGAACGCACAAGCTTCAGATTCGCCGTAACCATTGCCCTCAAAGTTTTCTCGTTATTAATATCCCTCAAATAAAGAATTACATGGTTCAACACTTCTTCAAAAGTGTATTCACCCATAAGCGGGTCAATATGAATAAGATAATAAAGCGAAAAATTTCGAAGAGTATTAACTCCGAAAAAATTGCGAAGGCTTACGGGTATCTGAACGCAAACCTTTTTTTGCCTTCGTTTTTCTTCCTTTTGTTTTTCATAATGAACAAACAAAAGCAACGCACCTATAAACTCAGTAATTGTTGCGCCGTAGCTTTTGGCAAGTGTATGTACCTGAGCCAAATCAACAATTCCACGCGTAATATTCACCATGTGCTTGGGTGCTCTTTTACCTGTAGCATGATAAACTCTATCTAAATCACGGCTGACCTTTCCCTTGGATTTGGGCACTTTACGGTAAGGGTCATCAAGCTCGGATTTTGAAGCAGGAGTATTTATATCAAGCACAAAGCCACCCGCAGGAATATCACAGCCGCAAAGGCGAAGATATTGTGCAGCAAGCGTACAAACAAAAACTGCCGCACCCATGCCATCGGTCAATGCGTGATAAAAATCACCCGAAATACGGTTTTCGTAATAATAAATTCTGAACAGATATCCGTTATTTTCATTAAATTTTACGCGGTGACAAGGATTAACAATATCAGGCTGAACCGGCGGCGCACCTTTCGGATTTTTTTCAAAATAGTGCCAGAACAGACCGGTTTTCATTCTGACATCGTAGCACGGAAACCGTACAAGAGTATCTTTAAGTGCTTTTTCGAGCATTTCAGGTTCAATCTTTCTGTCAAGCATAACAGAAAAGCGGAAAATATTGGACCAACGGGAAGTGTTCTGTCCGGGAAAAATAGTTGCCGCATTATCAAGTTTGAACCATTGCTTCGGCTTTTTACCGCTCATAAACACTCCCCTTTCTTTAAAAATTACATATCAAACAGACTTATCTGCATTGTATCCGGCAGACCGTCAAGCGCACCAGCTTCGCGAAGGGCGGTAATAACGCTGCTTGAAACACCTGCACGGCGCTGAAATTCATCAACGCACATAAATTCGCCCTCACCGTCATCACGGGCAGCTGCAAGCGCTTTGGCAGCGTTTTCACCCGTACCGTTAAGCGATGAAAAAGCAAGTCTGATTTTACCGTCTTCTATTTTGAAAACACTTGCATCGGACTTGTAAATGTCTACAGGCAGGAATTCTATACCTCTTGCCTTCATTTCAAGAAGCACCTGCAAAGCCGTATACTGTGAAAGCTCTTTGGGTGTAGCTTCTTTGCCCTTATCTGTAATCTCTCGCATTTTGCGGCGCACCTGGTCAATACTGCACATGATAAGCGAAGCATCAAGGTCATCACCGCGTACAGTAAGGTAAGCCGCATAATAAGCAACCTTATGATAAATTTTATACCAGCCCAGACGAAGTGCAGCAATAACATAAGCTGCAGCGTGAGCTTTGGGGAACATATACTTGATTTTCATACAAGAATCAATATACCACTCGGGTACATTATGGCTTCTCATAGCAGCCATATGCTCAGGAGTAAGAAGCTTTGTAGCATTACCCTTTCGGACAATTTCCATAATTTTAAATGCCATATCGGGTTCAAGCCCCTTATGCATAAGGTAAACCATGATATTATCACGCGTACCGATAACCTCGGAAATTGTACAAGTTCCGTTATGAATCAGCTCCTGTGCATTACCGAGCCAAACATCTGTACCGTGCGACAGACCGGAAATCTGCAGCAAGTCTGCAAAACCCTTTGGCTGTGCCTCGAGCAGCATCTGCCGAACAAAGCTTGTACCCATTTCGGGTATTGAAAGTGTACCCGTATCGCAGTCGATATCCTCTGCTGTGATTCCAAGCGGCTCGGGACTGACAATCATTTTATAAAGGTTCTTGTCGCAGACATCCGCATCAAGAACGGAAATACCCGTAAAATCTTCAAGATATTTATAAAGTGTGGGAACATCATGGCCGAGGTTATCAAGTTTAAGAATTGTATCGTGCAAGGCATGGAAGTCAAAGTGCGTTGTAATTGAAGCCGCATCAACATCATCTGCCGGGTGCTGAACAGCTGTGAAATCCTCGGCTTCATACTTATTGGGAACAATAACCATACCGCCGGGATGCTGGCCTGTTGTGCGCTTGATACCGGTACAGCCTTTGCAAAGACGGTCAATTTCGGCGTTGTGAACCGACATGCCTTTGGCTTCAAAATACTTTTTAACGAAACCGAAAGCTGTTTTATCGGCAACGGTCGAAACCGTACCCGCTTTAAAGACATGGGTTTTACCGAAAAGCTCTTCGGTATAGCGGTGGGCATAGAACTGATATTCGCCCGAGAAGTTAAGGTCAATATCGGGTGATTTATCTCCCTTAAAGCCAAGGAAGGTTTCAAAGGGAATATCGTGTCCGTCGCGTATCATGGGTATACCGCAATGCGGACAGTCTTTCGGCTCAAGGTCAAAGCCCGAACCGACTTCGCCGTTCAAGAAAAATTCGCTGTGCTTACATTTTTTACACAGATAGAACGGTGCAAGCGGCATAACCTCGGATATACCAGCCATTGATGCGACAAAAGACGAACCGACAGAACCACGCGAACCTACATAATAACCGTTATCTTCGGAGTTTTTAACCAGCTTCTGCGCAATCATATAAAGAACTGCGAAACCGTTTTTGATAATTGAGGTAAGCTCCTTTTCAAGACGCTTTGCAACATATTCCGGAACAGGATCGCCAAACATACTCTTAGCTCTTTCCCAACAGATGCGGGTAAGCTCTTCTTCCGAACCCGGAATATCGGGCGGATAGTTGCCGTTGGGTATGGGAATAAGCTTATCCACAGCATCTGCAATTTTATTGGGGTTGGTTATAACAACTTCCTTTGCCGTTTCTTCACCGAGATAGGCAAATTCAGCGAGCATTTCTTCTGTTGTGCGGAAATAAAGCGGAGCCTGATTATCCGCATCCTTAAAGCCCTGACCCGCCATCAATATGGTACGGTATATACTATCCTCAGGGTCAATAAAGTGAACGTCACAGGTTGCAACAACGGGTTTACCAAGCTTGTCCGCAATATGAATAACCTTGCGGTTCAAGTTTTCAAGGTCAGAATAGCTCTGAATGTGCGGAAATTCTTCAGATTCAAGCAGGAAACGGTTATTTCCCGTAGGCTGTATTTCAAGATAATCGTAGAATGAACCAATTCTGAGCAGTTCCTCATCCTTCGCGCCGTGAAGCATTGCGCGGAACAACTCACCCGCTTCACAAGCACTGCCTATAATTATACCTTCACGGTATGTTATAAGCTCACTTTTCGGAATTCGCGGACGCTTATAGTAATAATCGAGGTTTGATTTTGAAATAAGCTTGTACAGATTTTTAAGACCTGTGTTATTTTTTGCAATAAGTACAATATGGTAAGACGGAAGCTTTTTATAGTCTTTTTCCTCACCGTCAACATCGTTTACAAGGTAGCCCTCCATGCCGAAAAGCAGCTTGATATCGCTGCCCTTTGCGGCCTTGACAGCATCGGGATATGCCTGTACAACACCGTGGTCAGTAATTGCCACAGCCTTGTGTCCCCATTTTATAGCGCGTTTAACCAAATCCTTTACATCAGTCATACCGTCCATTGCGGACATACGGGTATGGAGATGGAGTTCAACGCGTTTTTCAGGCGCATCATCCATTTTGCTGAGTTTGTCTATAATAGCCATTGACCTTACATCAACGGTATTTTCGCGCGCATATTTATCGTACATTACAGTACCGCGGATAAGTACAGTCATACCGTCGCTGAGTTTATCGACAATATACTGTGTACTCATATTATCGCCGAAAATTTTAGCAGAATATGAGCCTGTATTGTCAGAAAAGTTAAAGGTGATTATTCTGCTTCTGCCGTCCTTGGTAGAACGCACATCAAGCGAAAAAACATCGCCCCATACAAGCACGGTACCGCTTTCAGGAGTAATATCTTCAACAGCAACCGGATGCTTTTCCGTCTGTATCTTTTCGCCGTAAATAACCTTTGCATATTCGGTACAAATCGGCAAATCTTCAAATGTTTTCTTAATTACTTTTTCAATTTTCTTCTCAACGGTAACCTTTGAATCCTCAATACGCTGCATTTCCTCAACGGTTATGGCGTTGCTTTCTACTCTGCCTGTAAGCTGAACAGCTATATCTAAGCCGTAAAGCTCTTTTATAATTGCGGTAAGCTCCTTCTCCGCCTTCATGTTTTTAAGCACAGCTGCACCTGCCGAAGACAGCGTAACTGTATAAACATTATCATTAAGTTCACCGGTTGCATCGCTCATAAAACCTGCAGCGGGTGCGACACGCTGTTTTAAAAGGCTGCTGACCTTTTCAAAATCAATTTCAGCAGTATTTGTTACAGGCTTTGTTTCAGGGATAACAACAAGCTTAATATTAATAAAAGCATTTTCAAGCTGTAGCTCACGGCATAGTGCAGAGGCAAGCTCTGCTTTGTTCGGGATATCAAAAGGTGCGTCGAACACATCAACTGTCATAACGCGCTCAACGGTATTTACATTCACTTCAATATTTTTATATTCTGAAAACGGCTTACATAGCTCCAGCCCGACTACGGGTGCGAGCAAAGCCGCAAACTGTTGACCTGTCATATATTCGCTTTATGTACTAAAAAAGCACATTCCTTTCAATCACATTTTTTCAATTTCAAGTAATAATTCTTCAACTATTCTATCTTCGGGAACCTTGCGTATAATTTCGCCTTTTTTGAAAATAAGACCGCAGCCGTCACCGCCCGCTATGCCGATATCTGCTTCCCTTGCTTCACCCGGTCCGTTAACAGCACAGCCCATAACCGCAACCTTGAGCGGCTTTTGGCAGTCGGAGAGTGCGTTAGTAACTTTATCTGCAATTTCAATCATATTTATTCTTGTTCTGCCACAAGTGGGACACGAAACAATTTCAACACAGTTTTGGCGCAGATTTAGTGCTTTTAATATATCTATACCGGCCTTGATTTCTTCAACAGGTTCATCAGTCAGCGAAACGCGTATCGTATCGCCTATTCCGTGGGCAAGCAGAGAACCTATGCCTGCTGCAGATTTAATAATGCCCATATGCTTTGTTCCCGCTTCTGTTACTCCAATATGAAGCGGATAATCGCAAAGGCCGGCAACAGTTTCGTATGCTTGCACGGTATTCTGAACATTTGATGACTTAATAGAAATAACAATATTGTCAAAATCGAACTTTTCAAGCAGCGATGCGTGATAAAGCGCACTTTCTGCCATAGCCATAGGTGTAGGTGAACCGTATTTTTTAAGTATTTCTTTTTCAACTGAACCCGAATTTACACCAATTCTGATTGGCACACCTGCAGCTTTACATTTATTTGCAACGGCTTTTACCCTATCCTCTGAACCGATATTACCGGGATTAATCCGTATTTTGTCAACACCGGCTTCAACACATTCGAGTGCAAGCTTATAATCAAAATGAATATCCGCTACAACAGGAATGGAAATATGCTTTTTCAGCTCATAAACCAGTTTAACCGCAGGCATATCCGGCACTGCTGCACGGACTATATCACAGCCTGCTGCTTCAAGCTGTTTAGCCTGTGCAATGCTGCCTTCAAAATCATCTGAACGGCGGTTGAGCATTGACTGAACGGCAATAGCCTCATTGCCGCCTATTGTTACACCGCCGATATTTACTTTTTTAGCAAATCTTCTTTCAAACATGGGATATTACCCCTTTATAAACTTAAATATATCACTGAATGAAACAACCGCCATAAACATCAAAAGAAGCACCATACCGACAGCATGGACCCAGTTTTCGTATTTAGCGGGAACAGGCTTACGGAATACCATTTCAATAAACATGAAGAACAGTCTGCCGCCATCAAGTGCCGGAACGGGCAGAAGATTGAACACACCGATATTTATTGAAATAAAAGCCATAATGTTTATCAGTGCTGAATAGTTGGTAGTTTCGGCTGACTGCTGTGCTGTATCGGCAATAAAGCCTACTGTACCTATCGGACCGGATAAATCCTTCAATCCGTATTTACCGGTTATCAAATCACCAAGGCTCATCCATACCATACGCGCAACAGAAACAGTCTGTTTAGCGGCGGCAGAAGTAACGGTCAGAACATTTTTATCCACACCGCAGATAACCATATCATAAACAAGTTTTGTTTCGCCGTTTTCTTCTACGGTTGTAAAGCGGACATTGGGTATTTCTATTTTTTCGCCGTCGCGCTCAACAACAAAATCCATTTTACCGTCTTCGTCCGTCATCATAAGATAAGTCAGGTCTGAATCTGAAAAAACGCGTCTGCCGTTGATTTTTTTAATTATATCCTTGCTTTGCAAGCCGTCGGCTTCAAGCTGTGACCCCTCTTTAAACGAGTGAATCTGTGTTGTGCCAACCAAATCCTGCTGGCAGATAAGAATTCCCAACAAGACCATACCGAGAATTATATTCACAGTTGCGCCTGCAAGCACAATTAAAAAGCGCTGCCACACGGGTTTGTTGCAAAAAGCCCGTTCATCTCCGCTGTCTTCATCTTCACCTTCCATGCTGACAAAACCACCTATGGGAAAAAGACGCAGTGCATACTGGGTTTCTTTACCCTTCTTTTTGAAAAATGCAGGACCCATGCCTATTGCAAATTCATTTATTTTTACTTTAAAAATGCGTGCAACACTGAAGTGTCCAAGCTCATGTGAAATAATTATAACGCCGAAAAAAAGTATAGCAAGAATTATCGGCCATGCCTTGGACCAGATTGCAGAAACTGTCAAAAGCAAACTGTTGCTCCTCCCTTATTAAAACAAAATTATACTCTGCTTTCTACAAAAGACCTTGCCCATTTATCTGTTTCAAGAACATCAGCAAGGGTATATTCATTTACCTTCGGCGAATTTTCAAGTGCTTCGCCGACAAGTCGTGCAATATCAAGGAAACCTATTCTGCCTTCACGGAAAAGCTCGTTTGCCTTTTCGTTTGCTGAATTAACAGCCGCAGTACAAAGTCCGCCCTTTTCGATTGCCGACCTGCAGATATTTATACATTCAAAGGTTTCATAATCAGGCTTATCAAAAGTGAGCGTTTTCCATTCTTCAAGCTTTAACTGTTTTACAGGCGAAACAAAACGCTCAGGATAAGTTAAAGCATACTGAATGGGTATACGCATATCGGGCACACCAAGCTGAGCAATAACCGAATTATCAACATATTCAATCAACGAATGAACTATGCTCTGACGGTGTACTACTATATCGACATCTTTCGGTTCAACATCGAACAACCATACTGCTTCGATAAGTTCAAGCCCCTTATTCATCATTGAAGCAGAATCGATGGTTATTTTTGCACCCATGCTCCAATTCGGGTGTTTTAAAGCCTGTGCAACGGTAACATTTTTAAGTTCATCTTTAGTTTTCCCAAAAAACGGACCGCCCGAAGCCGTAAGAATAATTCTTTTAAGCTCCTTTTTGCTGTTCATGCCCTGCAAAGCCTGAAAAATTGCAGAATGTTCACTGTCTACCGGTAAAATATCTATACATTTTTCCTTGGCTTTATTCATAACAAGCTGACCGCCTGCAACAAGTGTTTCCTTATTTGCAAGGGCAATTTTACAGCCTTTTTCAATTGCTGTAAGCGTAGGCTCAAGCCCTGCCATGCCGACAATACTGTTAAGAACTATTGCTTCATTGTTCGCTGCGGCACATTCGCAAACACCGCCGACACCGCCGAGAACCTTTGTTGATGTATCGGCAAGGCGTATTTTAAGGTCAGCTGCAGCTTTTTCATCAGCCATTGCGGCAAATGCAGGCTTAAATTCACGAACCTGTTTTTCAATTATATCAACATTCTTTGCCGCGGTAAGCGCATTTATTCTGTAGCCGTGAAGATGCGCAACATCAAGCGCCTGTTCACCGATTGAACCGGTTGAACCGAGAACGGAAATGACTTTTTCTGACATACAGCTCTTTCCTTTCATTACTCAAAAAGCGAAGCTGACTTTATTCAGCCAACTTCGCCGTAAAACTTTATGCAAAAATTTTAAGAAGAATAACAAGCATGCCGTACATAAACGGAGCAACAAAGCTTATGCTGTCTATTCTGTCCATTATTCCGCCGTGACCCGGGATAAGGTTACCGAAGTCCTTAATTCCGTAATTGCGTTTAATTGTAGAAGCAATAAGGTCACCAAGCATACTGATTACGGGAAGGACAAAAGAAAGAACAATCATAACAGGAACAGGTATCGGGAAGGGCTTATAACAAAGAGCATTGCATACAAAAATCGCAATAATGTTAATAACCGCTGAACCGATTACACCGCCAATTGCACCTTCAACAGTCTTTTTAGGGCTGACCCTGGGGCAAAGCTTCTTTTTACCGAACTTAACGCCGACAAAAAGTGCAAATGTATCAGCAAAAACTGCACCCGCAAGGCAGAACCAGATAATAAACCTTATATGACCAAGCGTTACTATACCGTCAAAATCATAAAACAGGTTTCTTATTCTCAAGTAACAGCCGACTGCACCGGGAATGAAGAATGAAGCCGCCATAGACAGCGCAACATGATTAAAGGTAGTTTTACCGAAATCAACAACAATTATGGCAAGCATAATCATTATATATGCGGTAACTACAGGAACTACGGGTATTTCAAAATCAAGCCGCGAAGCATAGCCGCTGTACGCAATAACCAACGTCGAAAAAGCCATACTCATTGCATAAACAAACTTGTTTTTTACACCGAATACCTTCATCAACTCATAAACTGCTACAAGTACTGCAGCAAGAACAGCTACATCAGGTAAAGGAGTAAAAGGGAAAATTACAATGGCAATACCGAGAAAGCCAAGTAATAATCCGTAAATAATTCTGCTTTTCATTCTAATCACCTGTTACACGCCGCCGAAGCGTCTGTGCCTTTTTGAATAATCTTCAATAACTTTATCGAAATCCTCGGTTGTAAAATCGGGCCATAATTTATCAGTATACCAGAATTCGGAGTATGCAGCCTGCCATATCATAAAGTTCGATAACCTTTGTTCACCGCTGGGTCGTACAATAATATCAGGTTCAGGCTGACCCGAAGTATAAAGACCAGCAGTAATCATATCTTCGGTTATTTTTTCAGGGTCAAGTTCACCATCTGCAACGCTGCGTGCAAGACGCTTTACGCTGTGAAGTATTTCTGCCCTTCCGCCGTAGTTTACGGCAATGTTAACTGTGGTACGGGTAGCATTTATTGATTCGTTTTCCGCAGTATCAAACAAATCAAGTATATCTTCCGGCATACCGTCACGCTCACCCATATAATGCATATGCATACCCTTCTGAGCATTTTCTGCCTTGCGGTCCTGCGCTTCTTTAAGATAATCGCGGAAAATATTCATTATTGCGGAAACCTCCTCAACAGGACGTTTCCAGTTTTCTGTTGAAAAAGCATAAAAGGTCATGCTTTTTATACCAAGGTCACAGCCGTATTCGCAGATTCTGCGAAACGCATTTGCGCCGGCTATATGACCCTCTGTACGGGGAAGACCGCGGGAAGTAGCCCAACGACCGTTACCATCCATTATAAAGCCTATATGACGAGGTAATTCTATACCCATCGTTAGATCTCCATTACTTCTTTTTCCTTTGCAGCTGCAATGGAATCAATATCCTTGATATACTTATCTGTTGTATCCTGAATTTTCTTTTCGCCCTGCTTGAGGTCATCTTCCGTAATTTCGGAATCCTTCTGCATCTTCTTGAGCTTATCAATGCAGTCGCGGCGGATTGAACGGATAGCAACCTTTGAATCCTCTGCAGTTGAGCGAACAGTTTTAACAATTTCCTTACGTCTGTCCTCTGTGAGGGGCGGGAATGTAAGGCGGATAACTACACCGTCATTCTGGGGATTGATACCGATATCAGAAGTCTGGATAGCTTTTTCGATAGCACTGAGCACACTCTTATCCCACGGCTGAATTGTGAGAATTCTTGCTTCTGCAACGGAAACAGCTGCAAGCTGGTTGATGGGTGTGGGAGTGCCGTAATAATCTACTCTTATTCTATCAAGAACAGCTGCAGAAGCTCTGCCTGCTCTGATTGAATTATATTCGCTGTTGAGGGCGCTGATTGTTTTGGTCATTTTTTCTTCTGCAAAGTTATATACGGTTTTCATGGGTTAATTTCTCCTTTAATAATTATTCTGTTACAAGTGTGCCTATTTTTTCGCCTTTAATAGCGCGGATAACATTTTGCGGGTCAGTAAGGTCAAATACGAAAATATCAATACCGTTATCACGGCAAAGAGATGCCGCTGTGCTGTCCATAACCTTTAATCCTTTGGTAAGCACTTCGGTATGGGTTAATGTATCATACTTGACTGCATCGGAATATTTATTGGGGTCCTTGTCGTAAACACCGTCAACATTGGTTGCCTTGAAATAAACTTCTGCACCGATTTCTGCCGCGCGCAGTGCAGCTGTAGTATCGGTTGAGAAGAACGGACAGCCTGTACCGCCGCCGAAAACAACTACCCTGCCCTTTTCAAGGTGACGCACAGCCTGCTCTTTGTTAAAGGTTTCGCAAAGCTGGGGCAAAGCAACGGAAGTCTGTACCCTTGCATCAACACCAACCTGGGAGAGATAATCGCCCAATGCAAGCGAATTCATGACTGTTGCAAGCATACCGATATGGTCAGCTCTTGTTCTGTCCATATTTTCGCTTGAGCGACCGCGCCAGAAATTGCCGCCACCGACTACAACACCGACCTGAACGCCCATATCGCAGCATTCTTTTATAACACGGCAAACAGCAAGTGTGATTTCGCTGTCGATACCGTGACCCTTTGCACCGGCAAGAACTTCACCGCTGACTTTAAGCAGGATTCGTTTGTATGTAGAGTTCATTTTAAACGCGTCCTTTCGTTAAGTATCAATTTATCTTTATTATTTTACTTGATTATAAGAACAAAGTAAAGAGAAACTTAAAAAAGTTTACAAAAATACCAAAAATTCAGTTAACTCTGAAATAATCCAAGGGTTCAACGGTAATTCCACTGACCGTAACGGCTTCATTTGTGTAATTCACATATATTCTTGTTGTAGATTCAAATTCCGTACAGTAAACGCCCTCGCTTACCATATAGTGGTTTGTAATACGCGAAGAACGCAAATCACCCATAGCCTGTGTAAAGCGCATATAGTTTGAATACATGGTATTGAGCCAATTATCAATGTTAAAAATTGCTGAATATTCCTTGCTGTCAACAAAGCTGTCATTAGTCAGCACAAAGCTCGGCAGCATACCGTATTCAACACATCGAAGAAACGCAAGAACATTATCATCCGAAGCGTTAACAGGCATACCGCTGTATTCAACAATTCCGTGCAGAATAATCTGAACAAACGGAACTGCAGTGTAGCCTTCATCGGCATTACGCGAGGTTGAAACGGGAATGCCAGAAATAACATCGGCATTTTTAAGAGAATAGAAATTGCCCTTTTCTACCATTAAAAGACTTTGTGTTGCAAGAGGCTGCAGCGTCAGACTCACTGTATCCCGCACACTCTGTCTGTCTGCTTTGGTAATATAATCTGTATAAAGGTAGCTGCCCGCGTCTGTTACACAAAATCCGGTTGAATCAAGGTTATCGAAATTCTCAAGTACGGAAAGTACGGTTTTTTCAAGTGAGCCGACACCCATTACATACCGTTTGGAAGGCTCAGAAACAAAACCTGTTGATTTGAATATATTATCATATTCAAAAGAAGCCTTTGAAGAAACAAGGTTGCCTACTGTAGCTTTACTGCTTGAAGAATCAGACAAAAGCGCTACATCCATGAACAGATTAAAGTTAAGCGTTGCGGCATAGTCATTTAATTCACGCAAAGCAGATTTACCGCCAAGTATTTTTAGAACATCAGCATTTGCGGCATTTCGTGCCTCAAGTCCGCCTGACATTGCACCCGAATAGCGAAGATAAACATTATTAATACCCTTTGATTTTATTCTTGTCAGCAAGTCATGTGCTTCATCAAAGGTAGTAAGTGTTTTGGGTAAAGCGAAAAATCCTTCACGCTTTGCCCTGCCGATAACATTGACAAATATGGGCATATATTCGCTGTTTTCAACGCTGCCGGTTGAAAGGGTGTAATTTCTTACAAGCTGTTCACGGCAAGCGGCAGCAAGCCCGGCATAGGTAGCGTCAGAACCGTTCAGGAATCTGAAAGATAAAGAAAGCTCCCCACTGTATGATATTTTGGAATAAATAATTTTTTCGTCATCAAGCTGTGAAGGTGTAACAGCAAAAGATGCACCTACACGGTTAAAATTGCTGCTGTTATTGAACTTTGCGGCATTTACAGTTGCAATGGCATCACCCTTTTCAATAACCGCGGCAAAAGCGGCATCACCCGATTTCATACCATAAGCCGGCACAACAGCACCGCTCTGTGCAGAATCGGTCAAATCGCCGCCGTAAACAGGCAGATTAAGCGGTTCAAACGCGGCAGCTGACGCAACATCTATAAGCGCACCGCAGCCGTCGGGAACAAGAATAAAATCGCCCTGTGCAGAAGCAGTATTTGCCCCGAAATAGTCAAGGAATGAAATATTTACGAGTATATCATTATTATCGCCCAGATTTGTCCAATTAAGGTTGGCATACAGGCAACCGTCCTTTAATTCATAAATTACTTCTGTTTTGAAAAGGATACCGTCACCTATTGCAGATGCATATGCTTCATCTGCTGCACCGGCACCGATGCCCGATATTTTTTCAGGCGAATCAGTTATAAAATATACCACCCTGAAACCGTTTTTAATGCTTTCCCAGAATGCGCAGTTAACTGCAACGCTGTTATCCTGAGAATTGAGAAAATAGCGTGTATCGTTATGAACAATTTCGAGTGTTACAATTTTAGCTTCATCAGAAATTCCGTTTTCTTCCAAAACAGGAAGTGCTGACCAGATTTTTCCGTTATCGCTTCCATCGTTAATACGCACACCGATAGCACTGCTGTTTTCATCAAACAACAAAGTTATCAAACCGGAAGCTGCAATTTCATTGAAAAGCTGCGGTGAAGCGTAATGTACATTGAGCTTATCAGACGATATCTGCACAGGCTCAGCATCAGCATCGACCGAAGCCTTGCTGCTGCCTTTACCTGCACAGCCGAAACCGCTCAGAAGCAGTGTACAAATAATCAGCAGACATAATATTCTGTTTAATATTCTGAATTTATTTTTCATGTAAATACAAGCCTATCCATATAATTTTGAAATTAAAAATCAAGCTTTGAACCTGTAACCGACACCCCATATAGTTTCGATATACTGTTTATCCTTGGCATGAGTGTCCAGCTTTTCTCTGATACGGTTTACATGAACGGTAACCGTTGATGTATCACCTACCGAAGCATAGCCCCAGATTTTTTTCAGCAGTTCTTCCTTTGTAAAAACCTTGTTCGGATTTGTAGCTAAAAACCAGAGCAAATCAAATTCCTTATTCGTCATCTGTATTTCCGTATCACCGACAAATGCACGGCGAGAAGTATTACAGAGTTTAATGCTGCCTACCATTATTTCTTCGGCTGAATCAGCCTTGGTAAGTTTTTTATATCTGCTTACATGCGAATTTACACGAGCCACAAATTCTTTGAATTTAAAAGGCTTTGTAATATAATCGTTTCCGCCCATATCAAAGCCGGAAACAATATCGTCATCCTCCTGCTTTGCCGTAACAAACAAAATAGGAATTTCCTTTACTTGTCTTAATTCGCGGCAGATATCAAAGCCGTTTTTTCCCGGCAGCATGACATCAAGAATAATCAGTGAATAATCATTTTCAAATGCTTTTGCTATACCGCTGTCACCGTCGTAACAAACATCCACATCATAGCCGTTTGCGGTGAGATACTCTTTCTCAAGCTCGGCAATAACTTTATCATCTTCTACAATCAATATTCTGTCGTTCATTTTTCCACCTCAAACCAATCTACGGGAATTTCATCAACCAACGGAATAGAAACATAAACTGTAAGACCGTTTCCGTTATTCTCTGCCCACATTTCAGAATTATTTGCTTTCATAATCTGATAAGATACATATAAACCTATACCGTTGCCGATATCGGGGTTATGCCTTGCCTTATCCCCCCTGTAGAACAGTTCAAAAATCTTTTCTTCTGTTCCTGATTCAATACCCGTTCCGTTATCAGCAAGCGAAAAAAGAAGATGACCGGGCTCGCCATCTTCAATTGTCATAAGAATTTCACAGGGAACATCAAATTTTTTATATTTGATTGAATTATTAATCAGATTCATCAGCACGCGTTTACAGCTTTTTACATCAAGCATACAAACAGGAGCGTTTTTGCATTTATTTACAAAGTTTATCGTTACTCCCCTTGCAGCAAGTTCAAGCTGCAGACCATTAAGATAATATCCTATAACATAGCTAAGATCAATTGGAATAAGGTTGCTGTGAATATCTGTTCGGTCATATTTTTCAATTTCCGCAAGATTTTTGAGCATGATATTTATATCTTCAGTATTCTGCATTATCATTTCGGCAAACTTGCAAATATCCTCCTGTGTGGTTACCATACCGTCGCATATCATAGATGCACAACCGTTTATTCTTGTAACGGGTGTTGCTATATCATGCATCAGACCGCTTACATAAGTTTTTCTTTCCTCACGCTTTTCCTGCTGAAGTGTATTGAAAGTATCAAGGTCACGCCTTATAGATTCAAGAGCTTTATAAATATCCTCCATACCCTCGACATCATTATTCTCAATCGGTGTAGCAATATCGCCGCTGGTGAGCTTATCAAGCTCTTCCTTGAGCAATTCAACGGGCTGAATAACCTTTGTACGAAGACGGCGGCAATAAATAAAGAACATTATGAGAACAAAAATTATTATTGCGGTGTTAATTGTAAGGATAATATAAACACTGTTTGAAAAAGCAAGCTCATATTTACTGTCGATAGCAAGAAAAATTATTACGAAGCTCAGGTTAATCAGGCAAATTGCCGTTGTAAGACCAACGGAAATATTCAAAGAGTTACTGTAACGCAGTTTCTTTTTCATAATTAATCATCCTTAAAGAACTACCCGTATGAATAGATTTGCTTAAATATGTACAAAATACAACGGGTGATTTTTTTGAAAAAGTTTAAAGAGTATTCATTTATTTACTGCCTTGGCGGAGTAATATACAGCGCAATTGAAGTTGCCTTCCGAGGATTCACGCACTGGACCATGGCATTGACCGGCGGACTTGCATATTTACTGATTTATATTTCAAGCTTTAAAATAAAATCAAGAAGTATGTTTCTGCGTTGTCTTACAGGCAGTGCCATTATTACCGCGCTTGAATTCATTGTAGGCTGTATTGTAAACCGGAGATTCGGGCTTGCGGTATGGGATTATTCAGCAAGACCCGGACACATACTCGGACAAATTTGCCCGCTTTTTTCAATGATATGGTTTTTGCTAAGCTTCCCCGCAACCTTGCTTTCATTCTTTCTGAAAAAGCGGCTATTTACACCTGGCAGCAGTAAAAGCAAGCTGGCTCAGCTGTTTTTGAAATAATCAACTATACCGTTAACAGCACCCTGTGCCAACGCATCCTGGTTAGAATCAACAGTAAGTGCTTTACACTCCACAACATTGCTTACAAAGCCGAATTCTATAAGCACCGCAGGACATTCTTCGACGCGGGTTACACGGAAAGCCATAACATTTGTACCTTTGTCAACCCTCGCAGCCATTGTGCTGTTTGATGCATAAACTGTTTTCTTATAAGCATTTACTATACCTGCACCGATATATTTTGCAAGCGGATAGGCATAGCTTTTGTAGTAATATGCCGTAGTACCCGAAGGTGATGAGCTTTCGGATGAATCGCAATGCACAGCCACAAAAATATCGGGATTGGCATTACGGCATTTTACAACGCGTTCATCAAGGCTGATTGTCTGACCCGATGAAGTTCTTGTCATAATAACCGTAGCGCCGAGTGCTTCAAGCTTAGCCTTCATTTTATTGGCAATTGAAAGGTTAATTGTAGCCTCATGTACATTTGATGAACCCACAACAACAGCACCTATAGCACCGGGGTCCGAACCGCCGTGACCTGCATCAAGCATTACTACCTTGCCGCTGATTGCCGTTGAGTTGCGTTCTTTGATTGATAAAGTCAGAGTTCCGTCGCTGTTGTAAAAATACTTAATACCGTAAAAACAGCCTTTGTTTTTAAGGAACAGACGAAGTGTTTTTGTGCCATCGCTGCCGTCAATCCATGTTGCACGGCTGATAACATTACTGCTGAACTGCGTTGCGGTATCAACCGTATTGGTATAATAAAAAACTATATCGACATATTCAGCGGTAAGACTCTTTACGCTGTACGGTCTGCCCTGGGTCTGTGTATAGTAGCTCTGCGGGTTTTCACGCACATTAAACGGAACACGCCATTTCAAAGTAAGGGTAATATCGGTTGAATCCGTGGTCTTTCTGACACCTACAGTTCTGATTTCATTTGCAGGCATATTATATCCGCTGTCGATATACTTCACCTGCTTCTGGTATACTCTTCTGCCTGAGCGAAGTACATAGTAATTAATACCGCTGTAGGAAACTGTACTCTTGATATAATCAACTGTTCCTCTCGGAAGCGGAGTATAGTAGGGATAAGAAATATCACTTGTAGTGGTGGCAGGCAGTGTTTCAGCATAGTCGCAATTGACTATTACCATTTTGGATTTGCCGCTGACACCGTTATATTTATCGGGAGTAAGCTGTTCAAAAAGTTCTACCTTGCCCGGCTGAGTAGCTTCCTGCGTTGTGGTAGTTGCAGGTGCATCGGTAGAAGAAGTGACCGAGCTTTCTCCGCTTTCGGAGGAGCTATCCCCTTCCGAAGTATCCTGTGATGTTATTTCATTTATCTGCTGTGTTGTTTCGGTTACGGTAACCGTTGTCTGCGTCTGAATAACGGTCGGCTGTTCAATTTCTTCCGCATTTACCGAAACACTTGCACCGCTGACAGTCTGTGTCTGACCTGCATAGCTTGCAGTAACCTGAATTTTGCCGAGGTTCTGAACCGTGCTTTTGGATTCGGGCAGCAGATAGGAACCTATAAAATACGAATAATCCGATGCCGCGTCAACTACCTGTTCTTCGCCGTATGAATCGGAGCGAACCATAGGTACGCTTGTCCCGTTAATTACAGCGGTGACGGTTGCTGTTTTGAGCGCAAATGCGCTTATATCAAGGCTTGCTCCTCCGGGGGCATTCATAGTACCTTTAGGCTGAACTGATTTTATAAGAACAGGTTTATATGTAACCTCATACTTTATTATTTTACCCTTATGCTCAAAAGTAAAGGTATTCTTACCGGGATTAAGTCCTGCGTCAAAGGCAAAATAGCCGTCATCAATCATTTCAACAGGCTCACCGTTAAAGGTAAGCTTCTGCGTAATATCGCCCGTACCGACAAACGAAACCTTTGATTCACTTGTTTCAAAAACTGTTTTTGAAGGCTTTGAGAAAATAAGCTCTTTAAAGAAATCCTTCATAATACCGGTGGACATATATTCAGTTATTGCATCGGTAACGGAATTTTCGTTCTTTTCAAGAACTGCATACCGGTAAAAGCCGAAGCCATCGGAAGCAAGCTGCGATACGGCCTGAAGCTGAACGAGAATTTCATCAGGCTTTTCATAACCTTTTGCATTACCTACAAGCTCAACATGCATGCCGAAAACGGTCTGTGCAGTTGTACCGTCAATATAATTATTCAAATAAGCTGTTAAATCGCCCTTAATTTCAGAGCTTGATTTAATTATATCGACATATTTATAATCAAATATTCCTGCATTACATACAGAGCTGTATTCATCGGCCGCAACAGAATAGATACCAAGATAAACCTTATCGGAAGCCTTACGCACAGCCTTTGCCGCAACCTGATTTTCGCGCTCGGAAAGTGAACTGTCAAAATCAATAAGAACTGACTCAATTCCGGAATCAACAAGCTGCTTTACACTCTGTTCATCGGCAAGACCGCCTGCAAGAATATCTGCCGCGGAAATTTTAGCAACAGTATATAAGCCTGTGTTTTTAGCCGCCGTTACTGCAGCGGGAAGCATATCAAACTCAAAGCCACTGAAAACAACGGACCTGAAGCCCCATGTATAAATTTTCTGTAAGGCAGGCACAATTTCTTCAGCCTTTGTAAAATCTGTACCATATTCAAGCCATACTGCGCTTAAACCCTGCGACGGGCCGCTGACCGAAATCGGCTGCTCATATACAACCTCAGTTTGCTCGGTTGTGCTTTCTTCTTCGTTAAACAGCGTATTAATATTTTCGCCGAACAAAAGATATACAGCAAGTGCGATAACACCAAGGCACATAACAAGTATACACGCCGCCATGCCTATCTTTCTGCGTTTTTCGTTTTCCATTTCCTTTACACCCTGATTCAAAAATTAAAATGCAAATATCCCCTTTTAAAAATATTCACATTATTAGAAGAATTATAGCATAAAGCTGAACATAAGACAAGATTTTATAAAAATAAAGATTAATATTAAAAGTTAAAATTAAGTAAGGTAGGAATATGAAAAAAGCGAATATCCTGACCAGACTGAATCTGCGCTGACACATTCAATCTGTCTTTTTATTACATCGGGGTTATCAATCCACTCATTTTTACCGCTGCCCGCAGCAGAATCGGGTTGACTTATTTTATATGCGGCAAGTCCGCATATAAGACGGATATGTGAACCTTCAGCCAGTTTTTCCCATTCTTTTTTAACCTTTTCAAAGGGCTTTTTTTCATGCTCAAAACCAAAATAAATCTGCGGAATTATCCAGTCGGCATAGCCTCCCCTTTCACACCACAAAGCAATATCGGCATAATAAGAAAACTTGTTTTTAGTTATATCTGCCGCAGGACTTATGCTGAAAATTTTATCTTCTCCAAAACTGTGTACAAGTGTATACATAGCCGAAACCAATGAATTCACATTACTTATGCGCCAATCGGAAAGGCTCATTTTACCGCCGTTATTGCGGTATGCTTTATATTCCGCACTATCGAAACCTTTATATTTTACGGGATAAAAATAATCGTCAATATGAATTCCGTCAACATTATAGTTTTCAAGTATTTCGCGCACACCGTCAAGCACAATTTTCTGGCTTTCAATGTTTGCAGGCTGTAAATATACACCCTCATCACACGAAACTGCAGTATCTGAAAATCTGTCATCCGGTGTAAATTCAGGTTTATAAGATATTCTGTACGGGTTAATCCATGCATGAAGCGCAATGTTGTTTTCATGCGCTGAATTTACAAAAATTTCAAGCGGGTCATACTCAGGCGGTTTCCCTTTTTTATCAAGTGCGTACTGCGACCATGGAAAATTTCCCGAAGGATACAGCGCATCACAAAATGGGCGCACCTGCAAAAAAACCGTATTTATACCGTTGGACAGACATTTTTCAAATATTTCATCAACCTTTACCTTGAATTTCTGTTCATCACCTTGTGAAAACAAGGGCTGTAATTCATAACAGCTTATCCAGACGGCAAAAATCTTATCTTCTTCGGGTTTAGGTATTTCAACAATATCGTTTTTTGCAGTTTTTCCGCAAGAAGTAAATAAAAGCGATATGCAAAGCATTAAAACTAAAACTGTTCTTTTCATTTTTCTCCCTTTACACCGTCGAGAAAATGTATTAAAATCTTCTCGGGTGAATAAAATGATTGAATTCAAAATTATATTACTTTATTTTATTATTCTTGCTGTTATCAGCACAATAGTTACCGTTTACGACAAGAGTGCCGCAAAGCTCAACAAACGGCGAATATCTGAAAAAGCACTTTTTATCGTTGCCGCCATAGGCGGTGCATTACCAATGTTTATAACCATGAAAACAATAAGACACAAAACCAGACATAAAAGGTTTATGCTTGGTCTGCCCGTAATTATTCTTATTCATGCGGTATCAGCAGCACTTTACATTACATATTCATTAAATCATTAATTTAATAATAAACAACAAAACGGCGAAAAGCAAGTTAATGTAATGCTTTACGCCGTTTAAATTTTTATTCTGAATTCTCCTTATCAGTTTCGGGCGGAATATACGGTACAACGGTTTTTTTGACATCTACCCTATCGTACATACGCATAAAGCGCACGGAAACCTTTGACATTTTTCCGCAATACGGACATCTGAACACGGCACGGAAAAAGCGGTTTGAATACTTCCAGTCCGTTTGTCTGTGAGCGTTCGCCTTACAATCAGGACAAGAATAAGTAAGGTGTTTTTTATCAACCAGCGGATTTTTAAGGTTGCTTATCGGGTGCGGTTTAAAGGCAAGCTTTGCATAAAATTCTGTATTGCAGGGACGAATAAAACCTGCAAGGTCATTTTCATCAAAAACCTTACGGAAACATTCTGCGCTGAGCCTGCTGTCGTCAAGTGCACGATGGTGAGAATAATCCGCATCGTCAATGCCGAGAGCTTCCGCAGCCTTACCAAGACCAATCTGCTGACCTTTTTCCGTTTTAACCTTACGCTGAACAAAAACCTGCAGGTCAACATAATTTGTAAGAAACGGAATATAGGTAATGCCGTTAAGGTACTTGTAATTTTCAATAAGAACGCGTATATCACCGTCACCCCATGTAAGGATAACCGTGGGTTCAGAACCAATCCATTTACGGAAAGCGGAAAAAACATGTGTAAAAAGCTCACCGCCCAGAACATCATCGTTTGTAATGTGCGTAAGCTTTTTTACGCTGCCGCGCAGGCGTTTGCCTATACAAGGCTTGACAAAGCTTGAAAAGCTAGATATTTCATTTAAGTTTTCATCAAGCTTTACGGCACCGATTTCAATAATTTCATTTATAAATCCGTTTATTTTCCGTCCGTAAACGTTATTCCATTCAAGGTCGAAGACAACATACTGCATATGAAAGCAATCTCACCTGCCATTATATCAATCATTATAAATTTTTGCAATTTCCGCAGCCCTGTTGCCAATCGCCGTACGCAGCTCCTGCGGAGAAATAATTTTAATATCAGAACCGTACTGAAGCACCCAGGATACAAAACCTTCACCTGTAACGGCAACAACCTCAGCGGTAAAAGATTCGGCATTCTGCGATGTAATTTTTATACTGTCGCCAAAGCGGTCAGTAATTTCTTCAAGAATTCTGTTAGAACAACGCATACTCACACGCTGCTCCTTACCCGAAAACATATTGAAAAGCTTGCCTGCATAGTCGGCAGAATCAAACCTGTCTGTATATTTACTTACTTGGCTGAACGGTCTTACGGGAGCATCAAGCATTTCAACCTTTTTCATTCTGTCAAGCCTTGTGTGCATCAGATTATCGTAATTTGCATTGTTACAGATAAGATAGTAGTGGTCGTTGGACCAGATTAATGCATACGGGCTTACGGTAAACTCACGCTCCGAAAGCTGGACTTCAAGTTCAGGCGAAACAGTAAGATGGTGATAAGTAAAACGCACTTGCTTTTTGGCTAAAACAGCTTTATGAAGAACATCTATTGTATAATAAATCTCTTCATTCTTGCGTTTTCTGGCTCGGTCAATATAAACCTGCGAATTCAGCTTTTTTGCCTGTGCCTCACTTGCAAGTGAGCTGATTTTATTAACAAGCGCATCGGTCTTTTTAGCAGTAATGAATTTCGCAGCCTGAACAGCGTCAATCATAAGGCGCACTTCCGCTTCCTCAAAATCGCGTGAAGCCAGAAAATAGCCTTTTTTCGGGCTGTGTGTGCACACTATATCCATACCGGACTGATTGAGCGCCTGAATGTCGTCATATAATGCCTTGCGTTCGGCAGAAATGCCCATATCGTTGAGATAATCACAGATTTCTCCGGTGGAATAAACATGCTCCTCATCGGTATATTTTTTAAAGAATTCAGCTGTTGCAAGCAGCCTTTGTTTACCGTTACCCACCAGGTATCACCTCACAAAAATCAGCAAAACATTAACAGATATTATATAATGTCAGGGCTTATATTGTCAATCATTAGGCATATTTTTTTCGGGAAGTCTGAGAATAAGGTTGCAGACATGCTTTGCAGTTCTCTGCATTTCGCCAAGGGTCATACCGTCGGGTTTACCATAGGTTTCAAGCAGGGTGCCGTCGGGCTTGCCTGTATTTACCCTTTCACCGCCCGGCATAAGAACATCTACACCGGCTCGCACTCTGTATGCATTATCGCGTATTGCGGGGAATTCAGGGCTTCTGCTTTTTCTCATCCACCAATCTGTCATTACGCAGCCTTCAAAGCCCCATTCTGAAAGAACAGACATACAAAGCTCATAATTATAGTGTCCCCATACACCGTTAATTTTGTTGTAGGAGGTCATAAGGCATTTGGGGCTTGCTTCTTTTACGCATATTTCAAAGCCTTTAAGATATATTTCTCTTAAAGCTCTTTCACTCACCCTTGAATCGTTATGACAACGGTTTGTTTCCTGATTGTTGCAAGCAAAATGCTTCGGGCAAGCACTCAATCTGCTTGACTGTATGCCGCGAACTACGGCAGCGGCAATTTTACCGCTGATTAACGGGTCTTCGCTGAAATATTCAAAGTTTCTGCCGCATAAGGGATTACGGTGAATATTCATACCGGGTGCAAGAAGCACATCAGAACCTCGGTCAAGCATTTCCTTACCAATAAGTGTATAAAGCTGTTCAACCAACGCTTCATTCCATGTACATGCAAGAAGTGTACCAATAGGAAGCAAAGAACAACTTGCTTTAAGGCGTATACCGGAAGGACCGTCTGTAGTTACAACAGGTGTAATGCCCTTATTACGCATTGATTCAAGCACACCGCCGAATGCGCCTGCATTACCTTCCGCGCCGAGCTTGCTGTGCATTGTGTAATCACCGCGGCTGATAGCTTCAAGCTCATCAAGACTCAATTGAGCAATAAAATCATTCATCAGCACTTTACCGCTTCTAACATCGGAAAGTTTAAAGCCCCTATCCCCTGTCAGCTCAATATCGGCAGGAATATTTTTCTTAATAAGCGCTTTAATATCTTTAGTATTTAGCGGTACAGGGTGCTTTGTGTTTTTATCAAGGCTGTCAATTCTGTTGAAGCTTTCGGTAGGCGCTGCGCATTGAGTAAGCTGATTTATAAGTTTGGTTTCACATTCAAAGCTCGCATAATTCCACGCTGAAACAGCATCGGTGCCGACATAAATTTTATAGCTGCCCTTTTCCTGCACCCATGCGTATTTATAGCCTGTTACACCAAAATCATCGTACGAAGCGTAAGCTGAATTCGGGTATGTAATAACCATATCCTGTTCTTCACCGGGTGCAAGCAACTTTGTTTTTTCAAAGGCAACAAGCTGTCTGCCGGGTTTTACAAGCTTTGTGCCTTCTGCACCGTAATAAACCTGAACAACTTCCTTACCTGAATATTTATCAGAAATATTTTTAACCCTTACCGTAACCTCGGTATTTTCTTTACCTACATTTACTGCAAGGCAGTTCAAATCAAATCTTGCATAGCTCAAACCGAAACCGAACGGATAAACAACCTTTTCCTTATCAAAGGTAGAAAAATAACGGTAACCAACAAAAATATCCTCTTCATAGCAAGTAAATTTCTTCTTGCCGAAATTACTGCTGCTTGGATAATCTTTATAGCTTTTTGCAACAGTATCGGTAAGCTTGCCGCAGGGTGTAACCCTACCACAGAGCAGGTCTGCAACAGCATTGCCGCTTTCCATGCCGCCCTGCCATACCACCATAACAGCTCCGATTTTGTCGCCGAATTCATCAAGCCAAGAAAAATCAATAATACTGCCTATGTTGAGTATAACAGCAACCTTTTTAAAACAGTTTGTTACCTTACGGAGCATTTTAAGTTCATCTTTTGTAAGGTAATAACTGCCTTTTTTTAGAACATTTTCCCTGTCCTCACCCGAGGACCTGCCAATGAATACAACCGCTGTATCGGATTGATTTGCGGCATTTTTAACAGTTTCATCACTAAGCGGCATTTCAGGAAGATAGCGCGGCCACATTCCCCACACAGCATCAAATACAGGATTCTTTGCACACCAATCGGTATAAATATCCGCAAGCTGTGTATTAAATGTAATATTTTCGCAATTTTTAATACCTTCAAGGTAGCTGATTTTATACGGTGCATTTACATCGCCGCCCGAGCCGTAGCCGACAAAAAATGTATTAACCTGTACCCTGCCAAAAAGTGAAACAGTCTGCTCCTTTGAAACAGGCAGAACACCGTTATTTTTTAGCAGTACAGCGCCTTCCGCAGCTGCCGAACGGACAAGCTCAGGCATACCGGGTGTAACCTCACCTTCAGCTAAACCGATATTTTGAGACTGTGAAAGAGTGTTGATTTTACGGGCAACAAAACCAAGAGCCTTCTGAACAATTTTCATAACCAAACACCGCCGTTTAATAATTTATTTAATTATACAATGCATAACATATAATGTCAAAATAAAATAGAAAAATCGCTGTCAAAGCATATAATCAATTGACAGCGGATAAAACAACTATTTCATATTAAATTGCGGTGTATCAGAAAGTTCTAAAATATAATCTGTTGTTACACCGTAGTACTTTGCTATACCAATTAAAATATCAGTAGGAATATCACGCTGTCCAAGCTCATAATTGCTGTAAACCTGTTGCGAACAGTTCAACGCTGCCGCCAATTCACGCTGTGTCTTGTCATTATCTTCACGCAGCTCTCTTATCCTTTTATACATTGCAGCACCACCTCAAAAAAGATACTACAATACTGCATTTTGTTGTATTGACATTTACTGCAAATTGCAGTAAAATTGCTTTAAGTAATAAAAGGAGGCAAACAACTGAATGAATTTTACAATTTCAAAAGAAGAAATGCTTGAAGGAATGCATAGAATGAATTCCTTCGGAACAAGACTTACAGGAAGCCAAGGACACAACAACTTTATAAAATGGCTTAAAGATGAAATCAATAAAATGGATATTCCGATATTCAGCGACCCGTTTTATTTTAAGCGTTGGGAAGAAAAAAATTCATCAATTGAAATAATTGACAGTGAAGAAAAAATCAACATCCCCGTTTCATCAGCTTATCCGTATTCTGGTGAAACATCAGCCGACGGAATAACAGAAGAGCTTGTGTATATTAAAAATATAAAAGATATACCTAAAACCACAGGCAAAATTGCAGTTTTCAATATATCAAACATTAACTTTTTGCCAAGCGAAATCGCATTTGATAAGCGTACAAGCTACCCTGCTGATGTTGTGCTTGAAAAGAAATACGAAGGTCCTGTAATAACAAGTTTTGTTCAATGCTTTTATGGAATAGTTTCCAAATTATCCAAAGCCAAAGCTGTTATATTAGTATGGAAGGGTTTGCATGATGATTGTATAGAGGGTCAATATCTTTCCTTTATAACCAGTTATCAGAAAATACCTATGTTATGGGTAAACGAAACTAACGGCAAAATAATTATTGAAGCAGCTAAACAACATAAAAAGGCAAAATTCGTTCTTGAAGCAGAAATTGAAGAACGCGCCTTTACCGAAAGCTTTTACTGCATAATTAAAGGCAAGAATCAAAAAGAAAATGTTATTGTCAATACCCATACCGACGGTACAAACTGTGTAGAAGAAAACGGACCGATTGCTCTTTTGCAGCTTATGAAAAACCTTAAAGACCAAGAGCTTGAAAGAACGCATATTTTTGTTTTCACAACCGGTCATTTTCGCTTACCGCATTTTGAAGATTTACGAACAGGTTCTTTTCAATCTGCTTCGCGTTGGCTTGCCATGCACAGAGAACTGTGGGACGGCAAAGGCGATCATATGAAATGTGTTGCTAACCTTACTTTAGAGCATCTGGGCTGTAAAGAATGGCGTGACATATGCGGTGAATATAAATACACCGGTAAACCTGAGGTTGAGCTTGTATATACCGGTAACAATTTCATGGACAGACTTTATATTGATACCGTAAAAGATAGAACTACAGTACGCACAATGACACTGCGAGGTCATAACGCCCTGCATTTTGGCGAGGGACAAAATTTCTTTACAATGGGTATTCCTGAAATAAGTCTTGTACCTGCTCCATACTACCTTTGTGTTGTAAGCGAAAGCCACGAAATGGAAAAGTTTGATATTGACCTTATGGTAGAGCAAACTGAAACTTATGCTATTCTGATAGAGAAAATTGAAAAAATTTCAACCGATAAGCTCGGAAGAAGTGATTTCTATTCTATCCTAAAAGCCCAAAGCGTATCAGGTGGACACGATTTCAGTTTAAAAGGCTTAATAAACAAAATTTTTTCTAAATAATAAAGCCCCGTTTAACTTAACATAAAAGCAAAAAACGGAGAACAGCGAAAACTGTTCTCCGTTAATTAAATTATTGGTTAATTACTGAACCATCTTTGCAATTTCGTCTGCGAAATTGTCTTCTCTCTTTTCAAGACCTTCGCCCTTTTCGTAGCGGATAAAGCCTGTGATCTTAACATCAGCACCGAGCTTCTTAGCAACATCAGCAATGTAGCCGCCTACTGTGCCATCGAAGAGATCAGAACGAACGAACGGCTGGTCGAGAAGGCAGATTTCTTTAAGCTGCTTCTTGATACGGCCTTCAACAGCGCCGGAAAAGATCTTATCGTTAACATATTCTTCCTTACCTGCAACTGCAAGCTGTGCGAGAGTTGCAACTGCTTCCTTGGAAAGGAAGTTGAAAAGGAAGTTGTTGTTCTTCTGTGCTTCATAAGCAGCAATGTCTTCATCGCTGAAGAGCTTTTCAGCAATAGCCTTGTCAAAGAGAGCTCTGAGAATGGGCTTGGGAAGAGTGTCGGGCTT
This sequence comes from Clostridia bacterium, assembly GCA_017416765.1. Classification (GTDB taxonomy): domain Bacteria; phylum Bacillota; class Clostridia; order Oscillospirales; family Acutalibacteraceae; genus UBA8612. The sequence goes on from JAFQBE010000024.1 coordinate 105,646, forward strand.
GTTGAGAGAGCTGTCGATTGTGATAGACTTCATCTTAGCAAGCTCATCAGCAGAAATATCTTCCTTGCTGAGGTATTCGGGGTTCATAGCTGCAACCTGCATAGCAATGTTCTTACCCATAGCAACAAACTCTGCGTTATCAGCAGCAACATCTGTATCGAACTTAACAAGAACACCAACGGAACCGCCGCCGTGGATGTAAGTTGTGCAAACGCCTTCAACTCTTTCAAAACGGCGAACCTTCTGGTTTTCACCGATTGAAAGGATGTTATCCTGAAGGTTTTCCTGAACTGTTCTATCGCTGCCGTCAAGCTTGCAAGCAAGAAGAGCATCGAGATCAGCAGGAGCTTCATTGATAACTGTATTTGCAACAGCCTTTACAAAGCTTGTGAACTTATCGTTCTTAGCAACGAAGTCTGTTTCTGCGTTAACTTCAACAACAACACCAACATTCTTGTCAGCATCGTAGTAGGGATAAACCATACCTTCTGCAGCAATTCTGCTTGCCTTCTTTGTAGCAGCTGCAAGACCCTTTTCTCTGAGGAAGTCAATTGCCTTTTCCATATCGCCGTCTGTTTCGGTAAGAGCCTTTTTGCAGTCCATCATACCAACGCCGGTCTTCTCACGAAGAGCCTGGACATCTTTAGCTGTAAATGCCATTGTATTAGTCCTCCTATATAATAGATTGAAATAATTTATTTAATTATTCAGCTGCAGCTTCTTCTGAAACTTCTTCTGCAGCAACCTGCTCGCCCTGTCTGCCTTCAAGAACAGCGTTAGCCATTTCAGCAGCAATGAGCTTAACAGCGCGGATAGCGTCGTCGTTACCGGGGATTACATAGTCGATTTCATCGGGATCGCAGTTTGTGTCAACAATAGCTACTACGGGGATACCAAGTCTCTTTGCTTCTGCTACTGCGTTCTTTTCCTTGCGGGGGTCAACAACAAACATAGCAGCGGGCTGCTTCTTCATGCCTGTGATACCGCCCATGAACTTTTCAAGCTTTTCAATTTCGAGCTTGAGCTTGACAACTTCCTTCTTGGGAAGCATATCGAATGTGCCGTCAGCTTCCATGTTCTTGAGCTGAGCAAGTCTCTTGATTCTCTTCTGGATTGTCTTGAAGTTTGTAAGCATACCGCCGAGCCAACGTGCGTTAACAAAAGGCATGCCGCAACGGATAGCTTCCTCACGGATTGAATCCTGAGCCTGCTTCTTTGTACCGACGAAGAGAACTTCGCCGCCTTCTGCTGCGATTTCTGTTACAAACTTGTAGGCTTCATCGAGCTTTTTAACTGTTTTCTGAAGGTCGATGATGTAGATGCCGTTACGCTCAGCAAAGATGTACTGAGCCATTTTGGGGTTCCATCTTCTGGTCTGGTGACCGAAGTGTACGCCAGCTTCGAGAAGCTGTTTCATTGATACTGTTGCCATTGTGTTTTTCCTCCTTAGTTTTTCCTCCGCAGAGCTATTGAAATTTACCGAACAGACAGCATTTCTACCGCCTGCACTTCGGCATGAACACTCTACGTGCGAAATGCACGGGCAATTATAACACATTGCCCGTGCATTTTCAAGTATTTTTTGCTATAAATTTGAAATTATTTTTAATAATTAATTGGGTATTTCTTACATAAGGCTTCTGTAAAGAGCTTCAATTTCTTCAACGCTGATATCGCGCGGATTACCGGGACGGCAAGCATCTGCAAATGCATCTGCTGCAAGTGCCTTGACATCCTCTTCCTTAACAACACCTTTAAGGCTTGTTACGATACCGACGTCCTCTGCAAGCTGACGGACAGCCTCAACAGCTGCATTTCTTGCATCTTCAAGGCTCATTGCGTCTACACCCTCAACGCCCATAGCCTTTGCAATATCGCGGTACTTCTCGCCTGTTGCGGGAGCATTGAATGCCATAACCGCAGGAAGAAGAGTTGCGCAAGCCTTACCGTGGGGCATATCGTAATATGCGGAAAGAGTGTGAGCCATGGAGTGGTCAACACCGAGGCCAACATTTGAGAAGCCCATACCGGCAATATACTGACCGAGTGCCATACCGTCGCGACCTTCTTTTTCGTTCTTAACTGCACCGCGAAGGCTCTTTGCAATAACCTCAATAGCCTTGATATGGAACATATCGGAAAGTTCCCATGCACCCTTGGTGATATAGCCTTCGATAGCATGAGTAAGAGCGTCCATACCGGTTGCGGCAGTAAGACCTGCGGGCATAGAAGCCATCATATCGGGGTCAACAACAGCAACTACAGGAATATCGTGAACATCTACGCATACAAACTTGCGCTTCTTTTCAACATCGGTGATAACATAGTTGATTGTAACCTCAGCTGCAGTACCTGCTGTTGTGGGAACAGCGATAATGGGAGCGCAGGGATTCTTTGTAGGAGCAACACCTTCAAGAGAACGGACATCTTCAAACTCAGGGTTTGTAATGATGATACCGATAGCCTTAGCAGTATCCATTGAAGAACCGCCGCCGATAGCTACGATACAGTCAGCTTCTGCAGCTTTGTAAGCAGCAACGCCGTTCTGTACATTTTCAATTGTGGGATTAGCCTTAATATCGGAATAAACAGCGTAAGGAATTTCAGCCTTATCAAGCAGATCTGTAACCTTTGCTGTAATACCGAACTTAATAAGATCAGGGTCGGAAGCTACAAAAACTTTCTTATAGCCTCTTGCCTTGATTTCGTCCGGAATTGCGGCAATGGCACCTGCACCGTGGTAAGAAACTTCGTTAAGTACAAATTTGTTCATTGGAATCACCTCATAATATATTTTTACAGGAGTTATTTCCTGAATACAATTATACATATCAAAGTGTATTAATTCAAGTATGTATGACAACTATAATTAATTTTTATGACTCTTTACCCGTATATTCAGCACGATATTGATTAAAGTACTCAATACTAACTATTTCTATTTCAGCATCAGTATTTAAACCGTAAAAAGGCCTGAACCGTTCTGCCCATATTTCGGAATGAGGATTCGGTGTATGAATAAATTCAGGATACGGTAACTCACAAACAGCAATACGACTTTCGTTGTTTTCCGTCTGAAGTTTAGCAAACTCAATACGAGCCTTATCGTAACTGTTTATCTGTGCGTATATGCTGATAAAAACAATTGAAAGTACCGCCGTTACTGCTGTAAATCCACAAGTCAAAACTTTAGTATCAATATTATATAGAACAGTTTCTTGCAATGAATATTCAAACAAATCAACAACAAAAATCATGATAAGTAAATGAGCAAAGAAAAAGCATCTTCCACCTATAGGATTAACAACAATCAGCGGCACAACAGAAAGCGGAACACAAAGCAAAACCAGCAAGAAGCCCAAACATCTTTTTTTATCAATGCAAATTATCAGAACAGCAATAACAGTAGATACATACAATAGCGCAACAAGAATAAACGCAGATTTTAATACAATGGATATTACAGAATTATCTGTATCAATAAAATCTAAAAACAACCTTTTACATACAAAAGCAGCCACACTTAGCACATTTAAAACCACTGCCCCAAGTAACAGTTTGTTTTTTGATTGTTTACAAGATTTTAAAGCAATCAATAATAATAGAACACTGACAATCAAGCACACTGCAACATTTGAAATAACAACATTATTGCAGATGGTATAACCGTTACTGAAACAATATTTGATAAGACTGATAAAATCGTCAGGGATTGACCGATATGAATCTTCACCTGCTGAAACAGCATCATAAGCTGAATTTGAAAACATCCATAAAGCTCCAAAAACAGCACCAAGCAGAAATCCAGCATGTAATGCAAATACTTTTTTATATTTCAGCGCGGTATAAGCCACAACCAAAACACCGAAAACGATATTAAAAATTGCAATATTCTCAATAAACGGTGCAGCAATGAAGCCGAGTATAAATGTCAGTAAACACATATATCGTGAGTAATTTAATCGAGATGAAAGCAATGAATTTTTAACAAAAGCAATATATCCTGCACTTAATAAAGCAGGAGGAACATAGTTAGAGTAGCCCGAAGTCCACACAACAGCCTGCGCAAAAATATTCCGTGGCATTATAAAAAAAAGAAACGCAGCAAATAACAATAAAATAGTTTTATTGTTTTTAGCGGATTTACAGCAAAGCAAACAGCACAATAAATATGATATTGCCATTAATATAGTTTTCAACAATCGACTCCTTGTTAGAGTCAACACTAAAAGGTTACCGAAATATCTGCCGTTATATCCATCGAAAAAATTATCTATTCTTGACAGGCCGATATTTATGCCCCATGACCAATCATCACCGGTATATGGAAATAAATACGCAAGAACTGTAAATACCGATAATAAACAAACGCAAATAACAATAAAATTTCTGTTATCTTTATGTACACATGCCAAGGCATAATTTTTAATTTTATCTGATCTGAAGCGCAAAATAGAAACACCACCCTGAAATTAACTGTGTATTGAATTATATCAAAAGCTTTACCCGCTGTCAATTTAACAACATATAACCAAAGGTTGACAAATTTATGAATGTGTGCTAACATATCAAAAGTTCTTATGAGGGAGTAGCAAGCGCAATAAGAAACGCGTAGCAAGTCAACATACTGGTTTTAAACCTGGCTTGTTTTAAATTGCGAGACTCATGTATATCTTTTTTGCTATGCATGGGGTCTTTATATGATTAAGAGAAAATCCTGCGCATAGTAATTATGCACAGGATTATTTTTATCAGATTAAGGCAGGAAATAGAAATGGAGCTTAATTTTTCGTTTGTTCTCACCAGCGCAATGCTCGGTATCGGGCTTGCGATGGACGCTTTTTCGGTATCGCTTGCCAACGGACTTAACGAACCGAAAATGAATAAGCGCAAGCTTTGTGCTGTTGCGGGAATATTTGCATTTTTCCAGGCACTCATGCCGATGATTGGCTGGGTATGCGTACATACATTCGTACAGTATTTTCAGAAATTTGAAAAGTTTATCCCGTGGATTGCGCTTGCACTTTTGATTTACATAGGCGGTCAGATGCTTTATGACGGAATAAAGAAAAAATGTCCTGAAGGTGAAGAAGGCTGCCACGCAGTAACCTTTAAAATGCTTATTGTTCAGGGCGTTGCAACATCAATTGATGCGCTTTCCGTTGGGTTCACAATATCGGAATACAATTTACCTATGGCACTTATATGTGCTGCAATTATCGCTGTACTGACCTTTGTAATATGTACCGCAGGCATTCTGATAGGTAAGAAATTCGGTACTAAGCTCGCAGACAAAGCTTCAATTTTTGGAGGCATAATACTTATATTAATCGGTATAGAAATTCTTGTAACCGGTATATTTTAACAGTAACATATCACAGCGGGACACTTGATTATTTCAGGTGTCCCGCCTATTTTTAATATTTAGCTTCCTCGTCAGAGTAAACCAATTCACCGTTCAGGTCAAAAATCTGTTTTACATAATTTGAATCCGGCAAGGCTATGGGATTATCGTGGACGGTTTTAAGTTCTTCCCAGTATAATACCGGGGCTTTATATGTGTAACCCAGACTATCAACGGTAACTACATAAACACAAATATTATCACCTTTCGATACATAATATGTCTTATCTATAGTAGAAGAATAAGAACCTTGATTATATGTATGTGAAGCCTTGACATCGTTTGTTATATCCTCACGCGAAATTTCATTGCCGTTTTTCTCGGTAACAAGATAAAACTTATCCATATAAGCGTAATCTGTCTTGTAAAAATCAATACTATAGGCTGTACCGATATGTGCTTTTCCATTATTAACTCTTGTACCGTCAACAGAATACGAACCCCAAAGTGTAGGAAGAATTTCATCCCAAAGATTCATCAAATCATTACCTTCAAGGTATTCTGTCTGAACTGTACCGTCTGTTTCAATGCTGACCGAAGGATAACAGTTTTCTTTTATAAACGCATCTACAGATACTGCTCCGCTGAACAAATTTCCATTTTTAGTGAGTTCAGTTTTCTCATTATCAGTAGTAACAAAAATACGCATACCATTTGTAATGACTTTAGGTATAATATTGAAGCTTACTTTAGCGGTATTTGTTTCAGCATCAAGCCCTCCGATTTTCATTTCAGCACTTGTGAGAATGCTTGCCTGTTTTTTTAATTGCTCATCAACATTTGAATAAATATCATTAATTTCATAATTCATGTTTGAAATTTGGCTTTGAAGATTGGACTGGTTTGCGGCAATGCGCGATTCAAGTTCATCTGTTTTTTCGAACAAATGAAACACACATACGACTAAAGCGGCTGACACAAGCCAAGGCAAAAGCTTTTTAAATTTCTCCATTATTAAATTCCTCCCGAATAATAAAAAATGCGCAGTCAAAGCTGCGCACGAAAAACGCAGCCTCGATTTCTGTTACCACACAGTTCATTCCTCAGACAGGATATGACAATCAAAGCATACATTTTTACCAAAAGTATGCCTGTCTGATCGAATTTTAAACTGTGTGGTAATTTTATTTTATCACATATCAGTAAGAAAATAAAGTATTTTTAAATAAAAAGCGTCAGGCAAGGCTAACAAGCACCGCCTGACACAATTTTTATTATGAATTTTTTGTAACTTTCACTCTGCATTTCGGGCAGGTTACAGATATCTTGCCCTTTCCTTTAGGTATGCGTAAAGATGCACCGCAATTTTTACATTTAAAATACTTGTGTGTTTTTCTGTCGCGGATTCTGTTTTTCAAAAGTTTAAATTCTGCCACAGGCTTTTCCATAAGCTGTAAAAATTTATACCTTTCATCACTGCGCTTTGCAATATTCTTTGAAAGCATACGCCATACAGCAATTGCCAGCACAGCTATTGCAATAAAGTATAGATAGCGCAACGGACGAAAATTTGACAAAAATGTAAGGATGCAGCTGAAAACAAACAGTGCTGCAACAAGCTCATCAGGTCCATAACGACCAATCATATATTTTTGCAGCGCAGCAGCCGCCCTTTGAAAATAGCCTTTCATTTCTCAATACTTCCTTAACTGATTTATTTCAGTTCAATTATAGCACATGATTGTGTCGAAAAAATTGAAAATTTTAAAACTTATTCATCAAACAGGCTTTCCTGCAAATTAAAAAGCTTTTCTCGCCTCTCATTTTCTTCTTCGGGACAAAGCTCATATAAACCGTTGTTCTCCACCAACACACTACCCTCTTTAGCACCATAAGGCAGATAAAAAAAATCGAGTTCAGTCATTTCACCGTTTTCGTTTTCACAAACGGCAAAGCCGTCTTCAATTCTGTCCACAATCAGCATTTTCATTTTTCGGTATACACCTCAATGGTATTATTGGTTACAGTAAAAACTATACTTCCGTCTTCATCCGTACGGTAAACGGGTATTTCCAAATCATATATTGCTTCAATAACTTCCCTGTGCGGATGACCGTAATCGTTATTTTCGCCGCAGGATATTACGGCATAACCGGGATTTACCGCATTCAAAAATCCGAGAGTATTAGATGTTGAGCTGCCGTGATGACCGAGTTTAAATACATCAGCAGACAAATCGTATTCAGAATTAATCAACTGCTTTTCAACCTGTTTTTCAGCATCTCCGGTAAACAAAAAGCTTCTGCCCTGATAAGTCAGCTTTACAACTACAGACATATTGTTAAGATTTTCATCCTGCTCAAACGGAGCAAAAATTTCAAATTCCGCACCGCCAACAGAATAAACATTACCGGGCACAGCTGCAATGATGCGCGCACCACTGCTTTTAGCCGCAGTAAGCAGCTTTTCATATGTCATTGTTGTAGGAGTATTTGATTTTGAAAGACGGGGCATGATAATATTTGAAACCGCACTTGCTTCAATAACCTCGGCAAGTCCGCCGATATGGTCGGAATGAGGATGCGTGGCAACTATATATTCAAAGCTATCAGCATTGTACTTATCAAGATAATCAAGAACGGTTTGTTCATTGCCGTTTTCACCTGCGTCAATAAGCATATTTTTACCGTTTGACTGAATAAGTACACAATCACCTTGTCCGATATCAATAAAATGCACAGCGAAATCGGCATTTAGGTTTTCGGGTGTTTCGCCGCTGAAAAACGGTAAATCCGCCTTTTCAGATAGCAAAACAATTATCAGCAAAATTATAACTGTTACAAGTGAAGTAACGGTTTTATTTTTTGCGCTTTTTCGGTTGGCCATAGCTTTTCTTACCTCTGAAATCGTTATTTTTTGCAGATTTGTTGTGTCCTTGTGCAGGCTGTGAATCACCCTTAATCAGGCAATTGGGTCCGCTGCCGATTAAATCAGCTCTGCCCGCACGCTTTAACGCTTCAGTTACAAGGGCTTTGTTTTTCGGGTTGAAATACTGAAGTAATGCACGCTGTAAAGCCTTATCGTGTTCTGATTTTGCAACATAAACCTCTTTTAATGTATACGGGTCAAGCCCCGTATAAAACATACAGGTTGAAACCGTACCTGGGGTCGGATAAAAATCCTGAACCTGTTCGGGACGGATTTTGTTTTTCTTCAGAAACAGCGCAAGCTCAACTGCATCCTTGAGTGTACTGCCTGGGTGCGATGACATAAGGTAAGGAACAAGATACTGCTCTTTACCGATTTCTTTATTATACTTATAATAACGCTTTGCAAATTCAAGGTAGGTTTCAATATGCGGTTTGCCCATAGAATCAAGAACCGCTGCCGAACAATGCTCGGGTGCAACCTTGAGCTGACCGCTGATATGGTGCTGAACAAGCTCGCGGAAAAACTTATCGTCTTTATCAGCGATAAGATAATCAAAGCGTATACCGGAGCGTACAAAGACCTTTTTGATTTTAGGTAAGGAGCGCACTTCACGCAGAATATCAAGGTATTCCTCATGGTTGGCTATAAGATTCGGGCAAGGCTTTGGGGCAAGGCATTTTTTACCCTTGCAAAGCCCTTTTTCAAGCTGAATATCACAAGCTGGTCTGCGGAAATTTGCCGTAGGACCGCCGACATCGTGAATATATCCCTTAAAATTCGGCATAGATGTAAGAAGCTTTGCTTCTTCAACAACCGACTGTTTGCTTCTTGATGTAATAAACCTGCCCTGATGAAAGGCAAGCGAACAGAAATTACACGCACCGTAGCAGCCGCGGTTGTGAGTAATTGAAAATTCAACCTCTTCAATAGCCAGCACACCGCCCTTTGAAGCATAAACGGGATGCACGGCACGCATAAACGGCAGCTTATAAACCGCATCGAGCTCCTCAGTTGTAAGCGGGGGCATAGGCGGATTCTGCACAAGTATTTTATTGCCATGGCGCTGTTTAATCAGCTTACCTCGGATATGGTCAGCCTCATCCATTTGTATGCGGCAGGAAACGGCATATTCGCGCTTGTTATTTACAACATTTTCAAATGACGGACATTCTGCACCCATAAGCGGAGTTTCACGCACATCACAGGCATAGCAAGTACCTTTAATATCTCTGATTGTGCTGATATGTTCACCTTTAGCAAGTCTGTCAGCAATTTCTGCGGTCTGCTTTTCGCCCATACCGTAGGAAAGCAAATCCGCCTGTGAATCAAAAAGAATTGAACGGCGCACTTTATCATCCCAATAATCATAATGTGCAAAGCGACGCAAAGAGGCTTCAAGCCCCCCGATAATTATCGGCACATCACCGTAAAGCTCACGGATTTTATTACAGTAAACTATAACTGCTCTGTCCGGTCTTTTACCGCCTATACCGCCGGGTGAATATGCATCATCATGTCTGCGTTTTTTGGCTGCGGTATAATGTGCAACCATTGAATCTATATTACCGCTGCTGACAAAAAAACCAAGGCGCGGCTTACCAAAGCGCATAAAATCATCATTATTGCGCCAATCCGGCTGTGCCAGAAAAGCAACGCGATATCCCCTGCTTTCAAGCACACGGCAAATTATTGAAGCACCAAAGCTCGGGTGGTCAACATACGCATCACCGCAGACATATACAAAGTCTATGCTATCCCACCCGCGTTCTTTTACTTCCTGCATATTTATAGGAAAAAACGGCATTTTTTATTCCTCGCTGCCTTCAATGCCTAAAGGCGAAGAATCGCCTCTGGCTATCATTTCGTTAAACTGCTGCTTACTCATAAGCACCTTACGCGGCTTTGCACCCTCAAACGGACCGATAATTCCTTTTTCTTCAAGCTCGTCCATTATGCGCGCTGCCTTAGCATAGCCTATTTTCAGCTTGCGCTGCAGCAAGGTTGTTGAAGCAAGCTGATTTTCCACAACAACAGCGATTGCGCGCATTGTTTCTTCGTCAGCCTGGCTGTCGGGACTGCTGTCGGGGTCAGGCAAATCAGAGCCCTTCTTCTTTTCCATTACAGCCGCTTTTTCAATTTCTTCCATAACCTCGCTGTCGTATTCACATTCACCCTGCGCACGGATGAAATCGGTTACCTTTTCAACCTCTTCATCGGATACGTAGCAGCCCTGAATACGAAGCGGCTTTGAAATGCCGACTGGGCTGAACAGCATATCGCCGTTACCGAGCAGCTTTTCAGCACCTGCGGTATCAATAATTGTTCTGGAGTCAACCTGCTGCGAAACATAAAGAGCAAGTCGGCTGGGAATATTGGCCTTGATAAGACCTGTGATAACATCAACAGACGGACGCTGTGTTGCAATAACAAGGTGCATACCTGCGGCACGAGCCATCTGAGCAAGGCGGCAGACAGAATCTTCAACCTCATTTTTTGCAACCATCATAAGATCGGAAAGCTCGTCGATGAAAATACAAATCTGGTACATAGGCTGCATATCGGGGGTTTTTGCGGCAAGCTTATTATATCCGCCTATGTCGCGAACACCCTTTTCCGAAAACAGCTTATAGCGTTTAAGCATTTCGGAAACCGCCCATGAAAGCGCACCGGCAGCCTTTCTTGCATCGGAAACAACCGGTACCATAAGGTGCGGTATACCTCGGTAAACTGTAAATTCAACCTGCTTGGGGTCAATCATAATGAGCTTGACTTCATCGGGTGTTGAATTGAAAAGAATACTGATAATCATTGCGTTAAGGCATACGGATTTACCCGAACCCGTAGTACCTGCAACAAGCAAGTGAGGCATTTTTGCAAGGTCGGTACAGATAACGTTTCCCGAAATATCCTTACCGAGTGCAACATTGAGCTTGCTTTTTGCCGACCTGAACTGCGGCGATTCAACAATTTCACGCATGGTAACGGTAAGCCTTGTACGGTTGGGAACTTCTATACCGACAGCGGCTTTATTCGGAATAGGTGCTTCAATACGCACACCGGAGGAAGCAAGATTCATTGCAATATCATCCGCAAGGTTTGCTATACGGCTGATTTTTATACCCGGGGCAGGCTGCAACTCATAACGCGTAACAGACGGACCGCGTGCTATATCAACTATTTTTGTTTCAATATTGAAGTTGCGCAGGGTTTCCACAAGCTTGTTTGCATTTGCGGTAAGCTCATCCTTTATATCCGCATCGCCCGAACTCTGTGCTTCTGCAAGACATTCAACTGCGGGCAGAACATAAACATGCTTATGCTCTTCGGGTTCTTCTTCAATTGTTTCCTGCGCGGGCGGTTCTTCCTGTGCTTCGCGTGCAGCCTTGTCAATAAGGTCAACTACATCCTGCGCCGGCAACTGTTCCTGTGCTTCTTCAGCAACATCAGGTTCAGCAATAATCTGCGGTTCTTCCGCAGGAATTTCCGCAACAGGTTCTTCTTTGGTTTCCGCCTTTTCATCCGGCACAATATCAAGATTTATACCGCTTGGCATGGGACTGAACACGGGAATATCGGGCTTAAACTCATCATCATTCTGCTCGACATACTCAATCGGTTCATCCTTTTTATTTGGCAGCGGGTCATAATCATCGTGGAAAAAGCCTCTACCGAGTTTAGGTCTTTTAAGGACCTTTTCAGGCTCGGGCAGCTGATAATCGTCTGTCTTTTTACTTGCAGGCCTCTTTTCTTCCTTAACCTTTACTGGCTTGGTTTCTTCTTCAAGGCGCTTTTGCTCCATACGCTGCTGAGTATAATCAGTTGCCTTGCTGAACGGCTTTACAACAAGCTCCATAAGTTTCGGAATAGTAGTGCCCGTGAGTAACATAACAAGCACAAAAAGAAGTATTATTACAGTAATCAAACCGCCGACCTTGCCGAAAAGTCTTGTAATAATGCCGCCGAAAATCGCACCTGCTGCACCGCCGTTGGTAATGCTCAAGCCTTCTTGCCACGCAGAGGTTATCTGCTCGGAAAAGGCTGTATGCGCAAGATAATCGGAGCTATGCGATGCCGCATGAAGCACGGAAGAAAGGCATACTGCTGCGCTTGCAATACCACCTATACGCAAGGCTATACCGTTAAGCGGTCTGTCCTTTGAAAGAACATACGCCGAATAAAACAGCATAACGGGAATTGCAAAGGCACACACACCGAAAAGGCCGAAGAAAATATCCTTCAGTCCCTGCCATAAATTTGTTTCACCTTCGGCAACACCACTGGGCACTATTGTAATACAAAGCAATAAAATAGCTACAGCAAACATAACGCTTGAAACAACCTGCCTGCGCGCTGCACTGCGTGCTGCCGCTTCTGCCTGCTGTTTTTTGGTTTGTGCAGCCTTTGAAGTGCCTGATTTTTTATTAAAATTGGTCTGCTTCTTTGTTGCAGAAGCAGCACCAGTATTTTTCTTGGATGCGTTTGATTTTTTCTTGTTGTTGGTTTCTGCCATTTCTATATCCTCAACTGTTCTGAAAATTACTTAAAAGAAACAAATATTTAAGTTATTATATCACTTTTAAAACATTTGTTCAATAGATTTAATTATTTTTTGCAGTAGAATTACTTTGCTGTTGAAGTTGAAAAAATAGTATTCATATGATATTTTTAAAATGTTTTAATTATTTTTCCAACCTTTTTAAACCTTATGTGTCTATATGTATGAAAGCAGCTTTCAAGGAGAACAAAATGAACAGAACTGATGCTGAAAAATGGACAAATGAATATTTAAAGCCGGTCTTTGGCTTTGCTTTGAAAAAGTGCGCAAACATTGAGGATGCAGAAGATTTATCGCAGGAAATTATGGCGAAGGTTTATATTGCCTTGATGAAGCGTAATGATATTGAAGATACTTCAAAATTCATCTGGACTATTGCACACAACTGCCTGAACAATTATTACCGCGATAATAACCACAGTTTTATCGGTGTACCGATTGACGAGGTTGAGAACTGCCTTTGTGATGATATTCCGATTGCTGAATCAGCACTGATTGAGCGTGAAGAAATTTCAAAACTTTATTCCGAAATTGCGTATCTGTCAAAGCTGCAACGCCGAATAGTAATTATGTATTACTATGAAAATCGAAATCAGAAAGAGATAGCTGAAGCGTTAAATATTCCGCTCGGCACAGTAAAGTGGCATTTGTTCGAAGCCAAAAATGAACTTAAAAGAGGTATGGAAATTATGAGAGAACCAAGCAACCTGGTATTCAACCCCATAAAATTTGATATGTGCAGTTTCAGTGGTAAAGCAGGTACAAAGGGCGATATTTCAAGCTTTTTCCGAAGTGTATTTTCGCAAAACATTGTTTATGCCATAAGAAATAAAGCGAAAACGATAAATGAAATAGCCGATGAATTAGGAGTATCGCCTGTTTATGTTGAAAGCGAAGCAGAATATTTAGAAGAATACGGATTTTTGTTAAAGCAGAAAAACAAATACATTTGTAATATTATTCTTTCAGAACCTACAGATGAGATTAACCGCTTACATGACGAAATGTATCAGAAAGCAGCAAAGATTTTTGCAAACGAGTTATATGATGAGCTTATTAAATCTGATTTGATAGAAAGTGATTGTATTTTAGGCGGCTACAATGATACACTGGATAAAAACTTTTTAATGTGGGCACTTGTACCGTTCATTACAGCTTTCAGTAGTAAAAATATACCGGATAAAAGCATAGCTTTTTCCGACATTTATACTATAAGACCTGACGGCGGTAAAAATATTTGCTATGCAACAGTTTCATCACCCGATGTAAATCCTCCGATATATAACGAAGAAATGAAAAAATTTAAAGGTCCTTTTTGGAACGGTCTGACCGATAAAATAACTCTATGGACCATTGACTCCGAATGGTCGAATAATCGCATTAACGAAAACTATCAGCTGACGGTAGTGCGCGATTTGACCTTGCTTAATAATTACCTGAATGATGTGGTTTTAAGCGAAGATGACTATGCATATCTTGCAGAAAAAGGGTACATTTCCGTCAACGGCAAACCTGAAGAAAAATTCAAAACCGCTTTAAAAATTATCTATATAAAGGATGAAACATCTCGAAACAAGCTGTTATCAATCGGTGATGCTATAAAAGAAGAACACAAAGATTACTTCGAAAAACTGAAAAAGCCATATATAAATGCAGTACTCAAAGCCACACCTGAACACTTACAAAAAATGAGAATGTACGGTTTGCAGCATATCTTTCACGGCGATGCATGGTTTATTCTGCATTGTATTAAAGAGCTTGTTAATAACGGTAAATTAACATTACCCACCGAAAAACAAAAACAGGCGCTTATGACAATATTATTTAAATAAAATGCTGTATATCTGCCTTGACAAATAAAGCAATAAGTTTTAATATATATCCATATGTTTTTTGGAGGAAAAGGAAATATGGGTTATAACATAGCACAAAAGCTTATCAAGAGCCATCTTGTAAGCGGCGAAATGATTCCCGGAACGGAAATCGGTCTTAAAATCGACCAGACTCTTACTCAGGATGCAACAGGTACAATGGCATACCTTGAATTTGAGGCAATGGGCGTTGAAAGAGTAAGAACCGAACTTTCCGTTGCATACATTGACCACAACACACTTCAGACCGGCTTTGAAAACGCTGACGACCACCGCTTTATCCAGAGCGTAGCCAAAAAGCGCGGTCTTCGATACTCACGCCCCGGTAACGGTATCTGCCACCAGGTTCACCTTGAACGCTTCGGCAAACCGGGCAAAACCCTTATAGGCTCAGACAGCCACACACCCACAGGTGGCGGTATTGGTATGCTTGCAATGGGTTCGGGCGGTATGGATGTTGCTGTTGCAATGGGCGGCGGTACATACTATATTCCGATGCCGAAGGTGGTTAAAGTTAATCTTACAGGCAAGCTTTCTCCCTGGGTAGCAGCAAAAGACGTTATACTTGAAGTTCTGCGCATTATGAGCGTTAAAGGCGGTGTGGGCAGAATTATTGAATACGGCGGTGAAGGTGTCAAAACACTTTCCGTACCCGAAAGAGCCACAATTACAAACATGGGTGCAGAGCTTGGTGCCACCACCTCTGTTTTCCCGTCAGACGAAAATACAAAGGCTTTCCTTGCTGCTCAAGGCAGAGAGGAAGACTGGATAGAGCTTAAAGCAGATGACGATGCTGAATACGAAAAGGTTATTGATATTGACCTTTCAAGCCTTGCTCCTATGGCAGCTATGCCCCACATGCCCGATAATGTTAAATCCGTAACAGAAATCGGCGAAATCAAGGTTGACCAGGTCTGCATCGGCTCATGCACAAACTCTTCACTTCACGATATGCTTAAAGTTGCAGCTATCCTCAAGGGTAAGACAGTTAACCCCGATGTCAGCCTTTCCATTGCACCCGGCTCAAAGCAGGTTCTTACCATGCTTTCTCTCAACGGTGCACTTGCCGATATGATTGCAGCCGGTGCAAGAATACTTGAATCAGCCTGCGGTCCGTGTATCGGTATGGGTCAATCACCTAATTCAAAGGGTATTTCACTTCGTACCTTCAACAGAAACTTTGAAGGCAGAAGCGGTACTGCAGACGCAGGTATTTACCTTGTAAGCCCCGAGGTTGCCGCAGCAAGCGCAATAACAGGCGTACTGACAGATCCGAGAACACTCGGCGAATTCCCCGAAATTGAGATGCCGGAAGAATTCCTTATCAACGATAATATGGTTGAGCTTCCCGCAAGTGTTGAGGAAGCAGACGCAGTTGAAATCAAATACGGTCCTAACATAAAGCCCTTCCCCACAAGCGTTGCTCTTCCCGACAGCATTGAAGCCAAGGCAATACTCAAGGTTGGCGACAACATTACAACCGACCATATTATGCCCGCAGGCGCAAAGATTCTCCCCTACCGTTCAAATATTCCCTACCTTTCAAACTTCTGCTTTAGACAGTGCGACGAAAACTTTGCAGAAAACTGCAAGCGTGAAGGCAGCGGCATAATTATCGGCGGTGCTAACTACGGTCAGGGTTCATCGCGTGAGCATGCAGCACTTGTTCCGCTGTATCTTGGAATCAAGGCTGTTATAACGCAGTCCTTTGCGCGTATCCACTGCGCAAACCTTATAAACGCAGGTATTATCCCCTTCACATTCAAAAATGCTGAAGATTACAACAAGATTGACACAAACGATGTTCTTTATATGCCCGATGTCAGAGCTGAAATTTCCGAAGGTAAGGAAGTCAAGCTCATCAATAAGACAAAGAACGAAGAATACACACTCTGCTACGAGCTTTCCGACCGTCAGCGCGATATGATACTTGCGGGCGGACTGCTCAACTACACAAGAGAAAACGGAAAGGATAACTGATTAATATGTACGAAGCACAAATCAAAGAAGCTGCCGCCAAATACGAAACACTCCTTCGCGAACAACTTGAAAGAAACGAAAGAATCAAATCAATCGGCGATTTCACCGACTACGCAAAGCTTGATAAAATAGTTATCGGTATCTGCGGCGGTGACGGAATCGGTCCGATAATCTGTAAAGAGGCAGAAAGAGTCCTTCGCTACATGCTAGCTGACGAAGTTGCAAGCGGCAAGGTAGAATTTAAGGAAATCGACGGTCTTACAATTGAAAACCGCGTTGCAGTAAACAAGGCAATTCCCGACGATGTTATGGAAGAGCTCAAGGCCTGCCATGTAATTCTCAAGGGTCCGACAACTACACCACAGGCAGGTGACCCGTGGCCCAATATTGAAAGCGCAAATGTTGCAATGAGAAAGGCTCTTGACCTTTTCTGCAACCTTCGCCCCGTTAAAATTCCCGAAGAAGGCATTGACTGGGCATTCTTCCGTGAAAACACAGAGGGTGCATATGCAGTAGGCTCAAAGGGTGTTAATGTAACAGACGAGCTTGCAACAGACTTTGTTGTTACCACAACAGAGGGTACAGAGCGTATTGCCCGCCTTGCATACAACTATGCAAGAGCAAACGGCAAAGAAAGAGTATCCATTATCACAAAGGCAAACATCATCAAAACCACTGACGGTAAGTTCCTTAATATCTGTAAGAAAATCGGCGAAGAATACCCCGAAATCATAACAGATGAATGGTATATTGACATTACAACAGCAAAGCTTATTGACCCCAAGCGCCGCAAGGATTTCAAGGTATTTGTTCTTCCCAACCTTTACGGCGATATCATAACTGACGAAGCTGCTGAATTCCAGGGCGGCGTAGGCACAGCAGGCAGCGCAAACATCGGTAAAAAATACGCTATGTTTGAAGCTATCCACGGTTCAGCCCCCAGAATGATTAAGGAAGGCAGAGGCGCATACGCTGACCCCTGCTCAATGCTCAGAGCGGCTGTCATGCTCCTTTCTCACATCGGCTTTGTTGACAAGGCAAACGCCCTTGAAGCCGCACTTGACAAGTGCATGATTACAGAAAAGAAGCTTGTTATCACAGGACGCGACGACGGCTGCACCTGCAGCGAGTTCGGCGATTACCTGATGGAAACAGTTGAAGCAATGAACTGATTACAATAACTTTCAATGCCCCTTGCAGTTTATAAAAATTGCAAGGGGCATTGTTTATTATCCGAGTGCTTTCAATATTTCTTTAAATTCATTTAAGGATTTAAAATCTTCTGACAAAGGATACGTTTCAGTCAAAAGCATTTTAAATCTGTTTTGGGCTTTATATGTACTTCCGAGAGTATCTTTATTAAATTTCTTACCGTTAAACAGTTCAGAATTTAAAACTGTTATTTTATCAAGGCTATCAAATTGCGCCGCCAATTCTGCACACTTTTTGAAGCTTAAAAGTGCCTTTTCATTATCGCCGTTTTTATGGCAGTAAACACCGAGATAACCGTATTTATAAATTACAGCCTGCCACATTTTACTGTAATTCCCATCATCATAAATAAAATTCAACAAATCAATTTCTTTTTCAAGCATTTTGATTTTAAAAGCATAATCAAATTCATCATTGAAAAGATAGTAATGGCTTAAAGTATTGCTAAACAATAAAAGCTCTTCTTCTAACGCTTTAATCATTTTGGTTTTATGCTGCGGATGATTTACGGGATAATAAAATGAAAACATTTCTGCACTGTCCCTCATACGGGGCATATCCTCAATATACTTTTCACACAGCTCAAACGGCACTTGTTCATCGCTTTGAGTAGTAAGAGTATGATAGTAAGAAATAACAGCGCGTTTTGCAGTAATGCGGATTTTATCAACAGTACAGTTTTTCTGTATGTTATCATAAATTGTCATAACTTCGTTTTCGCTTTTCTTTGTCGGACTAACCATAACAAGGCAGGCAAGATAACGAATCAGAACTCTGAAATCATTAGGATATTTTTCTTTCAAAACCTTTATCAATTCCCACATAAGTTTGTAATCTGTGAGATTATCATATTTTTCAATTCCGTTTATGATTTCTTTTTCATTTTCAGATTTATTTATACCAAGCAAACAATCTACGCTCACTTTAAAAAAGCCTGCAATATCCGGCAGAGTACAAATATCCGGGTATGTTTCCCCTCTCTCCCATTTGCTAATGGTCTGAAAGGATACATTTAAGCAATCGGCTAAATTTTCCTGTGTAAGCTTTCTTTTTTGTCTTAATTCTCTTAAATTTTCGCCAAAATAAATATTCATATGTTATCACCATAAAATTATATTCAACTGCGCCGTTGTAACAATATATTATCGAAAACCTCTGTTGATAGCAATAACTTATACATAGAAGTAAATTCTCTTAACAATAGAAAGCTTCCCTTGCACAGTCCTGCACAAGGGAAGTATCATTTTTAGTATTCTGCCGCTACTGTTGTAGGAACATATTCATCATCGCTGTCATTGAGTATTAAATCAACTTCTGCCGCTTCGGAGTTTTCGGATTTATCGTTGATTATTACCGTACCGAAGTGGATATCGCCATCGGTGTCCGAGCCGTCAATTTCAAATTCAATCTTTGAATAAGAGTCTCCGTTGGGCTCAGTTACCGAAATCTCACCAACAAAATAGGTGCTGCCGTCTTCGCCCGTATGCTCTTCAACATTTACGTCAACATCGACCGCTTCTCCGTTGACAAAAACATGAACCTTTTTTGAAAATGTTTCAGCAACATTCGAAATAGCTTCGGTTACTGCACCGTCGGTTGCCGCATTAGCAACAACACCCAGTGTACACAGTATAACAGCTATTGCCGCCATACACGAAACAAATCTTTTTGCAGTTGTTTTTTGCTTTTTATCAGTCATCTCCATTATCCTTTCCAATGAATTATCGGAAGGACGGATTTGTGAAAAAGCGCTTTTATAATCAGTCCTGTTCATTTATCCAATCATCTCCCAATTCTTCTTTTAATTTTTCTCTTGCACGGCTGAGCCTGGTTTTTACTGCGTTTTCCTTGATTTTTAAATTCTTAGCAATATCTCTTACGCTCATATCCTCGTAATAAAACAAGTGTATTACCGTGCGGTACTTTTTAGGTAAATTCATAACAGCGTTGAACAAATCCTGCTGTGCCTGCGTTTCAAAGCTGTCAGGTGAAACCAATACACAATCATCAATATCCGTATGGTTTCTGAACAGCGACTTTATGTAGTTTTTGCTTTCGTTAACGCAAACAAAAGTCAGCCACTTATCAATATGTGCGTTATCTTCAAAAGGTTTTGCTTGCCTCCATAATTTCAAAAAAACATTATGCATTATATCTTCCGAATCGCATGTGTTTTTTGTAAATGATAAAGCTATAAGATATATCCTTTGGCTGTTACGCTTTACTGCCGATTCAAATTCATCGCCTGTCATTATTTCACCAACTTTACTGAAAGGTCCTTTCACCTATATAACAATTCAAAGCGCAAAAAGGTTACAAAAAACTCCTCCGAAAAACGAAGGAGTTGATTGAATATTTTATTTTTCAAGCTGTTTATCGCACCATGCGAGAATATCTTCCATAACCGTTTGTCTGTCAAGCTCGTTAAGGATTTCGTGGCGGTCGCCGGAATAAAGCTTGATTGAAGCCTTTTCATGCCCTGTCTTTTTAAGGTCTTTATAAACCTGCTTAACGCCTTTTCCGTATTCACCTACAGGGTCAGCATCACCAGCGATAAGAAACATCGGTAAATCTTTACGCACACCTTTATACCAAGATTTGCCTGAAACAAATTTAAGCACAGTAAATAAATCTCGGTAGCCGCAGGCTGTAAACAAAAAGCCGCAGTATTTATCGGCAACATATTTATCAACAATGTCATTATCCTTGGTAAGCCAGTCAAAATCTGTTCTTACGGGCTTAATCTTTTTATTATAGGCACCGAAAGCGATTGTATTAATAAATTCGCTGCGGTATTTATTGCCCTTGCTTTTTGCTATTGCATCGGCAATTTTAATTGCTATGCCTGCGGCGGGGTTAGTACCGCTTGTACCGCAAAAAACAGCCGCGGTCAGCTTTATACCGTGAATTTTTGTATATGCCCTTGCAATAAATGAACCCATGCTGTGACCGAAAAGAATTACGGGCTTATTGCCGAATTCTTCCTTTGCGTATTCGGTTATGGTGTTTACATCTTCAACAAGGTTTCTCCAACCTGCTCTTTCGCCGAAATAGCCCAAATCATCATCGCTGTTGACTGATTTGCCGTGGCCTGCATGGTCATGAATAAAAACAGCATAACCGTTTTCTGCCATAAATGTACAGAATTCATCATAGCGTTCCTTGTGTTCTGCCATGCCGTGTGCAATCTGAAAAATTGCATTGACATTTGCCTTTACAACGGGAGAATATAAAAAGCCTTTGACTGTAATACCGGGAAGTGCGGAGCTTACTGAAAACTCGGTTCTTTCAGTTTTCATAGGACAACCACCTTATAAATGTAATTTTTTACAGTATATCATAAAAACAAAGATTTGTAAAATATTATTTCTATATGAATACTCCGGTTGAAAAAACAAATAAAATGTGGTAAACTGTAAAGCAAATAACAAAACGGAGAAAAACGCTTGAACATAAAAGCCAAAATCAAAAACAGCAAAAATATTTCAAATATCTTTTATTTTGTAAGAAGCCTTAAATTAAGGCTTAATTTGTGTTGCAAGAAATTAACAAGCGATAAACTCCGCAGCTTCACCCATTACGATTTATACTGCACTAAGGTTTACGGCAAGGAAAAGCACAAGCTTTTTGCTGAAAGCATACACAAAACAGCACTTGAAAGCATTTCAGCAAAAGAAAAAATTAAAATCGGCTTTGTCGTTTATTCGGCAGATATGTGGTCATGCAGTAAGCTGTATTCACTTTTTGAAGCAGACAGCCGCTTTGAACCTTTTATTATTGTTTGCTCAATGAAGAACGAAACAAAGCAGGCTGAAGCAAATAACTATAATAAAGCGCTTGATTTTTTTACAAACGGCGGATACCGTACTGTAGCGGCAGCAGACTGTAAAAGCGCACTTTCTGACTGCGGTGACCCCGATATTCTTATTTACCTTACCCCATACACATCAGTACTTACTCCGGGTTGCTTCAATATTTCAAACATTCCGCTTGATAAACTGACAGTGTATATTCCTTACAGCATCATAGTATCCGGCAACGAAAGTTTACTTGAAAACCCGACAATTAACCTTGCGTGGAAGTTTTTCTGTGAAAGCAGGACTTACCTTGAACTAATGCGCGAAAAATCCCCCTTTGGCGGTTACAATACCGTTTACACAGGCTTTCCGGGCATAGATGCACTGATTGAAGGCAACGGCGACAAGCAAATTTTCAAAGCAGAAAGCACAATGAAAAAAATTATTTATGCTCCGCATTTTTCGGTAGGTAACGAAGGAATAGGATATTCAACCTTTGCACAAAACCACAAATTCATGCTCGAGCTTGCAAAAGCTACAAAAGACAGAGTTTCGTGGGTAATAAAGCCTCATCCCAGACTTAAAACAGAATGTGTCAAGTTCGGTGTTTTTGAAAGCGAAGAAGGCTTTGACGAATATATTTCCGCATGGGATAATTTACCGAATGCAAAATCCGTTTTCGGCGGCGGATACAATGACCTTTTTGCAGAATCGGATGCGATAATTTTAGACAGCGCATCTTTCCTTGCAGAATACCAGTTTACAGGCAATCCCCTTTTATTCCTTACAAATTCAAGGCAGAAATTCAACAGCTTCGGTCAGGCTGTGCTCAACACCGCTTACAAGGCTGACGGCAGCAATTTTAATGCAATTGAACACTTTGTAACCGATACGGTATTAAATTCTGAAGACCCGATGAAAACTGTAAGAAAAGAATTTTTTGACACACAGTTAAACTATGTTAAACACAACGGCGGCTTGAATGCAAGCGAAAAAATATACAGCATTATCAAAAATGAGGTCTGCAATGGAAATAACAATTAAAGAGCGTACAGAAGATATCAGCTTTGAAGAAATTGCAAAGCTTGTGCGCAAAGCATATTCCGTGTGGGATGAAAAGGGTTATGATTATGCAGCACGCAACTACACCGCGGAAGATATTGAGCGCGTTTCCAAGGGCGGTACAGTACTTATTGCCCTTGCGGACGGTAAAGCCGTAGGTACTCTTATATACTATCTCGGCAGAAAATACAAAGACCTTGGCACAGTGAACAGCGTACATTCGCACATTGCGGCAGTTTTACCTGAATACAAAGGTAACAGAATTGGCAGAATGCTTTTTGAAAAAATGTTTACTGATGCAAAAAAAGCAGGCTGCGGCGAATATGTCGGCGACACCTGTGCAGAAAACAAGAAGCTGCTTGAGTGGTACAAAAGAATGGGCTGTGAAGTTGTAAGCTACACTTCTTTTCCTAACACAAGCTACTATTCCGTTGTATTTTTAAAGCCGCTCAATAATAAATACAGTAAAGCTTTTTATATTTCACACAGAATTAAAGGCTGGATTAAAACTCACCTGCTTTATAATGCAGACGGCTCATACAGACTGCTTGCCAGACTTTTAAGAAAATTAAAAAACATATAAAAACTTAACGGACAGCTTATTCTGATAGGCTGTCCGCTAATATTTATGCTTTTATTTGATTTTAATTTTCGCAAATACAATGCGTTTTCTGTTCCATGTATATGAAACGAGCAGTTCATTGCCGTTTGCAACAATTGCAGGATATGAATATTCGCCGGGCATGCTTTCAAGCACAACGCCCATATCCCATGTTTTGCCGTTATCCTTTGAAGCAACAACGGTAAGCGGTGTACGCTCGCCCCAGTTTTCCTTTACCGGATTTGAAATGAGGTACAAAGTGCCATCATCGGTCTTTGCAACGTCAATGCCGCTGTTGTTATTGAAAAGCCCTGTTTTATATGCCTTGCACCAGGTTTTGCCGCCGTCTGTTGAATCGCTGCGGAAGATATAGCGTGCATTAGTGCGAAGAAGCATATGAACGGTATCGGGTTCAGACTCCCAGAGTGTGGGCTGAATCATACCGACAGTTTTGCCGTAACGCTTGGGACGCTCGATAAAATCTGTCTTTTCCCAGGTTTTCATATCATCATCGGAAATATCTGCAAAGCTCTTCCAATCCTTATTCTTTTCCGAAGATGAAGGAGCAACAATTCTACCGCTCATAAGGCGGATAGCCTTGTTTTTAACCGGACCTCTGCCGCCGCATGTATCACCCTCAACAAGTTCTTTGGGTTCAGACCATGTTCTGCCGCAATCGGTTGAAGTAACAAAATAGGTCTGCCAATCTGCAATTTCTTTACCTACTTTAAAGAAAAGAACTACTGTTCCGTCTTCCTTTTTGTAAAGCACGGGATTCCAGTGGGCTATATTCTCTGCCGCGCTTATTCTTTCGGGCTTTGACCAGCCCTTTGAATTGCGGCGGGAATACCAGATATCAACATCATCAGCTTTTTCATGCTTGCCGCCGAACCATGCACAAAGAATTTCACCGTTATCCATCATAACCAATGTCGAGGCATGGCTTGACGGAGTGGGTTTATTCTTATCGTCAATTATAAATTCTTTGATTACTTCTGTTTTCACAAAAATCACCTCTGGAAAATGATAACAAAGTTAATCAATAAAATCAAGCATTTTAACATTCTTGTACGCATATTTTTATTCAGAGGTGCTTGTATGCGTAACACAAAGCTGCTGCTTATCAATACCGCCGTACTTACAGCGGGCGGGTTTCTTATGCGGACCATTGCCGTTTCGTTTAATGTATACCTGACAAACCGGATAGGTGCTTCAGGAATGGGGCTATTTCAGCTTATAATGGCTGTTTACGGTCTGCTGATTACCTTTGCAAGTGCAGGAATAAAGCTCGGTGCTACCCGCCTTGTAACAGATTCGCTTTGCAAAAAAGAAGCGGACACAAAGAAAACCATGGGTGTCTGCATTCGTTATGCACTTGCCGCAGGCTGTGCCGTTGCAGGTACAGCATACCTTTTTTCAAATTTAATATGTACAAAATGGATAGCTGATGTTCGCGCTGACTATTCGCTTAAAATACTTGCTTTAAGCTTGCCGCCTATTGCTGTTTCTGCCGCACTAAACGGCTATTTTACGGCGCGTAAAACAATGGTTAAATACGCGGGTGTTCAGCTTGCCGAACAAATCTGCAAAATAGCTGTAACGGTTTTTATGCTGAATGTTTTTTCAGGTCAGGGTTTAAGATATATGTGCGGTGCTGTGGCAATAGGAACAACCTGTTCGGAATTAGTTTCGTGCATGCTGTCTTTTGGGCTTTATCTGCGCGATAAAAAGCCTGCAAACGCAAAGACAAAGCAAAAACGGATTCTCGGTTCGCTTTTACATATAGCAGTACCCGATGTAATGGGTTCGGGTATGCGCAGCATACTGCTGACGGTTGAGCATCTGCTTATTCCCGGAGGCTTCAAAAAATCTGGTCAGAGCACGGAAGAAGCGCTCAGCACCTACGGAACAGTACACGGCATGGCTTTGCCCGTCATATTATATCCTGCCGCTGTGTTGACTTCTCTTTCAAGCCTGATTGTACCCGAGCTTGCAAGATATCTTACACTAAAAAAACAGGATAAAATAAACAAAGCCGCCGGCGAATGTATACGCATAACAACAATATTCGGTTTCGGAACAGCGGCTTTCATGTTCACATTTTCAGACTGTATATCACAGGCAGTTTACAATTCAACAGAATCAGCTTTTTATATAAAGCTGTTAAGCGTACTGTTACCCGTAATGTACCTTGATACAGTTGTGGACGGCATGCTTAAAGGGCTTGACCAGCAAGTGGCATCAATGCGATACAATATATTTGATTCGGGGCTGTGCGTAATTCTTGTATATTTTCTGCTTCCGAAATACGCAGTAAAGGGATACATATTTATACTGTTTATAAGCGAAATCATCAATTTTTCATTAAGTATAAACCGTCTTATGAAGGTGGCAACCCTTTCCGTCAATCCGATACGCGATTTTTTAAAGCCTGCCATAGCATCGCTGGGTGCTTGCGCAACGGTCAATATTGTAATACTGAAAATACTCTACGGTATATCACCGAAAATTCAGCTTATTCTTGCAATAATAATGTTTGTAACTATTTACATACCTGCTAATTTCATGCTCGGAAGTGTCGAAAGACATGAAATCAAAGAATTCTCATCAAGAATAAAGGGTTAAAACAAGTTACGCTTGACTAACCGAAATATATTTTCTAAAATATTTATTAGTTTTTAAAGTTAGGAAGTTTGAAATGACAAATTTATTAATCAGATTATTTATACCCGATTATCAGAACACAAAATCTCCGCAGGTCAGAGCAAAATACGGCTCACTCAGCGGATTTGTCGGAATAGCTGTAAACATAATACTTACAATTGTTAAATTTATTATAGGTTCAATAACCGGCAGCATCGCCATCACCGGTGATGCGCTCAACAACCTTTCAGATGCCGGCAGTTCAGCCATATCGCTGCTTGGTTTCAGACTTTCCTCAAAGCCTGCCGACGAAGAACACCCCTACGGACACGGCAGAATTGAATATGTCTGCGGTATGGGTGTTGCCGTTGTAATTATGTTTATGGGCTATGAGCTTATTAAAAGCTCAATTCAGAAAATAATCACACCGGAAAAAACTGTTTTTTCATGGGTAGCCGTCATTGTGCTTGCCATATCTATTCTCGGAAAGCTCTGGTTAGCGCTGTTCAATAAAAACATAGGCAAACGAATTGAATCGGGCACAGTTGATGCCGTTGTAGCCGACAGCATAAGCGATATTGCCGCAACAAGCGCTTCTATTATCGCACTTATTCTGTCAAACTATTTCAATTTCCCCTTTGACGGTATTTTCGGCGTAATTGTTTCGGGATTTGTTCTTTTTGCAGGCTTCGGTGTTTTCAAAGGTACGCTTGCATCCATTCTCGGTCAGCCTCCCACGCAGGAAACCGTAGAAGAAATACAAAATAAAATCCTTGCATACCCCGGAATACTTGGCGTGCACGACCTTATTGTTCACGATTACGGACCCGGACGCTGCTTTGTTACTGCGCATGCGGAAGTTTCTTCCGAAACGGATATAATGGTCAGCCATGATCTGCTTGATGTTATAGAGCAGGATATAAAAGAACAGACGGGCTTTATAGTAACGCTTCATATGGACCCGCTCGTTGAAAACGATGAAGCAATAAGCACAGCAAGAAATATGATAAATGAAATAATAAAACCAATTGATGAAAAACTGTCATTTCATGATTTCAGACTTGTTTCCGGTCCGCACCATACTAACCTTATTTTCGACCTTGTGATTCCCTTTTCCGTAAAAACCGATGCAGGATTTATAATTAATACAATAAATGAACAGCTTCAGGGCAGAGATAGAGAATACCACGCAGTAATAACGGTAGACAGAAGTTATATTTAGTTTTTTGAATTAAGCGCAAACTTTTGGCAGTTTCGACAAAACTATGCCAAAAGTTTGCCTTTTTTTCTACTATCAATTTTTTCACAAAAAACTTTTTATTATTTACAAAAGTAAAGTTATTATGTACAATATATATTGTTAGTTTTGGCGAACTATACATTATAAGACGGCAAAGGAGATTGTAACGTGAAATTCACCGAACTTGATGAAAACTTCCAGACTATACCCAACGGTCCTCTCGGCATTATTGCTCTGCCCGGCTGTGAAGAGCTTGCTAAGAAAATTGACTGGTATCTCACATCATGGAGATCCAAAAGACATGCCGAACACAAGGAAACACTCCATTTCCGTGGCTACGACCGTTCATCATACCTTGTAGATATCCGCTTCCCCCGCTTCGGCACAGGCGAAGGCAAGGCAACAATCCGTCAGACAGTACGCGGCTATGACCTGTTTATTCTCTGCGACTGCTTTAACTACGGCGTTACATACGAAATGTATGGTATGGAAGTTCCCATGAGCCCGGACGAGCATTTTGCCAACCTCAAGCGCGCTATCAGCGCAATCGGAGGCAAGGCAAAGAGCATTACTGTAATCATGCCTATGCTTTACGAAGGCAGACAGCACAAGCGTTCCTCACGCGAATCACTTGACTGCGCAAACATGCTTCAGGAGCTTTGCAACGAAATGGGTGTTGACAACATTATCACCTTTGATGCACACGACCCCAGAGTTCAGAACGCTATTCCGCTCAAGGGCTTTGAAAACGTACAGCCTGTTTATCAGATGATAAAGGCTATGACAAGAACAATCGACAATCTCCATTTTGATAAAGACCACCTTATGGTCATCTCCCCCGATGAAGGCGGCATGGGTCGCTGCATTTATTACTCAACAGTCCTTGAAGTTGAACTCGGTATGTTCTACAAGCGCCGCGACTATACAAGAATAGTAAACGGCCGCAATCCCATCATTGCACATGAATTCCTCGGCGCAAATGTTGAGGGCAAGGATGTCATCATTGTTGACGATATGATTTCCTCCGGCGAATCCATGATTGAAGTTGCAACAAAGCTCAAGGCACTCAAGGCAAACCGCATTTTTGTCTGCACAAGCTTTGGCCTTTTCTGCAACGGACTTGACGCATTCGACGAAGCATACGAAAAGGGTCTTATTCACAAGGTATTCACAACTAACCTTATTTACCGCACACCCGAACTTCTTGCACGCCCCTGGTACGCAGAGGTTGACCTTTCAAAGTATGTATCACTCCTCATTGATACCCTCAACCACGACCTTTCCGTAAGCAGCCTGCTTGACCCCGCAGACAGAATTGAAAATCTGCTTGTTGAAAAGGGCTTTAAGCAAACAAAGGAATAAGTTTTACAGTTTTATAAAAAGCCTGCGATTCATTTTGAACCGTAGGCTTTTTATATCATTAAACTAACAGTATACAGAAATGAATAGCGGCACGATAATTAATTAAGCGAACCAATATCTCTACAGAAATTAAAACAACATTTAATACATACAGCACAAAAAGTACGGCAAACACAAACGATTGCCGTACTTTTTCCATTTTACTTATGACTTATACCACAAGCACAAATATCATTTGTTCCAAATATAATCCAAAATAATCTGACAAAAAGGTAAATAAATCTCATAAATCCTGTTTGATGACAGATGCAAGAACAATTAAGAACATCAGAATTCTCTATTACATTATTCATTTCATCAATTACAACTTCATCTATAGAGCCAATTTCCGATGCTTCCTCTAAAGTAGTTTTAAGTTCTACTAACTCATAATATGTCGGTTCATAAACCGGAACATAAAAATCGATTGATTTAGTAAAATCACCACTTGAAACAACACACGAAATATTATAATCACCAGTTGCCAGCTGAGAGTTAACCGGAACAATTATTCTTACACTTTCTAATACTTCTTTAGAACCTGGAACAAATATATTATTTTCATAACTCTCGTCAAACAGCTCGCTTTCGATCGATACATTAAACACAGTATCTTCTGCACTTAAATTAATCACATCAAAATAAACTCTTTGATTATCTATATCTTTAATAATTGTAGATTCAACCCATTCTAAAGTTCCGACATTATCAAAAGCTAACGTAGATGTTCTCAAGGATTCTTCGAGCGTTTTTTCAATAATTACATCACTTTTTTCAATATCAGCATTTAATCCCATAGAGTTAAGTTCTTCGTTTGAAATACCAGTAGTAATATTTCCACTGCTATATGTCAGTGAACCCCAATCTCTATGACCAGTTAATATGGATATAGTATTATCATAAACTGCTCCACCAGGATTAAGATCCATTCTTACATTCCGATCCAAAGTACCGTTTCCGTTAAAGTCGATTCCAACTCTTGAAATAGCTCCAGTCATTCGTTCAGAATCTGTTCTATAAAATAAAGTAGTGGCTAATCCTGTACCATGTGTTAAACCGCTAGGATCCAAACCATTAGATTCATTTATATTAGACTCGTCGATATCTGGTAACTTATAATTTGAGTAGCTAACAGCTCCTGTACCGGCTAAACCAGTGGTCTGAAAAGCGTAATTCATTATACTTAAATAATTAGGCTTGTAATGTTCGTGATTAGATCCACCATGACACAACCCGAGTGTATGACCCAGTTCGTGCATAAAAGTACCTGCAATAGAAATATCTCCTCCGTTATAAACCCAATCTTGGTTTGCAACGATAAAATATTGTCCAGGTATATCGTTGGCAATTCCGGAACTTGTTCCGCCATTGTATTGATCAGCAAAAATACAGTGTCTGAAAACAACGCTTCTAACTGTGCTAAAATTGCGATTTATAATTGAGTTCCAGTTAGCAAAATTGCTCCCCAATTCCAAATTTGAAACATAGTCGATTTCATTACCTTCTGATAAAGAACCCCATTTTTTACCTGTAACAAAATCAATAGAATCCGATCCAGCATCTATGTGAATATTTATTCCATGTTCTTTAAAAGAGTTATAAACCATCCTCATTGATGATTCACTTGGTTTCATATTTCGCTCAGATTGTGTTTTCCAAAACAAAAACTTCTTTGCAGGACGAACCATCCAATCAACTTCAACAAATATATCAGGAACTTTTGGATCGGCACCCATAGCCTTTAAATCTAGCTCCAATTTGCCATCGTCATTTGTATCGATACCGTAGGTTTCCCAATAATCACAAATTCCATCTCCATCGGTATCTAAATCCCAATCGATTATTACAACTGTTGCATTTGCAGTTGAACCATCAGATGAAGTCACAGTTAAAGCATATTCCCCACCCTTTAATCCTGTTGCAATAATGCTAAAAATAATTTCCTTATCAGATACGGTTAACATAGAAGCAGGCGTATCAAAATATATTGCTTTTGAATCACTGCAGCTCCATGTTAAAGAAACATCAGAAACTTTATCTTTAAACTTGATCGTTCCACTAATTGTAAACTCTTCATCTTTCTCTACTTTATAATCTTTTTCCGAAAGAGTTATTTCTGATTTAGCTTTACTAAGTGTTAAAATGCCTTTATCTTTTGCATACTTATACGCATAGGAATCTTCTTCACAAGCTATAACAACAGCATTAGAGTTTTTAAATGTATTGGCTCCAATCGAAGTAACGCTTGACGGAATAGAAATCTCCGACAAATTAACACAGTAAGCAAAAGCATAGTTACCTATTGCAGTTACAGTAGAAGGAATAACTACAGAGTCAAGCGTAGTGCATGCATAAAATGAATATGAACCTATTTCAGTTACCGTATAACCGCCGAGTTTGCTCGGTATCTCAATATCTCCGCCGGCTGTTTCAGGGAATGAAACAATTTTAGCTTTGCCACCGGAAACCGTATATGTATAGTTACCTTCCGTATACTCAACTGCCGCATCTGCAACCATAGGCACAGTCGCAGAGACCGTGCCTATAAGCATGAGAACAGTCAAGAATAAGGAAAGTGATTTTAACATAAATGTTTTTAATGATTTCATAATTACACTCTCCTTAATCAAAAATCAACTGAATATAACGATTAAAGCTTATCCCACTGGAATGTAATAAAGTAAAATATCTTCATAAGAAAATTCAAAACCTTGTCCCAAAAGGTTTCAGCATCTTCGACTACTTCGGGAATTTCATCAATAATCTCAGTAATTATGCCGGTAATATCTTCAGACGAACCAGCAGTAAAGCTTCTGCCTCCGGTTCCGCTTGCAAGTTCATCAAAGCAAGCAATTGTTTCACTATTGCCAGATGTAGCAATGGTAAAGAGAGTTACCTTGCTTCTTGCTGTAGCCTGTGAAGCAAAATTAGAAGTAATTGACATAAGAGAATAATCTCTGCTATCTTCATATGCAACATCATCATAAACCAGTTTATTGATTGCCATTTCTGTTGTGTAACCGGTAATGGGTTCTGGATCAAGAGCAGGAGCATCGCCCATCAAGATAGCAGCCTTACCTGCTTCACTTCGCCAAGAAAGAGAATCAAGACCATCTATGAGAGCAGAAAGAACAGTTTCTTCCCAGTCACCGCCGTCGCCAAGATCAATTGCTTTAATAGAGCTGCTAATATTATCATAATTATCAGAAAAATCCAATGATACACGATAAGCAAAGTCTGCATAATCGTCTGTTCGTTCAGGGAAATCTCTATACTCAACTATAGCTATACGATAATCCATGCCAGAAGCATCAAGGTCATCAAGATATGCCTGAATATCTGTTTTCACCTGGTAAATATCACTACCCATTGAACCTGTAGTATCAACAACAAAAGCCAAATCAAGCTTTCTGAGTGAAGCTGCAGATACACCGATTACAAGCATAGAAGAAACCATTATTAAAGACAAAACAACGCTAAAAATTTTAGTGATTTTATTCATTATAGTTCGACCTCCAAATTTTTTCTATATTTCAAAATGCCGCTATGTAACCTTCCTCAAATCAAATTACAAATATATAATTAGCGCCCCCTCTTGGAAAAATTTTGCAATTGCAGCATCTTAAAATTACAACGTTATTTTAAACAATATTTACATAAAACTGTTTATATGCCATGCCATGAACAGGAAACAAATTAATCATATCACAAAAAAACAAAAATCACATCAAATGGTACAGAAACCCAGTTTAGGGGTACAGAAACTTTTAATTTTAATTTGAAAATTTTTATATTTAATAGAATATCACCATAAAAAGCAAAAGTCAACTCATTTGAGGTAACTTTATTTATTAAAAATGTCTAAACTAAAGTTATAAAAATTATCTCATTTGAGTTTGGAGTGATTGACATTACTACGGGCGATGCAGTCAGGCAGCGTATACTTGAACTATGTAGAGAACACAACATAACCATAAACAAGCTTGCTACCATCAGCGGAGTTACCCAATCAACAGTAAACAATATTATTAGTATGAGAAATAACAGCGCAACTATAGTAACTATCAAAAAACTTTGTGATGGTGTAGGAATAACACTGTCAGATTTTTTTAGTACAGATTATTTTAATAATTTGGAACAGGAAATTAAATAAAGCAATTAAATTAGGCGGCTAATTGCCGCTTTATTTTTTTAATTGCTATTTTCATAAAAATATGTTATTGTTTAATTAATTACAGTTTTAAGGAGAAAGCACTATGTACATCATCAGAAAAATATGGTCGATAATTACTCTTCCCCTTTTGCTTTTAACAATTCTTACAACCCCGGCTGCATCAAGTACGGACACGGCAGAGCTTGTTTCAACAAATACCTTTGTTTTTGAAAAGGCACTGCTCATGGGTCAGGGAATAACAACAGATGGCGAATACTATTACACAAGCGGTGCTATAGCTGCGCTTGACCTTACTGCACTTGCAAAATTCACCTTTGATGATATGGAGCTTGTAGACAGTCATATCAATCCCCTGCCAAAAGAATGCACCGATAATAAAGATGACCATATAGGCGGCATCAGTTACTATAACGGCAAAATTTACGCTTCGGTTGAAGACAGCGACGATTATTTATATCCCTGCATTGTTGTATTTGACTGTGAAACCCTTGAAGCTACAGGCGAAGTATATCCCCTGCCTGCAGATATTTTTGATGACGGTGTACCGTGGTGCGCTGTTGACCCGGCTACAGGCTACCTTTACGCCTCAAAATGGAGCAATGCAACAAGCGTTTATGTATACAATACCGCTGATAACATGAGCTTTGTAAAAGAAATAAAGCTCACAGGTCTCGGCGTAATCGACCGCATACAGGGTGGCGAATTCTATAACGGAAAGCTTTACCTTTCCAACGATTGCCATGATAACGGCAACAATAAAAATATTCTTTGCCTCGACATTCAGACGGGTGAAGTTACGCTTGCCGCAATTCGCGATGTCGGCGGAGAAAATATAGAAGCAGAAGGAATTACTTTTTGTGAATCAGAAGACGGTAGCGCTATGCATGTACTCGACTACAACAAAATAATAGGCATATTTGTTCATCACTACAAGGTAGATTTTTAAAGGTGAAAGCTGATGGCTGAAATACTTGAAGTAATAATGATTATATGCTTTGGTGCATCATGGCCTTTTAATGTAATAAAATCATACAAAGCACGCACCGCAAAAGGCAAAAGCCCCGTATTTCTCTGCCTTATAATTTTAGGCTACATAGCGGGTATTGCGGCAAAATTCATGAATGAGGCTTTCATGGCTTCAAAATCGGAAAAATGGTATGTACTGTTTTTCTATTTTCTGAATCTTATTATGGTAAGCGCTGACCTTGTGCTGTATTTAAGAAACAGAAGGCTTGATAAAAGGAGCGGCATATGAAGGTTTTATCAATAGGCAACAGCTTTTCAACCGATGCGCACAAGTTCCTACATACCCTTGCAGCACTCAATGGTGAAGATATTTATACAGCCAACCTTTTTATCGGAGGCTGCAGCCTTGAAACACACTTTACAAATGTGCTTGAAGACAATGCGTATTATGACTATGAAATAAACGGCAGCGAAGCACAGGAAAAAATCAGTATAGCCGATGCGCTCGAACGAAACAAATGGGATATTGTAACCATACAGCAGGCAAGTCCATACAGCGGAATGTATGAAACCTATCAGCCGTATCTGAATAACCTTGCTGAACTTGTTAAAAGTAAACTGCCCGAAGTGAAGATGTATTTTCATCAGACCTGGGCTTATGAAGCCGATTCCCCTCACCCCGGTTTTGCAAACTACAGTAACAGCCAACAAAAAATGTATGACTGTATTGTTTATGCTTCACAACAGGCTTGCAAAGCAATTGATGCAAAGCTTATTCCCACAGGTACGGTAATACAAACGGTACGCAATGATATCAAAGAATTTGATTATGAAAACGGCGGTACTTCTCTATGCCGTGACGGCTTTCATTTATCAAACGATTACGGCAGATATACAGCAGCGGCAACATGGCTTAAAAGCCTGACAGGTAAAAATATAATTTCTGACACTTTTAACAACTTAAACCCCAATCTCATCAAAGCAATAAACGATATTGTAAACTCACTATAATATGCTTTTTTAAAGCTCAATGAATCTATAATTGTTCATTGGGCTTTTATTATGTTGTTATAGAAAAATTAAGCTTACATTATACACAAAAATGTATTTACATTTAAATAAATAAATGATAATATTAAATAAAATATGGGATAATCATTATCCCTCAAGAAAAGAAGGTTAAAACATGAAAAAAACATTCAAGGTTATTATCGCTCTGGTTTTATGCTGCTGCATAATCATGCCTACAGCTGCCTTTGCGCAGGAAGATGAAACAACATACTCTTCCGTTGAAGAATATGTTGCTCAAGCGCAGACCGACGAAGGGACTGACAGCTCATTGAAAACTAAAATTGTACTTGCTAAATTTCTTAACAAGCTGAGCAATTTTGTAATCAACGGCATACTCGGCACAGCACTTAACCTTATTATCCCCGATTCCGCCGCAGTTGCAGATTTTGAAGATTTCGATTTGAACAAATATGAAAACTTCTATGCGGGTATGGACAAATTTATTGATGAACCTCAGGGAGAAAAAGTATGGAGCCTCGGTTACGGCAAGGCTTCAGTTCTTCCTGCTGATTTCGGCAGTAAGAAATACGCAAAGGGTGCCTATATTCCCTACATCTTCGGCAACAGCATGTACACCGACGAAGACGGTCAGGAAGAAGACCTTATGGTAAGAGCTGTTGTTATGAATGACGGGTCAGGCAGAGGTAATGTTGTATTTATTGCTCTTGATGCTATGGGCTTTGCAAATGCAGACGTAAGAAAAATCCGTGAAGGACTCAAAGACATTGCAAAGCAGTACAACATTGTAAGCATTAATGTTTCCTGCACACATATTCACACAGGTATTGACTCACAGGGTGTATGGACTGACCCCATCGGTTGTATCATCAACAACATCATCAGCCCGAATGTAAGATACGGCGTTGAACGCTCATTTATCAACTCAGTAGTAAACGGTTCAAAGAAGGCTGTTGAAGATGCACTTGCAGACATGACTACAGGCGAACTTTACTACTCAAAGATTAATGTAAATGACTATGTGTGGGACAGAACAGCTCCCATTGCATATGACCCCTTCCTTTACAAGCTTGAATTCCAGCCCTCCAACCCCAACACAGCCCCCACTATTATTGCTACATATGGCTGCCATCCCGAATCAGCAAGCTATGACTGGGCAAGTGCAGACCCTGAAAAATCAGTTTCTTTTGACAAGAAATTCTCACCCGACTTTATCTGGCATGCAGAAAAGGTTATCAATTCCGCAGGCTACAACTTCATTTTCCTTCAGGGTAATGTTTCAACAGTTACTTCTTCAAGAGGTCTGACCGGCGACGGCGTTGACGAATTCCCCGGCAACGCACACTACACAGCAGTACGCTACGGCTATGAAATCGGCTACATTCTTCTCGGCATGAACATGAATGAAGAAGAAAGAATTGCACTCAACGAAGCTACCGGTGACAGACTCGGTGTTGCTGAATACAGCGGCAAAGAAGAATATCCCCGCTATACCGTATGGTATGAAGGTCTTGAAACAGTTGAAGCTCAGGAAGTAAAGCCTGTTCTCAATATCAAACTCAAGCAGTTTACAGTCAGAATTGACAACAACATCATTGCTCTTCTTGGTAAAACATCTGTTGCGGACAATTTTGTTCTTAAAGATAATTGGGGCCGATATTACACAGTTTCCGAGGTTGGTTACCTTGAATTCGGCGACAATATGAAGGTTTACATGAGCCCCGGCGAAACATTCGGCGAGTTGTTCCTTGGCGGCAGCGGTGCTGAAGGCTTTGAACTCGAACCCATCAGAGAATACACAGGCGAAGATATCATTGTTATGGACCTTATGAATGATGCCGCAGGCTATGTTGCAAATCCGGCTAATTATGTACTTGCAGGTCTTCAGTACAATGAAAATTCCGGCGAATTTGACAGCGATACCTGGTGCCTTATCTCCTACGGCAAAGGTGCCGCCCCGACATTCATCGGCAATTTCTATGATATTTACGACAGCGTAAGATAAAATGAAAAAATAATATTGCGGAGAGTCTGCTTTATGGGCAAGAATAAATCAAAGGTTTATACCGTAGCAACAGCACACCTTGATACATCATGGTTATGGACCCTTGAAGAAACCATAACCAACTATATTCCCGATACAATTAAAAGTAATTTTAAATTACTTGAAGCATATCCGGAATATAAATTTAATTTTGAGGGCAGCTACAGATACGAACTGATAAAGGAATATTTCCCGAAGGATTATGAGAAAATCACCGAATTTGCAAAAAGCGGAAGATGGCATCCTTGCGGCTCATGCTATGAAAACGGCGATGTAAATATTCCCTCGCCCGAAGCACTCACACGCAATATACTCTACGGAAACGGATTCTTTCAAAAAGAATTCGGTGTGAAATCAAATGATATTTTCCTGCCCGATTGTTTCGGCTTTGGCAGAGCATTACCTACGGTTGCAGCCCACTCAGGGCTTACCGGTTTTTCAACCGGTAAGCTTTTCTGGGGCTGTGCCGTTGATGTGCCTTTCGATATCGGATATTGGACAGGACCCGACGGCAAAGGCATAGGTGCAGCACTTATGCCTTTTTCCTATACCACCGCCTTCGGTGATATAAAAAAAGCAAAAAGAATAAACGAAAAGCTTGAAAAAATTAAAACCAACGGTTTACCCGCCTTAACCTTTGCCTACCACGGAATCGGTGACAGAGGCGGCGCACCGCATAAAGCATCGGTCAAGAATGTTGTAAAGGCACAGCGCAACAACACTTGTTCCGATACGGAAGTTTATTCCGCAACAACCAAAGAATTTTTTGATAAACTCGACAGCTTACCTGAATCAGAAAAAAGCAAGCTTCCGGTATATGACGGAGAATTTCTGCTTACGGCACACGGTGCAGGCAGCTACACATCAAGGACAGTAACAAAGCGTTGGAACAGACGCTGTGAACTGCTTGCAGATGCTGCAGAAAGATTTTCAAGTGCGGCATTTATATATGGACTGGGTCAATACCCGCAATACGGTATTGATACTGCGTGGAAAAAGGTACTTGCCCACCATTTTCACGACGACATTACAGGTACATCATTTGAAGAATGCTATAAGCGCAATCACAACGATTATGTGCAGGCAATGAACACTTTTTCGGGCGAATATACTGCCGCCTGCAAAGCACTTTCAAATAAGCTTGACACATCATTTGCAAAGGGAACGCCCATAGTTGTTTCAAACCCTGTGCAGACTGTATCTTCAAGAAAAGAAGCAGTAAAGGTTACCCTGAAAAGCAGTTCGCAACACTTTTCGGTTTACGATAAGAACGGTATGGAGTTACCGTCGCAGACAAAAGCTTTGCCTGACGGCAATAAAGAAATAACCTTTGTTGCCGATGTACCCTCCTGCGGTCTTGCCGTATACGATATGCAGGAAAACAAAGAAGAATGCACGCTCACAACAGAGCTTAAAGCAGATAAACAATATATTGAAAATAAATATTTAAAAGTAAAGTTAGATACAAACGGCGATATATGCTCAATATTTGACAAACGGCTTGGCAGAGAGCTGTTAAGCAGCCCGATCAGGCTTGCCGTTATGAACAACACGCACAGCTTTGAATGGCCTGCCTGGGAAGTAAAATACGAAGATTTAAGCGAAAAGCCGTATTTATACCCTGCCAAACCCCAAATAGAGATTTCAGATTGCGGTCCTGCACTCTGCGCACTTGAAATAACACGCAAAGCAGGCAAATCTACATTTAAACAAACTGTTTCGCTTGATTGCGAAAGCGAATATATAAGCATTTATAACGAAACTGACTGGCGTGAAGAAGCTTCCCTGCTCAAAGCAGAATTTAACCTTGCCGCCCAAAATGAAAAAGCAAACTATGATATAGGCATAGGTTATACCGAACGCGGCAACAACACAAAAAAGCTGTATGAAGTACCTGCACAGAAATGGGCGGATATAACAGATAAAAACGAAACTTTCGGTGTAAGTATATTCAGCGATTCAAGAGCGGGCTGGGATAAGCCGGATAATTCAACGCTTCGCCTGACGGTTGTTCACACGCCACTGACAGGCTACCGTTGGGAATGCTCACAGCATGTTATGGATATGGGAATCAACCGCTATTCATTTGCCGTTATGGGTCACAGCGGCACACCCGGAAGCATTACTGCATATGCAGATACCTTCTGCCAGCCTATGCACACCTTTATTACAGATATACATAGCGGTGAGCTTGGTAATGAAATCAGCTTTGCTAAGCTGAATAACGACAATGTCAGAATTACCGCAATAAAGAAAGCGCAGGAATCAGACAGAATTATCCTTCGCGTTGCAGAATGTTCGGGCAACAATCAAAATGAAGTTGAAGCTGAATTTTCAAAGCCGATACTTGAAGCGTATGAAATAAGCGGCGATGAAACTGAAATTGCACCGCTTGATGTTACACACGGAAAATTATGCTTTGATATCACGCACAACTCAATAAAAAGCTTTGCACTTGTTTTTGCAGAAGAAGAAAAGCCTGACATCGGCGACAAACTTGAGCTTGATTTTAACGCAATGGGTATTACAAACGACAGCGAATACAGCTTATCCACACTCCACGGCGGAATATCAATCCCCCGTGAAATAACACCGGATACGCTGATTTATAAAGGCGTTGAATATTCTTTTTCAAAGCAAAAACTCAACTGCCTCGCATGTAACGGCAGTAAAATTGATATCGGCAAAGGCTATTCTGAATTGCATTTGCTTATAGCCTCACTCGATAAAGATAAAAAGACCGAATTTAAATGTAACGGTAAAGCTGTTCAGGTAACTGTACCCGACTGCTTTGAAGAACTCGGACACTGGGACCTGATGCGTGAAAAGCAGACGGGCTACATAAAGCCTATTCCGCAGGCACTTACGCTTACCCACACTCACACAAAAAGCGGCAATACGGCAGCAAAGCAGTTTTATATATTCCATGCCGAAATACCGCTTGACGGTGCAGATTCCGTTGAACTGCCAAACGACAATAGCCTTGTAATCTTTGCCGCAACGGCT
Organism: Clostridia bacterium; assembly: GCA_017416765.1. Classification (GTDB taxonomy): domain Bacteria; phylum Bacillota; class Clostridia; order Oscillospirales; family Acutalibacteraceae; genus UBA8612. Next base: position 145,502 of record JAFQBE010000024.1, read on the forward strand.
ACAAAGAAATCCGGTATATTTATCAAGGGCGATGAACATTTTGATACACTTGAAAAGCGTAAATTCGACTATGAATTTTCCGATTCAGCCGTAAAGCGCATGAATCCGAACAAACTTGAACGCATACTTGATAAATTCTTCAACCGTGACTTTTCAATAAAAATTAAAATTGACGGATTCTACAACAAATTTTCTTTAGGTGAGCTTTATTATATAGTTCGTAAGTTCAGCGAAAGCCTCACCTACAAAAAGCAAGTACAAAAGCTGACCGACAGCCGAAAATAAAAACTCAAAGGAGATTAGTGCTATGAAAAAACGAACACAAAAACTTATTTCACTCACCCTTGCAATAGTTTTACTGTTTACCGGTTCAACCTTTGCTAACGCGCAGGATGCACAGGCAGCAGACAACAGCGCTATGATTGCCGTTGCAGGTGCAATAAACGGTATACTGAATGCGGTTTTCAAGGGTTTCGGCTCGCTTTTTCCCAACGATTTTAAAACAGTAGACGAATACTATGCAGGCGAAAGTGAAAACTTCTATGAAGGCACGGAAACTTTCCTTGATTCCCCTGCCGAAGGTGCAAGATGGCAGCTCGGCTTCGGTAAAGCAAGTATGGTACCGGAAAACCTGAGAGACGGTTCTAAAGAATACTACACCGGTGGCTATTTCACCCAGAAAATCAACGGTGTTTACGATGACCAGGGTGCAAACGCAGTTGCAATAAGCGACAATTCAGGCAGAGGCACGGTTATCATGTGCGCTGTTGACGGTGTTGGCGTAAACAATGCTGATATACGTACAATACGTGCTGAAGTTGAACGCAAGCTGCTCGCACAGGGTATATTCAGCGATATAGTTGCAATCAACATAAATGCAACCCACTGCCACACCGTTATTGATACACAGGGCTTCGGGCTTGAACTTATTCTCAAGGCTTTTCAGAACATATTCTCCGGAATTATTCCTTTTATTCCGAATACAAGAAGCATCAACCCCGAATTCTATGAACTTATGATTGACGGCACATCCGATGCAATTGTTCAGGCTTACCTCAATATGGAATTCGGCGAGCTTTACTACTACGAAACTGTAGGTATAGGCTACAGCGAAAGAAACAATAACTACCTTGATGACGAATACGGATACCTCTACAATAAAAGATACGATAAAGAGGGCTATCAGCATGTTATCACCTGCTTCAAATTTGTACCTGATAACGCTGAATCCGCTCCCACGGTTATTGCAAACCTCGGCGGCCATCCCACAACAATAAGCAGAGATACTAAGCTCCTTTCCGCTGACTATCCGCACTATATGGAAACAAAAATGAATGCCGCTGGTATGAATTTTATGTTCATTCAGGGCGCACAGTCCCCCATTTCCGTAAACGCTGGTGCAGTTGAAACCAAAGAAATTCTTGACGAAGTAAATGCAGAAATAACCGCAGATCCTGTAGCACAGGATTACGCACAACCTAAAAAACTTGGTTATGAATTTGCAAGGCTTATACTTGAGGCTGAAGCAAATGCAGTTAGGGTTGAACCCGTTCTCAATGTGCAGATGAAGGAAGTAACCGTACCGCTTGAATACGGACTTATGGAGCTTGGTGCCGTATCACAGCTGCTCGGTATGACAACGGTTTACGATTCATCAACCGAAAGCGGCTATTCAATAATCAGCGAAGTTGGCTACCTTGAAATCGGTACGGATTTGGTTATGCTGACTGTTCCCGGCGAGCTTATTCCTCAGCTTGTTTACGGTCAGGTAGTTGACAAAACAGAATCCTACCTCGGCACAGACTGGGAGCTTGAATGCACAGCAGAGCTTATAGACGATGATAAAACCGTACTCGTAATGGGTCTTTGCAATGATGCAATCGGCTACATTGTTCCCGACAATGATTTTGCTCCGTTTATTGCAGATTCACTGTGGAATTCTGACCTTGGCGAAAAGCTTTACGGCAAGCCGCAGCACCACTATGAAGAAATGCTTACCACAGGCAGTAAGGCAGGCTCAACCATTATGGGCGCAGTAAACACACTTGTTAAAGCACATAACTGAATTTATTCGGCATACTTTACATAATACTTGTGTTTTTATTGTTTAACTTAACATATTGCTTTTCATTGCCAAAAGTGTAATATTCTGTTACAATTAAAGATAATATCAAATCATAATTTTTTCAGGGGTGAAAATTATGGCCAAAAAGCAAAACTCCCAATCAGCTTCAAAAGAAGCATTTGAACAGTTGCGCAACCAACAGCAAAAGCTTGATGAAAAAGCGGCTGCCGAGCAGGTGCCTAACCGACGCTATGTCGGCACTAAAGAAACACTCGGCTTCATCATCTGGGACGCTGCACAGAGCTTCAACATAAATATTTATTCAGACCGTTTTATTACCAGTATTGTTGGTGTTGACCTGGGTTTACAGACTATTGTAAATTCAATAAACAGCGTATGGGATATCATTAACGATATTTTCTTCGGTGCTGTGGTTGACAAAACCCGTACTCGCTGGGGAAAATTCAGACCATATCTGCTTTTTCTTGCCGTTCCCGGCTGTATACTTACATCGCTTTACTGGCTGATGCCGCATCTTTTTGTCGGTGCATCACAAACAGACATTATAAAGTTTGTTTTCTACCTTGTACTGTCTGTTGCCCGTGAAGGTGTAACCACCTTCCAGACTATTTCACGAACCGGTCTGATGTCTACAATTACTCCGCACCCGGTTGACCGTACCCGATTGATTACTCTAGCTAACTTTGCATCGGGTTTCTTTGGTGAAAAGCTTCCCGAGCAGGCAGTTACCATACTTATCGACGTACTCAGAAACTTATATATGCACGATTCAAGCAAGCTATCAAAGGCTTACACAAACCTTTTCGTCGGTATGGGTATATTTACAACCGTAGCATCAAGTGCCTCCTCTTTCTGGTTCTTCTACAATTCAAAAGAAAGAGTTATGCAGTCAATCAAATCACCAAGCGTTATTCAGTCTGTTAAATCTGTTATAAGCAACAAGCCCTTGCTGCTTATAACACTTTCCGATTTCTTGAGCGGCTTCGCAATAAAAGGCAGAGAAGATGACTATTATACAGATGTTCTCCACTTCTCATCAATGACACTTGTTGCAGGTATACCCGCAGCGCCTATCAGCCCGTTGAGCTATTCATGGGTTCCGTGGATGAGAGAGCGTTTTTCAAGCCGCCTGCTTTATATACTTGCAAAAGAAATCGGCAATATTCTCTACATTCCCGTATTCCTTTTCGGCTGTATCGGCATGAAGAAGGACTATTCGGGCGGTATGTATCAGAAGGTTGTACCCATGGGCTTTGCAATGGCTATATGGGAGCTTATCTGGACACTGTTCTTCGGTCTTAAATCCGTTATCGGTACAGAAATGTATAACGAAGCTATGGACTACTGTGAATGGAAAAACGGCTACCGTACAGAAGCTATGGCATCGGTTGCCAAAGGCATTGCCGCAAAGATTTCTTCCAACACAAGTGCTGTTGTAACTACGGCATTAAAGAAGATGATTGGCTACGAAGCTGATGCATTCCGTACAGGTACAGAACAGACAGATAAGGTTAAATTCTTCCTGTTTGCTATGTTTACAATTATTCCTGCCGTTACAGGTTCACTCGGCATTATCCCCATGCTATTCTACGACCTGAACAATGACAAAAAAGAGCGTATGTATGCTGAACTTCTTGCACGGCGTAACCTTATGTCGGCAACAGTTGCCAGTGGAAACGAAGATGCGCTTGAACAGGCTGCCAAAGCGCAGATAAGTGTTGGCAAAAGCAAATAAGCCACAAACATCAAAACCTCCCTATGCTATATTTTCATTGCACGGGAGGTTTTTTGATAAACTAAGGAGAAATATATGGAAGTAAGATATATCAGCCCAGAGGAAGCCGTTGCTTACCTTAAAATATCTGCGGCATCTTTTATCTGGAATTTTGACCCTGAGGTTGACAAAAGTGTAGAGGTACCCGTACTCGGTGCATTCGACGAGGGTAAACTTATTGCCGGCGTTGAAATATTTGATTTCAAAACCAACTACTGCGGTAAGGTGCTTAATGCAGTAGTTGCCAGCGGTGTGTGTTCTATACCCGAAAAACGCAGAACGGGCGGTGTACGCGAAATTTTTAACGAAATCGGTAAAACAGCCGTTGAAAACGATATAACCTTCGGCTTTCTCCGCCCCTTCTCAATTTTCTGCTACGAAAAATTCGGCTACGCAAACCTCAACCGTATGTTTGCAATAAGAATACCGCTTGCAAACATGACCCATATCCCCCGCAACACAGATGTTGAGCTGTACACAGGCGAACAGCTTGAAGAAATTTGTAAACTGCATAATAAATGTGCATTTAAAGAAAATCTTTTGACCCTGCGCGAAGACAGTAAGCACTTCTGTGATAAACCGCTTGAAGAATCGGTTTACACATATCTGCACCGTATTTCTTCGGGTGAAGCGGACGGTTATGTACGGTTCAAAGTAAACCGTTCTGAGCGTATTCTTGCCGTACAGGAGCTTTTTGTATTGAACAAGGATGCTTTATATGGCTTACTGGGCTTTCTTCGCAACTACGACGGCTTGGTTAACCACCTGCGTGTAAGAGGACAGTATCAGGGTTCGCCGCTTTCCTGTATTGCAGACAGAATTGATGATGTCGTTTACGAACCCGACGGCGGTGTTGCCGGCAGAATTTACAACCTGAAAAAGCTGCTTGAAAGCAACACATACCCTGAAAAGCATGGTAAATTCAGACTGTTAAGTCTTGATGAGCTTGAACAGAACAAAGGCATTTTCGAGGTTGAGTACGAAAACGGCATTGCTGCAGTTACCCGAACAGATGAAGGCGAATATGATATTTCCCTAACCCCACCCGCCGCAGCACGGCTTATGCTTGCAGGCGAAGGACATAATGCACAAACGGCTTCATTCATTGACGGAGTTGAAATAAACGGCAACGCAGATGACTTTTTCAGAGCCTTCCCCTACCGTGCAACCTGTTTTTATGACAGCTTCTGGTCAACATAAAGTAATAAAAAAGGAGTGGATTATTATCAATACTTTCAAGAGAATAATGAGCTTTGCCGTAGCTGTTATCCTGACTGCTTCATGCTTTACGGTTGCAGCCTCTGCAAAAGAAAATGAATTTGATGTAACTAAGTCAGCCATTGTAACCGATGAAAGCGCCACCATTCAGGAAAACTATGCTGCAGAAAAGCTAAAATATTACCTCGACAAAATCACAGGTGGAAATATACCGATTATCACGGACAGCGATGCGGCAGAATACAAAATTTCCGTAGGTGCTGCCAACAGCCCGGATACTGATTTTTCAACCGCTGCTGACGGCAGCTATATAATCACCTCAACGGATAAGCAGGTTATTATTAACGGTGCAGGTAACAAAGGCACACTAAACGGTGTATATGCATTCCTTGAAAAATACTGCGGCTGTCATTGGTATGAAGCTGAAGTAATTGTAATACCCGAAAATAAAAATCTTACCGTACCTGCCGGTATAAAGCTTGAATACACACCTTACTTTGAATACAGCGAAACCGATACAACAAGCGCACGCGACCCCGAATTTTCGGTTGCAAACGGTCTGACAGGCGGAATTTATAAGAAGCTTACTGACGAACAAGGATGTGCGGTTGAATATCTCGGTGGTTCAAGCCATACACTTGTGAACCGATACTGCAAACCATCAGTATATTTCAACGAACATCCTGAATATTTTGCTCTGCACGATGGCGTAAGAACAACCGGTCAGCTGTGCCTTACAAACGAAGATGTAAAGAATATAGTAACACAGGAAGCTATTGCCCTGCTGGAAGAAAAGCATAATCCCGAGGCAACCATTCAGATTCTTTCAATTACCCAGGCTGATAACGGAGAATACTGCCAATGTGAAAGCTGCGCTGCACTTGATGCGGCAAACGGTTCACAGGCAGGCACAATGCTCACCTTTGTCAATGAAATTGCCGACAGAATAAAAGCTACAGGCAAGTATAATAACATCGTTTTCGATACATTTGCGTACCAATATACACGCAAAGCACCGACAAATGTTGTTCCGCGTGAAGATGTTATAGTCCGCCTTTGTTCAATAGAATGTTGCTTCGGTCATACGCTGGATGATGCTGATTGCAGTGAAAACAAAGCATTCATGCAGGACCTTTCAGATTGGAGCAAAATATGCAACAGGCTGTATATATGGAACTACAACCTTAACTGTGACGAAAGCGTTAATATTTACGCTAATTTCGGCACTATGCAAAGAAATACACAGATTTTCTACGAACACAATGTAAAGGGCATATATCAGCAAGGCGTTTTTTATATAGCGGAATGTGACGCTGAATTCGGCGAAATGAAGAACTATCTGCTTGCCAAGCTGATGCAGGACCCCTACCTTGATTTTGATGCCGAAATGCTCAATTATGCTCTTGCGGTGTACGGTCCCGGCGGTAAATATATTAAGGAATTTATTGACATAACTACAAAGCGTTCCGTTACAAAATACCGGCATTTACAGCTTGAACAGGATTCACGCTATTCACTGCCCGGTATCACATTAAGTGAAATAAAACGCTGTAACGAGCTGTGGGAGCTTGCAAAGGCAGAGGCTGAAACAGATGAACAGTTGAACCGTATCCGCCGCTCGGAGCTTTGCTGGAGATACTGGAAATGTTCTAACCACAGCACGGAGTTTTCAAGGCTTCAGCACCCCTATCTGTGGATGAAAGCAAACAAAGACCTGTACAACGATTTTGTAGAGTTCGGTGTAACACGCATGGGAGAACGCCCGAATCATGAGCTTTCAAGCAACGATTTAAGGCATCTGACAAGAAGAATATACACATGGATAACACTTTATGATGAACCGATATGGGACGCTATAAATCCCTATGCATTAAAGGTATATGAATGGCTCGAAAAATCGTATAAGCTTTTCCATGTATAACAATTTAAAAACAAACATATTAAAAACGATGCGCACTCCGTACAGGAATGCGCATCGTTTATTTTTGGAATTAAACAGATTATGCGAAAATACCGCCGATAGCCTTGAATAAGTTCAGAATTGTAAGCCAGGGCATTTCGGAGAAGCCGTTTGGACCGTAATTGTCAAAGAGCCAGAGGCTGAGATTTGTAAAGAATGTTGAAGGTTCTTCAGGAACGCTTGCCTCTCTTACGCCAATCTTGACGAGGATAGCAATAAGTCTGTCTTCAACCTCTTTCTGCTGACCGTCATAGCAGGCCTTGTTTGCTACGAAAGCTTCAGCTTGGGCAAGAGCTTCTGCAAGCTCCTTTGCATCTTCTTCGCTGAGTTTTGATGTATCTACAGCCTTTGCTTCAGGAATGTAATGGTTGTTGAGTGCACGGGGGTCTCTTCTGCCGCTGAACTGCGGGAAATCCTCAACAGAATAAACATCCTTGATATCGTCAGTTGCAAGAAGTCTTGTAGCAAGTGCGATAATAGCATCGTTTCTTGCTGTTTGCTCGTGACCCTGACCGTCAAAATAGAATGTATGGTCGGGAAGAAGACCTGTAGAAGCATCAACAACACCGTCGGGAGAAATATGGTTGTGTGAACGGTCGGAGCAGTTAGGGCTGGTGTTAGCCTGAACATAACCGGCGCCAAGTGTTTCGCCTACAAGTGCACTGTGAACACCCATAGCTGTTGAAGAAAGGTGGATAACGCCGTCTGCATTATCATTATTCCAGGAATTACCGATAAGGTAGAGCGGTACATCATAGTCAACAATGTTGAAAACCTCTACACCCTTGTCTACAAGAGTCTGAATATTTGCATGTGCATCAAGCTGTGCCTGATAGAAGCGGTCTGTCTGTGCCTTGATTCCGGGCTTGCCTGCAAGAAGAAGTGTTGATGCTTCAAGGTAATCTTCCTTCGGGCACAGACCCCAGAGGCTCGTTATGTTGGCAGCTATATCCTCTACAAGACAGTCAGCAACCTTATGGAGAACCTTAGTAAGAACCTGGTCGGGAATGATTCTGGCGATAACCTCAATCATTCTTGCCTCTTCCTCATCCATAAGAGCCTCAAGGAAGCCGTTATAGAGGAAGCTTGTGTTAAAGAATGCGAAATCCTTTTTGAAAAGGTCGCCGACAATTGATGAGCCGTTGAGAGCGGGAACGATATAAACAACCTTTTCAAGCTTATCCATAACATCAGGATAATACTCAAACAGAGCATCTGCAATTGAGCCACCCATACTGATGGGGACAATATTTACCTTGTCGTGGCCTGTTTCTTCAAGAACCATCTGAATAAAATCGTAAAGCTCGTTTACGGTGTTTTCAAGGTTGCTGAAGGAGTTGTATGCGAAGTAGTAGAGGTGATCCTCACCTGCCTGCTTGGCAAAATCAACAAGAGGAATGTTATCGTAAATCTGCTCTTTTTCGTAGTCGCTACATTCTGCAACAGATTTGAGATACTTTTCAACCTCAAAGTTGCCTGTATTCTTGCCGGTGTTTTCATCGCAGAGATTTACTTCAAATGCGTCCATAAGAATGGAGCAAAGTGCATCTGAAAGGCCGAAATCAGTCTGGAACAAAAGGCTGAGAAGAACAGGGAAAACAGCTTTGACAACAATTGAGCCGACATTAACAACTGCAGGGAAAGCGCTTATTCTTTCGCCGTCTGCATCGAGAAGATACTCGCCGTTGTCATCAAGCGCCCATACATTGGACTGACCAATACCGGGAACAACAATTGCGGGGCATGTGTCGCAGTCACCCTGACAGTCTGTTTTAACATTTGCAAAAGCCGAAACAGAAACAAGTGAAAAAACAAGGGAAACCACGAGAAGGATGGAAATAAATTTTTTCATAGTTATTTAGTCCTTTCTGTATTTTTATTTAAACAGTCCGACAACGCGCTCGGACAGTTTTCTTACGGGTGAAAGTACTCTGTCTATGGGGCTGCCGCCGCCAAAGAGTGCAAGCGAACCCTTGCTCATTGCATATGTAATGCTCTGCCATACTGAATCAAGCGGAGAATCCTTTGCGGGTTCAATATTTTCATAGCCCGGTGCGCCAACCTGATGAAGGGCGGCAATAAGCTGTGCTTCTGCTTTTTCAGCACGCTCCTTATCGGCAAGCGTCATTTTAAGTACAGCTTCGCCTTCTGCTATAGCGGCGTTGAGCATTGCCTTATCTTCTTCACTGAGTGTTGACTGGTCAACGCGCTTTGCATCAGGCAGCTTCCAACGGCGTATGCCTTGAGTGTAGCAGGTGCCGTTATACTGCGGATAGATGTCGGGCTTATCGTTTACATCCTTTACCTCGCCAAGGAAAATTGCCTTTGCAAGGTTGAGAACGACATCGTTATAGCCCACTTCGTGGTGCTGGTTAAGGAATACCCATGTGTTTTCGGGGAGAACAGCTGTTGAAGTATCAACCATATTGTCGGGTGAAACGTGGTTGTGTTCGGGATTGCTGCAATATGTATTCTTTTTATAATCAACATCATCAAGTGTCTTTTTGCCGGGTGCGCCTGTAGCACCGAGAGTTGTTGAGGAAAGGTTAACAATACCGTCGGAGTTTACCTTTTCAGCAGAAGCGACAATATTGAAATATGTATACATTTCTTCGCCAAGGTCAAGGTTTGCGCCTGCAATTGAGTTTACGCGAACACCGTCAGCCACAGCATCAAGGATATTCTGCTTTAAATTCAGCCTTGCTTTCTGGAAACTGTCGGTTCTTGCTTTAAGCTCAGGCTTATCGGAAAGATATCTTTTGGCAAGTGCTTCGTATCTGTAAGAAGGAAGCATAGCCCAGAACTGCGGACAGTTGAGCATGAGTGTGTCGAGTATAGCACTCATAGCACCTGTAAGTAAAGCGTTAATTGCCGAACGCGGAACAATATGAAGCAGAGAATTGATAAGATATCCGAGTGTAGGCTTACCTTCCGATTCAACCATAATGTTTGCAAAAAACTGATGATAGAGATATTCATCTTCAAGCCGCCATTCTCTTGCGTAAAAATCGGCTACAATATCAGTACCGTCAAGGCAGGCAACTGCGTTTACAATCTGGTCAATACCGTCATGACCGTACTTTTCAAGGTAAGCTGTAAGAATTGTACCGCCAAGGCTTACGGGAAGAAGTGAAACCTTATCGTGACCTGTCTGTTCCTTTACCATTGCGATATAATCTTTCAGCTCATCGGCTGAATCCATCGGGTCGCCAACAAGGTTGAAGGTGAAGAAATAAACATGGTCCTCGCCTATTTCATCAACAAGCGACTTCATCGGAACCATTCTGTAGGTCCAGTCAAGGTCTTCTTCAGACATATGCTCAAGCGAATAATTCCAACGCTTTGTCTTGAGGTTTTCAACATGGTTACCCTTATCATCGCAACGCTGATATTTGAAAATATCGCTTACAAGCTCATATGCTACCTTATCAACACCTAAATTAGCCTGCAGAACAATTGAAGCAACAACTCTTATAATTGCTTTTGCTATAGCTTTGGTAGTAAGCGCGGATTCATTGAGAATAAGCAGTGTGCCGCCAATATGGTTGCCGTTATACAAAACGGGATTATCGTTTTCATCATAAAGATATGTAGGAGAATGGTTGATACCGGGAAGAACGATTATGGGAGAATGCTCGCATTTACCCCTGCAATCGGTTTCGGTAGCCGCGGAAACTCCTGCCGCACCCATAGAAGCAAGCATAGCCGCGCAAAGCATAAAGGCAATCACCCTTTTCAAAGCTTTTTTCATAAATCTTAACTCCTTTACTGCTTATTTTTTAAGCGGAGCAGACTGCATACCGTAGCAGTTTTCCGCAACAATTTCAAGCGTGTACTCGCCTTCGGGAAGGTTTTCGAGCTTAATTTTTACAGTGTCGGGCACATTATGAATATAGTATTTAGGAGTTGCTTTACCAACGGGGGTTCTGTTACCCTGTGCGTCAACGGCAAAGGCTCTGTAAATAAATATCGGCATACCGTCGGCTGACTGAGCAGCGTCAAACTTTGCTGTGCTGCCGCTGACTTTAAGCTTAGCACCGTCAGCAAATACGGGCGGCTTTGAGCGAGCCTGCTGTGCTTCAGGTGTGTAGCTGCGGTCAAACGGACTTTCAAGAATATATTCGCAAAGGTATTCCTGCGCGCCAAGGTCAACAGCCCTTAATCTGATACGGTTGTTTGCATCAACCTCAACTACCCAGAAGCTGGAAACAAATCTGTAACCCTGCGGGTGAACGGTTCTTATATCGTCCACAGTAAGCTCAACATAATAAAGACCACCGGTACCGATTGCAGTATATTCATTCTGCCAGATTGAGCGGGCGTCATTAATCGGATAATGTGAGTGGCCGGAAAAGTCAATAACCTGCGGATACTTTTTAAGTATATCGGCAAAGTCGGGCATGCCCCAGCCTTCAAAATCAGAGCTGCCGTAAACCGTGTTTGAAATATGCTCATGCTGCATAACAAATATCGGCTTTGTCGGGTCATCGGCTACAGCGGCATCAAGCTGTTCAACCAACCAATCCTTCTGATACTGGCTGTAATGTTCACCGTCAATTTTTGAAACGGAAATACCGATAAAGTGGAAGCCGTTAATCACACGGTGGAAATCGGTTTCCTGACCCATAACCTGTGAATAAAGCTCGCAAGCACCTTCTTGACCAAAGCCTCTGCTGTCGTGCGATTCGGCAATAACACCGAGGAACTGTGTATCACCTTTAAGCACAGGCTCGGTTGCAGCTTTAATGCTGTTTATTGCAATTTTTGTGCCCTGGTCGGTAATATCGCCCGCAACAAGTACAGCATCAAGTTTATTGTATTCAGCATCTTTTTCAGCAATTTTGTAGCTGAGTTTAATCATTTTTTCAAGGCGCGTAGTCTGAACATCGCCTATTGTTGTGATATGCGCATCGCTTGTAATTACAAAACGCATAACCGGGGTAAATTCGCCTGTATCCTGCGGCGCCTGCGGATGAACAAAAAGCGAAACAAGTGTGCCGTAGGAAATGAGAACAGATAAAAAGAAAGCCATCAAACCGTTCATAAAATTCTCCCTGAAAAAATCTATTTGGATAATTATAGCACTATATAATATATAAATCAATAAAAATAATATAGTTTAATAATTATTTTATATATAACTTGACTATAAAAAGATAAAAAAATAAATTGTTCACAAAAATGAACACTTTTACGGATAAAAAAACGACAAGCCTGAGCTTGTCGTTTTTGGTGCGGGTGTTCATAATTGATTATTGTTAAAACTCACAAGTCTAGTACATTAACATTTATCTATTTTAAAAGAACCCATTGCTAAATTATGAAGCAATTTCAGATTTTGTATAAGCTTCCCTGTCAGAAGCCGTAACAAGATATGTAAACTTTTCTGTTTTTCCTTCTGAATTAGGAATGTTGAAGGTTATTTTAACATCAGCAGTTAAATCCTTAATCTCGGTTTCAATATCTATATAGGCACGACGAGTTTCTTTTTCGCCGGTCAGAAGCAATAAATTATTACCGGGGTCAGAATACCATGCACCGGCTTTTTTGGTTTTAAGACTTCCATCAATATCAATATATTGTTCTTGCTCATACTGATAGTAAGCACCTTCATCCATAGCCCTGTACTTCTTATTATCATATTCTACCGAAGCGAAGGAACCGTCATGGAATTCGCTATCTGCTCTATTTAAATTTGTAACCGTATAAGAAAAAGCAGCATAAGTATGTCCTACAGGAGCAACAAAGGGATTATCATCATCTTCATTGGGAATATATTCTTTCGGTGTAAAATAATTTTCATCATATATGCTATTAAGTGCAATTGTAAATTCAGCTGCGTTTAATTTAAATTCAAAAATATCAGTTGAAACAGTATCTCCTAATTTGTAATAGGTTGTATTTCCGCTCGATTTATCGCAAGCTGCAAAAGAGGAACATAAAACAACTATTAAAGCTAATGCAATGATTTTTTTCAAGTTTATCATCCTTTTTTATATGATTTACGGAAATTTATGAACACCCAAAATATAATTCACTTTTCTATCTCCGCAAAATAAAAAAGTGCGCCAACCGAAGTCAACGCACCGAAAACGCAAACTCCGATTGTCGCTACACAAAACCAGATAAAGGGAATGACAAAGATTCGCATATCATCTGTGGAATTTGCGGTTTTGCAAATTTCAAAATGACACACGAAAAATATAGTATCCCTAAAAAAAGAAAATACCATTCCCATTACTTTTATTCGGTTTTGTGTAGCATAATTAGTATATCACAATTATTTGAGTTTTTGCAATAGTTAAAAAAATAATCCCACCTGACATGCTTACAGTTTATAACTGAAAGCGTCATAATGGGTTATATACTTTGATATAAAGGTATAAAAAATTGAGTATTCACATGTAAATCCTTTATGAATACTCAATTTGGAGGGAATGACAATAACGGATTTGATAAAATGCTTTTAATGAAGTACCGACTTTGTCGGTATGAAGAAAAAGCCTTACGGCTTCTATGAATCACTCGCTGTGTTCGTATGAAGAGAAGTGTACTTATCATTCTGTGAACCGAAGGCTCGCTTCATAGGACAAAGCCCTGCTTCATTTTTCGTGTATCGCAGATACGCTTCATTGAAAAAAGCACTTACGAAGAAGTGCTTTTTTCTGGTGCGAGTGTTCATAAGGGATTCACTCAAACTTAATGGTCTTTATCAATTGATGAATATTGCTGCTTTTCTTTCAGCATTTCATTAAGCTTTTTAGTATTTCGTTTAGTTACGCAATAAATAATTGCCCAAACTGCCAAATACCCTACAACAAAAATACCTGAGAAAACCAAAATTGGTGTTGTGCCCCATTCAATCCAATCATTAATCAGATAAGCACCTAAATAGCTGAAATATAAGATAATACCGTGAATCAAAATTGCCGACATCAAGGGTAGGCGTTCTATGTGATAAACAGCATTCATACCGCCTGCTGTAAAGGCAAGTACAGTTATTGAAAAAATACCTGTACAGACCTGATTAACAGTTAATGTATCTATCAGACCCTTATAATACAGAATCAGATATAAAACAGCAAGAACAATCGGACCGAAACCGCAAGCAATCAGACCTCTGCGGAAAAATTCCGTAATAAATCTTTTCATATTCCTTCGTACCTCCTTCTTATTTGTGAAAAGCAACGCCTTGAAACATACTCACGATAACCGCATCTGAATACTGCATCCACACCGCCGTTGAACACAGCATCAAATCGCTCAATACGATGTTCGTTGGCAAGGGTAGACTTGTTGATGCGTATAAAATACGAAGGCAGAATATTCTCTAAATCACGAAGCCTTTCCTGAATACGATAGCGATTTCCCTTAGTATCGACAGCTGTTACCTTTTTATCAACAACAGTTATACACTCTATTTCAGAGAATAATAGCTTTTTCATCTCATCATCATTGTATCCCATAATGCTTTCAGCACCTGAAAAGCTACAGACAAGATTTTCTATCTGCTCAGTCAGAGAAGATGGAGCGTGAACCTTTGCAATTATCTCTTCGTCCGCATCTTTATCTATAATGAGTTTGTATTTCATCGCATCAAATCCTTATTGTTTTTTCATTTGTCTGAGAAAGCTGAGAACAGCTATCGCAGTTATAAATACACTGTAC
>JAFQBE010000025.1 GCA_017416765.1 Clostridia bacterium
AAATTTTATACTCTTACGAAACTGCGAAGCACTTTAAAATGAAATTTTAATATACAAGAAAAGGAAAATCCCACAGATAATGCTGGCGCATATCTGTGGGATTTGACGCATTATTGTGCTTAAAATTCACATTTTAAAGAAATACTGCCTTATCGGGCGTGGGCGAAAAACTGCACTTTTTTTGTCTTGTTTTCAATTGAATAACGGTCGGGTATATGCTAAAATATTCATATCGCGACCGGGTGGTGTTAATATGAGTTTGTTTTCAAAGCTTTTTAGGAAAAAAGAACTGAAAAAAGTTCCGTTGCCTTCATGGGAGCAGACGGTTGAAATAATGCACAACAAAAATCTTTCCTGTATTGATGCAGAGGAAATTTTGCAGGTGGTTTATACAAAAGATAAAACCAAAAGGGCAATTATACTGAAAGATAAAAAGGGGTTATACGGATATTTAACGGAAGAGCTTTTCCCGTTTGATGAAAATGAATGGCAGTTTGTTTCGCAGGACAAAAATGCACTTCCGGGTATGTGGATAGTAGCCGCAACCGGACTGGACGGAAGTTCGTTTTTTGCAACTGAGGAAGATGCGATGAAAGAACTGATGTGCAACCCATGGTATAAACACTATTTTTTAAAAGAGGATAATTAAACATGAAAGAATTACATATGATTTGCAATGCTCATCTTGACCCGGTCTGGCTGTGGCAGAAGCCCGAGGGTATAGCCGAGGCGATTTCTACATTTCGCGTTGCGGCAGATTTCTGTGATGAGTTTGAAGGCTTTATTTTTAACCATAACGAAGCTGTGCTTTACGAGTGGGTTGAGGGAAACGAGCCGGAGCTTTTTGCGCGTATTCAGCGCCTTGTTCGCGAAGGCAAGTGGCGTATTATGGGCGGCTGGTATTTGCAGCCCGATTGCGTTATGCCCTGCGGTGAATCATTCATCCGACAAATTGAGGTTGGCAATAAATATTTCTTTAAAAAGTTCGGTGTGAAACCGAAAACCGCAATCAACTTTGACCCCTTTGGTCACACAAGAGGACTTGTTCAGATACTAAAAAAGTGCGGCTACAATTCATATATTTTCATGCGTCCGTCATGGATTACGGATGAGCATGATTTTTTGTGGCGCGGTTTTGACGGCAGCGAAATCCTTACCCACAAGCTGCAGGGCGGCTACAATTCGGGTAAGGGCAAGATTATGGATAAAATTAACCGTGCGCTCGAAAGAGAATACGGTGACGGTATCAATGCGGTTTTCTGGGGTATTGGCAACCATGGCGGCGGTCCGTCACGCGAGGACCTGAACACCATTGCGGAATATATGAAAACTCACCCCGAAAACGGCCTTGTGCATTCATACTGTGAAAAATATTTTGACCGAATTGATAAATCAAATCTCATCACTTTTGATGAATCGCTCAACTACACAATGGTTGGCTGCTACACCTCTATGGTGCGCATTAAGCAGGCACACCGCAGGCTTGAAAACGACCTTGCAATGTGCGAAAAGATGCTTGCGCTAAGCGGTGCGGCTTACGATGAAAATGAGCTTGAAAAAGCCGAAAAAGCGCTGCTTTTCTGCCAGTTTCACGATATATTGCCCGGTTCAAGCATAAAGCCTGCGGAGGAGGATTGCCTGCGGCTTTTCAGCTACGGCAGCGAAATAGCAGAGCATTATAAAATCAAGGCTTTCTTCAAGCTCTGTGAGGGTCAGAAGAAAGCAAAAGACGGCGAAATCCCCGTGCTTGTGTTCAACCCGCATCCGTATAAAATAACGCAGAATATTGAGGTCGAATTTCAGCTTCAGGACCAGAACTGGAACGAAAATGAGGTTACGCTTGTAACCGTTCGCGACAGCAAGGGTAATTATCTTCCCTCACAGAATGAAAAAGAAGAATGCACCTTCAGCCTTGACTGGCGCAAGCGCGTATGCTTCAGGGCAGAGCTTGAACCGATGAGCATTAATCGCTTTGACTGTGAGCTGCATGTTGAAAATTATCCAAAACGCAAAACTGAGCCCTGCGAAAAAACAGAGGATTATTTTGTTTTTGATAACGGCACAATGAAGGTTCTAATTAACCGCCAAACGGGTCTTATTGACAAATATTGTGCAAACGGCATGGATATGCTCAATGCCGAAAGCGCGAAAATTACAGCCTTTAAGGATAACGAGGACCCGTGGGGTATGACGGTTGACAGCTTTAACGAGCGCATAGGTGAATTTACGCTTCTGAGCGATGAACAAGCTAACGCGTTTAACGGCTATCCCGAAGAAAAACTTGAAAATGTGCGTGTAATTGAAAATGGCGCAGTACGCACTAAAATTCAGGCGGTGTTCGGCTTTGAAAATTCCTTTGCTGTTGTTACCTATACTCTGCCAAAAAACGGCAACTATATTGATATTAAAATTAAAATGCTTTCAAATAACAGCAGCAGGTTTTACAAGCTCAGTTTTGATTCTTCTTTTGATACTCCTGAATTTTGGGGACAGACAGCCTTTGGTACAGAGCAGCTGCGCACAGGCGGTAAAGAAGCGGTTTACCAGAAATGGTGCGGAATTTTTGAAAAAGGCAGCGGACTTGCCGTGCTGAATAAGGGTACATATGGCGGCAGCGTTGATGGAAATATTTTTAATATCTCTCTGCTTCGCACACCCGTTTATTCCGCACACCCGATTAATGACAGACCGCTTGCGGATTCTGACCGTTCACACGAGCGTATTGATATAGGCGAGCGTATTTTTGAATACAGATTGACTGCTGATACGGCTTGCCTTGATATGCAGGCAGAATGTTACAATCAGCCCTGCGTTGCGCTTTCGTTCTTTCCGTCTGGTCTGGGAGAAATGAATGATACTTCCATTGTGCTTGATAACAAAAATATAGTGCTGACCCGCTTGAGAAACACTGAAAACGGCAAACAAATCCGCCTTTATAATTCATGCAACAGTGAACAGAAAACAATGCTTAAAATAACGCAAAAGACATTTGAAATCAGCTTCACTCCGTTTGAAGTAAAGACCTTTGTTTTTGAAAACGGAAAATTAGAAGAAACAGATATGATATAAAAAATCACCGCAGGCTGGCGCATTGCTCCGCTTGCGGTGATTTTTTTTTAAAAACTTGTGTCATTCTGAACGCAGTGAAGAATCTTTTTTAAGATCCTTCGCTAACGCTCAGGATGACATCTTTTTATCTTTTCAGCAGATTATATCTTTTTCCCTCAAGCGCATTTGCAGCTGCTTTTATTTCCTTTCGTATTTCAATGCTTTGCGGGCAGTGGGTTTCGCATTTGCCGCAGGCTATGCAGTCGCTTGCGGGTGCGGAAGTTTTTTTGGAAACGGTTGCCTTTATGTATTCGCTTTTTGCTTTGAATTTTTTACCTGAATAATAGGTGTTGTACATTCCGAAAACAGAACGGATATCAATATTTTTCGGGCAGGGCATACAGTAGCCGCAGCCTGTGCAGCCAACCTTCATGCTTGCATTTATCGCTTTACCTACACGGCGGAGCATTTCTTCGTCTTCTGCCGTAAGGTCGCCGATTTTAGCAGCGCAGGCGGTTGCAATATTGTCAAGCACCATTTCCTCGGAATTCATACCTGAAAGTACCGTTGTGATTTCTTTCTGATTCCACAGCCAACGGAATGCCCACTGTGCGGGGGTGTATTTTGTTTTATAATCGGCAAAAATTTTCTTTGCCTCTTCGGGTAAATCCTTTACAAGCTTGCCGCCGCGCAAGGGCTCCATAATCATAACAGTTATGCCCTTTTCGTGCGCATATTGCAGTCCGCGTCTGCCAGCCTGGGTGTGTTCATCCATGTAATTGTACTGTATCATGCTGAAATCCCAGTTGTAGGCATCAATCATTTTGCAGTAGCCGTCTGTATCGCCATGGTACGAAAAGCCTATCTGACCGATTTTGCCGCTTTGCTTTTTTTCTTCAATCCACTTTTCAATGCCCATGTTTTTTATTCTGTTCCATGCATTTATGTCGGCAAGCATGTGGATAAAATAGTAGTCGATTCTGTCGGTGCGCAGGCGCTTTAGCTGCTCATTAAAAAGGCGGTCAAGCGTTGAGATATTGAGCATCATCTGCGGCGGCAGCTTTGTTGCAATATAAACCTTGTCGCGCAGGTTATTCTTTTCAAGTATTTCGCCGAGTGCGGATTCGCTGCCGGGATAAATAAAGGCGGTATCAAAGTAATTCACGCCGTTTTCAACCGCAGTCAAAATTTGCTTTTCTGCTTTTTCAAAGTCAATTCTGCCCAGCTTTTTTTCAAATCTCATACAGCCGAAGCCGAGTGCGGATAATTCATTTCCGTACTTGTCCTTGCGGTAATTCATATGTTTATTTCATCCCCCGTTGAAATGTAATGCAGGTTCTTAATATGCTCTTTCATAAACTCATACTGCGGTACACCCGTACAGTGGCAGGTGTAAAAAGCGGTAGAAAAACTGTTGAGAAAACTTGAATATTCTTTCAGTTTTTCGCCAGGTTCGATTTTTGTGAAATGGAAGCCGCCGATAAGTATATCGGGCGTGAACCATTCGGTTATATCCATTATACCCTTGTGTGAACAGCCGCTGATTAGTATGTGTTTGCGTTCCTCTTCAATCAGCAGGTATTGTTCGTGTCTGAAATCGTCAGGCACGAATTTTTTGCCTTCAAGCATATTCAAGCCGAAGCTTCCGAGATAATGCTTTTTCTCTTTTTTGTTACAGGAGTACAAGGTTAATCCGTCAGCAATATTGAGTTCATCGTCAATAAAACACAGGCGGTCATTATCTTTTAAATCAACATCAAGCCCTATGTATTTTTCTGTTCCGTTATAGTGCGGTTCAAATGCAAAGCGGCTTAAATATACGGGTGCAGTTCTGTTGATTTTAAGAAAGGTTTTCAGCCCGCCGCCGTGGTCATAATGTCCGTGTGAAAGCACGGCAAAATCCACCGCGGACAAATCAACGCCGAGTTTTTCCGCGTTTTGGGCAAACAGACCCGACTGTCCCATATCGAAAAGGATTTTTTTATTCTGCGTTTCAATATAAAGCGATAAGCCGTGCTCGGTGTCGAAATTTTCCGAGCCTGCTGTATTTTCAACAAGTACTTTTATTTTCATAATTCCACCGTTTCTTTCAAGTGTTCGGAAAATTCATAAAGTGATGTGAAGGATAAAACATTTTTGTCATACTTTTGCTCGCCTATATAAACTGCTGTACAGCCTGCATTTTTTGCGGCAAGTATATCACGCTCGCTGTCGCCGACCATATAGGATTTTTTTAGGTCAATGTTAAAATCCTTTTGTGCCTTTAAAATCATACCCGGCTTAGGCTTGCGGCAATCGCAGTCAATTTTCAGTTCGGATCTTTCACCGGGAAAGCCTTTGTCGGGATGGTGCGGACAGCAGTAAATTGCGTCAACATAAGCGCCATCTTTTCCGAGCAAAGCTTCAAGACGATTGTGAATATTTTTCAGCTCTTCTTCGCTGCATTCACCGCGGGCAATTACGGGCTGGTTTGTAATAATAATTGCAAGGTAGCCGAGTGAATGAATTCTATTTATCGCCTGTGCCGCTCCTGCGATAAGTTCCATTTCATCGGCTGATGTGATGAAGCCCTTGTGAATATTTATTGTGCCGTCGCGGTCAAGGAAAACGGCTTTCTGCGGATTTGTTATATTTTTAGCCGCAACGAAGCCTTTGGAAATATCGTGAGTAACTTGTTCAAGCCTTTCAGGTGTACCCATATCCTTTACATATTCAGCGCTTTTATATGCGAAAACCTTGCTTTGTTTTACAAGGGGACTGACTATGTCTTTATTGAAATCGAGCTTTGCTTCTTCGCTTATTTTCGGTATTGCCAAAGGTGAAACTATGTGAATTCCCGCGTTGCAAAGGTTGGCAAAGTCTTTATTTCGGTTAGTTTTTGGAATTATCTGTGTTATGCAAAAATTATCATCCGTTTCTAACAAATCGCTGTCATACGGATGGCTGTTGGGGTGCGCAAAAGCGGTTATTAATGCGCGCTTTTCTTTGTGAAATCCGAGCATTTTCTGCAAGGAAAAATCAAAAATAAGGTCGCCGTTGCAAAGCAGAAAATCTTCATTAAGCTTCAGCTTTGTCAGCGCGCCGCCTGTGCCGAGAGGTACTGTTTCGCGGTAATAGGAAATATTTACACCCAAATTTTTTCCGTTTGAAAAATAATTTTCAATTACCTGCGAAAGGTGACCGACAATAAAAATAAAATCGGTTATACCTTCTTTTTTCAAGGCTTCAACCTGGTGCTGTAAAATCGGTTTACCGCAGATTTTAACCATGGGTTTGGGGATTTCAGCGCAAAGGTTTCCCATTCGTGTGCCTGCACCGCCCGCAAGAATTACCGCAACCATTTTTTCACCTCTTTATATCCCTGTTTATATTGTTATTGTAGCATAAAAAAGCAGAATTTTCAAATATATCTTGTTTGACAAATCTATATTTAAGTGTTAAAATATATTATTAAAAATTATAAGGGAGAATATCGCTTTATGGCAAATATTCTTGTAACCGGCGGTGCAGGCTATATTGGTTCTGTTCTTGTACCAAAGCTTCTGGAGCTTGGCCACTCGGTAACGGTACTGGATTCATTTTTATACCGCCAATCGTCACTTCTTGACTGCTGCGAAAAAGAAAATTTCAGCATAATTCACGGCGATTGCCGCGATGAAGAAACGCTGAAAAAAGCATTGTGCGATAAGGATTTTATTTTCCCTCTTGCAGCACTTGTAGGTTTCCCTGTTTGCGACAGTGACAAGATTGCCGCAGTTTCAACTAACCAAAACGCGGTTGAACTGTTGGTTAGGTTAAGAGAAAAGGGCCAGAAAATTATTTTTCCCTGCACAAACAGCGGCTACGGTTTAGGACAGGGGCAGAGCTACTGCACCGAAGAATCGCCTATACTTCCCATATCGCTCTATGGTAAAACAAAAATGGCGGCTGAGTCTGCCGTGCTTTCCGCGGGTGACAGCGTAACCTTCCGCTTTGCTACTCTTTTCGGTGCAGCGCCGAGAATGAGAACGGATTTGCTCGTAAACGATTTTGTTTACCGCGCCGTAAATGATAAGGCACTTGTTGTTTTTGAAGGGCATTTTATGCGCAACTACCTTCATGTGCGCGATGCAGCGCGAGCCTTCATTTTTGCCATGGATAATTTTGATAAAATGAACGGGCAGACCTATAACTGCGGCTTGAGCGATGCCAATTTATCAAAAATTGAACTTTGTGAAAAAATAAAAAGTTTTATTCCGTCATTCACATATATTGAAGCACCAATCGGAACTGACCCCGATAAGCGCAACTACCTTGTTTCAAATGAAAAGATTGAAAGCCTTGGCTTTAAGCCCGAAAAAAATCTTGATGACGGAATCAAAGAGCTTATAAAGGCCTATTCAATAATCAAAAATTCTTTTTATGGAAATGCGTGATAGTTTTGAACCTGATTGAAATATTAAAGCCCGATTTTGTTTTTGAGGATGAACGCGGAATATTATCTCAGATTACGCACTCACCTTTTGCACAGACCAATGCCGTTTTTTCAAAAAAGGGTGCGATAAGGGGCGGCTTTCATTACCACAACTTTTCAAAAGAAATTTTCTTTGTAATTTCAGGCAGCGTTAAAACAACTGTCCACCTGAACGGACAAACAGAAGAATACATTTTCAACAGCGGAGATATGTTTATGATACCCGAAAAGGTAAGTCATAACATGGAGTATCTTGAAGACACATATCTCGTTGCGTTTTACACAAACTGCGTTGAGCTTGACGACGGCACGAAAGATATAATCAGCGAATAACTTATCGGAGTGAAAAATGAAAAACAAGAAGAATATATATTTGGTTCAACCTACATATATGAATGATACCTCAATTTATTTTCCTTATGCTATAGGTGCATTAGCGTCTTATGCATGGAAGTTCTCTGATATAGAGGATAATTATAAATTGAAAAATATATTTTTTCTAAGAAAAAATACAGACATGATAGTTTCAGAAATGGTAGAACCTTTTTTGGTAGGTTTTTCTAATTATATTTGGAATTTTGAATACAATAAACTACTGGCTTCCAAGATAAAAAAGAAATTTCCTGACTGTGTTATAGTTTTTGGCGGACCTCAAATTGCAAACAATTCTCTTCTTTTGTCTGAATGTTCTTATATTGATATATTAATTCATTTAGAAGGGGAAGTTGCCTTTTGTGAACTGCTGCGCGCTTTTTTGTATAATAATTCACTAGATGATATTAATAATATTTCTTACAGAAGCATGGGAAATGGTATTATTACTAACGAAATATGCATGGCTCGGGATTTCGATTTTCCTTCCCCGTATGAATCCGGTTTTTTTGACAGACTGTGCGAGGAAAATCCGGAAATAGATTTTATACCTCTTATAGAAACTAACAGAGGCTGTCCGAATAATTGTTCATATTGTAGCTGGGGAAAAATCAATTCCAAGGTGAGATTTTTCCCGATGGATCGGGTCTTAAATGATTTAATGTGGGTCAGTAAAAACAAAAAAGAATTTTTAGGCTTTGCTGATGCGAATTTTGGTATGTTTCCAAGAGATGAAATAATTACAGATAAAATTATTGAATTAAATGAAAAAACTGGATTTCCTAAAAAGTTTCAAGTATCTTATACAAAAGATTCGGGAGACAGAGTTTTTGATATAACTCAAAAGCTTAACAAAAATGGGATGGATAAAGGTGTAACGCTATCATTTCAATCTATGTCTACTGTTGTTCAAAACAATATAGGCCGAAGCAATTTGGATGTGTCTTATTATAAGAAACTTTTAAAAAAATATGCGGAGGCATCAATACCAACATATACAGATTTAATTTTGGGTTTACCAGGAGAAACATACGATAGCTTTAAAAATGGTATTGACGATTTGCTCGAATTAGGACAACATACATCATTGTTTGTGCACTTTTGCGAATATCTGCCGCTTGCTGAAATGGCTCAAGAAAGCTATATAAAGAGCCACGGTATTGTTTTCAGTAAAATACCTTTAAATCAACCGCATATGAGTTTCAATGGTAATGAAGAAGTTCAAGAATATTCACATATTGTTACACAAACGAACAGTATGTCGTGTAATGATTGGAAAAAAACAGTTTTATTTTCAGTTTGTGTTTTATGTTTTCATCATCTAGGTATATTACAACTTATAGCAATATATTTAAGAGAAAATAAAGGTATAAAGTATAGCTGCTTTTATGAGGATTTACTATGCTTTTTACTTAAACACAAAAATTTCAAGATAATTGAAAAAAAGATTTCTGATATTGTTGATAAAAATGAGGCTGCTGTTGTTTTTGATGAAAAGTTTGGTAATATAGCATGGCCTTTTGAGGAATATTTATATTTGAAAACAATTGAAGAAAAAACAAAATTCTTCTCAGTAGTAAAATTATTCTTATTGCGGTATGAAATAGACGAAGAAATATTAGAGGAGTTAATTTCTTATCAAGTATTTGTAATCAAAGAAAAGAATATATCTTATAAAAAATTTACCGGTAAACATGATTGGAAAGAATATTTTTTAAAAATTCTAAAAGGTGATTCCGTAGCATTAAAAGAAAAAAAGGTATGTTATTCCATTACTGATTTTAACACCACGACATCATGGGAAGATTATGCTAAAAAAGTATTGTGGTTCGGCAGAAGAGGTGGAAAAAACATTTATGTTTCTGAAATAACTGATAATTATATTCGAGATGATAAATATGATTGATTATAAACTGTCAATGGCTTTTTGTACAATAGATGAAACTTATTCATTAAAACAGGCATATCAAAGTATTTCCGTATTGAATTTGGTTGATGAATTTGTTTTTATAATTGCCCAAAATGCAAGCTTTGAATGTATACAAACTGTTATGGAGATTTGTTTAAATCCAAATTGCAGATATGTTTTTCAAAGAAAAAAAGGGCTGGGCAATGCTATTCAGGAAGCTATGGAATTAGTTATAGGAACACATCTTATTGTGTGGCCGGCTGATAATGATATGGATGTTTCTTCGTTTCCTGAAATGGTGAGAATTTCGCAAGAAAATCCGAAAAAAATAATAACTGTGAGCAGATGGTTGGCTGAAGATGGCTTTAAAGAATACGGTAGAATTAAAACAATGTTAAATTATTTGTCGCAAAAAGCTTTTTCTTTATTATATAAAGTTGACTTAACGGATTTTACCAATCCTACACAGATTGCTCCTATTGATATATATAGAAATATAAAGTGGGTTGGAAATGGATTTGATTTTATACCGGAATTGATATTTAAACCATTAAAATTAGGGTGTGATTTTATTGAGGTTCCATGCAAAACACTGCGGCGTCAAGAAGGAAAACAACACAGAAGATTTAAAGAATTAATTAAATACTATTTTGTTATCTTAAAAATACATGGAATGTCTGAAGAAGATATAATAGTAGGAGATAAAAGTTGAAAAAAGTATATTTTATTCAAGCTAATCTTTCTTATGGAAAAGCATATTATCTACCCTATGCCACGGGTTGTTTGGCAGCTTATGCTTGGCAATACGAAATAATTAAGAATAATTATGAGATAGGGGATTTTGTTTTTAAAAGAGATAGCATAGAAACAGTTATTAATAATATCATAGACCCTGCAGTAATTGCTTTTTCTTGTTATACATGGACATGGGAATACAACCAAAAGCTAGCATCTGCTATAAAAAATAAATATCCCGATTGTGTTATAGTATTTGGGGGGCACAGTATTTCTGAAAATGTAGATGTTTTCGCTCAACTTCCATATGTGGATTTTTTTATATATGGTGAAGGGGAGCGCGCTTTTAAAGAAATATTAGAGCAATACCACACGGAGAAGAATTACTTTGAGATAAAAAACATTGCTTATCGAGAAAATGGAAAGATAATTATAACTTCAAGAGAATATTATGAAAATTTAAATGGTTATCTTTCGCCATATCTTGAAGGATACTTCGAGAAAATTACACAGGCAAACCCAGATACGGAATTTTGTGCGGTAATAGAAACAAACCGAGGTTGTCCTTATAATTGTGCGTATTGCGATTGGTGTTATTCTCAGAATATCAGACAGTTTCCTATTGATAAAGTAAAAGAAGAAATAGTGTGGTGTAGCAAAAATAAGGTTGAGTATATTTTTTGTGCGGACGGAAATTTTGGTATTTTAAAGCGCGATTTAGAAATTGCTGAATTTGTTGTTGATATAAAAAAGAAACATGGTTATCCTCATATATTTAATACTTGTTTTGCAAAAAACAGCAATGAAACTGTTTTTGAAATATCCAAACTTTTTTATGAAAATCATATGAATAAGGCGGCTACATTAGCGTATCAAACAGTATCCGATAATGCACTTAAAAATGTAAATCGTACGAATTTTACAATGGATGCTTTTGCTGAACTTGTAAAAAAATATAATGAATCAGGAATTCCTACTTATACTGAAATGATACTGGGATTACCTGGTGAAACTTATGAAAGTTTTTGCGAAGGTCTTTGTAAGCTTATTGAAGCGGGGCAACAAAGTGCGCTTACAGTATATTATTGTCAAGTTTATCCTAATGCCATTATGGGGCGAAAAGAATATCGCGAAAAGCACGGTATTGTGACAGCTCATGTTCCACTTAATTATTTACATTCCACAATGCCGAGTGCTGATGATATAACGGAATATACAGATATAATTGTTTCGACAAATGATATGTCATTTAATGATATGATAAAATCTATTATGTTTTGTACTTCTTTACAATGTTTTCACCATATTGGTTTGTTGAAATTTTTTGCTGTTTATCTTAGAAACGAAAAAAATATAAGTTATCTTGACTTTTATACTCGACTATTAGAATTTATTTTTAATGCCAAAGGAACATTTTTGTATTCGCTTTTTAATAGTTTTCGCAACCAATGCAGCGATTTTTCTAATGGTGAATGGTCTTATTTTAATGAAAGATTCGGAGAAATAGGTTGGTTTTTAGAAGAAGGGGCATTTCTTGAAATAGTATCGAATATTGAAGAGTTTTGGATAGAAATAATCCCTTTCCTTAAAAGCTTTCAAATTGATAATGAAATTTTCAGTGAGCTTTTAAAATTTCAAAAGTTCGCAATAAGATTGCCTGGTCAGGAATTTGTATGTGGCGAATTTGAATATGATTTTTACACTTATTTCAAAACTGTTATTTCTTCCCATCAGTTTTTGGAAAAAAGAAAAGTACGGATTAAAGTTAATATTTCTAATCCTGTTTATAACTGGAAAGATTATGCAAGAAAAGTGGTGTTATATGCTAAACGTCGCGGAGATACCATAATCACAAATGATAGACAAAATGTTGAGATTATCAGTCTGTAAAGGTGAGATTATGAAAAATGTGTATTTTATTCAAGCTAATAATATATATGGAACGGATAAAAAAAGTACTTACATACCATATGCTGCAGGGTGTATACAAGCTTTTTGTCAAAAAAACACAACAATTAACAACGAATACAGATTTGGTAAAATAGTATATTCTCGTGAGAATATATCTTCACTTATTCAGAGATTCAATAATCCGTATATGGTTCTTTTTTCGTGTAGTGTATGGAATATGGAATACAATAAAGCTGTTGCTATAGCATTGAAAAAAGCATATCCTGAGTGTTATA
Organism: Clostridia bacterium; assembly: GCA_017416765.1. GTDB lineage: Bacteria > Bacillota > Clostridia > Oscillospirales > Acutalibacteraceae > UBA8612. Next base: position 12,704 of record JAFQBE010000025.1, read on the forward strand.
TAACATTTGGTGGACATAGCGTACCGCCTGATGGTGATTATCTCGAACAGTATAAATATATTGACTTTTTAACTCATCGCTTTGGCGAAGAACCTACAGAAGGATTGCTTGAAGCATTGGCGACTGGAAATCCACTTGAAAACGTGCCGAATTTGTCTTTTAGAAATGGTAAAGGTGATATAATAACAACAGAATATGTTCCTCAAACACGAACTGATTATCCGTCTCCATATCTTGAAGGTGTATTCGATGATATTTTAACAGATGATATTAGTTTTTCTGCTATATTTGAAACAAACAGAGGTTGTCCAAATTCATGTTCTTTTTGCGATTGGGGGTCACTTAAATCAAGGGTTAGACTTTTTTCAATGGAAAGAGTTTTAAGCGAGATTGATTGGTTTGTAAAAAATCAGATAGAGTTTATTTACTGTGCAGATGGTAATTTTTGTTTGTTTGAACGTGATAAAAAAATTGCAGATTATATTATTGAATGTAAGCAAAAGTACAATTATCCTTATATTTTTCGTGTTTGTTTTACCAAAAACAAATTCGATTCTGTATTTGAAATTGGTACGAAATTTTTCAAACACGGATTAGATAAAGCTCAAACGTTATCTTTTCAGAGTTTCAATCCGGAAACACTTGCAAATGTAGGTAGGAAAAATATATCTATAGAACTTTTCAGGAATTTAATGAAGCGTTATAATGAAATTAATATTTCAACATTTTCCGAATTGATTTTGGGGCTACCCGGTGAAACTTATGAAAGTTTCTGCGAAGGTATAGGAACGCTGATAAGAAATGGTCAACATTTTGCTATTAATATTTATCCTTGTGAGCTTTTACCTAATGCTGAAATGGGTCAAAAGGAGTATAAAGATAAATTTAAAATTAAAAGCACCAAAGTTCCGTTTAAACTGATACACTCAAATGTTTCAGAGAAGAAGGATGATATAACTGAATATTCTGAATTTGTTACTTCCACTTTTTCTATGAGTGAAAAAGAGTGGGCAAAGGCACTGTTGTTTTCTGCATATATTCAGGGATTGCACAATTTAGGACTTTTACGTGCGATTGCTATTTACTGCTATTATGAATATGAAATAGATTATATTGATTTTTATAAATTAATTATCCGAGAATCTGAATCAGATAAGTATCAATTACTTCACAAGTTATATTCAAAAATTGAATCGCTATGTAATGGTGTATTAGATGGTAAAAATGAACTTGTTGCAACTTGTGATGGTTTGAGTGATGTTTTATGGGGATTTGATGAGTTGATTTTTCTGGAGTGTTATAAAAACTTAGCTGTTTTTTTTGATGAGATAAAAGATATTATAACGCATAATATTGAAAGATTTGAAAAAATAGATTCTCTCTTCGAATATCAACAAAACATTATAAAAAGAATTGGTAGTTCAGAAGTTATTATTGAATCAGAATATGATTTTTATAGCTATTTTAATCGTATTTATCTTAATGAATATAAAGAACTCGAAGAAAAGAGAAGTATTTTAAAAATAACTGATAAACAAAAAGTATCAAATATTAATGATTTTGCAAGAGAAGTAGTATGGTATGGCAGGAACAAAAGAGCTACTGATTATACAAGCAATAATTATATGGTTGAGATAATATAAAAACGATTATGATTTCTTTTGAAACAAAAATGAAAAACATTTATTTTGTACAGGTCGGCTTTGAATTTGACGGCTCTGTTTACCTGCCATATGCGGCGGGAACGATAATTGCATACTGTCAGAACGACCTGTGGGTTACGGAAAACTACAGGTTTTCTGATGTTATTTTTCGCCGCGAAAAGTTAAGAGATGCACTGAAAAAATGCAGCAGTCCGTACATTGTTGCTTTTTCCTGCAATGTATGGAATATGGAGTACAACAAAGCTCTTGCAAGGCTTATAAAAGAAAAGCACCCCGAATGTAAAATTATTTTCGGCGGTCACAGTGTTGACGAAAGTGCAGAGCTTTTAAAAAGCGAAGAGTATATTGACATTCTGATGTTCGGCGAAGGTGAAGAAACCTTCTGTTCGCTTTTGCACAGTCTGGCTGATGACGATATATCTTCGGTTGCGAACATTGCTTACAAAAAAGGTGCTGAAATTATCCGGACACCGCGTGAATATGCAGTGAATATAGAGAAATATCCGTCACCATATCTGAATGGTTTTTTTGATAAAATAATCTTTGAAAACCCCGGAACGGAATTCCTTTCCGTACTTGAAACTACACGCGGCTGTCCCTATTCCTGCGCATATTGTGATTGGTGTGCGGGTAAAAAAACACGCTTTTTCCCGATGGAAAAAATCCTTGGCGAAATAAAGTGGCTATCCGAAAACAAGATAGCATATTGTTTCTGCGCCGATTCCAATTTCGGTATGTTTGAGCGCGATGTAGAAATTGCAAATGCCCTGATTTTTGCAAAAAAAGCAACGGGATATCCGGAAGTTTTCAGACCCTGTTATGAAAAAAACAGCGATGAACGTGTTTTTGAAATTTGCAGCGCACTCAACAGCGTGGGTATGGACAAGGGCGCAACCATGGCTTATCAGACCTTGTGTCAGGCTGCATTAAAAAATATCGGAAGAAAAAATTTAACGCTTGAACATTTTTCGTCGCTTGTAAAAAAATACAACGAAGCCGGAATACCGACCTATTCCGAGCTTATACTCGGCTTGCCCGGCGAAACGAAGGAGAGCTTCTGCCGCGGAATCTGCGAGCTTTTTGAAAGCGGACAGCATAATTCCGTCAGCGTATATCATTGCGAAGTTTTGCCGAATTCCGAGTTGGCAAAGCCTGATTATATAGAAAAGCACAAAATTGAAACCATAAAGGTAGCATTTAATCACATTCACAGCGCACCGAAAAAAGATGAAGAAGTAAAGGAATACTCCTATCTTGTGCGCTCAACAGCCACTTTAAGCAGAGAAGGCTGGGTTTATGCCAACCTGTTTTCAGTTTGTGTACAGTGCTTCCACAGCCTCGGTTTACTGCGTTTTCTTGCAATTTATCTTCATGAAGAACAGAAGCTAAGCTATTACGATTTTTATACAGCGCTTTTTGATTTTATCATGAGTAGCAAAGGCAGGCTTAACGCACTCTGGACAGGCTTCAAGAAAAAGTATGAAACCTCACTTGAAGGTGACTGGAACTATGTTAATCCGCTTTTCGGCAATGTTACATGGTTTTTTGAAGAAGGTGCATTCCTTGAAATAGTAAGCGATTATGATGCTTTTTTTAACGAACTTGAACCGTTCATAAATAATTACGGTATAGAATCCGATTTGCTGAAAGAGCTTATGTCTTATCAGAAGGTTGTACTCAGAAAACCGTTTGATACCCGGACGGCGTTTGAATGCGGCTATGATTTTTATGCCTTTTATAAAAACGCAGTTGCAGGTAAAAAGGCTGAATTAAAAAAAGAAAAAACAAAAATTGAAGTTGTACCGAAAACGCAATACGAAAGCCTTTCGGAATACGCCAAAGAAACGGTCTGGTTCGGTCGCCGCAGAGGTGCTGCCGTATATTCCGATTCGGAAATTAATTTGTAAGTTTATTTTTAAGGATTAAACTATGGCAAGGATTAAATCTTTTTGCAAAAACCATATATATGCCTTCGCTTTTTTTGCGTTTCTGGTGCTTTATAACTTTGTGGTTGTGCTGAAATGTCAATTGCCCCAAATAAGTGAAGTGGTTTATTCGTTTCATATCGTAGACTATAGCATAGGTTTTTGTTCTAAATTACTTGTTGGTGCTATTTTTAATTTTTTTTATGATGAAATTAATCGTAGTAATGTTTTGACATACGAAATTATATTGATTTTACTGCTATTTGTTACAATTGCAATTTTTTGTGAAAAGTTATTTAAAAAAGTTTCATATAAATATAGGAAAACAGCATTAATCATTATTTTCTTTTTTTTAAGCGGTCCCGGAACATTTGCTCCACACATCTTGGATATTGGTTCATTGGATTTATATTGGGTTTATTTTACAGTGCTTTTTATAGTTTGCTTGACCAATCAAAAATTATATCCCTTGATTATTGTGCCGTTTGTTTTTTGTGTGTTGATTCATTTTGCATCACTTATTTGTTTTATACCTTTTTTTGTAATAGTTTCGCTATACAAACTTTCAGGAATAGAAGATATTACCGAAAGAAAAAAACTGTGGATAAGTCTTATTGTTTCAGTAATTTTGGCAGTTGCTTTAGCGGCATATTTTATGATGTTTGAAAGATCAAATGTTAACTATACCATTGAAGAATTTCACGAGTTTTTAAAATCTAAAGGTTCAACGCATTTTCGATATTATGATTGGTATTTGTACCAAGTTTATGAATCTGAATTAAATGAGGTGGTAAAACAGTTTGAAACAACTCAGGGTATATGGTATGCAATTCAAACAGTGTTTCAGCAAATGCACTATACTATTTTGCTTTTGTTACGTAATCCTGAAAGCTTAACAGCTTCAACGGAGGCTTTTCTTTTTTCTTTACCTATAACAGTGTTATTGTTTGCTTTTATTATAAAGCAAATCAAAGATAACAGAAAAAATAAAATCAGATCATTTTCGCTTGTCTTGTCACTTATGCTGTTCTTTGCAACGCCTGTTACCGGACTCTTTTTTTCGCTAGATTATGTCAGATGGTTTGCTCACGCATTTCTTATTTTATTTATGACATGTCTATATATCTGTTATATAGAAAATCAAAATTGTTGGCAAACTTTGCATAATATAATTTCCAAATTTCCCGTTGCAACACTTTTGGGGTATTTTATAGTTTACATAACCAATACTTACTCTTTGTATTCATAAAAAGAAGGTGGTTTTAAATGAAGGATTTATTGATAAAAAAATTATCTGTATTTATTATTGTTTTCATTTGGGTCGATTTGAAACAAATATTGATGAATTTATCATTTGAAAACCATGTTTTTCTGGTTGGTTTTTTTGTGTCTGCAATACTTTCTTTTATCGTAAAAAAAGCATATGTTTATTTGTTGTTATCAATGGCTATAACAGGTTTAATTTCGGTTTATCACATTGAATACATTATATGGGCAGTTCCGGCGCTTTGCATGTTATTTGCTCATAAGATCTCTTCGGATAATACAAAATTTCTTCGCCCGTTATACAGAAGAAGATTCTACGAACTGATTTTTGTAGGTTGCTTTAGTTTCAGTATACCATTGGCTTTAAAAATCCAAGATTATGATCCGTTAAGTCATAAAAATGTATTATTCTATCACTTTATTATATCGTTGATTTTTTTTGTTTTATTTATATGTGGACTCGGTTTAATTTGTTCGAAAAAAATTCAGCTTAAGGAAAAACAAAGATGTAAATTACTCTGTGGTATTTATGCGTTTTCGGCAATTTGTTCTGCAACGATTGGCTGTTTCTATAAAGTTTTTAATTATTTTTTGTATTTTGATTATAAAATTATTTTGCTTCCATGGGTGCTTTTATTTTGTTTTATGATTTGGAATGGTGATCCAATTGTCGAGTTAATAAGCAATAAAATCGATCTTGCTTTTGATAAGTTCTCAAAAATGGATACGGAAAAAGAATGATACTTATAGTTGGCTGCGGGTTTCTGGGCAGTTATTTAGCAAAGCACATTTCTGCCGTTTCGGAGGAAAAGGTGCTTGCCGTTGTCAGAAATCCTGAAAAGGTGTTACAGCTGAATAATACAGAATATGTCTGCTGCGACATAGCGAATCCGCAGCAGATTAAAATGCTTGCCGAAAAAACCAAAGGTGAAAAGCTGACGGTGTATTATTTTGCTGCCTGCCATAACATTGATTTTGTTTACCTGAATCCTGAAAAGGCGCGAGAAATAAATATAACAGCATTACATGAATTTCTGAATGCTTTTGATAACATTGAAAAGCTGTTTTTTGCTTCAACGGACTGTGTCTACGGCGAAAACGGAAATGTTGCGCTGCTTGATGAAGCGAGTGAACTGAATCCGGTCAGCGAATACGGCAGGCAGAAAGCTGAAGCGGAAAAAATTGTTTCCGCAAAGGGCTTTACGAGTGTAAGGCTGCCGTTTATGCTCGGACCGTCGCTGTTTGAAGGTCAGCCGCATTTTTATGACCGGATAAAAACGAGCCTGCAAAGCGGGCAGAGCGTGGAAATGATAGACGGTCTGTACAGAAATGTTATGAGCTATTCACAGACCGCAGAGCTTTTGTTTGCACTTTCAAAGTATAGCGGTGTATTACCGGGTGCAATCAATGTCTGTTCGGATATAGGAATGAGTAAATACGAAATGGGTTGCAGGCTGGCAGAGCATTTCGGCTTTTCCGAAGAGCTTATTGTTAAGATATCCGAAAAAGAGGGCGAAAAGTTTTTTAAGGATAAGCGTGCATCATCTTCTGTAATGGATAATTCTCTTTTAAAATCATTGCTTAAAGTTGATGAAATAAAGTGGGAGGTATAAATTTGTTAATTACAAGAACGCCGTTCAGAATGTCCTTTTTTGGCGGCGGTACGGATTACTTTGAATATTTTTCCCGCTTTGGCGGCTCGGTTATTTCAACAACAATTGATAAATACTGCTATGTTTCAATGCGCAGGTTTCCGCCTTTTTTTGAGTATAAGAATCAGTTTACATATTCAAAGATTGAGCGATTCAATGAGCCTGATGAGCTGCAGCATCCTTTGGTAAAAGCAGCTTTGAAGTATATTCCTGTTGACGGTGTGCAGATTACCTATGATGCGGATTTGCCTGCCTGCTCCGGTATCGGTTCAAGCTCTGCCTTTGCTGTGGGTTTGTTGCAGGGGTTGCACGGACTGAATAACGAATATCCCGATAAAATGACGCTTGCAAAGCAGGCGATTCACCTTGAAAGAGATTTGTGCAACGAAGCGGGTGGCATGCAGGACCAGATTGCGGCTGCATTCGGCGGCTTTAACCGAATTAATTTTTCCGAAAACGGTTACGATGTAATCCCGCTTGATGTTTCGCCGGAAAAGCTCAGCGAGCTTGAAGGAAACCTGTTGTTGATGTTTACCGGCTTTACACATTTTTCAGCAAAAATTGCGTCAGCCCAGCAAAAGAATATTGATGCGACCCTTTCACAGCTTCACGAAATGAAGGCAATGACGGATGAAGCGGAAAAAAGTATAGTCAGCGGAAATGTTGATGATTTCGGGTGCATGCTAAATAAAACTTGGGGACTTAAAAGGACGCTGTCAGACCGTATAACAACCGACGCCATTGATACTATATACAGTAAGGCGTTAAAATTCGGCGCATTCGGCGGAAAGTTGCTCGGTGCAGGCGGCGGCGGTTTTATGCTGTTGTATGTTCCCAAGGAAAAACAGAAGAAATTTATCGAAGAATTTTCGGAATTCAAGTTTATTCCTTTTAAATTTGAATCAACCGGTACAAAAATAATTTATGAAAATCAGCTGATATAAAGGCTTTATAAAACGGAGGAGTTTTTTATGGTAAGAATTGGTATTTACGGCTACGGCAACCTTGGCAGAGGCGTCGAAAACGCAATAAAGCAGAACAGCGATATGCAGCTTGTTGCCGTTTTCTCAAGGCGCGACCCCGCAACGGTTAAGATTAACACAGCCGGTGTCAAGGTGCTGAAGGTTGACGAAGCTGAAAAAATGGTTGAGGAAATAGATGTTATGATTATCTGTGGCGGCAGTGCGACTGACCTGCCCGAGCAGACTCCCGCGCTGGCAAAGCTGTTCAATGTTGTTGACAGCTTTGATACACACGCAAGAATCCCCGAGCATTTTGATAATGTTGACAAGGCGGCAAAATTAAGCGGAAAGGTTGCAATGATTTCCGTCGGCTGGGACCCCGGCATGTTCTCGCTCAACCGTCTTTACGGCGGAGCAATTCTGCCCGACGGTAAGGATTATACCTTCTGGGGCAAGGGCGTCAGCCAGGGTCATTCCGATGCTATCCGCCGCGTTGAAGGCGTTGCAGACGGCAAGCAGTACACCGTTCCCGTTCAGGCGGCGCTTGATGCCGTTCGCAGCGGTTCAAACCCCGAATTGACAACAAGAGAGAAGCATACACGCGAATGCTTTGTTGTGGCAAAGGACGGCGCGGATAAAGCGGCAATAGAGGCGGAAATTAAATCAATGCCCAACTACTTTGCCGATTATGATACAACGGTAAACTTTATTTCGCAGGAAGAGCTCAACACAAACCACGCAGGAATACCCCACGGCGGCTTTGTTATCCGCAGCGGAAAAACAGGCGCAAGCCTTGAAAACAACCACATTATCGAATACAGCCTGAAGCTCGATTCTAACCCCGAGTTTACAGCTTCGGTTATAGTTTGCTTTGCGCGTGCTACTGCAAGAATGAGCAGCGAAGGCATGAGTGGCTGCAAAACAGTTTTTGATGTGCCGCCCGCATACCTCAGCGCAAAATCCGCAGAAGAACTGCGAAAAGAACTTCTTTGATGGCTGATATATCAATATAAAACAAAATCGTAGGCAACGGTCTCGACCGTTCCGTTAAGTCAGATATACTTTGGCGGCGGGGGTCAATACCCCGCCCTACAGATTAAAACAAAAAATTTTCGTAGCGGAGGGCTTTTATGCCCTCCTGTTGTTTTTATGTTTATGGGTAGGGTGAAAAAATAAGCCGAGTATCTGAAAACAGATGCTCGGCTTAGCCCTAACAAATTTAAAATAACATAAATCAATACCGGTTGTCAATAATTTTTTGAAAATTAAATTGGCAAAGTGCTGAATTTCTATGTTATAAATAAATATAAACTGTTAACTTTGTACAAAATTACATCTTGCAAAGGCAAAAAATGTGTGCTATTATATAGCCAAGGAAAGGGTGATACCAATGAACAGGTAAAAACCTGAACGGCTCTTAAAAAAGCTGAAAAGTAAAAAGGTTTTAAAAATTTAAAGCTCACCGATGTAAAACAAAATCCACAAACCAAAATATAATTTAATATAGATTTCAAAATAAAATCGGAAAACTTTAAGTAAAACAAAACCTGAAGCTTTAAAGCTAAAACAAATGTAAAAATAAAGAGCCGCCTTAAAAACAGCTTTCACTTAATAACAGGAAATTTTTTAAAGCACATTTAAGCTAAGTTCAGCTTGAGAACAAAAATGATGAGTGCAAAAAATCAAAAAAGATGCTGCGAAAATAATTTAAGGATTATTAAATGAAAGCGAAAAATCTGCAGAAAGAACGAGGTAAACAAATGATGTTAGATACTAAGAATAACCGATAACCCTTGATTGATTTGTGTAAAGAAACATTTCAATCAAGGGTTATTTTTTTATGCCTTTTTATAATATATTTCGTAGGGGTCGGCGTCCTCGACGACCCGGAAAAAAGCACCTGATACCGTTTCGGAGTATCAGATGCTTTGTTTGTTTTTTGCGCTTACTTTGTCGGGTCTAAACCGTTGGCTTCCATAATTGCTATGTCTGCCGAGTTGATTGTGCCGTTGCCGTCTGCATCGGCGGCAATCCTTTGTTCGGGGCTGAGGTCGCTTTCGCTGAGTGCGCCGCTGACAACAAGGTTTGCTATCATTGCGTCTTCACCGTTGCAGCCAAAGTCGCCGTTTACATCTTCGCTAACGCTGACTGCAAACTCATTTACTGTGGTGCTGCCGTTCATGAGCTTGATTTTGTAGCCTGTGGTAAGCTTTTGCGCCGCAGAAATTACATTACCTGCCGCATCGAAATATTTTGCGGTAAGACCTGTAAAATTGCTGTTAAGTTCAGTCTGGACAAGGTTGCGGAAGGTTGAACCGCTGAGAACAAAAACATTATCCGTTAAGGTAATGCCAAGCTCTTCTTTTATAGAAGTATTGTCGGCATCGGGCACGAAAATCTGCTTGGCTATGTGTACTTCGCCGCCTGTTGCCGTGCTTTTAACGGAGTTAAGTCCGTAGCCTACGCTTCTGTTACCTACAAGTGAATTTACGCTGAGCGTTAAATCGCTGCTTGAAAGCACAACGGAATCCTTTGCCTTGAAGGTAAGGGTAGCAACCGTACCTTCGTCAGCCATAAGCTCTGTGCTGATAACTGCAAAGAAAACCTGGCCGTTACCGTATTCGGTGTTTGATACAAAGTATTCACTTGCAGCTTCGCCCTTTGTAATGCTTACAGGGGTCAGCGCACTTGAATCGTACTTAATAAGGAACTCGCCTGCGCAGTAGCCGCGGTTTTCGTTTACATCAACGGTAAATTCAACCGTTTCGCCCGGGCGTACACAGCTTGCACTGCTGAGTGTGAATTCGGGCAGTGAGGCCGCCTGTGCCGTTATAGCCGCGCTGAAAGAAAAGGCAATAACGGCTGCAGCAATCAATAATGAAGAAATTTTAATTGTTCTTTTTTTCATGGGTCAATGTATCCTATCAAAAAAGGTTGAAAAGTGAAATAAAGCCGCCGATAAGTCTGTTGAATACAACGCCGAAGAAGGATTTAAAGCCGCTGTAATCAATATCCGCACCCTTGAGAATTTCTTCTGAATAGGTTATAACTTCGGAACCGTATTCTGTTTTGCCTTCATAAAGGGTGATAAGGCGCGAGCCGCGGACAAGGTCATTACCGTATGCATGAACAGTTGCGCCGGGTGTATTGACTATATCTACACCCTTGTGCTTGATGGTAAAGGAGTTTACATGGTCGTGACCTGCAAAAGTAGCAACAACGCCCTGCCTTACCATAGCGTCAAACTCGCCGAAATCTTCAACACCGGGGCTGGGTACTTCAAAGTACATACCGCCCTTTTCAATTGCGGAAAGTTTAGCTACAGCAACATCGTATTCCTTGCCGTTGGAGTATTCGCTGAATACGCTCAAGGGGAAATCTTTCTTTTCCATGTAAAGCGCGTCCATAACTGCACCTACGATAATATGCTGGAATACCATAGAGGGGATGTATTTGTTGCCGTTGAGTTTTTTAGCATCTTCGTTTGTTTTTTCAAACCATTCAATCTGGTCCGGGTATACACCCTCGTAGCCGCTGTGACCTGCTTCATCAACATAGCCGCTTGTGCCTGAATCGAGCATATAGAGGTTATAGGCTACCTTGTTGTCCTTACCGAGAATGGGAAGAACATGGTTTGCGCTGCCGCTGAGTGAGGGTACAGCATCGTAAGCAAGGCAGTAGCCCTTGCCGTATTTCTGATAAAGCGGAAGCAGTTCATCGTTTGTGTATCCCATTTCGCGGTCGTGGTTACCGAAAACAAGGGTGAAATATGTTTTATGCTCAACAAAGGGCTTGAGCAGCTCTTCAATAGCCTGTTCCTTTGTTTCCTCGGGACCTATTGTGTTGTCGCCGCCGAGAACAACAAGGTCAGGCTCGTATGTGTCAAGCATATAGTTGATATACTGCATCATTGCGGGCTTTGCCGGGTATGTATCCTGACAGTCGCAAAGGTGAAGAATTTTGAATTCGCCGTTACTGTCAAATTTAAGTGCGGGTGATTCCTGTGCCATAGCTGCCATACAGCAGGAAAGGCAGATGATAATTGCAAGGAGAACGGACAATGCTTTTTTCATTGAGAGCTTCATCCTTTCAAAGGTTTTAATTTTGAATTAGAAAAGGTCGAAGAATGCAAGGATTATTCTGTTGATAAGTACGCCGAAAATTTTGCTGAAGAAGTTGAGCTCAATTACTTCGCTGTCCATTGCTTCTTCTGCAAGGAGAAGAACATCTGAACCGTATTCTGTCTTGCCTTCGTAAAGTGTGATAAGGCGGGCGCCTCTGTTGTAATCCTGACCGTAGGAGTTGAAGGTACAGCCGGGTGTGTTTACAATGTCAACACCTCTGAGGTTAACTGTGAATGTGTTAACATGGTCGTGACCGGAGAATACGGCAACTGTGCCCTGCTCTACAAGAGCATCAAACTGACCGAAGTTTTCAACGCCGGGGCAGGGAGGCTCTGTAAGCATACCGTCCTTGATTGCGGAGAAATCGGCAACTGTGAGGTCGTATTCCTTGCCGTTGCAGAATTTGGAATCAAAGCTGATAAGAACTTCGGACTTTTCCTTGTAGAATACGTCCATGATTTCGCCGACGATGATGTGCTGGAATGCCATTGAAGGAATTACAGTGCCGCCGTTTGCAGCTGTATAAAATGCATTTGTGGTTTTGAACCATTCAATCTGGTCGGGGTATACACATTCGTAGCCGTCGTTGCCGTTGGCATCCTTGTGGCCGCCTGTGCCGGAATCAAACATATAGAGGTTGTAAGCAACCTTGAGAAGGTCCTTTGAGGAGAAGATGGGAAGGTGGTGTGTACCTACACCGCTGAGTGAGGGAACAGCATCGTAAGCGAGGCAGTAGCCCTTGCCGTATCTCTGATACTTTTCAAGAAGTTCTGCATTGCTGTAACGCTCTTCACGGTCGTGGTTACCGAAAACGAGTGTGAAATAAGTCTGGTTGTCAACAAAGACTTTTGTAAGCTCTTCAATAGCCTTTTCTACATCTGCTTTTGGGGGAACAGTGTTGTCGCCGCCGAGAACTACAAGGTCGGGGTCATACTTGTCAAGGCAGTGCTGAATAAACTGCATCATTTCTGTGTGTGCAGGGTATTTATCCTGGCAGTCTGTAAGGTGGAGAATTTTGAATTCGCCGTTTTCGTCAAAACGGAGTACGGGTGAATCTGCAGCAATGGAAACCATGCAGCAGGAGAAGCACATAACAAGTGCAAGAACGATAGAGAGTGCTTTTTTCATGTTGGTTTTTCCTTTCTGAATTTAAGTTTGCCGTACAGGTACGGTCATACACCGTTTATTTTACCATATTTATATATTTATTTCAAGAAAAACAACCGTTGTGTTTCGTAGAATTTACTTTGACAAATTTGGTCAATTTAATGGTGATGGTGGCTGTGCGGTGCGGCAGAAGGCTCTGTACGGCACAGCTTTTCGTGGCATATTTCATCGGCTGTTTCAAGCTCTACAGCGGCATGTGCTATACCGTGTTCTTTTAATTCCGAGCGGACTTTTTCTTTTATGTCTTGGAAATCAGCATCGGTTACAATGTGCATTTCGGCGCAGTTTACCGTACCGTCAAGGCTGCGGATATGAATATGGTGAACATCAAGCACACCGTCAATTTTCAGCAGATGCTGCTTGATTTCAGCAATGTCAACTCCGTCGGGTACTTTTTCAAGAAAAATATTAAGAACTGCTTTAAGATTTTTTACGGCATGAATTATTATAAAAGCTGAAACACCGATTGACATAAGCGGGTCGATAAACCATAAATCAGTAAAGCGCATGACAACCGCACCAGTTAAAACAACAAGCCAGCCAAGCACATCTTCAAGCATGTGCAGGTTTACCGCGCGCTGATTAACAGAACCGCCGTCCTTGGTGAAATAAGCCGCTGCGAAATTGACCGCCGCACCGATTACGGCAAAGATTATCATGCCGTTGTAGTTTACGGGCGCAGGGTTCAGAATTCTGTTTACCGCGTTGTAAATAACCGCCGCCGAACCGAAAAGCAATACAAGAGTTGTTATAAGCCCGCCGAGTACCGAAAAGCGCAGGTAGCCGTAGGTGTATTTTTCATCGGGCTGTTTTTGTGATTTCTTTTCAAACAGCAGCGAAATACCTATGCTTGCCGCATCGCCCATATCGTGAAGTGCATCGGAAACTATTGCCACACTGCCTGTAAAAATACCGCCGACAGTTTCAAAAACAGCAAAAAACAAATTCAGCAAAAATGCAACAAGTATATTTTTGTTTTTCATAATCTTTCTCCCGTATTGACTTGAAAATTTTAATGGTATACAATATGTTTGTTACTGAACATATTGTTCGTTACGATGATAAAACCGCCGTAAAAAAATAGCAACATACGGTTTTGGTACGGTGTTCAGTACCGAACAGAATTTTAAAATTGTATACTTTTGTAAACACAAAATAAGTAAAAGGAGTTCTCTTTCGTAGGGGTCGGCGTCCTCGACGACCCAAAAGTAGCGTTATGTTACTTTTGTCAGACGTTACAAAAGTAACCAAAAAAACTTCTGCGCTTTGCGCACTCCGCTACGGCTGACGAAAAGTAAATCCGCGAAGCAGACAGAACAAAAAGAGTTTTGTTCTGCTGCCGCAACGGCGGCAAAAGAAAATCTGGCTTTTAAGCTTAATCTGCCCGCCTGCGGAGCTTCGCTCGCATTAATGAGTAAAGTTTGTGTTCGTCAGCCTGCTCCGTTCCGGGTTCCGATATTTTCTGAATTTACATTGCTGTTTACAAAAGTATAATTTTTGATTCTAAATTGCTTTAAAAACAGGGGGAAAAATATGGACAGAAGGCAGCGAAAAACAAGGGAAGCAATATTTGAAGCCTTTACGGGGCTGCTATCGGAAAAGAATTACAGCCGCATTACCGTAGGCGAAATTATTGAGCGCGCCGACATAGGCAGGGCTACATTCTATGCGCATTTTGAAACCAAGGATTTTCTTTTGAAAGAGCTTTGTGAGGAGCTTTTCTGCCATGTTTTTGATGCCGCACACGATAACGGAAACGGCCACCGCCATATTTTTGCCTGCGAAGAAACGGACTCGGTTTTTCTGCATCTGCTCAAGCATCTGCAGAAGAACGATAACAATATTCTTCGTTTGCTTTCGGGCGAAAACAATGAGCTTTTTATACGCTATTTTAAAAGCGGACTTGTAAAACTGATTGAAAACCGCAATGAATTCACACGGACAAACAATAGCCTGCCGCAGGATTTTTGGATAAATCATATTGCAGCAGCCTTTGTTGAAACCGTGCGCTGGTGGGTAAAAAATTCAATGAAGCTGCCGCCCGAAACAATTAACGAATATTTTTTATCGGTTATTAATATTTCGGACAAATAAAAACCGCCGCAGGAATTTTTTGCTTTTCCTGCGGCGTATATTTTATTATTTACAGCTTGCAACGGCTTCAATTGCGCGCTGCGGATAATCGGTCATGATGCAGTCGGCACCCGCTTTTGTAAGGTGCTTTATTTCTTCTTCGTTGTTGATAGTCCAATACTGCACGGCAATGTTATTTTTGTGTGCGTAGTTAAGCATTTCGGTATGACCGAGGTTTATTATGTTATTGAATGCGCTTTCACCGTAAGGAATCTGAAGCGCAGTATATGAGGGACTCACATCCTGCAAATCAAAGCCCAGCCTGTAATAAAAATAGAACTGCACTGCCTCTATAGCATCTGCCGTGCGCGAAATTTCAGGATATTCTGATTTCATGTATGATGAAACATCGGGCGCAAAGGTGGACCAGATTACTCTGTCCTGCAGGTTTCTTTCGGTTATAATTTCGTAAAGCCTGTCTACAGCCTTTCTGCCGCTGATACCAATGCTTTTTACTTCAATACAGTATTTGTAAGTTTTGCCGCCGCAGTTGGCTTCAACATAGTCAATTACTGCGTCGCAGGTTGCAATGTGCAGGTTGTAGGGTATATCCTCACCCCGTAAACCCCGGTAGGGGTAATCACCGTTGCCCTTGAAGTTTTCGCCCATGTTAAGTGCCTGCGCTTCTTCAAGCGTAATTGAAGAAACGAAGTTGTTCTTTTTGCCGAAGGCTTCAACCGCGTTTGTAGTGTTGTCATAGGTCAGGTCATGCATTAATACAAGCTCGCCGTCCTTGGTTGCCTGAACATCAAATTCAAGCATATCAACGGGTATTTCAGCCTGATTTGCAATTATGTTTTCAAAAGCCATCAGCGTGTTCTGCGGTGCAAGCCCCGCGCCCGAACGGTGTGCGGAAATATCGGGGTCAAGGTGTTCGGTTATGTAAGGGTTTGTCGAATCGGGGTAAGCTTCAGCTATCGCATTCGGGTCGCCGCCTTCGCCCATAGTCAGCAAAATGGGTATGAGCATTGCCGCGGCTACAAAGCCGTTAAAAATATTTTTTATAGTCAGAAAAATTGCAGTCATTTTTTTGCTCCCTTGTTTTTGGCATTGGTTATATTATACACTCTCTGTACCGTTCATGCAATATTCAACAAATTTTTGTGTTTAAATTCTACGCACCGAGCTATCTGTTTGCCTTGAATACATACTGATTATATGCTAATATGAATTTATTAAAATAACAGGAGAAACAGCTATGGAATTTGTAAAAGCTCTTATATGTTTTCTTGAAGTTTTCTTTTTGTCAATTTTCAATTTCCCCTCATCTTCACAGGTTGATTACGGCGGCGGTGACTATGTTGCCCCCGCAGTTACAACACCTATGTACATAGCCAAAGACGGCAAAACGGATTTTGTAATTGTAACGGCGGACGGTGCTGATGCCTGCATCATGAACGCTGTTGACGAATTGCAGACCTATCTTGAAAAAATCTGCGGTGCTGAATTTGAGCATATAACCGAAAGCGAATATGCAGGCGCTAAGGCTATAATTTTAGGCGAAACGAACCTCGGTATTACCGATACCGAACCGGCATCAATCGGTGAGGACGGTTTCCTTCTTTATTCAAACGGTAATCAGCTTGTTATTCTCGGCGAAGACAGCCGCGGCACACTTTACGGCGTATACACCTTCCTTGAAGAATATCTCGGTGTGCGCTGGTTTACGCCCACGCTTGAGGTCGTGCCTGAAAGCGAGGATATAGTAATTGATGCTGCTATATATCGCATTGTCGAGCCTTCGTTTGTTCTTCGCCGCAATGCCTGCCCCGGCACAAATAAAAAGCACTACGCACGCAACAGAATAAATGTCACATACTGGGACGAAATGAAGGATTACGGCGGTGCGCTGACCTATGTGCTGTGGGATGTTACACTTGACACTCTGGTGCCGGATTCGCTTTTTGCCGAGCATCCCGAATATTTTGCAATGAATCCCGACGGCACCCGCACAACGGACCATGTTTGCCTTTCACACCCCGATGTTCTTCCGATTGCGGTTGCAAATGCAAGGGAAGCAATACTCAACTGTCCGCGCGATTCAAAATATATTCACATCGGTCAGAAGGATAATTCCAATTACTGCCACTGTGAAACCTGCGAAAGTCTTTATGAAAAATACGGTGCCGTATCCGCTCCGACAATTATTTTTACAAACAGCTTTGCCGATGCACTTGACGATGAATTCCCCGATTTTACTTTTACTTTCTATGCATACGGCGAAACGGACAGACCTCCTAAGGACCTGACCCTTACCTGTAACCCGAATGTTGTACCCGTGCTTTGCGGACTTCATAAGGCATGCCGCAGCCATAAGCTTACCGAATGCGGCGCGCAGGACGGCAACGAAACATTTCAGAATCTTTACGGCGAAAACGAGCCGACAATTGCACAGGATTTTGCAGATTGGGTAAAAATTGCGGACAGAACCTTTATTTACGATTATACAATAAATTTCCTTAATTCCGCGCAGTTCTTCTCAAACCTTGAAACAATGCAGCACACAATGAAATATATGTACGATATCGGCATTACCGGCTTTACTTATAACTGCGGTGACGGTCACAGTGCCGCTTTCAACGAGCTGCGTAACTACCTGCTTTGCAAGCTGCAGTGGGATGTAAATGCCGATGTTGAATACCACATGATGGACTTTATGAACGCATATTACGGCGAAGCAGCCGCACCGTATTTAAAGGAGATTCTCGATATTCAGGCGGCACAGATTAAGGCTACAGCCCATGCGTTTGATTTTGACTGGCATTATCAGTCGGGCTTCTACCCGATTCACACAATATCAAAGCTTGACGGCCTTTGGAAAAAAGCACTCAGCGCTGATGCTACCGATGAGCAGATGTTCAATATTGAGGTTGCAAATTTGAGCTGGGAATATTTCAAAGCAAATCAGTTGCTCGGCGAATATTTCTTCCTTAACCCCGGCAGACTCAAGGCAAATGAAGAGCTTTATGATGCCTTCAAGGCACACAATATTGACCGCGTTTCCTCCTTCGGATTAATTCCTGAAAATAAAGAAGATGTGGATTTTATGCTCCGCCCGTTTAATTGGAAATAAAAAAACAAGGGAAAGTGCGCTCCCATACGCACTTTCCCTTTTCTCTTCCCTTAAAAGTTTTTTGTGTTTGTTTCATCCCTCCAATGTAGTATACTTTTGTAAACAGCAATTGAATTTGTCTAAAACACAATATTTCACGCACATTCGTACATTTTTCTCCTTGCCATACGGCAGTATGCCTGCGGAGAATAAATATCCGACTGCACATAAAATATTGTATTTTAGATG
>JAFQBE010000026.1 GCA_017416765.1 Clostridia bacterium
AAAAAGCAAAGCCTTTCTATCTTTCAACTGTTTACCTTCGTTGGGTAACAAGAGACACAAAATGGAAGTGTGACAGTATAACCAAAGATGAATTTGAAAGGCTCTTTGATGAAAGTGTACGGCTTTTTGGTGATAGTGCCTCTGACAAGGCTGACCTTACAGATTTTGCAAAGCACGGGAAGCTTATGCTGGACCATGGCACGGATGATCCGCTTATCCCCGTTGACGGCAGTATAGATTATTATAAAAAAGTCTGTTCGTTGATGGGAAAAGATAAAACAGAAAAATTCTTCAAGCTCTTCATTATGCCCGGCGATTCTCACGGAAATTGTAGGGGTAAAGGCGGAGGAATGACCGCCGCAGAGGGTTTAAAGGCACTTATGGATTGGGTTGAAAACGGTATTGAGCCCAAAACAGTTGAAACAGTCAGAGTTAATATGAAAGGTGACCTTCTTGCAAACGGAAAGCAAGATGCGTACAGGGTAAAGGAATAATGACCTACTATTTAGCAATAGATATCGGAGCATCCTCAGGCAGACATATTCTCGGTCACATTGAAGACGGTAAGCTCTGCCTTGAAGAAATCTACCGATTTGACAACGGCATAAAAAACGAAAACGGCACACTCGTGTGGGATATCGAAAGTCTTTTTTCAGAAGTGAAAGCAGGTTTAAAAAAATGCGCTGAAATCGGTAAGATTCCCAAGACAATTGCCATTGATACATGGGGCGTTGATTATGTGCTTCTCGACGAGAACAAAAAGGAAATTCTTCCTGCGGTGTCCTACCGTGACGGGAGAACAACCGAAGCTATAAAAGAGGTAAATGAAATAATCTCTCAGGCAGAGCTTTATTCACGAACAGGTATACAAAATCAGAGCTTCAACACAATTTATCAGCTTTTCTGCGACAGAAAAAGCGGTAAGCTGAGCAATGCCAAGTACTTTCTTATGATGCCCGAGTATCTTTCTTTCAAGCTTACAGGGAAAATCATTAACGAGTACACAAATGCAACTACAACTAATCTCGTAAACGCAGAAAGTAGGCATTGGGATAAGGCAATCCTTGATATCCTCGGATTGCCGTCAGATATATTCTGTAAGCTTTCTCTTCCGGGTACTGTTGTGGGTAATTTCACAGATGAAGCGAAAGCTGAAACCGGCTTTGACAGCACGGTTATTCTCTGTCCCTCACACGACACGGCATCTGCTGTTGCGGCTTGCCCCGTTGACGGTGAAAGTGTATATATTTCATCAGGCACCTGGAGCCTCATAGGTACAGAAAATCCTGTTCCCGTACTCACCGAAAAGGCACTCAAAGCTAACTTTACCAACGAGGGCGGTATCGAATATCGCTTCCGTTTCCTCAAAAACATTATGGGTATGTGGCTGCTTCAGAATATCCGCAGAAGCATAAATAAAGAGCTTACCTACGATGAAATGATGAACCTTGCAATGAAAAGCACATTCACAGAAAAAATTGACCCGAACGCACCTGAATTTGTTGCTCCCGAAAATATGCTTGAGTCAGTGAGAATTTATCTTGGCAAACCCGATTTGTCGCTCCCTGATGTGCTTTCGAGCATTTATCATTCACTTGCAGATTCTTACAGAAAGGCAGTAGACGAAATCGAGAGCATCAGCGGAAAGGAAATCAAGGCAATTCACATTGTTGGTGGAGGAAGCAAAGATAAATATCTCAATAGGCTCACCGCTGAATATACAGGCAAAAAGGTATACACAGGTCTTATGGAAGCCACGGCAACAGGAAACATACTTTCACAGATTATGTATAACAAAAAAATAACTCTCACCGAAGCGAGAGAGATAATAAAAGCAACTTTTGACATTAAGGAGGCAAACTGATGAGCAGATACAGCGAAGCAAAAGAAATATATGCAAAGTACGGTATAGATACTGAAAAAGCACTTGAAACACTAAAAAATGTGTGCGTTTCGGTCCATTGCTGGCAAGGCGATGATGTTATCGGCTTCGACAGTAAAGAGGCTCTTTCCGGCGGTATTCAGACCACGGGTAACTACCCGGGCAAGGCATGCACTCCCGAGGAGCTTATGGCAGACTATGACAAGGCTTTTTCGCTTATGCCGGGTAAAAAGAAGCTGAATCTTCATGCTTCTTATGCCTTTTTTGAAGATGGTGAAGCAGTCGGCAGAGATAAAATTGAGCCCAAGCACTTTAAAAAATGGGTGGACTTTGCCAAAAAAAGAAATATGGGTATCGACTTTAACCCAACCTTCTTTTCACACCCTATGGTTAAGGATAATCTCACTCTTTCTTCTCCCGACGAAGAAGTGCGTACATATTGGGTCAATCACGGTAAAGCCTGCCTTAAAATTGCAGAATATTTTGCAGAAGAAACAGGTGTACCCTGTGTAATGAATATATGGATTCCCGATGGCTACAAGGATATCCCGGCTGATAGACTTTCACCGAGAGCGAGATTTAAAAAGAGCCTTGATGAAATTCTCGACACACCTTATAATAAAGAAAAGGTTTATGTTACTCTTGAATCAAAGGTTTTCGGTATCGGTCTTGAAAGCTATACTGTAGGCTCGGCTGAATTCTGCCTTTCATACTCCGATTACAAGGGTATCACACCTCTTATGGATAACGGTCATTACCATCCCACGGAAATGGTCAGCGACAAGATTTCTTCACTTCTCCTCTTTAACGAAAAGATTGCCCTTCACGTTACAAGAGCAGTCCGTTGGGACAGCGACCACGTGGTTATTTTTGACGATGAAACCAAAGAGATAGCAAAAGAGATTGTCAGAAATGATGCACTTGAGAGAGTGTTCATTGCGACAGATTATTTTGATGCATCAATCAATCGTATTGCCGCTTGGGTAACAGGTGTAAGAAGCGTGCAAAAGGCGTTACTGTTTGCACTTTTACAGCCCGATGAGAAGCTTAAAAGGTTACAAAGCGAAGGTAACTTTACTGAGATTATGTATCTTCAGGAAGAAATGAAAACTGCACCCTTCGGTGATGTGTGGAATGAATATCTTGAGAGAGAAAATGTAGCATCTGACTATCTTTCCGAAGTTAAAAAATACGAAGAGGAAGTTCTGGTGAAAAGAGTATGAAAGATATATTGACTGCTCCCTTTGTGGAAGAAATGAAAAAGACCACCGCAAATATGTACCGTCTCGGCTGGGACGAAAGAAATGGCGGAAACATCAGTTATATGCTCGATAAAAATGAGGTTGCAGAATATCTTGACCTCGATAATGTTATCCGCACAATCCCCACAGGTTTTGATGCAACTGACCTTATCGGCAAGATTTTTATTGTTACGGGTACGGGCAAATATTTCAAAAATGTGGAGACAGACCCCGAAACAAACCTTGGTATTATCCGCATTGCAAAGGATGGCACAACAGCAGAGCTTCTCTGGGGTTATAAAGACGGCGGTAAGTTTACAAGTGAGCTTCCTGCACACCTTATGAGCCATATGGCAAGGCTTAAGGTTGACCCCGAAAACAGAGTTGTTATGCACTCTCACCCGACATATACCCTTGCTATGAACTATGTTCACGAGCTCGACGAAAAGAAATTCACTCATACCCTTTGGGAAATGTGTACCGAATGTATTGTAGTTTTTCCTGACGGTGTAGGCGTACTACCTTGGTTGCTCTGCGGTACTAATGAAATCGGCGAGGCAACTGCGAATAAAATGGAAGAGTTCCGCCTTGTTGTGTGGGGTATGCACGGCATTTACGGTGCAGGTAAGACAATGGACGAAACCTTTGGTCTCATTGAAACCGTTGAAAAGGCAGCTCAGATTTTTATGCTGACGGCACATCTGCCAAGAATCAACACAATAAAAGATGAAGAAATGGTTGAGCTTGCAGAGTTTTTTGGAGTGAAATACAGAAAAGATTTTTTGAATATATAACAAATATCAAAGCTCCCTACCTCGGCAAAACCGATTCAGGGAGCTTTTTCGTTATAGCTTAATCCTCACCGCAGACACACCGCCCATTTCAGGCTTTTTCTCCATAAACTCATCAGGTATCTTATTTTCATAGCTTTCCATATAAGTTGCCGAACCGAGATAAGCAGAGATATTAGTCCTCGGTATAATAACCCATTCGGAGTCAGGCTCTTTGTTTGCGATATAGTATTCGGCAAGAGTAATCATAAGCCCTTCCGTTTTTGCATTTACACCGTAAGACTTGATTTTTTGCAGTGTTTCATTGGGCAACACAACCGCCTCAGTACGCAAAGGACCGAGAACAAGTGCATCTGCAATAGCTGTATCAAAAAGCAAAGGGAAATCAGCTGATGAACGGTTGTTGTAAATGGAATACTGAAACTGTATCAGCTTGTTAGCCCAAGTGCCTTCAATGGTTTTTAAGGTCTTCTTTTCGGCAAAGCAGTGAAGCTTCTTTGTAACATTGTCTTTGTTTTTCTTGATGTATTCTGAAAGAGAATGCAGGTATCTGTAATACCATCCTGCACCGTTTTCATCAACGATATTCGGAAACTCACTGTGAAGTTCAGGAAATGATGTGTGGAAAGTTAATGCTTTGTTTCCTACTGTTTCATAAGGCAGACTGCACCAAGCACATAAGAAATGTCTTGCTTCTTCTGTTCTCTCATAAGGGTCATCGGCACGAAGTGTACCGTCGGCATTATGAAAAAGATAGCCCCTTGCAAGAACGGTAAATATGCGACTGAAGCCCTTGTTCTGCTTAATCATTCTTACTGTAAATCTGCCTATGAAAGCAGTTGATTGCTTACTGTCTGCATTAAAAACGGGAGTGTCGGTATATGCTTTGAATTCAAGCCATTCATTAGTCATAGCTCTTATCTCCCTTCCTTGCAAATCGTGTAATGTGCCTGTAATAAGCATTATAAAGGAAATCACGCTCACCGAGAGCTACAATATACTTTACCGAAGCATTAAAAGAGATAACGTGAGTTTCAATTATCCTTGCCGCTTCTTTTGAAACGGTTTCACGGTAGTTGCCTACAGGATTTCTGAGATAGGCTTTTACCATCAATGTCAGCTCCTCGGAATCGTTGGGATACTGCATAGCCGAAGCATTTGCAGATATGTTGTAGTTACGGGTTTCGGTAATAATATCAGGCAGTAATTTATACCCGCCGAAACGGAAATCAGCAAAGATGTCATAATACTCTCTGTACTCTGCTTCAGGCAGATGCTTTATGAGAAAGGCATATCTTTCATCCTCTTTCATAAAGTGCCAGTTTTCATTTCTTACCGCAAAATACATCTCATTAACTCTCTCTTCGGGCAGGTTAATAAATGCGGTTGCAAGCTCATCGGCCTCATAATCATTTTCCTTGTTCTGCATATACAGAATACGGTTAATGTCATTGTGCTTTGCTTTTATCTTGCTTGCGGCTTTTCGTCTTGCACGGATTCTATTAAGGCAGGTTTCGTAATCAGCAATTACTCTGCCTACATAGTCAAGAATCTTTGGGTCAAGCTTTTTCTCCCAACCGGGCTTTGCAAAGGTGAAAAGCTCACTTGCATCTGACTGACGAATTTCTGCCTTTGGTGTATTCTTTTTCAGCTCTCTTGCAAAATACGGAAGCTTTTCAAGGTTAGAGCTGACCTCATCCCAATTCTGACCGTCAAAGAATTTCCTGAAGCGTTCATCAAAGGTAGGCTCGTACCAACGACGCTTACCCTCTGCCTTTTCAATAAGAGCCTTGTATTTAAGGAAGGATGTTCTTTCGGCTTTGTTGGTTTCAAGATATTCTGTCAAATCGGGCTTTATACCGCTTTTGGCTGAGTCTATCTCAAGACCTGTCAGTATCTCAAGCACCTCAGTTTCCTTGCGGTACTGTTCCTTCTTTTCATCGTCGGTGTTTTCGTCATAAGCGATTATGCTACGGTCAAGTGCCGCATTTGAAATCTGCCCGACACGGGATGAAAAGGTATTTCGTATTGTTTCAAAGCGTTTGTACCAATCATTTGCATCGGCAATGATTGGCTCTGCGGATGGTATGCTTAAAAGAGGCAGATTACCGCCGAGTGTTAAATCACCATCGTTGTAGTTGTTTGCAATACAAGAGGTAAGCTTCGGCTCGGCTACTGTTTTAATCATATCTCCGTCAAAGTCAGCGCCGCCAAGTCTTTCTGCAAGAAGAGATACAGAATTTACCATAATTACATCCGTAAGACCTGAAAGGTATTTTTCTCTGTAAGCGCCTATCTTTTTCAGAGGTTTAACAAGTGCTTCTTCATTTCTTGCAATATGGGGATTGCGAAGAAGAGCATAGATATTCTGCTCTGAATATACAGCACCGGGAGCATAAAACTCATTCGTATCAAGGAATTCACTTTTTATCTCTGAATAAATATCAGGTCTTCCGCCGTTATCTTTGATAAGCTCATAGAACAATTCCATAATATCAGCTGCAAAGAATCGGTTGTCACCGTCAACAAGTAAGCGACCTATGGAGTAATCTTTAAGTAAGCTCTCTGCCGCATCGTCAAGCTGACGTACAAAATACGGCTCATTGATGAACTTTGGATTCTTTTTCAAAAGTTCTGCGAGATGATAGCTTCTGCTTTTTCTGCCGAAGGTCCATTCATCAGCCTTATCGGTAAAATACTTTATACGGGCATCTGTATCACGGCGAAGGTCATAATACCTCTGCTCTGTCGGCTTGGTAAGCCACATTCTTTCATCCTCTGCAGGAGAATTCTCCCAACCCAAGGGTAAATCATCGGGTCTGAATTCAGATGAAAGCATTTTAACGGTATTGAGGAACTGATAGTTAAGCTCGGTTGTATCCTCAGCTTCTGTTTTGCTGACGTTGGTGATGTATATGGTATGCTCATAAGCTCGGCAGAGCTGGACATATGTCTGCCATGAAATATTATAGTGTTTCAGCCACTTGTAGCCCTTGAACTGACTTTCGGTAAGTATCATACAAAGGCTGTCAACTTGGTGCTTTCTTCCCCATATATCGGTTATTGTTTCAATGCCCGCTTCCCTGAACAAAGCCTTGAAATCTGTTTTATGCACCATTCCCTTGATATACGGCATACGAATCTGAAAAGAGGAATGTTCTTTTTTACTGCCTATTTTACTGTCAATCTCACGGGCAAATTCAGGTGAAATCAGCCCCATACCATCAAAGCGTGTGGTTTCAATGTCACCTGTACATTCTGTTCTTTCATATTTTCTTATACTGCCTTCACCTGTAACATCGGTAACCGTTACATAAGAAACATCATTTGTAATATGCTTGGGGTTAGAAACAATAGCGACATTTTCAAGGAAGAACTTATTATCCGGTTCAACTCTGATACCTGACGAAAACAAAAGTCCGTTATATGCATAGAGCTTTGAAAGCTCGCAAACATCAATCTTTAAGTTAAGGGTTATTCTGCGTGTAATTTCATCATAGAGGTCAGCACGGACAAAGGAGAGCTTTGCGTTTCTACTCATAGATGCAGAACGCTCAAAGGCAAGATATTTATGCTGACCATTACCAAGGTCAAGAGTAATGCCTTCGGGACGGAACATAGATTCAGCTTTTTTCTGCCTTAATGCATTTTTAGGGAATTCTGCACTTCTATCAAAGATGCCTGCAAAGTCAAGATAGATAATAGCATCGTACAAATCATCAATTATCAACTCATCATCTTTAGGTGAATAACCGTCTCTGTGAAGCATAGACATCAGCTGATAGAAAACGGCATTATCATCCTGATATGTTTCGCCGTGGTTTAATAATACACTTGCAGTTTCCGCTTTGTTGAGATTAAAAGAGTATATATCCTCATCAAAGGGTTTTGCATAAGCAAGAATTGCTTTTGCGGATAGCATAGGGATTTTATATCTTACACCGGTCATAGCTTCACCTCCTTAAATGATTATCACAAGTATACTACATCACTACATAAATTTCAATATTTTGGTATATGAATACTGCGTCACATTTTTTGAATGACATACAAAAACTGCCCTCACAGGGAGAGCAGTTTGGAAAATATTGAACTTAACAAATTGGAAAACTGTCAGACTCAATTGAGTTCTGCAATTTTTTCTTCAAGTTTCTGAACAAACTGACCGACAAAATAACCATCAATGAATCGGTGGTTTACGTCAAGAGTCATATTGATAATGTACTTGCCGTTTTGCTCAGTATATTTACCCCAGACAAGGATCGGTGCGGTGTCGTCCTTCAGCTTCGGGTCGGTGTAATCGCGCTCGTTTGAACACATTGTTATATCTGCCCAGGGAATGCAGGAAAATACAATCTGCGATTCTCTTAAGCCTCCGAGAGAATATACAGACAATGGGTTGTTTTCACTTTCCTCACGGGCTTTCTTAGCGAATTCAATAATATCACCATCGCAGGGAAGTGAAACCATGTGAAAGCTTGTCGCACCCTTTTTCAAATCAGTAAAGCAAGGTACACGGCGGTCAATTTTAAATACCTTATTATCTTCAGTTTCAAGAAGAAATTCATCTGTTTCATTTATTGACTGTGTACATAAATATATAAGTGAATAATAGAAAGATATTTTGTTTTTTCTTGTAAATGCAAGCAGATTGGTTACATCAATATTAAATGCTACGCAGTAATGCGGAGTTGCAATGTTTGAATAAAACTCAAAATGTTCTTTTCTTTCCCAAGTATTTATATCAATTTCTTTTCTCATACAACCATCTCCGTAATAACTAATTTGTTTATATCATTATACCACACAAGTCCATTAAATTTCAATCTGTTACATACACCTGTTACTTCAAAAGTAGCAGGTGCTTTTTTGTATCCAAAACCGTGATTTTCGTTATATGAATACTGCGTTAGATTTTCGGTAGTTGGTCAAAATGACCAACTACCACTTGTGCTCTTATTTTCTTCAAAGGTCCATTTTGACCCTTTGATTTTATATCGTATTCTCCAGTGGGTCATCTTGGCCCACTGGAAGTTTTGTGTCAGATTTTTATAGTAGGTGACAAACATTGTCACCTACTAACTTTATATAAAAATATGATTGTGAAAAGAGTGTTTTTCGCAACAGATTCCTTTCTCTGACGTGCTTGCAGCAGGTGTTTTATGAGCATAAAAATAACTGCCCTCACGGGGAGAGCAGTTAAAAGCAATTCTGTTCGACAAATTGGAATTTGTTTACTTATTTACAATAGCTATATTTTGCGATTAAGGTTCGCTCAACACTATCATCTGTCGTGTCCGCAAACAGGGTTCTTTCATAAGTAAAGTTTTCGTGTTCCAAACAAGTTTCTAACACGAAAAGGAATATGCCCATATCAATCTTATTGTAATATCGAACCTTATCAGCAGGCATAATACCCCTTTTGCCAGGTTTCTTAAATCGGTATACCATTAACTCACAGCCAGTGTTTTTAACAAGCCACGGTTGTGTATTACAAGCACTTGGCGTGAAACGAACAATCTCTGCAATTTTTAATGCATCACCGTTCCATATTTCACTCAAAGGTTTTCTTTTTGACTTAAACATATCCTTACGGAACTTGTCTACGGGCATTTTGGCAATGGAAATCATAATAACATAATCAAGACCATTCACTTTTATATCTTTTGGTTTGCCGATACCAAACCATAAAGCCCCGATATTCTGTGATGCAAGATACAAATCAATCTGTTCGCCCATATACCCAATGTTTCGCAAATATTCATCCTTTGTTTCGCTATAAAACAAAATGCAAAATTCCCCACCTCGTTTACAGGTAGTGTCCTTTTCGGGCACAATGCAAATTTCTGTTTTAATTTCAGCATTAAGCGGTTTTACAGTTTTAATAAAATCTCTTAATTCTTGGATTTCATCACCAGTAAGTTTATCCGTATCTTTGAAAATATGAAATGATTTACGTTTAAAAATTTGCTTATAATAATCCATACATACTCTCCGCCAAATTCTTATTTGTCGAACACATTATATCACAACACTATCTAAAGTTTCAACTAACTTACATACTGATGGTTTTAATACTCTATAAAATTCTATATTATTAGGAACGCAAAAGAACTGTATTACAGCATATCGCTCACCTTTTTGATTAGCAGAAATCAAAAATCGTATTTTGATAAAATTTTTTGAAAATGTGCAAAAAGCAAAAAAGCCGCAAACCCTTGATAAATCAAGGAGTTTCGGCTTTTAAAAATGGCACCCGCAGCGAGAATCGAACTCACAACTAACCCTTAGGAGGGGTTTATTATATCCATTTAACTATGCAGGCAAATATTAACTTTATAATCGGGCAGCTTTATACTGCCCGATTATATTACCACAATTCTATAACTGCCGTCAAGGGGTATTTTAGCCGATTGGGTCGGAAATTAATATTGCCCTTGTCGGTGTTGCTTCAACAGAGCCGAATTTAAGCGGCAAAGCAACCAGAAAGTATTTACCGGGCTTTACCTGTGCAAGGTCCAGCCCTTCAAGCAGCGGTATTTCTGCACCGAGCAAAGCTCTGTGCGGTGCTACCTGTGCGCCGTGAGTACCTACCGAATTTGAATCCGTACCGACAAGCAACAGCCCCGCTTCTGCGGCAGCCTCTGCACCCGACTGTGCAAAATAAGCCATGCCGCCGCCTTTGATTAAAAGGCGTTTGCAATTTTCAGGAAGATTCGCCGCAATGAAGCTTTTTTCCATAGCCCCTTCGGGGGCTTCTATAACATGACATTCGCCTATAAATCGCGTAAGCTCAAGGCTTTCCGCAGTTGCGCCATCTTTAATAAAATGCCTCGGGGCATCAATATGTGTACCGTTGTGAAGGCAGAGCGACATGGCTGTCAGGTTGCAATCCGCACCGTCTTCCATTCTTTCTACCCTTTGCGCGCACGGCGCAGGGTCACCCGGATAAACCTCTGATTCAAAAATATCTTTTGAAATATCAATTATCTTCATATTATCAGCCGTTGAGTGCAGCAAAATTCTTTTTATTTGCCTTGTAAAGCTGCTTATAAACATCGTAATTCTTATCATATACAGCTTTGTTTTCAGCGTTTGGTTTATAGGTTGCCGCAACTGTTACAAGCGATTTTGCCTGTTCCATATTGGGTGTTACGCCAAGACCTACAGCTGCCGTAATTGCCGCACCTACTGCGCCTGCATTCTGCGGACTTTCGGTTACTTCAACTGTTCTGCCTGTACAGTCAGCAAGAATCTGACAGGTAAGCGCAGAAAGAGCGCCGCCGCCGACAAAGCGGATAGTACTGCTTGTTTTAACCTTTTTATCCTGAGTTTCAATAAACCAACGCAGGTGGTAGCAGACACCTTCAAGTACTGCGCGAATAAGCTCAGACTTGCCTGTTTCAAGGCTGATGTTAAAGAACATTCCGCGTGAATTCGGGTCTTCAAACGGGCAACGGTTACCGTGAAGCCATGGTGTGAAAATTACACCGCCGCAGCCTGCAGGAACATGCTTTATAGCATCAGTCATATAATCGTAAAGGCTTGTAAACAGGCTTTCTTTGCTTGCGGCAACATCTTCCTTTTTAAGGTAAATGCCGATTTCATCAAGGGCAAGGTGGTCCTTAACCCATTCAAGGCACTTACCTGCTGTTTCAAGCTCTGCAAAATAATTGTAATAGCCGTCCTGCGCGCCGACAATTGCAGCAATCATAGCAGAGGTGTCAACAACGCTTTTGTCAACAACCGTACCGACCCAGCCCGATGTACCGGAATAAACATGTGTATCGCCAAGCGATGTTGCGCCTGCGCCGACACCGATAAGCGAAGCATCACCGCCGCCGCCGAATACCGCAATACCGGAGCAAAGTCCAAGCTCAGCCGCAGCCTTTTCAGTAAGTACACCGACCTTATCAGTAGATTTTTTAATTTCGGGCAGATGCTTCATATCTACACCAAGCAGCTTGCACACGGTTTTGCTCCAACCGCGTTTACCATCGCGTATATCGTAAAGCAATGTACCGAAGGCTGAATCCTGCGTCATAACGCAGTTGCCCGTCATTTTACAGATTATGTATTCCTTTACATCAAGCCACTTGTGAATTTTTTTGTAGTTTTCCGGCTCGTGCTTTTCGACCCACTTGTACTTATAAACGGGGTCTTTAACGCTTGCGGAAACAGCGCCCGTAATCATAAGAGAGGGTATGAGCTTAAAAATATTTGCGCCTGCAATCTGCGGACCGTAAGCCATATTCTCTTTAAGCTCCTGCTTTGCGCGCTGGTCCATATAGCTGAAGGCATTGCGTATAGGCTCGCCGTTTTTATCTACGATAACAAGACCCTGCATTTGAGAGCAGAAGGAAATACCGCTGATTTCTTTCGGGTCAATACCGGTTTTTTCAATAACCTTTTTTGAAGTGTCGCAAATTGCACTCCACCATTCGGCGGGAATCTGCTCTGCCGAGCCGTCGGGCTTTGTGTGCAGCGAATAGCCGCCCATAGCCGCACCTAAAAGAGTAACGGTTTTATCCACCTCAAAAAGGCAGGTTTTAACACCTGTTGTACCAATGTCATATGCCATAATAAGGGTTTTACCCATAGCTTTCACAGCTCCTTTTGGACATAAATATATAAATAAAATATATCACAGTTATTTTCAAATTGCAATTAACATCATAACCAAAAAAAGGCACGGTATTTTGTAACCATGCCTTTTTCTTCATTTATCAATCGGGTAGCATTGTTTGCACTGGGTATAGTTTTTTGCGAGTGCGCCGAGAAAATCATCAGTTTCGGAATAGTTTTCAGGGTCAATGGTTTTCACCATAGCACAATCCGGTGTATGAATTTTCTTTGAAGATGTATTGAGTATAAATTTATGCCCGCCATAGGGCGCGGTGATTCGCTCGGTTGTCGTTTCGGTTACGGTTGTATTCGGCTTTGTTGATGAATCAGTTTTTTCTGTTTCATATATTTGCTGTATGGTGGTATTATCACCTGTTATTTTACCGTTATTCCAGAATTCATCGCTGAGGCTTTCAACAATCGCAGGCACTTTATTCTCGTAATGATTTTTAGTAAGCACCCATGTCAGTACAGAACCTACCGCCAACCCGCAAAGCAAAACGGATAAAATGGAAATCCATTTATTCTTTAACAATACAAATCACCTACCATAAATAACAGCGGGGTCAAGACCCCGCCGCAGTAAAATTACATATTAACAAGCATCAATGTACAGAATGAAATAACAACCTGAACAATATTCAGGCGGTAAATAGTCTGCGAATTTGACCAGCCCATATTTTTTCTGAAATGGTCATGTAAAGGTGTGCGGATATTTTTAAGAACCTTGATTTTAAGGAAGCGTGTAACCGAAACCTTGAAAATACCGATAAGCCCATCAAGAAGAAGAACAAAGCAAAGCGGAATTGCAAGCAGAATATTGCCCGATTTGAGAAGCATAATGCCAAGGAACAGACCTATTGCGCGTGAACCCGCATCGCCCATCATCATTGTGCTGGGTTCGGCATTGAACCAAAGATAAGCCATAATTGAGAAAACCATGATTACTGCCATGCCCGACATATCGGAAGCTGTACCAATAAGCTTGCAGGCAACTGTAATAAATATAATTGAGTTAATCGAAAGTGAGCCGCAGAAGCCGTCAATACCGTCGGAACAGTTGGTTGCGTTAATCATCATCCAGAGGAATACGGTTGAAATAGCAAGGAACAGCGCCCAATGAACATTAAACGAGAAGAAGCCGAAATCCAGCGAACATTTGCCGCCATTCTGCCAGACAAAAGCCGCAGATGTGAGAAGGCAGATTACAAGGTCTATAGCACCTTTTTTGTATTCATTCCAGGGCTTGTCAGAAGCATCGTCAAGATAGCCCGAAAGCATTGCAAAGAAAACGAGTATGTAATAGAGAATACTTTCAAGCGTAATTCCTACAAAGAGAAGTGACGCAACAATAAACACGCAGATAAAAACTATACCTGCACCGCGCTGTTTACCCGCGGAAAGCTTGCCGTTAAAAGCAAAATCGCGTCCGCCGTCAACAGGGAGCTTATTTTTGAAAATTTTAAGCGACGCAATAACTCCGATAAAGGAAAAAAGAACGGCAAAAATAGTTTGCAAAGTAGGATGAAGTAAGGAAACGAGCATAATTTACACCTGATTTCTTAATTTAGTGCGGAACGGTCCTAACCGTTCCCTACAATAATATTATTTTTCATTTAATTATTCAAGGGGTTTTATAAAAGAATAACCTTTTTTACTAAAACTCTGTTTGTATTTTATTATAATATAGATTATAAAATAACACAAGAATTATTTTATAAAACAAGTTTGCAGATTCAACAATTGTTGAGAAAAGTAACGGCTTGAAATTACAAGAAAGCGAGTATATAATGTATTGAAAGATAAAAGTTTAGGAGATAAAAATGGAAGACAAAAAGGAGTTTTTAGGCACGCAGCCTATAGGCAAGCTGCTGTTCAAGCTGGCTGTGCCTACCGTTATTGCTCAGATAGTAAATATGCTCTATAACATAGTTGACCGTATTTATATCGGCCATATTCCCGACGAAGGCAGCCTTGCTTTGACGGGTGTTGGGGTATGTATGCCGATAATTATGATTATTTCGGCTTTTGCGGCGCTTATCAGCTCGGGCGGTGCTCCTAAGGCCTCAATTAATATGGGCATGGGCAACAAAAAATCCGCCGAGAAAATTCTCGGCGGGTGCTTTACATTGCAGATTATTATTTCTGCAATTCTTACTGCGGTTTTACTAATCTGGAACGAGGATTTGCTGCTTGCCTTCGGTGCTAGTGAAAACACAATCACCTACGCAAGCGATTATATGAACATTTACGCAATCGGTACGGTTTTTGTTCAGCTTACTCTCGGAATGGGCGCATTCATAAATGCACAGGGCTTTACTAAAATCGGTATGATAACTGTGCTTATAGGTGCAGTCAGTAACATTATTCTTGACCCGATATTCATTTTTGTTTTTGATATGGGCGTTCAAGGTGCGGCACTTGCGACAATTGTTTCGCAGGCGATTTCCTGCGTATGGGTAATCTCTTTCCTTTGCGGCAGGAAAACATATCTCAAGCTGAAAGTGTCATATATGAAGATTGATGCAAAGCTCGTTTTCCCCTGCATTGCGCTCGGTCTTGCAACATTCATTATGCAGGGCAGCGAAAGCGTAATTTCCGTTTGCTTTAATTCGTCACTCCTCAAATACGGCGGCGATATTGCCGTAGGCGCAATGACAATTCTGACAAGCGTAATGCAGTTTGCAATGCTGCCTATGCAGGGCATAGCTCAAGGCGCACAGCCGATTTCAAGCTACAACTACGGAGCGGGAAATGTTGAAAGAGTTAAGAAAACCTTTAAGCTCCTTCTCATCTGCTGTATGGTTTATTCATCAGTCTTGTGGGTACTTATTATGGCATTTCCGCAAATCTTTGCAGGTATTTTCACACCTGATGCATCACTTATAGAATTTACTTCAAAAGCACTTCGCATTTACTGCGGTGTGATGTTCCTTTTCGGTATTCAGATTGCCTGCCAGATGACCTTTGTTTCCATTGGCAACGCACCGTGCTCAATTATAGTTGCGATTGTAAGAAAGTTCGTGCTTCTGCTGCCGTTTATCTATATTATCCCGAATTTCGTTGCCGACAAAACTATGGGTGTTTACCTTGCAGAGCCTGCCGCAGACCTTATAGCAGTAACCTTCACAGCAATTCTATTTGCAGTGCAATTCAAAAAATCATTGAATAAATTGAAGATGAAAACAGGTTTGCAATAAAATATTTACTCAGTACCTGAAATATACAAAATCCCTATGTTGCGCACAAGCGCCGCATAGGGATTATCTTTTGTATTCTTTTGCTTTTTCAAAAAGCTCTGCTCTGTTGGCGGTTTCGAGTTTGCGGTATATTGCCGCCGTATGTTTTTTAATTGTGCTTTCGGTTACGAAAAGTGTATCGGCAATAACCTTGCGTTTTTTGTTTTCGAGCAGGAAGCGCAACACTTCTTTTTCTCTTTGTGAAAGAGTATCTACTGCAACCCAGTTTTTCATAATGCTTTCAATCTGTTCATTGGTGAAAGCTTTGATTGTTTCGACTGTTTCTGTGTGCTGTTCGGTTACCGTAACGGCTTCTTTAGGTGTATCGGTTATTCCGTAATCCTGTAGTATTGAATAGAGTAAAAGTATCATTCCTTCAGTTACGATATATGAAATTGAAAGGAATTCAAAGCTTGAATGAATCATATTTTCAACAAGCCATATTGCAATGTTTCCGATTACCACAAAGGCAAGGAATACCGTATGCTTGCTTGATACCACAGTTTTCTTTATTGCGGTATGCGCAATTACAGCGACCATTACGACAAAATATGCAAAAAGAAAAACCTTATAAACCGGGTGAAGCGGACCATATTCTTTGATAAGTACGGGATATCCGTTGTCAAATCCGAGTGATACTTCTTTATAGTAAATCGGCAAAAATCCTCCGCTTGCGGCAATCAAAAACATAACCGTGTTGATTGCAGCAAGAACCTTCGGCAACCATTTGGGATAAGTAAACCGTGACAGAGTCATTATCATCATCAGAAGAGAAAAAGGAAGGAATACACTTCCGAGATATGCAATTCTGTTTGCCCACAGTGCCGCATCAAGTGTTGATGAAAGGGATAAAAGAAAATAGCCGATGTCACAAACGGCAACCGAAGCAAACAGCAGGCCGAGCCATTTATCGTGTTTCTTGTCAACGATATAATAAACACCGGTCATAATCAGCGAAACAGCCATGGCAATGCCGTAAACGGTTGACATATTATCCCTCCTTTATTCTTTGCTTTGAAATTTTATCATATTTCAGTATAACTGTCAAATTTAAAATCTGTTGTGCAACAGCAACAAATAATAACCCCGTTTTTTGGCACGGTAGCCCTAAAGGTAGCCCTACTTTCGGGAAAGTAGCCTTTGGGGCTACTTGTTTTTGAAGCCTTTAAAAATGTAATATAATATTATAAATTGAAAGGATTATTTCTTGTTATGAAAAATCTTAAAAAGCTCACTATTCTGCATTCCAATGATTTGCACGGTGACTTCCTTGCTGAAGAAATTGACCGAAATCTTGTCGGCGGTGTTTCGATGCTTTCGGGCTATGTGAACAAGGTAAGAAATGAAGAAAAAAATACCCTTTACTGTATTGCCGGCGATATGTTCAGAGGGTCGGTTATCGATTCGGAATTCAAGGGCATTTCAACAATTGAAATTATGAATATGCTTTCACCCGATGTTGTTACTCTCGGCAATCACGAAACGGATTACGGCATTGCTCATCTTCTTTTTATAGAAAAATGTGCAAAGTTTCCCATAATCAACGCCAACCTGCATGTCAAAACAAACGGTGCAAGGCTTTTTAAGCCGCACTATATCGCAGAAGTTGACGGAATGAAAATCCTTTTTATCGGCATCATTACCGAGGAAGTTATTTCGCAGACAAAGAACGACGGAATAATCGGGTCGTTTGTTGATATCAACGAGGCCGCACAGGAAATTGGAAAAATCTGCGATACATACAATGCGATCGATATTGATTTTACCGTACTGCTCACACACATCGGCTTTGAGGAAGATAAAAAGCTTGCCGAAAAGCTTGATCCTGCGTGGGGTGTTGATGTAATCATCGGCGGCCATTCGCATACATTTATCGATGAGCCTGCAATAGTCAACGATATTGTTATTGTGCAGGCGGGTACGGGTACAGACCAGATAGGCAGGTTCGATATAAGCATTGATACAGACAACAACTGTATTGATACATACACATGGCAGACCGTGCCTATAAATAGTGAGCATTGTCCGAATGACGAAGAACTTGAGAACATACTCAACCATTACAAGGACCAGACGGATATTAAATACGGCAGACTTGTAACAAGGTTAAAAAAGAAGCTTACGCACCCTGACAGAAACCGTGAAACCACACTCGGCGGACTTCTGTCCGACATTTTGTGCAAAACTCTCGGCCTTGACA
This sequence comes from Clostridia bacterium, assembly GCA_017416765.1. Classification (GTDB taxonomy): domain Bacteria; phylum Bacillota; class Clostridia; order Oscillospirales; family Acutalibacteraceae; genus UBA8612. The sequence continues at coordinate 17,979 of JAFQBE010000026.1, forward strand.
TAATGCTTCTCGGGTCGGGCAGCGTAAGAACAGAGCAGCTTGGGCCGATTGTTCTTTTTTCCGACCTTTGCGAGTGCTTCCCGTATGACGATGCGGTTTATATGTTAAGGGTTACGGGCGGACAGTTCAAGCGGATGATAAGCCATATGGTGCGCGATGAGGTTTGGGAAGGCGTGCATTGCGAATTCTATCAGCTTTCCTCGGGCTTGCGAGTAGAATATGACAAACAAGCACATTCCTTCAACCGCTTCGATTTTAACGGCGAACCTGTTGAAGACGGCAGAATTTACAAGCTCGGTCTTCAGAAATATCATTATATAAACTTTGAAGAATTCTTCAACATTCCTTTTGACGAAATTTCGGCAAACGGAACCCCTGTTGTTGTTTCAACCTCCTGCTGCAGTGTTTTTGATGAATATCTTTCAAACCACCAGAATCTCGACCGTGAGATTACAGGCAGGCTGGTTATCAAATAATCCAATACAATTCTGAAAGGAGAAATACAATATGGGACTTATTAAAGCCGGAATAGGCGCATTAGGCGGCACATTGGCAGACCAGTGGAAGGAGTTTTTCTACTGCGATTCACTTGAAAACGATGTACTTATGGTCAAAGGCTCAAAAAGAGTCAGCGGCAGAAGTTCTAATACGAAGGGTAATGACAACATAATTTCAAACGGCTCGGGTATTGCCGTTGCTGACGGTCAGTGTATGATTATTGTCGAGCAGGGCAAGGTTGTTGAGGTTTGTGCAGAGCCCGGTGAATTCACCTATGATTCTTCAACAGAGCCTTCAATCTTCTCAGGTAAGCTTGGCGACACAATTAAGGAAACCTTCAAAACTGTCGGTAAGCGTTTCACCTACGGCGGCGATACAGGTAAGGACCAGAGAGTTTACTACTTCAACACAAAGGAAATTTTAGATAACAAGTTTGGCACACCCAACCCGTTTATGTTCGAGGTTGTCAACAAGAGAATCGGTATGGCAAGAACCGTTCAGGTAAGATGCAACGGTGTCTATTCCTACAAAATCACCGACCCGCTTCTTTTCTACACAAAGATAGCAGGCAATGTTGACGATGAATACAGACGCGAAGAAATAGACATGCAGCTCAAGACAGAGTTTATCTCTGCACTTCAGCCTGCATTTGCAAGGCTGACAGAGCTTGAGCTTCGCCCTGCACAGATTCCTGCACACACTGCCGAGCTTAAAGATGCCATGAATGCGGCACTCAAAGCCGAATGGACAGACCGCAGAGGTATCTCTGTTGAATCAATTGCGCTCAATCCCATTACCCTCACAGATGAGGATATGAAGAAGATTACGCAGATGGAAGATGCCGCAACAATGGGCAGTAATCCGTTTATGATGGCAGGCAGAATGACTGATGCACAGGCAAGCGCAATGGAGGCTGCGGCAAGCAACCCCAACGGCGCAATGAACGGCTTTATGGGCTTCAATATGGCTATGGGTGCCAACGGCGGCTTTAATGCGGCGCAGATGTATCAGGCAGGTGTACAGCAGCAACAGCAGTTTGCTCA
>JAFQBE010000027.1 GCA_017416765.1 Clostridia bacterium
GTTCTGTGTAGCATCAATTTTATCGTAAATATCGCTTACTACATCCTTCTGGTCTGCAATTTCTTCCTTAACTTCGTTGAGTTTCTGTTCGTTTTCTTCTTTTTCTTTTTCAAGCTCTTCGTACTGTTCCTGAAGCTCATCGTATTTTGCCGAATCTATTGTGGTTGCTTCCTCGGTTGAGCTTTCTTCAGCAGGCTTTGTGGTTTCAGCCTTGGTTTCGGGCTGAGTTGTGGTTTCTGCCTCGGTATACTTGGGCATTTCCTGCTGAGCGCTTACGGAAACATTAAACAGCAAAACAAGAGCCATGGTCAGGACAAAAAGCTTAAAGCAGCGTTTTTTACTCGCTGACATTATCGCTGTCATAATCCTGCTCCTTCAGATATTTATTCATTGATACTATACTGCCTATCGCGCCTGTTATAACACCGGTTGCAACAAAGGCAACAAGCATATTAAGCGCATAATCCGCAAAGGGTGCGGGCTTTGATGAAAGAATTGAAAGCATATTGCCTACAGCCTTTATTCCGGCTTCGTAAATGCCGAAAACAATTGCAAGCGATACAACACCGGCAATTACGCCTAAAACTATGCCTTCAACAATAAAAGGCCAGCGTATAAACCATTTTGTTGCACCGACTGATTTCATAATTCTGATTTCAAGGCGGCGGTTATACATGGTAACGCGGACTGTGTTTGAAATAATGAAAAGGGAAACAACAAGCAGCATTGCAATAACAGCTATGCTGATATAGCCTGCCGTTGTGCGCAGCGTTGTAAGCTGCTGTGCAAAATCCCTGTTGTGGCGAAGCTGAATGATGTTGTCAAGCTGTTCAAGGCTGCTGACGGTTTCATCGTAAAGCTCCATATCTTTAAGCGTTACTTCGTATGCATCGGGCAGAAGGTCTGATTCCATGCCTTCAAAAAGGGCTGCCGCCGTACCGATGGATTCCATAACCTCGGGGAAGGCTTCTTCTTTTGGAATAAAGGTGCTTGTGGCAACATTGGATATACCCTGAATTTCAGCACCCATCTGCTCAATCTGCTCGTCAGTCGCATCGTCCTGAATGTAAACCATAATTACATTCTGCTGTGAAATATCGCCGAGCATAATATTGATGTTAACAAAAAGAAGTGATGCAACACCGATAAGCACAAGGCAGGACATAAGCACAGCAATTGATGCAAGCGACATCAGCTTATTGGAGCGGATATTTCTGAAGCCTTCTTTTGTAAGGTAGGTAAGGCTTGCAGAGCCGCTCTTTTCGGTATTCTTACTCATCGCTCTCACCTCCGCTTATTCTTTTTTCACCTTCGGGCTTATAGTTGCGTATAAATTCATCCGCTTCCCTTATAGCCCTGCGTGCGGAAAGGTTGAGATCGGGCGGCAAAGCAGAGCTTTCTGCAACAATGCCTGCCCTTGAAATATCGTCCGATTTGATTTTGCCGTCCTGAATTGTGATAACTCTGCGGCCGTACTGACGAACAAGGTCCTCCGAATGGGTAACCATAATGACGGTTGTCCCTGTTGCGTTGATTTTGTTGAGCATTTCAACAATTTCTCTTGAACGCTTTGCATCAACATTACCTGTAGGCTCGTCCGCAATAATAATATCCGCATTGTTTACAATTGCACGCGCTAAAGCGACCCTCTGCTGCTCACCGCCGGAAAGCTGGTTGGGCATGGCCTTGGACTTGTCCGCCAGACCTACCATTGAGAGAACATAGGGTACGCGTTTGCTTATTTTCTTTTCCTTTGAGCCTATGACGCGCATTGCAAAAGCAACGTTGTCATAAACCGTCATATTGGGAATCAGACGGAAATCCTGGAAAACAATTCCGAGATGACGTCTGAAATAGGGAATATCCCTTTTCTTCATCGTGTTTAAAAGGCGGTTTTTGATTACTACCGTGCCGTGGGTAGCAACCTCTTCACGCATCATGATTTTAAGCAGTGTACTTTTACCTGCGCCGGAATCACCGATTATAAACACGAATTCCCCCTGTTCTATTTTCAAACTTACGTTATCAAGAGCAAGGGTACCGTTTTCGTAGCTTTTAGATACGTTCTTAAATTCAATCAATTACTTGTCCCATCCTTTTTGCGCCGTCGGCAATAGCTGTGTGCCGGCAAACCCGAAAGGGCTTACGCAAACGACGGCAGATTAATACTTGACAGGGTTAGCGTCAAGATATTTCTTTACCATCAGGGCAACTTTGAATACAATAGCATCGTCAAACTCACGCAGATCAAGACCTGTGAGCTTGTTAATCTTTTCAAGGCGGTATACCAGCGTATTTCTGTGAACAAACAGCTTGCGTGAGGTTTCGGAAACATTGAGGTTGTTCTCAAAGAATTTCTGAATTGTGAAAAGCGTTTCATGGTCAAGTGTATCAATTGAGCCGCGCTTGAATACCTCGCGCAGGAACATTTCGCAAAGGGTTGTGGGAAGCTGGTAAATAAGACGTGCTATACCGAGATTGTCGTAGCTGACAATTTCTTTTTCCGTATCGAATACCTTGCCTACTTCAAGGGCAACCTGTGCTTCCTTGAATGAACGCGCAAGCTCCTTGATACCTTCAACAACAGTACCTATACCGATAAGGCAATGGATGAATGCTTCGCTGTTGAGTGAATCGGAAATTGAACGCGCAAGCTTTTCAAGGTCGCGTGTTTCGATGTTTGCACGGACCTCTTTGACAAGTGCGATATCTGTTTCATTGATGTTTATAACGAAATCCTTTGTTTTATCCGGGAAGAGATTCTGGATAATGTCATAAATAGAGATATCGTTGTGTTCGGGAATACGGATAAGAAGCACAACACGGGAGGTATCCGTTGTGAAACGGAGTTCCCTTGCCTTTAAATAGATATCACCGGGCAGTATATTGTCAAGCACGACATTCTTGATAAAGTTGCCTCTGTCGTACTTTTCGTCGTAAAGTGACTTCACACTGCCGAGTGAAACGGCAACGATTTCAGCATATTTGGGAGAAAGCTCATCATCGCCGTCAACAAAAGCAGCATATTCCGGGTGCAAAACCGAACCGAAGGGGCGGAAGGTCTGCCCGTCCATACAGAAGGTTTCGCCCTTGATAAGATGCTCATCAAGCGGGAAAGCACAAACCTCGCCTATACGGCCAAGCTCACTGCATGAAATAATGGTTCCTGTTTCATCTACTACGCCTACCGTTCTGCCGATAGCTTCGCGCATTTGGTGGATAATACCTTGAAAAAGTCTGTTTGACATCCGGAAAACCTCCATAAACGATGTTTTGGACAAAGTGCCTATAATGACAATATGCATTTTACACAATTTTTTCATATTTTGCAATAGGTTTTGACGATATTTTTATGAAAATTTGCAATTTGACTGCTTATTTTAGGGTTTATTTGTGTTTTTCAACAAATCATTTCCTGCACTTAAGGCAAAAAATCCTTGTCAAAATGCACAACCTGAACAGTTTTACTAATGGCAAACCACTGCTTAATTCCTTTTGGATATTGTATAAATAATTTTTTGGTTGACTTTGGCTGATTTTCTTGGTATCATTTAGTCACCTTATAATGCAGGTCAGGTGCGGAAATCTCCGCAAGCGGTGCTGGCCCTGCAAAATTTATCAGGAGGAAAAGAAAATGAAAACTTTACGCAAATCCGTAGCTCTTATCATGGCACTCGTCCTTGCTATGAGCGCTCTTGCAGTTTCTGCAGCAGCTATCACAGTTCCCTACGCACACCCGGAAGATATTTACGAGCTTGCTGGCGGTACATCGTACGCAACAGCTGTAAAGGTTGCCCCCGGTGAAACAGTTTACTCATCAACAAAAGCAGCAGATGAAGTTGCTTACTACACAGTAAACACAGGCACAGCAACAAGACTCATGTTTGAGTTTGAAGCTTCCGCAGTTGCAAGCCTTACAATCATCCCCGAAGGCGGCACTTCTCTTACCGAGAGAAACTACCCCGCAGCAGATCAGCCTGCTAAGGAAAGCTACAAGGATACATTTGATGTAGCAGCAGGCAAGTACTACTACATCATTGTAAAGGCTACAGAAGCCTGTGACTTCACATTCACAACAGCTACAAACGCAATCATCGACCCCAAGACAAACGAAATCATCACACCATCCGTTGATATCAACAAGAAAACAGCTACAGTTTATGCTACGGAATCTATTGACCTTGACCTTACAAACGCAAAGCCCGCTCTTCTTAACTACTACTGGGAAGTACGCGACAACGAAAAAACACCCATGGTTGACGAAACAAAAATCATCACAGTCAACCAGAACGGTGTTGTTACGGTAGCACGCAACAGCAAGGATTTCAATTCCGGCTCAATCACAGCAGAAGTCCGCGCATATGTATACTACAACAACGAAATTTACTGGAAGACCTGCACCATCACAGCTCTTCCCGCAGACCTCAATATCAACCCCTACTTTGATTCTACTGCTGAAAACTGCCTTCTCCTCGGTATCGGCGGCAAGCAGACAATCAAGTACTCCACAAGCGTTAAGAACGCAAAGATTGTATGGACAAGCAAAGACGAATCCATTGCAAAGGTAAACGTATTCGGCACAGACGCTAACATTGTCGGCGTTGCAGAAGGCAGCACAGAAGTTTATGCAGATGTATGCATCAAGGACGCAAGCGGCAACTACACAGACAAGATTGCCCGCCGTACAATCCGCGTTGATGTTTCCAGCACCTACTCACAGGTAACAGGCGTTGAGCTTTCCGATGCAGCACTCTCAATGCGTGTAGGCAACTCAAAGACACTCGGCTACAAGGTTCTTCACATGCCCGCAAACATTCTGCCCGACAACACAAAGGTTAAGTTCACATCTTCCAACCCCGCTGTTGCAAAGGTAAACGATGCAGGTGTTATTGAAGCTGTTGCAGAAGGTTCCGCTACAATCACAGTAACAACTGAAGAAGGCGGCTACACAGCAAAGTGTGAAGTTACAGTCAAGGCAGCTCTGCCCAACTGGCTTACACTCCTCATTGCTCCCTTCGAAATTCTTTACAACCTCATCAGAATGCTTATCGGCAAATAATAAAGCTTAAAACAGCCAAAGGCTTGTGAGTTCAACGCTCACAAGCCTTTATTTTTGCGTAACACCTGCATACATCATCGGCACTTTACCGACTATCACGGTTTCCGCGGCAAGCATTTCATATGTATATGCGGCTGATTTTGTGGAGGTCGGAAAAACTATAAGCATGGTTACAACAGTTTTTAAATATATGCGGTGACGAGTCTGATTCACGCCTGCAGAATCAAAGGTGCTGATAAGCGAAGTCTGCGCGCTGCCCGTTATGCTGACTATAACATTTATTTTCGGTCCTCTGCCGTTAAGGAGTGCAAGCCCCGTAAGCGAACCGAGCGGTATACCAAGTTCTTTACTGCCAAGTCCGCTCAGAGCAGAAGCAACAGACGAATTTATTGCAGATTTTATAAGGTTGAGCTGCATTGCATCAGTCTGAATGGATACAATGTTTCCGTTTGAATCACGCTGTATATCAACAAGGCTTTCATAGTCGCTGCCTGTCTGCCGTAAAATCTGCGGTATGCTTTTACCTGCCGACACAGCAGCATAGCTTTGTGCCTGAACAACTGCTATATTCCTAATCAGCGGGCGCACGCGTGCATCAAGCAGCAAAAACACAGTAAGTGCTGCAACAAGCACGCAGCTTACACGAAACAGCAACGTTTTCAGGCGTGACGGTCTGCGGTATCTGCGCAAAACACCACCTCCACAAAGTTTGCTGTTTTATTTTATGCAGATTGTAATATATTTGTAACTAAATTAAAATTTAGTTCTACTTGACTATTTCAAAAAAGCAATGTAAAATAATTAATGTATAAAGTTAAAAAGTTTAGGAGAAAACAAAAATGAGCAAAGAATACAATCCCGATATAGTCAGCGTCATTGACGAGGAAGGCAAAGAACACGTTTTTGAAGAGCTTGACAGAATTGAAACTGACAACGGCAGATATGTAGCACTTCTGCCCACATACGATGACCCGTCCGAAATGCTTGAGGACAGCGGCGAAATCATCATTCTCAAGGTCAGCGAGGAAGACGGAGAAACCTACCTTTCCGCAATTGAAGATGAAGCAGAATTCAACGAAGTAGGCAAACTTTTCGAAGAAAGACTTGCAGACCTTTTTGAATTTGACGAAGAAGACGAGGAATAATAAAAACAAAATACACACCCTGCCTTGTGCGAGAAATTTGCGGCAATACTAACCCAACACTCTTTAATTAGGGAAGCTTGCTCCGACAGCGGATTGCAGACCTCCCGCTTTATGCGGACGAAGGGAGCGTGAACCTGTTGGGAAGCCACCCACCTGCTTTTATATGCAGGTTAATATTCGCCGTTTACGGCTTGGCGGGGTTCTGTTTGATATTTAAGGTGATATTTTGAAAAAGATTATTGATTTTGAAATTTACGGTCTGCTTCCCGTTGAGGGAGGTTTTCTTTACATAAAGCCCGAAGTAATGCCCGACGGCAAAGTCAAGGGCGAATTTTTCGGCTGTGAAGCACAGAGCGGCCGCACAATGCCAATAACAAAATGGGCATACTTTCAGAGCAAGTTCGGCCCTGCATACAAGGAAATAAGCACACAGATTAAAGATTATATTTCCTGCGAAACAGGTACACTTGCCAACAACAATACGGTTCTTCTCTACCCCGACGGCGACCTTGGCATTTTCAGCACAAAGGGCACAGCCGTATGGACCGGCGAACTCAAATACAACGATGAGCCTGTACGCGGAGTTGCCGTAGAGGGCAAAAATTTCTGGAGCGTTGTCCCCGAGCTCAATGCCGTAATCTGCTACGCTACGGATGAAAAGCGCGTTCAGATGAGAATAGGCGGCGGCAAATCAACAGCATTTATTAAGCCCACCGCACTTGTAAGGTATAATGATAAGCTCTATATATGCAACGAAGGCTCAAACAAGGTGCGCACAATTTCGCTTGCGAACTATGCTGTAAGTGACTATCTTGAATTTGATGAACCTGTCAAAAAGTACTTTATTGCAGGCGGCAAGGAATTTGTTATGCTTGAATCGGGTCTTTATGAGCTTTAATTCCAAAGTGCAAAAAAAATACCGTCCGTGCCATAATCTGACGCGGACGGTTAGTAAGTTTAATTTTTAAAATCTCGGTTTATACAAAGCTGTATACAAAATTGAGAATAAGTTCAATAACCTTTGCTATGCCGCCAAGTATCGAGCGGAAGAAATTACCTATACCATCAAGGATTGAACCGCCGTTATTACCCGGCTGTTCTTCCGGTTCGGTTGAAGGTTGTGTTATCGGCTCGGTTGTTGTTTCTTCCTGACCCGAAGGTTTTGTAGTTGTGGGCGGAATCGGAATAAGTCCGTCACCGGGTTCAACCGGAAGTGTAGTGCCCGGCTCAACCGGCTTTGTAGTTCCCGGTTCAACAGGTACGGTAGTTCCCGGTTCAACGGGTTTTGTGGTATCAGGGTCTGAAGGCAGAAGCGGATTATCACTCTTGTACTTTTCGTACATTTTCAGCGCATCGCTAAGCTCATTTACTGCAAGACGGCGATAGACCGAAACCTGAATATCCGATGAATTACGGCTGTAATAGTACAGATATTTACCGGTTACCGTTTTTGAATCCACACCGTATTTTTTTGCAGAGCTTTCTTCAATTTTTACAGAATCGGCATACGGCGGTGTATCAACAAGCAGACTGCTTTGAGCATAGATTGCTTTAATCAGAACATCTTCCGCCTGATACTTGAAGCCGCCGAGATTTTCTATAGCCTTGAAAATAACATCGCTGTTCACACCCTGCTGAACAGCCCTTGACCAGATTACGTTTTTAAGTGCAACGGTATAATTATCCGCCTTGAAGCCGTGAACTTTGGCTTCCAATTTGGCAACCATAACATCATAAAACTTTGTTTTTGTGAAATTATGCTGTAAAATTAAAAATGCGGTTGCGTTTTCGTCTGCAATGCGCTTCCATTCGGCATTAAAAAACTCGCCGTATGTATTGCCGTCGAGCCGGTAGGCTAAAAGCAGGCGTTCACCTGTGTCAGCCCCTTCGCCCGAAGTAATACACCAATTTACGAACTCCATCGGAACACCGTAAACGCTTGAAAACTGATATGCGCCGTAAGAAACACCGCCGGTATCGTTACCCGCGGATATTGTTTCGGGCTTACCGTTAGATTCGTATTTGGCAGAAAGGCTGCCAAGCAGAAGCTCCTGAGAATCGGTATTAACAGAATTGAGCATTATATAATATTCAGGCTCCATTCCGTTAAGAATAAAATCGGGTTCCGCTCTGTTCGCCGCAACCGTCATACACGGCAATGCTGCGGCAAAAGCTAAAATAAACGGAACAATCTTTTTCATTTAAATCACCTCGGATATATTTTACATTAGCAGTTAATTAATTGTCAATACCAAGTATTGGCGTAAAAATATTAAAGAAAAGGAAGGATAACATGGATTTTATCTTATCTCTCGCGGAAAAGCTGATATCAATCATACTTTCCATCATGACATTTTTTACAGGCGGCTTTTCCACGCAGGAACCCACCTATTCACCCACAAATCCCGACCAGCTCAAGCTCAATGCCGCTGTCATATCAGACACGCACATTGCGCAGGACGAAATTGAATGCCGCAACTTATTGCGCAAAGGCATTGCCGATATAAACAACAGTGCTGTGCCTACCGATGTGTTTGCAATTGTAGGCGACAACACCGACAACGGCAAGCCCGAAGAATTCAAACTGTTTTTCAATGAGCTTTCCGCTTGTAAAAAAGCAATGCTCACCATTGTTGCAATGGGCAACCACGATTCCTGGAAGGCTGAAAACTCTTTCAATGCTTTCTATTCGGAATACTCCGCTTTCCTGCGTCAGCCCGTAACCACTACTTACCGTCACTTTACCAAAAACGACTACCACTTCTTTACTCTCGGCACAGAACAGAAAATGCAGAATGAAGCATACCTTTCCGAGGCACAGCTCAACTGGATTAATTTAGAGCTTTCCGCTGTTTCATACACTGACAAGCCCGTATTTATTTTCCTTCACCAGCCCTTTAACGGTACAAACCGCGTAAATCAGGCATGGGCGCTCGGTATACTCGGCGAACAGAGTGACCAGCTTATGGCAATACTTAAGCACTACACAGACCAGGGTATGGTTATTGTTGTTTTCTCGGGTCACCTGCACAGCGGCTTCGGCTACAGCGGTGTTACCAATGACGGCAACCTTTATTTTGTAGACTGCCCGAGCTTCGGTCAGACACCTTCACGCGGTGAAGTAATAGAAACAGGTACAGGCTATGTTGTTGAAGGCTACATCGGTCAGCTTATTATCAGAGCAAGAAACTTTGTAACAGGTCAGTTCTATGACAGATTTACTTATACAATCAAAACCAACGAAACACCCATACCGCAAGAACCCACAACCAATCCCGGCGAACCGCCTACGGAGCCGCCCACACAGCCGCCCGTTGACGAACCCACAACAGAAGAAAGAACAACTTCACCTGTTGAGCTGCCGGTTGAATTACCGCCCGTTGCATAAAATAAAATACAATGAAACAAAAATTTATTGTTGAAGGCATGATGTGCGCCGCCTGCTCTGCCGCAGTTGAAAGAGCCGTAGGCAAAATAGACGGCGTTGAATCAGCCACAGTAAACCTGCTTGCAAAGCTGCTTACCGCAGAATATGACGAAAGCAAGGTAAACGAAGAAATAATCTGCAAGGCTGTTGAAAAGGCAGGCTTTACGGCAACCTTACAAGAAGAACCAAAGCCAGCTGAAACTCAGGCAAAAGCCGAAGCTCAAACCAAACTGCCAAAGGCAGAAGAAAAGTTTACTCCCGTTAAAACAAGGCTTGCCGTATCGATACCGCTGCTTGCGGTGCTGATGTATATTGCAATGGGTCACATGGTCGGCTTACCTCTGCCGCACTTTCTTCACGGTATAAGCAACGGCGTTGCCTTTGCGTTTTCGCAATTTCTTATTACTCTGCCCATACTTTATGTGAACCGCAAGTTTTTCTTCCACGGCTTTGCCGCCATAAAAAGAAAAGCTCCGAATATGGATACACTTGTTGCAGTCGGTTCGGGTGCGGCTATGGTTTACGGCATATTTTCAATATTCATGATAGGCTACGGTCTTGGCAACGAAAGACCCGACATAGCCGAAAAGTATGTAACAAACCTCTATTTTGAATCTGCCGCAATGATACTTACCCTTGTAACAGTAGGCAAATTCCTTGAGGAGCGTTCAAAAAACAAAACAAATTCAGCCGTTGCAAAGCTGATTGATTTATCACCCAAAACCGCAACCGTAATCCGTAACGGAAAAGAAATAAAGATAAATACCGAAGAAATAGTTTCGGGCGACCTTATTCTTATCCGTCCGGGTGAAAAAATACCCGTTGACGGTGTAATTATTCAGGGTGCATCAAGTGTTGACCAATCGGCACTTACGGGTGAAAGCATACCCATTGAAAAAAGTGAAGGCGACAGCGTTATGTCTGCAACCGTTAACCTTGAAGGTGCTTTTACAATGAAAGCCACCAAGGTAGGTAAAGATACAACGCTCGCAAAAATTATTGAGCTGGTTGAAAACGCCGGTGCAAGTAAAGCACCTGCTGCAAGGCTTGCGGACAAAATTGCGGGTGTGTTTGTGCCCATAGTTATGAGCATATCGCTTATTACATTTATTGCATGGCTTATTGCAGGGCAGAGCCTTGAATTTGCGCTTTCCTGCGCAATATGCGTGCTTGTTATTTCCTGCCCGTGTGCGTTGGGGCTTGCAACACCCGTTGCAATTACAGTTTCAACAGGAAAATGCGCTTCAAACGGAATACTGATAAAATCGGCTGAAGCACTTGAAACAATCTGCAAGGCAGATACCGTTATCCTCGATAAAACCGGTACGGTAACCACAGGTAAGCCCGCAGTTACCAATATAATTGCTACCGAAATGGAAAACGGTGAGCTTTTAAGGCTTGCCGCAGCCCTCGAAGCAAAGAGTGAACACCTGATTGCAAAAGCAATCTGTGAAAAATACAGCGGTGAACCTGTAAAGGCAGATAACTTTACTTATATATCGGGTAAAGGTGTATCGGCAATAATTGAAGGCAAAAAGGCAATCGGCGGTAACGCAAGGCTGATGCAGGATAAAGGCATTGATGTTTCATCGCTTTTACCCATTGCCGAAGAACTTTCCTCACAAGGCAAAACCGCAGTTTACTTTGCTGTTGACGGCAAAGCCGCAGGCATTATAGCTGTTGCGGACGAAATAAAGCCAAGTAGCATTGAAGCCGTAAAAGCCTTGATACAGCGCGGAAAAGAAGTAATACTTTTAACAGGCGACAACAAAAATACTGCTGAAGTTATCGGAAAACAGCTTGGTGTAACAAAGGTTATTGCCGAAGTTTTGCCCGCACAAAAGGCAGAACAGGTTGAAGCTGAACAGAACAAAAACAGAAAAGTTATAATGGTCGGCGACGGTATAAACGATTCCCCTGCCCTTGCCAAAGCCGATGTAGGCATAGCAATAGGCGGCGGTACGGATATAGCAATTGAATCCGCCGATGTTGTACTGATGAAAAACGAACTGACCGATGTTGTAAAGGCAATAACCTTTTCAGGCAAAACTCTGCGCAACATCAAGCAAAACCTTTTCTGGGCATTCTTTTATAATGTAATCGGCATTCCCGTTGCCGCCGGAATACTGTTTTTACCTTTAGGAATTACACTTTCGCCGATGATTGGTGCTGCAGCAATGAGTTTAAGCTCACTGTTTGTTGTTACAAATGCATTAAGGCTTTATAAAATGAAATAAGCATCAGACACCGCTGATTTCGCAATTCAGCGGTGTTTTTCATTTTTACGGTATAAATTAAAAGAAATGCACTTGTGTAAATACAATTAGTTTGTTATAATTATTATGATTAGATTTTAGATAATGGGGGGGATTTTGTGCCATCCAACGATATTATTGTTCTTTTGCTTGCTGTTGTTATTGCGCTGCTTACTGCTGCAATAATAATGATTTATTCACTCAATAAAAAGAACAGCAGAAAGAATGAAGAAAGCGAAAAAATCAGCAGGCTTATGGCGGACGAATTTGAACGAAGCCGCCGCGAAATGAGCCACGGTCAAAACGATATGCGCGAGCAAACCGCTCAAAGCCTTAACGAAATGGCAAAAAAGCTTGACGAAATGACGAAAGCCAATTTTGAAAATCAGGCTAAAATGACTCAGACGCTCAATGATTCACTCGGCTCAATCCGACAGAATAACATTGAACAGAATGAACGGCTTTCACGGGGCGTATCCGATGCAATAACAAAAATGCAGGAAAGCAACGAGAAAAAGCTCGACCAGATGCGCGAAACCGTTGATGAAAAGCTCAACGCCACCCTTGCCGCAAGGCTTGACAGTTCATTTAAAACTGTTTCAGACCAGCTGGAAAACGTAAACAAATCCCTCGGTGAAATGAAAGAGCTTTCAAACGGCGTTACAGCCAATGTTTCAACACTTAACAAAGTGCTGACAAATGTAAAAGCCAGAGGTACATGGGCTGAGGTTTACCTTGAAAACATACTTGACCAGACAATTCCCGGAATGTATGTCAAAAACTTTTCACCCATTGAAGGCAGCCGTGCCGTTGTTGAATTTGCGGTTAAAATTCCCGCAGGTGACGGCGCAGGTACGGTAACCTACCTGCCGATTGACTCCAAATTTCCGATGGAGGACTATGTCCGCCTTTGTGACGCAGCAGAAAATGCAGACGCAGCAGCGCTGGCACTTGCAAGAAAAGCCCTGTTTGCAAGAATAAAGGACGAGGCAAAACAGATAAGCAAATACATAGTTGTTCCGACCACCACACCCTATGCCATTATGTACCTTGCAACGGAAGGATTATATGCAGAGGTTGCAGCTTCACCTGAAGGCTTACCCGAACAGCTGAGAAGCCAATACAACATAATGATTGCAGGTCCTACTACAATAACTGCTCTGCTTTCTTCCCTTTCAATGGGCTTCAAGGCGGTTGCAATAAACGAAAAGGCAAACGAAGTGCGCAAGATGCTTGCCGTTGCCAAAACACAGTACGACAAATTCGGTGTGCTGCTTGACAAGGCACGCAGTAAAATTGACGATGCGGGCAAAGCACTTGATTTAGCTCAGGACAGAAACCGCATTATACAAAAGAAACTCAAGGGCGTTGAAGCCGTTGACGATATAGAAAAACTTGAAGAAAATTTCTTTGAAGGAGAATAACATATGAGTAAGTACAGCGACCTTATTTCAAAAATGACTCTTGAAGAAAAGGCGAGCCTTTGCGACGGCGCGGATTTCTGGCACCTCAAGGGCATGGAAAAGTACGGTATTCCCTCAATCATGGTCTGCGACGGACCTCACGGTCTGCGCAAAAAGGACTACAGCAAAACCGGCGACAGCCTGAGTAACTCCGTACCCGCAATCAGCTACCCCACAGCCGCAACAACAGCTGCATCATGGGACCCCGAGCTGCTTTATCAGATGGGTGTTGCACTCGGTAAAAAATGCCTGAAAGAAGAAGTCGGCGTACTTCTCGGACCCGGCGTAAATATGAAGCGTTCTCCCCTTTGCGGCAGAAACTTTGAATATTTCTCCGAAGATCCGATTCTTGCAGGTGAACTTGCTGCCGGCTTTATCAACGGCGTTCAGTCAATGGGTGTAGGCACATCACTCAAGCACTTCTGCGCAAACAGCCAGGAAACCCGCAGAATGACCTGCGACAGCGTTGTTGACGAAAGAGCCTTGCGCGAAATCTATCTTACAGCGTTTGAAATAGCTGTCAAAAAGGCAAAGCCGTGGACGGTTATGAACTCATACAACAAAATCAACGGTATGCACGGTTCGGAAAACAAGCACACACAGCTTGAAATCCTTCGCGATGAATGGGGCTACGACGGTGCTGTAGTAAGCGACTGGGGTGCATGTAACGACAGAGTACTCGGCCTTAAAAACGGTAACGATATCGAAATGCCCTCTTCCGCAGGAGCAGGCACAAAGAAAATTGTTGAAGCAGTAAAGAACGGCACACTCGACGAAGCCGTTGTAAATGAAAGAGCGCTCAATGTATTGAAGCTTATTGAAAAGGCTGCCGCAGGCGCAAAGAAGAACTATCCATACAATGACCTTGACGACCAGGATTTTGCAAGACAGATTGCCGCAAATTCAATGGTTCTGCTCAAAAACAACGGTGTACTTCCGCTCAAAAAGGAAGGCAGAATTGCCGTTATCGGCGAGCTTGCAAGAACACCCCGTTACCAGGGCGCAGGTTCATCACACATTAACCCCACAAAGCTTGATAACGCACTTGAAGAGCTTAAAAAGGTTGGCTACAGCGTTGAATTTGCACAGGGCTATGAGCTTAAAAAGAGTAAGGCAAAGAATAATCCCGCACTTGCAAGCGAAGCTGCACAGCTTGCCGCAAAGTGCGAAACGGTTGTTCTTTTCGTAGGTCTTACAGACGAATATGAAGCAGAGGGCTACGACAGACAGCACATGAATCTGCCCGAAGCACATGACAAGCTTGTAAATGAAATACTTAAAGTAAACAAGAATGTTATTGTTGTACTCGCAGGCGGTTCACCCGTTGAAATGCCATGGAATGACGGTGTTGCCGCTATACTCAATTCCTACCTCGGCGGTCAGGCAGGTGCAGGCGCAGTAGCAGACATTATCAGCGGCAAGGTAAACCCGAGCGGTAAGCTGCCCGAAACCTATCCCATGGTTTATTCAGACACACCGGCTGTAAACAATTTCCCCGGCAACCCCGCTACGGTTGAATACCGCGAAAGCATTTATATCGGCTACAGATACTACGAAAAGGCTGCGAAGGCTGTGCGTTATCCCTTCGGCTACGGTCTTTCCTACACAACCTTCGAATATTCCGACCTGAAGCTTGACAAAACAGAAATGACCGAAAATGACACACTCAAAGTAACATTTACTGTTAAAAACACAGGTGCTGTTGCAGGCTATGAAATTGCTCAGCTTTATGTATCGGATAAGGTAAGCACAATTTACAGACCCGTTAAAGAACTCAAGGGCTTCAAAAAGGTATGGCTTGAGCCCGGTGAAAGCAAAGAAATTGAAATAGAGCTTTGCAAACGCGCATTCGCTTTCTACAATGTAAACATAAACGATTGGTGCGTTGAAAGCGGTGAATTCGATATACTTGTCGGCGCATCAAGCGCAGATATAAAGCTCACCTCAGCGGTAACAGTTGAAGGCACAACGGAAAACATTCCCGATTATTCCGCCGTTGCCCCCGCCTACTACACAGCAGATGTTCAGTCCGTACCGACAGAGCAGTTCAAAGCGGTACTCGGCAGAGAACTCCCCCCTGCAAACTATGCCTCCAACAGAAAGCTCGGCATTCAGGATACATTTGAAAGCTGCGCACACACAAAGAACGGCGCACGCATGTACAAAATTATGACAACCGTTGTCCCTGCAGGCTTTGCACAGGCTATTGCACTGCAGACTCCGTTCCGCGATTTTATCAGTATGAGCGGCGGCGTATTCAGCGAGGAAATGGCTGACGGACTTGTAAAAGCACTCAGCGGCGAAAAGGGCGGTATTAGAAAAATACTCAAGGATATACCCAGAGCCATCAAGGGTATAGGTCCTCTGCTTAAACAGATATAAAATATTTAATTAAGCAAAATAAACCAAAATTTACCAAAATACAATTAAATGTTTGTTGTATTTTCGGTTGCAGTTTTGACTAAAATATTATATATTAATAATTGTTGAAAAAGTATCTACTACCGAAAGGAGTCAACCAATAATGAACTACACAGAAAACAAAAGTGTTCTCTCCTGGATTGAAGAAAAAGTTGAGCTTGTAAAGCCCGACAAGATTGTCTGGATTGACGGCTCACAGGAGCAGATTGAAGCACTCAGAGCAGAAGCATGCTCAACAGGCGAAATGATTAAGCTCAACCAGGAGCTTCTTCCCGATTGCTACCTCCACCGCACCGCTGTAAATGACGTTGCGCGTGTTGAAGGCAGAACATTCATCTGCGCTCCCACAAAGGAGATGGCAGGCCCCACAAACAACTGGATGGATCCTGCAGAAGCTTATGAAATGCTCTACAGCATCGCAAAGGATTCCTACAAGGGCAGAACCATGTACGTTATCCCCTACTCAATGGGTCCCGTAGGCAGCCGTTTCTCCAAGATCGGTATTGAACTTACAGACTCTATCTATGTTGTTCTCAACATGGTTATCATGACAAGAGTAGGCACAAAGGTTCTTGAAGCACTCGGCGACAGCAACGATTGGGTTCGCGGTCTCCACTGCAAGTGCGAAATTGATGAAGAAAAGAGATATATCTGCCAGTTCCCGCAGGATAACACAATTATCTCCGTTAACTCAGGTTACGGCGGAAATGTTCTCCTTGGTAAAAAGTGCTTTGCACTTCGTATTGCTTCCTACCAGGGCTGGAAGGAAGGCTGGCAGGCTGAGCACATGCTCATCCTCGGCGTTGAAAAGCCCGACGGCGATGTTAAATACATCTGCGCTGCATTCCCCTCAGCTTGCGGTAAGACAAACCTTGCTATGCTTATTCCGCCCAAGGCTTATCAGGAAAAGGGCTACAAGGTATGGTGCGTAGGCGACGATATTTCCTGGATTCGCAAGGGTGACGACGGCAGACTTTATGCTATCAACCCCGAAAACGGTTTCTTCGGTGTTGCACCCGGCACAAATGAAAAATCCAATCCCAACGCACTTGCTGCAACAAAGAAAGGCACAATCTTCACCAACGTTGCTCACAACCTTGACAACAACACAGTTTGGTGGGAAGGTCTTGACAAGAATCCGCCCACAAACGCTAAAGAGTGGAAGGGCGGCGACTGGAACGGTCAGACAAGCGAAGAAAAGGGCGCACACCCCAACAGCCGTTTCACAGCTCCCGCTGTAAACTGCCCCTGCATCAGCCCCGAATTTGAAAACCCCGCAGGTGTTCCCATCTCTGCTATCGTATTCGGTGGCAGACGTGCTAAGCTTGCTCCCCTTGTATATCAGTCACGCGACTGGAACCACGGCGTATTCGTAGGCTCAATCATGGCTTCCGAAACTACAGCAGCTGCAGCAGGTGCTGTAGGCGTTGTCCGCCGTGACCCCATGGCTATGCTTCCCTTCTGCGGTTACAACATGGGCGACTACTGGCAGCACTGGATCAACATCGGTGAAACACTTGATGCTGACAAGGCTCCCAAAATCTTCAACGTTAACTGGTTCCGTAAGGATGATGAAGGCAACTTCATGTGGCCCGGCTTCGGCGATAACCTTCGTGTACTCGAATGGATTCTTGACCGCTGCGAAGGCAAGGTAGACGCTGACGAAGTTGCTATCGGCTACGTTCCCAAGGCAGAAGATATCAACCTTGAAGGCATTGAAGACGAAGTTTCCATCGACACTCTCAAGGCTATGCTTGATGTTGATAAGGAACTCTGGAACGCAGAAACAGCAGGCATCGAAGAATTCTACGGCAAGTTTGGCGACAAGCTTCCCAAGACTCTTGCAGATGAGCTTGCAACCCTCCGCGCAAACCTCAACAAATAAGCTTTTAAGCTATAACAAACCCGCTGTCCGAATCGGACAGCGGGGTAAATTTTTTATTTGATTTTATAACCCATAGCCCTGCCTACAGAAAATTTCATCAGGGTATTAAAGCCGAAGCGTTCATAAAACTTGATTCCCCTTGTATTGGCTTCACTTACGCAAAGCTGAACACCGCTGATTCCTTTATTTTTAAGGTGTTCTGTAAGAATTTCAAGCATTTTTGTGCCTGTGCCGCCGCCACGGTATTCCTTTAAAATATCAATATGCATGTGCGCCGGATAGCGTGAAGCAAAAAAATAATATGCTAAAACCTCGCCGAACACCATAAGCCTGCGTTTCTTTTCAAGCTTCGGAAAATACTCGTTCATGAATGCTTTTCTGTATTTCTTTACATTTTCCGCACAGATGATATAACCTACCGCTTCATCGTTTCCGTCAACCGTTACAAAGCAGTTCTGCGGCTCTTTTTCAATATAGTAATTACAGTAAACCGTTAAAAAAAACGATGCATTTTCTCTGTTCAGACCTTCAAACTGAACATCGTCATTAACGGTCTGCAGGCATATGCGCTGAACATTATATTTATCCGTTTCTCTGTACGGTCTGATGTTTGTCATTTTATTATCCATCCCTTATGTTACAGTAAAAAGATTATAACATACTAAAATTTAATTTTCAATCCGAAAAAAGCGAACGGAAATTTGCATATAGCCGTATGCCTGCGACAATCACATACTTGCTAAGGCAAAATCACCTACCAATCCTGCGGATTGGATAAAAAAATAAGACAGCCTCAAAGCTGTCTTATTTTTGGTGGACGTTAACGGACTTGAACCGCTGACCACTCGCACGTCAAGCGAGTGCTCTACCAACTGAGCTAAACGTCCATATCCAATTGTCACAACATTTGGTATTATAGACTATTACATCTCAGTTGTCAAGGGGTATTTTAAAAAATTAAAATTACAGTTTATTTGTATAAGTGCAGAATGCAGAACGCAGAGTGCAGAACGAAGGGTCGCTTCGCTCCGATTTCAATATGCAACCTTACAGAGTGTCATCCTGAACTTCGTTCAGGATCTTTTAAACCTTTAAGATTCTTCGCTTGCGCTCAGAATGACAGCGAATTCTACGTTCGGATTAGGGTATCCCGCCGGCAATCGCCGACAATTATTATCTACTATTTTTTATCTCTTATCTGTTATCTTAATTTTCAATTCAGAACATTTTTAACTTCTCGTCAGATAATAAATAATATTTTCAAATGGGTGTGGGCGTAGCTCACCATCCGTTCTGCGTTCTGAACTCTGCACTCTGCACTCAAATAAACTACAATTTATTCTATCTCCACCCCTGTATAATAATGCTTAATTATCTCCTCCCATGTGCTGCCCTGGCGCGCCATATAGTCTGCGCCGTATTGGCTCATACCCACGCAATGGCCGTAACCTGAAGTGGTAAACATAAAATTATCATCTTTATATTCATATGTAAAAACAGCACTTCGCAATCCGAGTGCATCACGCGCTTCAAGTCCCGTAAGTTCAGCCGAGCCTATTTCAACTGTTTTCACATAGCCGTCTGAATTTGTTTTTACATTCCCTATCCAGTTTTCAGCTTCTCCGTTAAGGCTGCAGCCGTCGATATTACCTGCCATATTTGCAAGTTCACCTGCACTTATTGCAACCGTTTTAACGCAATCGGGCGACAGCTTATCACCAGGGCTGTTTACACTTTTAAGGTACGGCACTTCGCCGCCCCATACGGCTTGTGCGCTTTGAGTTACGCCGCTGTTTATTGCATGAAAAGCCGCTATAATAGGCTCGCCCTCGTACACTATTACTTTTCCGCTGACTTCTTTGACCGCCTTATTCAGCTTTTTTTCATAGGCTTCGGTTTTGTCACCCCATTTTTCATTGCGCCCGGCGGCATTAAGATAGCCCTGATGTGTTGCTGAATTATCCGACAAATCGGCACCGTTAAGAGCCTTATCGGGATTTTTTCTTTTGTTTAGAAGATATGTATATGCCGCTGCAGCCTGCGCTTTCAGCGCTTCTTCATGGTATGTTGCAGGCATTTCCGCAGCAAGCACGCCGAGCAGATATTCTTCAAGCTCAATTTCGACGGTTTCCTGCGCTTTTTTCATATATACTTTTACTGTCTGCGGCTTTTCGGGTACAGTTGGCTCATCGGTCTTTGTGTTGTTTTTCGTCGGATTTTCCTGCACAGGCTCTTTTTTCAAGGATGTAAGAGGTACAAGCAGCACCGACAGCGAAATCAGAAATGCCAACAGCTTATAAATTCTCATTTTTTTACAGCTCCTTATGTTTTTCATTGACTTTTTTGATACATTTATAGTATAATATAAAATCTGATAATATAATTATATGTGGAAGTGTACTTTTTAAAATGTCAATTGATACGGCTGTTTTAAAAAGTATGGATTCCGAAGGAGAAACAAAGCTGATGTCCAAGTACATATCCCCTATTACAAGCGAATCCCTTACAAATTTATGCACGGAGATTCAGATTAATGATAAAATTGACACCAAGGATTACAGCCGTTTCGGTGTCAAGCGCGGTTTGCGTAACGCTGACGGTACAGGCGTTATGGCAGGTCTTACAAAAATATGCAGCGTTGACGGTTACTATATGGACGACGGTGAGCGTGTACCCCGTCACGGTAAGCTGCGTTTCCGCGGACTTGATGTAAACGAAATTGTTGCAGGCTGCAGAAAGGAAGACCGCTTCGGCTTTGAAGAAGTTGCATGGCTGCTTATTTTCGGTTCACTCCCCACCCCTGAACAGCTCAACAAATTCCGCGATGTTCTTGCGGAATGCCGCGAGCTGCCCGAGGATTTCATTGAAGACATGATAATGAAAGCTCCTTCGCCGAACATTATGAACAAAATGGCGCGTTCGGTAATGGCGCTGTATTCCTACGATGAAAACCCTGACGATATTTCAATTGAGAATGTACTGCGCCAGTGTATTCAGCTTATTGCACAGCTTCCTTCAATAATGAGCTATGCTTACCAGGTAAAGCGCCGCCATTACTACAAAAAGAGCATGTATATCCATCAGCCCAAGCCCGAGCTTTGCACCGCACAGACAATACTGCGTACGCTCCGTTCGGACAGACATTTCACCGATGAAGAAGCAAAGCTGCTTGACCTTTGCCTTATTCTTCATTCCGAACACGGCGGCGGTAACAACTCCACCTTTGCAACACGCGTTCTCACCTCATCGGGTACAGATACATATTCGGCTACAGCCGCATCAATAGGCGCGCTCAAAGGTCCGCGTCACGGCGGTGCCAATATAAAGGTTAAGGAAATGACCACGCTCATGGCGCAGGAAATCGACGATATAACCGACGAAAAGCAGGTTGCCGCTTATATTGAAAAGCTCATCAGAAAACAGGCAGGTGACCGTACAGGCCTTGTTTACGGCATGGGGCACGCAATTTACACAATGTCCGACCCGAGAGCAGTACTGCTTAAAGATGCTGCAAAGAAGTTCTTATCGGGCGAAGAATTTGAAAGACGCTTCCGTCAGCTTGAGCTTATTGAGGACCTGACTCCCGATATTTTCCGCTCAATCAAAGGTGATATAAAGCCCATTTGTGCAAATGTAGACCTTTATTCAGGTCTTATCTACGATATGCTTGGTATACCCGAAGACCTGTTTACTCCCCTGTTTACCGTTTCGCGTATGGCAGGCTGGGCAGCACACAGAATTGAAGAGCTCAGCACAGGCAATCGCATTATCCGCCCCGCATACAAGAATGTAACCCTTCCCTACGGTTACATTCCGCTTGAAGAGCGTACAAACGAAAATGTTATGCATCCTGACGAGTATATTCCCAGAGAAGCACTCGCCGTTTTATAAAAAAAGAGGTGTAAATGATATGAAGAAAATCAAGGGCAGCCTTTCAAAGCCCGAGCCGACCTCAATCATTGCTGCAGCGGCAATCAGCCTTTGCGTACTGCTCCCGCTGCGCGTTTATCAGGTTACGGCACTTATTGACCCCGAAACGGGATTTTTTAAAGAAAGCAATTTTACAATTCCGCTTTTCTATATTCTCTGCGCAGTTGTTGTTGCAGCAGTTGCCGCACTCAGCTTTCTCAACGATAAAGCTAACCGCACAAGAGATATAAAAAACAAAAGCGTACCGCTCGGTATTCTATCCGTGCTTACGGCACTTACAATTATATTTGATTCAATTAACCAGCTTGCAGGCTTTTTCAGAATCAACGCGGAATACAACCCTTTTTCAGAGCTTTCGCAGGTTCAGTACCTGTCTAAATCAGGTGCTATGATGATGCTTGCTCAAAGCGTTTTCGGAATTTTTGCCGCCTTTGTTTTTTGCATTTATACCTTCTTCTGCTTTGGCAAGAAGGCAAAATTCCGCGGCTTCAGCGTGCTTTCCGTTGCACCCGTAGTTTGGGCAATATGCCGTATTATCGTAAGATTTGTGCGCAAAATAAGCTTTGTAAATGTATCCGATTTACTGCTTGAATTATTCATGCTTGTATTCCTGATTATGTTTTTACTCAGCTTTGCACAAGTTGTTGCAAAGGTCACACCCGAAATTACAGCATGGCGTCTTTACGGCTGCGGAATTCCTGCGGCTATGCTCTGCTTCCTTGTCGCAGTACCCAGACTTTTCCTTATTGCAATCGGTCATTCCGATTCACTTGTTGCAGATTACGGCTTTGCTCCCTGCGACCTTATGCTCGCGCTGTTTATTCCCGTTTTTCTTTACAACACCGCAACTGCAAAAAAGACAAACTAAAGGTGGCTTGAACTTTGTTTCTTGAAAATTTGCTTGCTACGGCACAACAGGTTATTATACTCTATATTTTAATTGCCGTCGGCTTTTTTGCAGACAAGGCAGGACTTTATACAGAAAAGGCTTCAAAGCTTAACACCAACCTGCTGTTTTACATTATTACCCCGCTTGTAATTGTAGACAGCTTTATGTCAATTGACAAATCCCCCGAAAACCTGAAAAGCTTCGGTCTTGCCGCAGCCTGCGGAGTTGTAATTCATGTAATCGGCATGGTGCTGATTATTCCCTTTTTCAACAAAACAGACAAAGCACAAAAAGGCATTTACAAATATGCTTCCATGTACGGCAACTGCGGCTATATGGCTTTGCCGCTTGCAAATGCGGTACTTGGTCCGCAGGGTGTTTTCTACTGTTCTGCGGTAATTATGGTGTTTAACATTTTCTGCTTTACCCATGGCATATATATTATCGGAGCGCAAAAAGGCAAATTCAACTTCAAAAAGCTGCTTATCAACCCCGGCACTATCGGCGTTGCAATAGGCTTACCGCTATACCTTTTAGGTGTTGATTTGCCGCACATTATTGCTTCACCCATTGAAAGCCTTGCCGTGCTGAACACACCGCTTGCAATGCTTATTTTCGGCACATATATTGCGCACACCGACCTTAAAACAATGCTTACCGACAAGAACAGTTACCTTGTATCACTTATTAAGCTTATTATTTTACCGCTTATAATGGTTGCAGGTTTCAGGCTTCTCAATATACCCAAAGAGCTTGCAATGGCTATGTCCATTTCGGCATCTGCCCCCAGCGCAAACAACACGGTAATTTTTGCAGGTAAGTATAACCTTGACACAGGCACAGCCTCCAAAACTGTGGCACTTGTCAGCTTTATTTCAATTATAACAATGCCTGTAATGATTGCGCTTTCCGCAACATGAAAATAAAGGAGAAAAACGATATGTCAGAAAACAAAAAAAGAAAGGGTCAGAGCAAGCTTGCTTTCCCCCTTGGTCTGCTTGTTATTATTTTTGCGGTTGTCGGCGTAATCTTTGCCGTAGGTGCAGGAATTGACACAGTAAAGGACCTTACCGATAACTCGGGCAAAAAGCTTGAATATGAAAAGCTTCTTGTTCCCGTAGTAATGTATGACCCTGACATGTTTGACGATATTTCAGCCGCAAACATTGAACAGCTTACCGTCAGCGCCGTATGGGCAATAATAAAGGACGAAGGCATTTATCCCGGTAAATATGTAACAGATGACCAGGGTAATGTTGTTATTCCCGCAGCAGATGTCAGCGCAAAATTTGCCGAGCTTTACGGCACAGACATTGCACCTACACACATAGGCGTCAAAGGCTATTCCGGTGAATTCACCTTCAACGAACAAAATCAGAGCTACCTTGTAACCTCGGCAGGTGCTGTTGCAATTTACACACCTGTTGTTACGGATATTGACAAAAGCTCAAATACGGTTGTACTCAATGTCGGATATATCGCTGCCGAAGCATGGGCGCAGGACGCTTACGGCAACTACATTCAGCCAGAGCCCAGCAAATTCGTAAAGGTAACACTCCGCGAAAACGAAAGCGGCTATTACATAAGCGCCATTCAGGCAACGGATGCGCCGGAAAATGCCGCACCCGGAGTTATAGTTGAAACCGTAGCACACACCACCGCAGCTGAAAGCACAACGGAAGAATAAAAAATCAAGGCAGTTCACGTTTGGTGTGAACTGCCTTCTTTATTTTAATATGTTATTCTGTTTTACCGAGATAGTAAACAGGCTGACCTGATGACAAATCTATGTTTGTGAAGTCCTGATATGTACCATCTTCAAAAACAAGCCTTAAATCGTAAACATTGTTTTCGCCTGCGTTATAGCTGAGTTCAACAGCCATATCTGCGTGCAGATAATCCTGTGAAAGCACATTGTCAGACCATTCTGATGTGCCGCTTTTGCGGGCAAGAAGTGAAACCGCATCCTTACCGCTTACATTGGCAACGGTTGCCTTAGCCTTGACGATTTCTATATCTTCGCCATCTTCCAGACCGAGTGTACTGCTTTCATCATCGGAATCAACTGCGGGTTGGTTGTTGTCACCGCATGCCGCAAAAGAGAAGATGCATACAATGGCAAGCATGAGTGCCAGAATTTTTTTGATTTTCATTTTTATTCCTCCTGTTATACTGAAATTGCCGTTTCAAGGGCAAGCTTCATCATATCTGTAAATGAGTTCTGCCGTTCTTCGGCGGTGGTTTTTTCGCCCGTTATAAGGTGGTCGGAAACAGTAAATATACCAAGCGCATTTTTGCCTGCGCGTGCTGCATTCATATAAAGTGCCGCACTTTCCATTTCAACGGCAAGAACACCCATTTTAGCCCACAGCGGTGTTGTGCGTAAGGCTATGGGTAAATCGGCATCATCGCCGTAGAAAACATCGGTTGAAAGAACATTGCCGACCTTGAAATTAAGCTGCATTTCCTTAGCCTTGTTTACACAGGGTTCAAGCAGGCTGTAGCTTGCAATCGGTGCAAAATCGCCCGGCAGATTAAACTGCTTTGCAAAGCTTGAATCGGTGCATGCACCCATGCCTATAACAACATCGCGAACCTTTACATTATCGCACATACCGCCTGCAGTACCGACGCGGATAATATTTTCAACCCCGAAAAAGTTAAAAAGCTCATACGAGTAAATTCCGATAGAAGGCATACCCATACCGCTGCCCATAACAGAAACCGGAACGCCCTTATATTCACCTGTAAACCCAAGCATATTGCGTACTGAATTGACCTGCTTTATATTTTCAAGATAGGTTTCAGCAATGTACTTTGCACGCAAGGGGTCACCCGGCATAAGCACAGTTTTTGCAAAATCGGCAGGTACAGCATTTATATGCGGTGTCGGACAGTTTGCCATATCAGTATCCCCCTTCAAATTTTCCTTCTTTAACTATTTTAACAATAGCGCTTGTACCAAGACGGTCAGCACCTAATTTTATAAAATCTTCTGCATCGGCAAGTGAGCGTATGCCGCCCGCAGCCTTTATTTTTTTACCGTTCGATACATTAGCAGCAAAAAGTGCAATATCCTCTTTTGTAGCACCACCTGTTGAAAAGCCCGTTGAGGTTTTGATAAAATCGGCTTCCGATTCGCTGACAATACGGCACATGGCAACCTTTTCTTCATCGGTAAGCAGGCAGGTTTCAATAATAACCTTGAGCGTTCTTCCTGCACAGGCAACCTTTATTGCATTAATTTCATCAAGTATTTCTTCGTATCTTTTCTCTTTAAGCCAACCGACATTTATTACCATATCAATTTCATCAGCACCGTTTTTAACAGCATCTGCCGTTTCAAAAACCTTTGCAGCCGTTGTGCTGTAGCCCAAAGGGAAACCGATTACGGTACATATTTTTACTCTGCCTGCGGCATATTCACTTGCCTGTTTTACAAAACCTGCAGGTATGCATACGCTTGCAGTTGAGTAAATTATACCGTCATCAATAATCTGCTTTATCTGCTCCCAGGTCGAATCCTGCTTTAAAAGAGTATGGTCAACCTTTGAAAGTATATCCTTTATTTCCAAAAACGAAACCGCCTTTCAACTGATATATTATTATATTACCATTATATACGGTAAAAATCAATAAAATTAACTGCAAATGCCGCTGTGACATTTGCAGTTAGTTTTTTACGGTCTTTCTACCGAATCAACCAGTTTTATTAAATTGATGTAAAAATCGTGTGTCATCTGTTTGTTACCGTTCATGCCGATTACCGTGCCGTGGTCGCCTGTAAGGGTAGGCATAACATACCACTGACCGCGCTGGATTTCTTCACCACTTACATATTCGTGCGGTGTTTCATCGCTCGGGCAACGCGCGGAAACAACATTTACAAGCCCGTCATTCGGCAGCCAGCTTTCATCAATTTTAACTGTTGCGCTGTCGCTTGTATCAGTGTAGCTGCCTATAAGCGTTGCAAGCGGCATTAATACGGGCATTGTTGCAAGTATGGGCACTTGATTGTGTGTAAGGGCTGATTTCTGTGTTGTGCTGTAGGCATAGGATATGTAACAGACCTCGTCAACCGTTTTAATTTTTTCATTGAGCTTTAAAGCACCGTCAGGCGATAAATCGTAAAATGCATTATCCGTACCGCTGCTGAATTCGTGGTTGAGCAAATCAAGTGTGTTATTCTGACCTGAGGCTATGCCGAAATGGTCAAGCTGAAAATCAATCAGCCCACCCTGAATTGCATCGGTAACACCGCCCGCAATTTTAAGCACACCAAGCGCAGTCTGAACAAGGTTACCGTGGTCTACAACATAATAAAGCGTTGACCCGTTGTGCGGTGAACAGAGCGTAACCACGCTGTTTATATATTCGCCTTTGCCACCTGTAAAAAGCTCTGATACATCGTCGGGTGAAGCCTTGACTTCCTCCTTGGCACCGTATTCCATAAGGCTTGCAAGCAGACGGATTGTATTGCCGCCAAAGGAATGACCGACAAGATTTATTTTGCGAAGCTGACCACCTTCGGTCTCGCTGCCCCAGCCTTCGACAATAGCTTTAGTATAGGTTCTGCCGAAGCGATCATGACCGTGCGCTTTGCTGTGCGCCGCACCGTAATCAACAGTAGTGCCGTTAAGCTGTGCGTAAAGTTCACACGCTCTGTCCCATGCGCTTGAAAACGGACCTACATTTGCTTCTGCTACCTCATAATCAAGCGACCTGAGATAAGCAGAAAGGCTGCCCGTAAAAGAACCCCAATAGGGTGAAATATCGTTTATGCCGGCGCCTTCACCCCAGCCGCCCATACCGTGTACAAGTACATAAGTATAGCCCACTGGGTCTTCCGTAAGCATAGCCCACAGCTTTTTGTAACCACCCAAGGGGATGGGAAGAATCGCTCCGAATACAAGAACAATTGCAAGTATTGCGGCTATGGCTTTAAAATAAGCAGGCTTTTCGGTTTTTTCGTCTTGAGCCTTTTGAGGTTGCTCGATGTTTTCGGTTTCTTCTTCGGTTATATTGTTTTCTTGTGATTGTGCCGTTTCATCGCCTATAATTATTTCTTCTATTTCACTTTCTGTTTTTGCATCAGCTTCAACAGTTCTTCCCGTAAGCAGATAATCCGTACTCACTCCGAAAAGCTCGCACATTGCGACTGCCTTGTCAATATCGGGCATTACATTGCCGCTTTCCCACTTGGAAACCGACTGTCGGGAAACGCCTAACTTTTCCGCAAGCTCCTCCTGCGACATACCGCTTGCTTTGCGAAGTTCAAATATTCTTTCACCAATGTTCATAAGAACACCCCGTTCAAAGTTTTCTGTTACCATTTTACAACAGGCTTAATAAAAAGTCCAGCAAGTCGGGTTGGAATTTTAATAAAAAGCAAAAAACAAGGGTGTAAACCTGAGTTTACATATAAAAAAGCCTTGAAACAGCGCGGTTTCAAGGCTTTTAAGTTTATTTGATTTGTTGTTTACGCTTCTTTGCGTCGGCAAAGGCAAAGCAGAACATACCCGTAAGTGCGCCACCTGCACCGAGAATAAAATCCCACATTGTGTCGATAAGACCGCTGTTGTCAAACGGACTTGACACCTGAAGGTTGAAGCCGTAAATCTTGTCCATGGTGAATTCATAGAATTCCCAACCGACAAGTATTGCCACAGCCATTGCAAAGCCCGCCATTGCGGCAATTGAAGGAGCAAGAGGAATTTTCTTTTTTTCCTGCATGATTATGAGTAATCTTGCACTCCAACCGGAAGCAATAAAGCCCGCAAAAAAGTGGGTAACAATATCGGAATAGGAAAAATCTGTGCGGTTGTTAAGCGTTGAACCGATACATACACCAAGAGTTATAAACAAAGTCAGGTGAGTCTGAAACTGCCAGGGCAGCTGCGTAATGAAGGATTTACCGCCGAGAAGCTGAAACAAATCCCACAGGTGCGTAAAGGCTATTGCAAACAGACCCTGTAAGAATTCAGATGTATATCCTCTGAATAAACCATTGATACCCCAGATAAGCAAAGCCGCTCTGCACACCCACCACAAAACTATTGTTTTTGTGGGCATTGGTGTAATGGGGTTGAGTGTTTTTTTCTTCATCAAATAAAATTCCTTTTATATCGGAAAAACAAAATTATGCCATTCCGAGATATTCTTCAAGCGTAACACCCTGAGCCACAATTTCCTTTGCGGCATCAACACCAACATAGCGCCAGTGCCACGGCTCATAGGTTACCTTTGTTATATCCTGCGTTTCTTTTTCGTAGCGGAGAATGAAGCCGTAATCTGCGGCATTTTCGCTCAGCCACTTAAAAGCATCGGTATTGGCAAATGTTTCGGTAAGGGAAGTATTTCCGTCCGTGCCGAAATCCATTGCAAGACCCGCGTTATGCTCACTTGTACCGGGCATGAGGATAATTTTGGAAGCAAGCTGAGTTGCCTGCGCCTTTGAATAACCGAGAGTTTCGTAATAATCAATCTTACGCTCAAAGTTGCCCTTCTGACGCTCAACCGTTCTGTAACCGGAAATAGGAATAAGGCTGATACCGTCTGCCTTTGCCGCGGCAACCATATCGTTATAATGCGGCACTACACGGTAATCCATAGTCTGGCTGCTGCCGGAAACTTCGGCAGTTTTTACGGTAAAACCGTCAGGCAGAATGTATGCCTGATTGACAAGCAGAAGATTCCACTTTTCACTGTCTACTACTGCGACAGAAGGATTAAAGCCGGCATATGCGTATTCGTAATTATTTCCCATAGTTACAGGCTGTGCGGTTGTCTGTGCAACCGTCGTCTGAGCTGTTGTATTTTCAGCCGTTGTTTCTTCGGCGGTAGATGATTCTGCCGTTGAGTTTTCTGCCGCCGTTGAAGTTTCGGGCTGTTGTGTTGTGGTTTCGGTTTCTTCGGGCTGCTTTTCATCCATACCAACGGTAACATAACCTATGCTGAGTATGGCAATAAAAATACAAAGCCCTAAAAGAAGTATAAGGCGTATTTTATTCATGATATATCCGCCCTTCGTTTTTTATTTAGCAGTTGCCGCCCGAATAGTTGGGAGCTTCCTTGGTGATGTAAACATCGTGCGGATGACTTTCGATAAGACCTGCACCTGTTATGCGGACAAATCTTGCCTTTTCCTGAAGCTCTTTTATTGTGTGGCAGCCGCAGTAGCCCATACCGGAACGAAGACCGCCAAGAAGCTGGAAGATAGTATCGGAAAGAACTCCCTTATAGGGAACACGGCCTTCAACACCTTCGGGAACGAGCTTGCGGTTATCCTCCTGGAAGTATCTGTCCTTACTGCCGTTTGCCATAGCACCGAGTGAACCCATACCGCGGTAGACCTTGAACTGTCTGCCCTGGTAGATTTCTGTTTCACCGGGAGATTCTTCACAGCCTGCAACAAGTGAACCTACCATGATTACACTTGCACCTGCTGCAAGAGCCTTGACGATTTCGCCGGAATACTTGATACCGCCGTCACCGATTACATTGATGCCATGCTTTGCAGCTTCTTCAGCAGCATCAAAAATAGCGGTAATCTGCGGCACACCGATACCTGCGATAACGCGTGTTGTACAGATGGAGCCGGGGCCGATACCGACCTTGACGCAGTCGGCACCTGCATCAATGAGAGCCTTTGTGCCTTCTGCTGTAGCAATGTTACCTGCGATAACGCTGACCTTCGGGAACGCAGCCTTAACCTTGGCAACAGAGTTGATGATATTTTTACTGTGACCGTGTGCAGAGTCAAGAACAAGTGCGTCAACACCTGCCTCAACAAGTGCTGCTGCTCTTTCAAGTACATCCGCTGTAGCACCGATTGCAGCAGCGCAGAGAAGTCTGCCGCTTGCATCTCTTGCGGAGTTCGGGTACTGAACAGCCTTTTCAATATCCTTAATTGTGATAAGACCCTTGAGGAAGCCGCCTTCATCAACAAGGGGAAGCTTCTCAATCTTGTGCTTCATAAGGATAGCCTGAGCTTCGTCAAGTGTTGTACCGATGTGTGATGTAACAAGGTTTTCGCTTGTCATAACTGCACCGATTTTACCGCTGAAATCAGTCATGAAACGAAGGTCACGGTTTGTAAGGATACCGACAAGCTTGCCTTCCTCGCAAATCGGAACACCGGAAATGCGATAACGCTGCATAAGGTCAAGTGCATCGCTTACCTTATGCTCGGGTGAAAGGAAAAAGGGGTTGCGGATAACGCCGTTCTCTGAACGCTTTACCTTGTCAACCTCTTCTGCCTGTGCCTCAATAGGCATATTCTTATGGATAACGCCGATACCGCCTTCGCGCGCAATTGCAATAGCCATGCGTGATTCCGTAACGGTATCCATGGCTGCGGTCATAATCGGCATATTAAGTGTGATATCTTTTGTAAGCTTTGTAGAAACATCAATGTCCTTAGGCAGAACATCGGACTCTGCGGGAATAAGCAGTACATCGTCAAATGTAAGGCCTTCTTTGCAGAACTTTTCTTCACGTGTCATCATAATTATCTCTCCCCACACTTTATTATTGGTTATTAGAGTTAATTATAACAAGACGCGCAAAAAATATCAATATAAAAATATAACAATTACATTAAAAAATTATTGCACAAATGCACACAAGATTTGTATAAAATCAATAGTAACGGTGCAAAGCAACAACCTTGCCGAGAACTGCAACTTCTTCTACTATAATGGGCTCATATGCATCGTTCTCGGGCTGAAGGCGGAAATGACCCGCCTCTTTATAAAAAGTTTTAACAGTTGCCTCATCGTCAACAAGTGCAACAATAATTTCGCCGTTGCGCGCAACAGGTGTACGCTCAACAACCACGATATCGCCATCATGTATACCGGCATTGAGCATACTTTCGCCCCTGACACGAAGGGCAAACAGCGATTTATCCCCCGCGCAGTAGCCCGCATAGGGAAGATAACCTTCAATTTGCTCAACGGCAAGTATGGGCGCACCGGCTGTAACCGTACCTAAAATGGGCACCTGCTTAATGTTTGCCGCTTCGGTCTGACCGACAATGCGGATTGAACGCTTGAGCAGCGGGTCACGCGAAATAAAACCCTCGTTTTCAAGCGCATCAAGACATGCCTGAACAGAGGATGTGGACTTCAAGCCAACATACGCACCGATTTCGCGCACGCTGGGGGGGACACCGTCCTGCAACCGCTCAAGCAAAAATTCATATATTTTTCTTTGAGTTTCGTTTAACATAAACTAACGCTCCTTAAAAAAACTCGAACAGTACATATGTTCTGTCAAACAGATTATAACACATTAATTTCAAAAAAGCAAACATTTGTTTGTATTTTTTGAAAAAATTTTTAAAAACAATTTGAAAAGGTGTAATTTGCCTATACCAAGCTGGAAAGGCAGTTGTTAACACTTTATTAATATTCTGTTCAAGAACTATTAATTCAGTTACCAAATACGGCTGATATTATAAAAATGCACTTGAGATAAGCGAAGCCGCATCGCTCATCTCGTTCAAAGTGCTTTTTACCCCCTCAAATTTGTGAAAAGAGCGTTTGATGTTATATCAGGCGCTCTTTTCATTTTATTTCCGTATAATTTTTCTTCCGCCTGTCAAAAATAACAGCGGAGGGATAAAAATGGACTACGAATTTAAAAAAACAAGTAAAACTTCTTTAGGCAAGCTTGGACTTTACACGCTGCTTTTGCTTGGTATTACAGCAATCGGCATAGGCTCATACGCTGCAATGAAAAGTGAAAGCCCCGCGCCGCAGCTGCCCACCGAAATTGACTGGGATAACCAGGGCGGTACTGTCGGCGCGGAAAAAATTGAAACAAAAATTACCGTTATGCCTACAGAAAATGTGACTGAATCAGAGCCTATAGCTGAAACAACGCAAGCCACGGACAATCTGCCGTATACGGGCAGCTTTACTCTGCCGCTCGGCACAGAAATACTGAAAGATTATTCAGACGGCGAAATGGTAAGCTCCAAAACAATGGGCGACTGGCGCATACACAACGGCATTGATTTTACAGGCAAAGACGGCAGCGAAATATTTGCAATTCAGCACGGTACAGTAACCGATGTTTATGAAGATGAAATGTGGGGCACAGTTATTGTAATTGACCACGGCAATGATATTGTCGCAAAATATTGCGGAATGAAAAAAGACAGCACCGTACAAAAAGGCGATGCTGTCAGCAAAGGTCAGACCGTGGGTAAGCTCGGCACAATTCCCATTGAGCAGGCGGACGGAGCACACCTGCACCTTGAAATTACCGTAAACGGCAAAAATGTTGACCCGCTTGCGGCAATGAACAGAGCCGATTAAGTTGAATTTTATTAAATCAGGTTCCGTCGCAGCTCTGTCAGAATTATCTTTTCCCTGCGTGAAACCTGAACCTGTGACATTCCGAGTTCATCGGCAGTTTTGCTCTGGGTAAGCCCCTTAAAATAGCGCAGTTCTATAAGCCTTCTGTCGCGTTCGGGCAAGGCAAGCATAACCTGATGCAAGGCTATTTTATCGGCTATTTCATTATCCTGCGAATCTATGGGAATATCAAACTGTGAGGACTTACTGCCCTCCTCCTGTGCGGTAAGTGACAGGGCAGGCATGGCGGCATTGAGTATATGCGCCGTTTCCTGCACATCGGTTCCCAATGCTTTTGCAAGCTCCTGCAAGGTGGGTTCGCGGTCGTAAAGCCTTGCCAACCTTTCACGCTCTGCTATTGCGGAGCGTGATTTTTCTTTTAACATACGGCTTACCTTTACCGTGCCGCCATCCCTGAAAATGCGTCGGATTTCGCCGAGAATAACAGGCACTGCATAGGTTGAAAAAGCAAAGCCGCGGCTTGAATCATATCCGTCAGCCGCCTTTACAAGTCCGACACAGCCCGCCTGAAAAAGGTCATCATATTCCACACCCTTTCCTTTGAATCTGCCTGCACACGAGTGAACCAAACCCATATTTTCCGTTATAAGCTTTTCGCGCTCGTCGGCTTTAACCGGCAAGGTCTTTCCCCTTTATGTATTTATCGAGCGTTACCGAAGTACCCTTTCCTACAGCGGAACGCACAGAAATTTTATCGCAAAAGCTTTCCATAACCGCAAAGCCAAGCCCTGCTCTTTCACCGCCAAGGCTTGAATAAAGCGGCTCCATAGCCCTTTTCACATCTGCAATACCGCAGCCCTTATCGCGTATTTTTATACGCACAAGACCGCCCGCATATATCCACGCAGATATGTAAATATTGCCTACCCCGTCAGGATAAGCATGAACAATACAGTTTGTAACAGCTTCGCTGACCGCTGTTTTTATATCGCAGAGCTCTTCCACCGTCGGGTCAAGCTGTGCGGCAAAGCCCGAAGCTACAAGCCGTGCAAAGCCTTCGTTTGCAGAGCGGCTGTCCATAGTCATTGAAAATTTATTAAGTGCTGTCATCGCTGCACCCCCGTCATCTGAATTTTGGCAATTTTATCAAGCCCGGATAATTTCATAATTTTATAACACCACGGCGACAGATTGACCGCCTCAAGCCGTCCCCCATGTGCGCTGACATTGCGGTAACGCCCCATAACAAGCCCGACACCGGAGCTGTCCATAAATGTAACACCGCCGAAATCCAGCACAAGCAGCTGCGGCAGAAGCCTGTCCGTCTGAGCATCTATTTCCTTGCGTATACCTGCGGCAGAGTGATGGTCTATTTCGCCGCTGAGAAAAACGGTCATGCACTTGCCCGAGGTTGAAATTTCAAGCATTTTTTCTTTTCCTTTCTTTTACAAATAAAAATAAACATATATCCTTACCTTGCAGAATAAGGATATATGTTCATCTTTAAAAACTATGTCGGTTCAGGGCGAGAGTTAAAAAATATTTTGAAGTATTCCCCTGACTTCGCCCGCAAGGTAAAGCGAACCGCAGACGAGCAGGCAATCGTAATCAGCTATATTTGCTTTTGCAAATTCAACCGCAACACAGGCTTTATCAAAGCAATTGGTTTTTGCGCAGTATTTTTGCGCTATGCTTTCAAGCTCCGCGGCAGACATTGCGCGCGGATTGCCGCTGACGGTTGTTGCAACAACCGTTTCGCATAAAGGCGCTACGCAGGAAAGATATGCTTCAACATTTTTATCCGCCATCATACCCATTACAGCAATGATTTTTTTGTTTTTCAGTAAACCTTCAAGGCTTTTGGCAACAGCCCTGCCGCCGTCATCATTGTGTCCGCCGTCGAGAAGCACAAGCGGCTGTTTACACATAACCTCCATGCGGGCAGGAACTTTTGCAGACTCAATTCCCGCTTTTATTAATTCATCGTTTATATTCAGTAAACGGCAGACCTCAATAGCGGTAACCGCATTATAAACCTGGTATTCGCCGCTCATGGAAAGCCTGTATTCCTTGCTGTTGTATACAAAGCGTACACCGTCAATACTGTTTTCAACCGCAGCAATTCCGCGTACATTGGGAATAACAAGGCGGTTATTCATTCTTTCGCAGGTATCATGTATTACATCAAACGCAGCCTGCTCCTGCCAAGGATAGCAGACGGTTACACCGTTTTGCTTTATGATTCCGCATTTTTCCCTTGCAATCTCCCCTACCGTATCGCCCAATACAGCCGTATGGTCAAGCGAAATTGAAGCAATTACGCTGACCATGGGGGCAGGAATAATATTGGTTGAATCAAGCCTGCCGCCAAGACCGACTTCAAGCACGCAGACTTCACAGCCTGCCTTTTCAAAGACCATAAATGCCGCCGCAGTTATAACTTCAAATTCTGTAGGCTGCATATCTTTTTGCGCAAGTGAAGCCGCAACCGGTTCAAGTGCCGTAACACAGTCGGCAAAAAGCTGTTTGTCGCATGGCTTACCGTCAATGCAAATTCTTTCAAGGAATTCCGAAACATAGGGCGAAGTAAAAAGCCCCGTTTTTTTACCGCTTGCCTGCAAAGCACCCGCTATCATCGTAGAGGTTGAGCCTTTGCCGTTTGTACCCGCAACATGGACAAACTTCAACCTTTCCTGTGGGTTGCCTACAGCCTCGCAAAGCGCGGCAATGCGCTCCATACCGGGCTTTATACCGAAACGGTTTAACGAATGGATATATTCAATACTCTGTTCATAATTCATTTCAAATCACCTGCTTACAAAAACTGATTATAACACAGCGGCAGAAAATCGCAACGGCTTTGTCGAATTTTGTTACCAATATTTGTGCGTTGACCTGACACCGCCGCAAGTGTTAGTATTGCCTTGTCGAACAAAACAGTTTCGCAAAAAAAAACAAAAAGGAAAGGATTTTGGCAAATGAAACAAAAAATTCTTGCGGCTGCACTTGCCGCAGTAATGTGCGTATCAATGGCTGCAACTGCCTTTGCTACAGGCGAGGATGAATCTACCACCGAAGCTGTAACAAACGAACAGTCCACCGTTGAAAACACAACTGAAGAAGTTTCAGGCGAAGAAAACTCATCACAGGAAGCTACAACAGCTCCTGAGGTTTCAGAAGAAAACTCTTCAGAAGAAAATTCAACCGAAGCACCTTCAGTTGAAGAAGAAAGCAGCAAAGAAGAGGAAAGCTCTTCAGAGGAAGCATCAACCGAAGAACCTACAGAGGATGACGTTATTGCGCTCATCATCAAGCTCCTCGGTCAGATTGACTTCGCAGAAGTAAAGGACACACTTAACGACATTAACGAGGCACTTGGTCTGCCCAGAGTTGAAACCTTTACGGATATCCCTGCCTATGCAGACGCTATCTACGAAAAGCTTGACGAGCTCGGACTCGGCTATGCCGATATTATCAACGGCCTTGCTTCAAGCGACCTGCTCGACTGGCTCAATAACCTGCTCTTCGGCGGCGGTAACAAGCCCGGCAGCACAACAACCACAACAGCTGTATCCGGCGGCAACTCCTCCGGTTCAGACAGCGGCGAAAGCACACCCGACACAGGTATAGCGCTTGGCACAACCCTTGCAGCAGTATCAACAATGGGTATATCTTCCGCGCTTGCATTTGTCCTTCGTAAACGCAGCAAGGACGAAGAATAAAAAGCTACCCTTTTGAACGTTTAAAAAAATCATAATGTTTTAACCCTCCTTATGCCGCAGCTGTCAAAACAGTTGCGGCAGTTTTTATTCGCCTCAATCAGTGGACGGTTCTGTGATTGACCCCGACAAACACTAAATCAAAGGATAGCTCCCATTAATTCGGGAGTTATTTTTATGCAATAATTTATTGATAGATATAATTTTTTATGTTAAAATAATAAACAACAAATTACATAACCAATCATGAACGGCTTTTGTGTTTTTAAAAATTAGCCAATCACAGAACCGTCCCCTGATAGATAAAATATTAAGGTTATTAAACAAAAGGTGTTTTTATGAGAAAAATTAAATTGTTGCATTTAGTTGCAAGTCTTTTTGCTTTCAAAGTTATTAAAGATATCAACGGCAATGAGTATGTTGTTTATAACGATAGCCATATAAACAAGATCGAAAGTACTGTTGAAGATAAGACTGCTTTTGAAGCAGTAGAAAATCATGTCCACATTTTTGGAAATATAAAGAAATCTGATTTTGAAGATGCGTGTTTTATTGGAGAAAAAATAGGAGAAGCCTTATTTTCATCGCTTAAGCAAGCATTTCCTGAAAGAAACTTTATTGTTTTTGTTAGCGTAAGTGATGAAATAATTATCAGATTTCATCAAAAATGGGAAAACGAACCTGTTTATTATGATGTAAATGCTAACTATGGAAAAGGACATATGCTGTTTGCATTCGAGTAACCAATCTAAACCCAATCAAAACCAATCAGGGGACATTGTCAATCAGGCAGATTTGCCGATTAACAGGGCTCGGTTATTATGTGGTGCAGAAAGCATAATCTATCACAGAACCGTCCCCTGATAGATAATTCCCCTGATAGATAAATATTTAGAGGAGCTTAATTCATGAAAAAGCATATTTTCACTTTTCTTAAAATATTTACGATTATTTTAATTATTATCATTCATGCATATTCTTTATTTAGGTGGTACAACAGTTATGATATGAAATATTTTATTCCCCCCTCTTTCCAAAACAATTTAGAGTACACACTAATTGTTGTATTTGCTGTTACATTATGTATGATTATGTTTTTATTTCAAAAAAAGTTGCGAAGAAAATGGATGAAAATATTCTTTAATGTTGTTTGTTTGATGTTGGTTTTATCAAGTTTCTTTGTTGAGGGATTTATTTTATCAACATGGGTTCACAAATCTCAATCGTGTAATCCGCAGGATTATTTACAGTTTGATTATTCCATCATGCAAGATGACGATTACATTATGCTATTGCCTACTGTCATTCCGCCACAAGCTCAAAACATAGAGTATGACTATCAATGGCGAATAGCAAGCTTTTTGGGAAATGGAAGTTATGTTTATGCATCTTGGTCTTTGCCAAA
Source organism: Clostridia bacterium (assembly GCA_017416765.1). Classification (GTDB taxonomy): domain Bacteria; phylum Bacillota; class Clostridia; order Oscillospirales; family Acutalibacteraceae; genus UBA8612. The sequence continues at coordinate 37,924 of JAFQBE010000027.1, forward strand.
AGCGGAATACATTTGTGAAAAACAGCGTGTTGCAAATATAGCTGCTGTCAGTGATTTCTTGTCATCTTCAACTGGCAATAAGCAAATATATTATTACCCATTTGACTATATTTTGCCTGAAAAAACTAACGATGCTTTTGAAATTACATTTAATGATGTTGATTATACGGTTAGTTACTTTCGTGCAATAAACTGTTATTGGAATAATAACTACAGGAACCACAGAAACCAATTAGAGGACGGTTCTGCACCAATCACTAATCAGGGGACGGTTCTATATCAATCAGGCAGATTTGCCGATTAACAGGGCTCGGTTATTCTGTGGTGCACACCAATCAGGGGACGGTTCTGTGATTGACACGGTTATATTGATGCAGTAAACGCAATTGTAGATAAAGCATATAAAAAGGCAAAAAAACAAGGTGTATTAGCAGCGGTAGGAATGATAAGAAGTTTACTTACTATGCTTTCAAATTCACTTTAATAAATCGGAAAGATATTATGAACAAATTAACAGATAAAAGCGCATATAATATTTCATTTTGTTGCGGCAATAAGTTTATTGTCAATTTTACAAATAATTTTGCAATAATGGACATTAATACCCCAAAGAATACTTTTGACTTTATTTATCCGCAGTTAAAAAATTGCAATAACTTGTTTCGTTCCTATGACAATTCAAAGTCTTTGCTATTGAACACAACCGGACAAGGATTTTTGTTTGATGAAGATAGCCAAGAAATCATAAAAAGCAGAATAAGTTTCGGCAAAGAGTTTTACAGACAGCATTTTGTTTCTCATAAAAACGGGTATTATTTTGTTGATAAAAACGATAAAATTGAATGGTTTGATATTGCAACACAAAAGATAACAAAAACTGATTTTTTCGGAAACTACTTTGCTTTATTTGAAGATCAAAACAAAAACAGGGCTTTTTTTATCTCAATAGACGATTACGGAACAGAACAAAATGAATATGGTAAATATCTTCCTGTTGGATATTCATTGAGCATAAAATCCTTCTCCAAAAAGAATGAGAAATTTGAAGATTGGTCTTTTGCCTTACCAAAAGGCACATTGGAATATTTTCGACATATTTTTGGTGCTCTCTATATGGTAGTTTTGCAAGAAGAAAAGAAAAATGCTCAAGCACTTATCCACACAAGAGTTTATCTGTTTGATTTAGAAACTAAAAATTTAACTTTTTTATTTGATGTTGATGATTTTTATACTTTGGATAATGAAGGATATTTTGTTAATCTTGAAATTGACTTAAATCACAAAAGAGCATATATTTTATATTCAAATGTTTTGAAAATTATCAACCTGGAAAACTTAGAAATAACATCATCGGTAGAACTGAAATACGCATCAGGCTTGAAAATTATTTCCGATACTCTTGTAATAGCAACTTGGAAAGGTGTGTTTACTTTTAAACTATCGGAATTTGAAACCGCTAAAGAAACAGTCCAGCAATCAGTGGCCGGTTCTGTGATTGCCCCCGACAAGCATTAAAATAAGCAGGATAGCTCCCGTTAACTCGGGAGTTATTCTTATTCGGAAATAAAATTTTGTATTTTTAAACGAAAAATTATTATTTACAGCGCTGATTTTTTTCATAAAAACTATATACATATCGACAAAATTGTGATAAATTATTTATGTTATTTTTTATTCTACCTTATTAAGGGAGTGTTCACAAATGAAAAAAATTTACGAAGGCAAAACAAAGGACGTTTTTGAGCTTGACAACGGCAACGTAATGCTCAAATTCAAGGACGACTGCACCGGCAAAGACGGCGTTTTTGATCCCGGCGAAAACAGCGTTGGTCTTACAATCGAAGGTATCGGCAAGGCTAACCTTGAAACATCAATTCACTACTTTGAGCTTCTCAAGGCTGCGGGCATCAAAACACACTATGTCAGCGCAAACCTTGATGACGCTACAATGGAAGTTCTTCCCGCTACAGTATTCGGCAAGGGTCTTGAAGTTATCTGCCGCCTTGTTGCTACAGGCAGCTTCATCCGCAGATACGGCGAATACATCGAAGACGGTACAGTCCTTGAAGGCGGCTATGTTGAATGCACCTTTAAAAACGATGCTAAGGGTGACCCGCTTGTTACAGGCGAAGGCCTTGCAGCACTCGGTGTTATGACTCCCGCTATGTTCGAAAGCATGAAGGAACAGACACTCAAAATCACAAAGATTGTTGCTGACGACCTCAAGTCAATCGGCCTTGACCTTTGGGATATCAAGTTCGAATTCGGCTACAACAACGACGAAGTTATCCTTATCGACGAAATTGCTTCCGGCAATATGCGCGTATACAAGGACGGCAAGATTGTTGAACCCGTAGAGCTTACAAAGCTTATTCTCAACAGATAAGTAAATATTCATATTAAGGAGCTTCCTTTGCGGGGAGCTTCTTTTATTTCTCTCTAAAGCATTTATAACAAGTTTATATAATGTTTATAGTGTGTTCATATTTCTGAATAACAATTATAAATATATTTATACTGTTATAAGGGGACGCAATATGAAAAAAGCTGTTTCAATGCTGCTTGCGGTTATTATGCTTTGCGGAATGTTCGCTGTACCGGCATATGCGCAAAGCGAAGATACAACACAAACCCAGACCAAAGGCAAGCTTGCCGACTACATATTCAAAAAATACACCGTGGAAGAAGCTGAAGCCATAGCCGATGCCATTGTTGCAAGCTGTCCTGAGCATTGGGTAATGCTTACGGAAACCGGCGATATTACATACTGCGTTTCAATATGCATAGATCAGAATCCCGAAATCGGCAATATTGTAATACTGAAAAAAACATCAGAAAAGCTGATTGATAAAACGGTTGAAATGTGCATTGTTCAGGGCATAGACCCCGCCCTGCTCGACCGCAACCACTTCACGGGCGAGCTTTCACTTCATGTGCTTGCAATGTTAGTTATGGAATCACTTCACCAATCCCTGTGGCCGAACTTTGCAAGATATTACGAAATGTTCAGCCGCGCTGATATGAACCCCGAAGAAAACCGAATACCACCCGCAATTATAAGATTTATTGGACTAATTATTACCGGCTTGTTTTAAAGCTGAAAACAAAAAAACGGCTGTTGCGTAAAACCAAAACGCAACAGCCGTTAATTATTATAACAATATATTCATTGCTCTTTTTTTATTAATTTTACGATGCATTCTGTATGCAAGGTAAAAGGAAACATATCAACAGGGCGAATTTTTTTTACCTCGTAGCCGTTATTTGTAAGATATCGCAAATCGCGTTCAAGGGTTTCGGGGTTGCAGGAGATATAAACTATTTTTTCGGGGCTGAGTGTTACAACGCTTGAAAGGAAGCGTTTATCGCTGCCTGAACGGGGCGGGTCCATAAACACTACATCTGCCTTTTCTCCTTCAGCCGCCATATCGCGCATAAACTGACCCGCATCCGCACAGATAAAGCGGATATTTTTTGCGTTATTCAGCATTGCATTAGCCTTCGCATCGCACACCGCAGCAGCATTCAGCTCCGCACCGATAACTTCACCTGCAGCTTTTGACGCAATTATGCCTATAGTACCTGTGCCGCAGTATGCATCTATTACGCGTTCCTTACCTGTAAGGTCGGCATATTCAACCGCAAGCGAATACAGCCTTTCGGTCTGCGCAGGATTGACCTGATAAAACGATTGCGGAGAAATGCGGAAGGTACAGCCGCAGAGGCTGTCCTCAATATATCCGTTGCCGAACACCACTTTATTGATATCGCCAAGCACCAAATTAGTGTGCTTTGAATTTATATTCTGTACAACAGTTGTAATTTCGGGGTGCGCTTTAAGAAGCGCGCCAACAAAATTGTTTTTTGAAGGAAAAACAGAACTTGCGGTAACAAGCACAACAAGAATCTGACCGCTGTTATAGCCCTTGCGTATGAGCACATGACGCAGGAAACCGCTGCCTGTATCCTCATTATACGGGCGCAGCTTGAATTTCGGTAAAAGATTGCGGATTGTAACAATAATCTCATCCGCTTTTTCATCCTCAATCATGCAGCTGTCAACATTTACTATACGGTGGCTGCTGCTCTGATAAACGCCGGAGATAATTTTACCGCCCCTTGTTGTGCCGAAAGCTGCCTGCACCTTACAGCGATAATGATACGGATTGTCCATACCGACAATTTTGCCGATTCTGCCGTATCTGCCAAGCAGCTTTTCAATTTTTGCCTGCTTGAATTTAAGCTGACGCGGATAATCCATATTCTGCAATTGGCAGCCGCCGCATTTTTTGGCAAGCGGACAAGGCTTAACCTGAGCCACGGTAAACACCTCCTTGTTTTCTTAAACTTATAAATTAAGCAACTTTTTTGCGTTATCGCAGAGTATAAGCTGCTTTTCTGCTGCAGTTAACGGCAACGAATTTAAAATTGCAAGCTCCTTTGAAGCATTGCTCCACGGAGAATCCGAGCCGAATAATATTTTATCCGCACCGTGATTTTTGACTATGCGCAAAAACTGTTCGCTCGGATAGCACTCAAAACCCATTGATGTATCAAAATATACATCTTTACCTACAAGATATTTTTCAACATCGTCCCACATTTCCTGACTGCCGAGATGAGCCAGCACAAAAGTACCGCCCGAAAAGTTCTCCAACATTTTTGCAAAGCGTTCGGGGTTGGAATGGAACGGTTCGGGCATACCGGGGTCAAAGCCGGCATGGTGCAGAACAATAAGCCCCTTTGAAAAAGCGTAATCATAAATGCGCAGCATTCGCTCCTCCTCAGGATAAAAACGCTGGTATTCCGTATGCAGCTTGATACCCTTCAGACCAAGCGAAGCGACTAAATCAAGGTCGCGCTTATAATCGTCCGTATCAGGGTGAATACCGCCGAAGGCAATAATTCTGTCACATTGTGCTTCGGCCGCCCAAGTGTTGGTTGTAACCGTCTGTGAGGGCTTTGTAACTACAGGCTGAATTACACTTATATCTACACCCCACATATTCATATGTTCAAGCAGACTTGCGCGTGTCATTTCGGTCAGCGCCGTGTACGGATGTCCGAAATGAACCGTGCTGTCTTCCAGCGATTTTCTTGCTCTGGGAGCAAGAGAATCCGGAAATATGTGGGTATGAAAATCTATAACCATTTATTTTTCCTCTTATTTTATGCCGCTGATTCTGAAGCCGTAGCTGTAAAGCTTAAATGCATTGAGCTTATAGGGCTTACGCAGGCAGGCATAGCCCGGCATATCGCCGCCGACACCGCATGAGCAGCCGTCAATACCGACTGAAATATAATCATCCTTTTCAAGCTCATAGAGGTGCTTTGCCTTTTCAAGCTTGAACTGGTTGTAGAAGCGTGCGTTGAATTCAAAGCTGCCGCCGTCAAGAGCATCGTAGCGGAAGCCTCTGCCCTCATCATCGGTAAGCATAAGGCTGCGCACATCAACGCGCGTACCGTTTTCCTGCGGGCGCATATAGCGGTGTTCAAGGCCGTCAACATCAGCACAATGAACATCAATTCTTGCGCCTGTCTTACGGTCGCAATAACATTCATGCGGACCTCTGCCGTACCATTCGGCATTTTTAATATCCTTAGGCATACCGAAGAAAAGACCGGTTTTGAGCATTGAAAGAATAATGCCCATTGAGCTGTGGCGCACATCAATAGTACCTGCAGAATTGATAATATATTCTGTTTTAACCTTTGCCGCAAGCGGTGCAAACCATTTGACGGTTACCTTGCACTCGGTTTCGGAAAGCTTTTTAACCTTGAAGCTTGTAACCCTGCAAAGCTTTGTTGCGTTTCTCCACAGGTATTTCGGGTGAATGAATTTAATCATCGGCACAAAGTTGAGATATGCCGCATCGTTATCCGTCAGCGCACGGAAGAAATTGGGACGCACGCCCTTGTATGCTTCAAGCATTTCTTTGCCGCCGATATTAACGGAGGAAAGTATACCCCTTGAAAATTCAACATTGATTTCGGGAGATTTTACGGTAAGATTTCTGCCGCTGTGAATTATATCAAGCGCATATTCGCCTGCGGGTGCGGCAACAGGCTCAGCAGCCTTTATAACAAACTGTTCAAAGGTCATTTCGTAGCCCTTCATTGCCCAAGCTGTATCGTCGTTGAGCTTCCATGAGAAGGTCAGCACACACTCGCCCGCGGGAAGCTGGTCAAACTCATACGGTACTTCAACCTGCACGCTTTCACGCGGATTGAGTGATACCGTGCCGAAGGTGCCTTCGCCTATAAGCTCACCGTTTTCAGTCAGCGACCAATCAAGAATATAGCGGCTGTGGTTGGCAAAATAATGCTTGTTTTTAATTTCAAAAATACCCTTTTCAATATCAACGGCAGTTGCCGCAACATCGGCATAGCATTTCTTTACCTCGTAATATGACGGGTGGGGAATTCTGTCTGCGCCGATAATACCGTTTGCGCAGAAGTAGTATGAGCTTGCGCCTTCCTTGAAGTCGCCGCCGTAGAGCCATTTTTCCGTACCGTCTTTTTCAACAACGTGAATAGTCTGGTCAACATAGTCCCAGATAAAGCCGCCGCAGAGATGGTCGTATTTTTCAAACGCATCTACATATTCCTTGAAATTGCCAAGGCTGTTTTCCATTGCGTGGGCATATTCACAGAAGATTACGGGGCGTGTTTCATAATGCTCGGGCTTGATGGGCTTGCTGTCTGCTGCAAGCATATTAAGGAAGTTTTCAATAATATTTACCTTTATTTCCTGCTTGTTGCCGAGCTTTTCAACATAGGATTCTACCGGGTACATACGGCTGATAAAATCGGACTTATCAAAATCGAATTCACCTTCGTAGTGGATAAGCCTTGTATCGTCAAGGGCAAGTATAGCCTTGCGCATATACATAAAGTTTTCGCCGTCACCCGCTTCGTTACCGAGTGACCAGAAGCAGACGCAGGCATGGTTTCTGTCGCGCAGCACCATGCGCTGTGCGCGGTCTACGCAGGTGCCTGTCCATCTCGGGTCATCGCCGGGGCAGTTTTTGCGGCGCACACCGTGGCTTTCAAGGTCTGTTTCGTCCATAACATAAAAGCCGAGTTCGTCGCACAACTCGTAAAAATACGGGTCATCGGGGTAGTGGCTGGTGCGAATAGCATTAATATTAGCCTGCTTCATCAGAGTGAGGTCGGCAATATAGCGTTTTTTCGGCACTGCCCAGCCGTGGTCGGGGTCATAATCGTGACGGTTTACGCCCTTGATAAGCACAGGCTGACCGTTGATATAAAGAATATTGCCCTTCTTTTCAACACGCTTGAAGCCGATGCGTGAAGTTTTAACGCAGATAATTTTTTCCTGCGTGCGGAGAACAACACAAACCCTGTAAAGGTTGGGAATTTCGGCAGACCACTGCCTGGGTTCGGGAACAACATGAGAAAAATTGAAATAGCTTTCACCGGGCTGAACAATAATCTGTTCGCTGCCGATAATCTGCGGGTCTTCCTTATCCTCCATAAACAGCACATCAGCAAAAACAGCCGATGCATTTTCAGTAAAGTTGCGCAGATTTATTTCAACATCAAGCTTGCCGTCCTTATATTCTTCGTCAAGCTGTGCGCGGGCATAGAAATCCCATATTGTGATTTTAGGTTCTGAATAAATATATACCTCGCGGTAAATGCCGCTGAAAATCCACATATCCTGGTTTTCAACATAGGTTGCATCGCTGTAGCGGTAAACCTCTGCGGTAACGGTGTTTTCGCCGGGTACAAGGTACTCGGTTATATTAAATTCTGCGGGAGTCATTGAACCCTGTGAATAACCTACACGCTTGCCGTTTATGTAAACGAAAAATGCAGATTTGACTGCGCCGAAATGGATAAAAATTTCTCTGCCGTCAAAATTCTCGGGTACGGTAAAAGTGCGTCTGTATATACCGACTTCGTTCTTGGAATGGCTGATTTTCGGAATCTGACTTTTGCGCTTTGAAACCGTATTTGGTACAAAGGAACAAAGGTATACGGGCTTGCCGTAGCCCTTTAACTGCCAGACTGACGGCACATCAATATCGTCCCAGCCGCTGTCATCAAATTCGGGCTTGCTGAATTCACCGGGCAGAGTATCAACACCCATCTGCCAATAGAACTTCCACTGACCGTTGAGTGTTTTTTTATAGGGCATTTCTTCGCCGTAAACTGCCTGCTTGAAATTATCGTACGGGTGTGCAAGCGAATGCGCATCCTCTTTATTTTCTTTAAATATGGTAGGGTCTTCCCAGTATTTAAGCTCTTTTTTCATGCTGATTTCCTCCGAAAGATAGAGTTATTTATTGCTTTAACTAAAATATTATAATATACACATCTTAAACCCGTCAAGAGTTATTTTGCTGTTATGCAATCAGACGCATTGCCTGCTGCATCATATGCAACAACGGTGTACTCGTCGGAAAGTGCACCTGCTGCATCGGTAAATACAAGGTCATAATCCCACTTGTAATTTTCAAAACGCGTTAAAAATTTGCCGTTTTTGCAGACCCTGTAATAAGCTATGCCGAAATTATCTGTTGCCGCTTCAAAATTCAGGACAATGCCTGCATCGGTCTGCGTTTTTGTAAAGCTGTCGGGTAAAACAGGCTTTTGAGTTTCAAGCACATAGCCGTTTTTAACATAATCGCGGTAGGTTTCAATATAGTGCGGCTTTACCTCATTCGGGCTGAAATAGTGCGAATAGGAAAAGGTAATAATATTTTCACAGTAACGCGAAGCAATATCAAGCTGCCTTGTAAAGCGGTCAAGGCAGGCTGTGACGGATTCAATATTTTCTGTCTGCGGACGGAGTACTGTTCCGCTCAGTATGCTCGGACCTGTTGCAATATCAAAATTTTCACAATTGCCCCAGAGCTTTACATCAGCATCAGCCTTTTCAAGTGCTTTGCTGTATGCTTCCCATATGCCGATAAGGTCTTCCTCTTCAATCCAATCCGCACCGAGCGCATCCTGCGGCGCGACTATATCACCGTTGCGGAAATTGACAAGCTCAAAAAATGTGAGCCACTGTGCGTATGTACTTATTTCGCCTGCGGCAAGATATTTTGCAGTAAAGGGGCTTATCATAAGCGGCATACCGGGCGATACTTCACTTGCCTTCTGAAGCACGGTATTAAGTCCCTGTGCCATGCTTTCCATAAGAAGTGTGCCGCAGTTAATCTGATTATTTATTTCAAGCGTAAAATACCAGCCGTAAAGATTTTCTGAAGTATAATTTGCTGCTATATCCCCTACCATATCGGCTGTAACGGCACAGACCTTTTTATAGTCGCCCGTAAAATTGCCGATACCCCAGAATGAATCAAACATTGTAAGCCCTGCAAAAACCTTTATATCTGTACCTTTGACAGCTTCGAGTGCGGCAGAAAGCACATCGCCGCCGTTTACCGCAGAAGCAAACTGCGGTATTGTGCTGTTATAGTAAACTGTCCAGCTGCCGGCTGAATCCATGTTAGCCAAATCCTGCAAAATAAGGTATTCCACGCCGTCCTGCTGCATGGCTTCAACCTCGTCAGCCCAACGCTCATCATCCCATGTGCTGCTAAGCCATGACTGTAAAAATGTACCGTTGAATTCGGGTGCACATTTTCTTTCGGGTAGTGCTGTATTGCCGAAAGGTGCGGCTGCGGTAATAAAAGCAATAAGTGCAATGAAAAAGTTTTTTATAAGTGTAAACATAGATAAAATCGCCTCCAAATTTAATTGTAACATATAATTATAAAACAGTAAAGGCAAGATGACAAAAATCATCTTGCCTTCAGATAACATAAATTAATTATTCGTCCATCAGCTTTTCGAGTGCGGCAAGCTTTACGGCTATACACACAAGGTTCATTGCTTCGCGCAATTCATCAAGCGACGGGAAAGACGGAGCAATACGGATATTTGTATCCTTAGGGTCGCGTCCGTAGGGGTAGGTTGCGCCTGCATTTGTAAGCACAACACCTGCAAGCCTGCAAAGCTCAACAACGCGCTTTGCACAACCGGGCATAACATCAAGGCTGATAAAATAACCGCCGTTGGGGTGAGTCCATTCGGCAATACCGTGACCCATAAGGTCGCGGTCAAGCGTGCGCAGAACAATATCAAACTTGGGCTTGAGTATTGCGGCATGGCGCTTCATGTATTCACGCAGACCGTTAACATCTTTAAGCACGCGTGCATGGCGGAGCTGGTTAATTTTATCGTGACCGATAATCTGTGCGTTCATTCGCTGCTTAATCATGCGTACATTGTTTTCGCTTGCGGAAACAACTGCGATACCTGCACCGGGGAAGCTGATTTTGGAGGTTGAAGCAACCTCGATTATCATATCCTCCGTACCGTTCTTTTCAGCTTCGGGGAAGATGTTGAGAAGTGAATCGCCGTCCTCTGTAATATCGTGAACAAAATATGCATTGTCCCAGATAATTCTGAAATCGGGTGCGGCAGGCTTGAGTGCAGCAATACGGCGCACCGTTTCGTCGGAGAAGGTATAGCCCTGCGGGTTGGAATACTTGGGAACACAGAACATACCCTTGACTGTGCTGTCCTTTACAAGCTCTTCAAGCACATCCATATCGGGACCTGTTTCAAGCATGGGAATATTTACCATTTCAATGCCGAAATATTCGAGAATTGAAAAGTGTCTGTCATAACCGGGTACGGGACAGGCAAACTTGATTTTGCCCTGACGCATCCAGGGTTCTGCACCTGCACCGTGGGTCATGCACTGCGAAATATAGTCGAACATTATATTAAGGCTGGAGTTACCGCAGACTATGATATTATCATTCTGTACGCCCAGAGCCTGAGCAAAAATTGTTTTGCACTCATCAAGGCCTGTAAGGTTGCCGTAGTTACGGCAGTCCGTTCCGTCCTGTGCTTTATATCCGTTGAGAGCGTTAACGCTGTCGAAAATATCCAGCGACATATCAAGCTGTGCCGGGCTGGGCTTACCTCTTGCCATGTTAAGTTCAAGACCTCTTGCCTTGAAATCGTCATATGCTTGCTTTACCTCGTCATATTCAGCGCGAAGCTGTTCGGCTGAAAGGCTGCTGTATAAAGACATTTTATCACCTTTGGTTAATACTTTTATTTTAAACTATTGCTGTATATGATACTATATCGTTTTCATTTTTGCAAGTTTATTATTACCTTTATTGCAAAATTCGGCTTTGTGTGCTATTTTTATTAAGGGTTCGCGCAAAATTTATGCAAGACGGACAAACAAACTATTCATTTTGGGGTGTTTACGCTTTGAAACACAGCCTTAAAACACAAGAAAGCCTGCGGAAAGATTTGGCACATTGGCTGCTCCGCCACGATATCAGCCTTATATGCTGCGAAGGTAATGAGCTTGGCAGCAGATTTATTGACGAATTCGAACTGCCTGTGCTTAAAGAATCAACCTTTGATACCCTTGTAAATGACAGGGAAGAAATAACCCTTATTCTTCAAAGCAAAATTCACCTGCCCGCACACAAATCAGTAAGCGGCAAGGCAGTATCGTTTATTATTCTGCGCTATGTGCGCGTGCTTTATGACGATTACGGAAATATTTATAAGGAGATTACATTGGGATACAGTTACATGTAATTACAGTTTCTCTGATTGAATGCAGAACGCAGAGTGCAGAGTGCAGAACGAAGGGTCGCTTCGCTCCGATTTTATAAAATGTTGATTTAAAGCGATTATTATAATGGGTGAGGGCGTAGCCCTCCCACCGTTCTGCGTTCTGCGTTCTGAA
>JAFQBE010000028.1 GCA_017416765.1 Clostridia bacterium
ACAACAATCAACGAATTCAACTTAAAACAAAACTGACCCCGCTTGAAAAACGAAGTCAGTTTACCGCTTAATTAAATATTTCTGCCTTAGGGGGCTTTTTGTACTGTCCGCACAATTTGGAGCAGTTCACAAATTAAGAATCACACTTTTGTGTGGTTCTTAATTTTTTTGCAAAAAAAGGTGGATTCGAAAGGGCGTAAAGAAAATGCTCCGGTGGAGCATTTTTAGCCCGTGGGATTACACCAACAAAAAATAAACAAACAAGCAACAGAAAGCGGGGCAGGGCGAAAACTATACACACAAACACCACCCTCTCCCACCCAAAATCTTTGTACGATAATATAGAGATTTTTACTTTTTTATAATCGCAATATTGTTTCAGGCGACACATTCAGATTAGAAATAAAAATATGTCGAAATGTTTTTGAAATTTTTTTGCAAAAGGTATTGCTTTTTTTGAGAATATAGGTTATACTAATAAAGCTGTCAGGTACAGCGCAGTTTAATATCGCGGAGTAGAGCAGCTCGGTAGCTCGTCGGGCTCATAACCCGGAGGTCATGTGGTTCAAATCCCATCTCCGCAACCATTAAAGTGTACGCCACCTGTGACAACTATTTTGTCACTATGGATGTACACTTTATTTATATAAGTTTTAATCAGACGCGGAATATCATCAAAATTGATATTTTCGGCGTCTTTTTTTATTTTGGCAGCAATTTGCTCTTTAGTAATATCTATTGGTACCTCTGAGCTGGTACTGACGATGTGTTCAAGTTCATCAATCTGCTGACGTAAATCGTCTATTTCGTCACGCAGTTCCGGAAAATCAAGACCGTTTCGGATAGATTTAACACAGTTGCTCAACTGCGTCTTGAGTTTCTCAAGCTCCTGTTTTTGTTCTTTTATGGGAGATTTGATTTTTTGCAGTTCGTTATATACCTGTTCGGCAGCTGAACTGTAATCCGCTTTTTTGAGATAATTAATAAGCTCATTTACAATAGCAGTCTCAAGCTCATCGGCATTTACATTCTTTGCTTTACAGGTGCGTGTGCGGTATTTATTGCCACAGGCATAACAGCGACAAATTGAATTCTTGCCGTTTACTGTCGTGCGCCCGGTATAAGCTGCGCCGCATTCGCCGCACACAACAAGACCTGAAAGCAGATATGTATATTTTGCAGAGTTCTGCGCTCTTTTGTTGCTTTTCATTCTTTCTTGCACCCTTTCCCATGTTCTCATATCAATCAGAGGAGTAATAGCGTTTTCAATTCTGACAGCGTGCGGATTCGCTGCTCCGCCTGCCCACTTGCCCATATATTTAACCGTGCGCTTATTCCATGAATACACACCGATATACCGCTCATTTGTTAAAATCGAATGTAATGAATTTTTGCCGATAGGTCGCCCTCTTTTGCCTTTATAGCCCTGAGCGGCAAGCTTCTCAATTATCTGCTTATACGAACCGCCGTCTGCATACATTTCAAATATAGTTTTTACCGCTGCTGCTTCGTGCGTGTTTACAACATATTTTCCGTCAACAGCATCATAACCGAGCGGAGGATAACCGCCAAGGAATACACCTTGATTTGCTTTAACTGCAACACCGGCAATTGATTTTTGCCTTGTCTGTAAAACCATATGCTGACCTAAACCAACGTTGATAAGCTCTACAAGGAAATCGTTCGGATTTGAAAGGTCGCCGAGGTTTTCCGTTGCGCATATAACCTTAATTTTTAAAAGCTGCATTTCTTTTCGGAAATTAAACCAATCGGCAACATCACGAGAACCGCGTGAAATATCGTAAATGACAACGCCTTCAAAATCTCTGCGTTGAGCGCCTTGCAAAAGCTGTTGAAATCCTTCACGCTGAGTATTTGTTCCGCTCCTTGCTTCGTCAATAAATGTTGCTGTAATGGTATGGTTGTTTGCCTGACAGAATTTTATAATTGCGTCGAGCTGAGCGGCTATAGAATTTTCCGTTTGGTTTTCGGTGCTGTACCGTGCGTATGCTGCTACTTTCATAAAAAAAACATCCTCCTTTGGGTATGTTTGACAAACCCAAAGAAAGATGATAAAATACATATATCATCCTTTGGGGTTGCTGTTAGATTCATCCTTATTTGAGTTTGACTTTTGATTTATTTCTTTCGGTTCGTGGTTGTTTCGTTTGATGTATATCAAAGCTCCGTGTGGGTGGTATTTGAAGCTCCGATGTTCCAGCATCGGGGCTTTTTTTATTTTGTCAATTAAAGAACGAGGTCGCTGATAAGCTTGCAGATTTTACCTATATCGGTATTGCCTGCAAATTCAAGTTTTACCTTGCCAAGACCGCTGAACCACAATTCAAGCTCGCTGTCCATATCAAGTACACCTGCTGTTTCAGTTGAAAAAGCCTGTACCTTTGAAAACGGCAGAGAAGTAATATCCTTCTTTTTGCCTGTCATACCCTGAATATTTATTACAAATATTCTTTTGTTTGTGAACGCTACACCGTCTCTGATAGATTTGTATGACGAAATAATCTGCTCACCATCTACAAGCAGCGGCATCAGCTCAGAGTTGAAAGCGTTGGGAGCTTCCTTGAGCTTTACAAATTCGGGGTTTTTGAAATCAATCATTTTTTACAATTCCTTTCTGAAATATATTCGGCTTATTATTTGCAAAAAATAAACCTTATACATATAATGTCGAAAAATGTAAAAAGTAACACAAAATTCTTTATTTCATGAAATTATTTCCCTTGTCCAAATTCTTTTTATACTGACAAGCTGCTGATGCATAGATTATGTCTTCATGTTGGCAACTTCCTAATTCGCTGCACAACTTATATTTACTGCAACATCCAAAAGATGCAAATTCAAAAGAATTGATAAAGAATTCGTTGAGAGCTTTTTTAAATACTTCGGAATTCTTTGCAAGCTCATAGAAATCGTTCAAAGCCATTCTGTAAAAATCTTCTGACTTAATCTTTTTGAACTCATAGTCAAGCCCATAATTGTCAAAAATACGTTTTGCAATAATATTGAAAGATATGTAATGCTCATCACCGGCTGTTTTAACACGGGCAAAGAAATGAGAAGCTGAACTCATATGATAAGCATTGGGCTTTATAGATGACATAATGCTGCAATAGCTTGTGTGTTCAGCATTTTCCTGAAGTTTAAGAGTTGCTGATTGTAGATAATTTGGCTCTATCAAGTTCTTGACTGTTTCAAATACTTGCTCATCAAACATTGATAACATAACGCTCTATCTCCTTTTGTGTAGGTTGCATCTCTTTTAAGAAATCAAGGGCTATGTCAATTTCTCTATCCTCAACCGATATTTTCACAACTGTCGGTTGTTCACTTACAAGCCCGATAAATTTGCACGGCAAAATCCGAGTTCCGCCAAGAGGTCGGCGATAATATAAAGGCTTCGGCTCATCGAATGTTTTCGGAGTTAAACCTAATTCTTTTTGGAGTTCAAGAGTTGAACACTCCGCATCCGAGAGGTCAAACAAGCTGCTAAGCTCCACAGGCTTGTAGCTTTTAAGCGCCTGCAAACAATAATGAGTTGTTTCGCAGTCAGCTAAAGCTCGGTGTGCAACAGGCTGACTGATACCTAATTCTTCTGCCACATCGCAAAGCCTATGATGTGACATACGAGGCATAAGATCTCTTGATATTTTAAGCGTATCTACATAGTCACTTTGTATAGCTTCTGCAAATTCTCCTAAACAACGGTTAACAAACCCAACATCAAAATTTACATTATGCCCTACAACGGTAGATGTACCAACAAATGAGCGGAACGCTTCAGCAACCTCGCAGATATCGGGAGCATTGGAAACCATTTCATTTGTGATTCCGGTAATTCTTTGCACGCTTTTGGGTATTTCCATACCAGGATTAACAAGCTGTTGATAACTGTCAACTATTTCACCGTTTTTTACTTTTAGAGCGGCAAGCTCGATAATTTTATCTGTACTTTGCAAGCCTGTTGTCTCAACATCTATTACAACGTAATTATCGGGGAAATAAATATTTTCTCTTTTCACATTTACACCCTCTTACATATCAATAACAATTTGCTTTACAACGCCGATGATTTGAGCGGAACCGTTCTCGAAATCTTCAACAGGAACAATGCGGTCGTCGTATGCGCTGTTTTCGGGCTTTAGCAGAACTACAGAGCCGTGATGCTTGAAACGCTTGAGCGTAGCTTCGTCACCGTTCACACGGCAAGCAACTATCTGACCGTCATCAGCAGTGTTTTGCTTATGTATAAGCACCTTGCAGCCGTCAACTATTCCTGCACCAATCATGCTGTCGCCTTTTACCCTTAAATAGAAATATTCGTCCGGGTTCGGAACGGATGTTGGCATATACCCTTCAATACATTCATCAGCCAAAGCGGGAAGCCCAGCAGGAATACAACCATATATCGGGAGCATTCCAGTTACTGGGATAGCATTGCTTATTTCTTCTTGTGCCATTTTATCAGTTTTTAAGGCTAACCAATTAGGATTTACTTTCAAAGCATCTGCAATGGCTTGTAATATTGGTAATTTTATTTTGGCTACCTTGCCGGATTCATAACGTTGTATAGTTGATTTATTTACAGCAAGACTGGTTCCAAGTTCCTCTTGAGTTAATTGAAGCTGCTCTCTGCGATTTCTTATCCTCATACCTATACGTTCATTATCGGTCAAGTCAATCACCTCTGCGCACAATATAACACAAAAAGTTGCAAATTGCAATAGATTTTTTATGAAATTCAAAAAAAGTTGCAAAACGCTATTGACAAAATGCAAATACGGTGCTAAAGTTAAGTTGCAAAACGCAACAAGAGAGGTGAAACTAATGGTTAACAGCGAAGCAATAAAAAAACGAATGGATACTTTAGATGTTGGTCAAGCTGACGGAGCAGAAGCGCTTGGTATCAAACAATCCACTTTTTGTTTAAAAATCAACAATAAGCGAGGTTTAACACTTGACGAAGCCAATGCTCTGGCTTCCTTCTTAAAAATTACTAACGATGAATTTCCGCATTATTTTTTTTACTCTGAAAGTTGCGAAACGCAACAAACCGCAAGCTAAACTCTTGTTTATTTAGTAAATTTTCAAACACTCCCCACACAACCACGAACCGAAAGGAATGTTCCAATGAAAGAAAAAAGGAAAATCGAATTTGATATCGGCTTTGACGATTCAAGAGAATCAGCCGAAAGAATTATTTACGGCATTTACGGTATGAGCGTTGAAGCGTTCGCCGATGCTCTACGCCGTGAAGCCGTTTTGAAATCCAAAAGCACCACAAAACCAGCAGGAGGTGTCTGCGCATGACAGCAACAATAATTGAAATCGGGCTTGCCGCACTTGTGTTGGCAGGCATTATCAAAGAAGAAAAGCTCATTGCTTTTGAGGACAAGGTCCTTGATTCAATAGCAAACTCAATCGCAAAGGTTATAGTCGCCCGCCGCAGGCACGAGCTTGAAAAGGCAAGGCTCGCACCGATGCCCGGCATCAAAGCCTTTGTCGCTCCCTGCCGCAGCGGCAAAGCCAACCTTACAAGCAGAGATTTTGAGATTAAAGGAGCATGACAATGAACATTATTGAAACCGCTATTCAGAAGATAGAAGCCCAGCAGGGCGCAAAGAACACAATGGTCTGGTGTGTTGGCGAACAGCTCAAGGATATATGCAGAGAAAGCGAACACAACGCAGATATAGTTAGCACCGACTTGGATAACCCGAGCATGTCACTATTTAACTGTGAACGAAAAATTAAAAAATACGCAAGTGAGCATACAAATGGTGATTGCGGATGCTGTCCGCCCAACGTTGCTGATGAAATTATACGCAAATTCTACGGCATACCTGCCGCATCTGAAGCACCGACAAAGTCAAATGTACTTGACCTGTCGGATTTCCTTTGAGAGGTGAGCAGATATGTCAGAAACAAATTATGCAGATATGCTGCCTATTAAACCGCCGCAGGGCATTTTTGATATGGCTGAGCGGCACTGGAAAGATACAAACGCATTAGTTATGAATGTTGATTGGCTACGTGACCCCATAACCGAGCTTAAAAACAGAGCTGTTCATTGCCATTGCACAGCTTGCAACGAAAGTTTTTATTGTGATTATACACCCGGCGGTACATGCTGCTTTTCACGGTCGCCATACGGATTTTTTAATTACAGAACAAACGAACATGTCACCAGCTACAATAACACGCTGTGCCCTGAATGCGGCGCACCGGTAAAAGCTATAGCTATATCAGATATGTACAGTGACGGTCATCAACTCGGCTGTAAAACCTTCGTTGCCGTACAGAAAATTGAAAATAAATTATGCATTATATCATGGTGGTTACAAAAATCAGTAAATAAAAAAGGTGAAATATCAATCGAATCCCGTCCGCGTGAAGCTTACATTGCGGAAGGTAAAAAATTGATTAGAGTGGCAGGTTGCCAAAGGTATTTTTACAGTTATTCATACTACAACAAATGGGAACCGCGCAAACGATACGACGATACACTTTGCGAAGTTGATGAAAATTTCATATTGCCGTTTGGTGAAGAAGTGCTTATCGGTACCGCCTGCGAAAACAGCAAGCTGGATATTTTTGCAAAAGGCAGCGACAGAATGATAGTAAGCTATCTTCGCCTTTGGCAGAAACACCCAAACATCGAAAACCTTGTAATGCAGGGGCATAGCGACCTTGTGAATGAAGCTCTCACCACTGCAAAGGACTGTACAAAAGGTTATAACTATCGAAACTGGCGCGGCAGCACAAACACTGATGCTTTCGATTTCAAAAAGGCAAGACCGCACGAAATGCTGAGACTATCTAAAGAGCAATACAGAGCCGTAGTGAAGAATAACCTCTCCCTTGCGCTTATACAGGATTTAGAACTCTATCATAAATATGATTGCAGAGTAACGGCAGACAACATAGAAAAAATAAGTAAAAATTTCAAATACCGCTACAGCGAATTTACAGAAACAGGCGAATCATTAATTACAGCTTTTAATTATCTTGAGCGGCAAGAGAAAAAATACCCGGGTTTGAAATCACGCATCGAAGTCGAAACATTGCTCGACTACTGGGCGCTTTGCCAAGAGCGTGATATAGACTACGATGACCCCAAAAACAGATACCCTCAGAATCTTGTTGCAAAGCATGACCAGCTTGTTTCGCTGATTAAATTTGAAAAAAGCCAAGAACTGATTAAGAAATTCAAAGCCCGCTCGAAACAGCTTGCTCCGTTCGCCTTTGCAGACGAAGAAACCGGTCTGATGATTACCGCTTGTCCCGATGAGGAGCAGCTGATAAATGAAGGCGAAAAGCTCGACCATTGTGTTGCTACATATGCGGATAGCCATGCCGAAGGCAAAACAGCAATATTCTTTATCCGCCACATTGATGCCCCGGGCACTCCGTTTTTTACACTTGAGCTTGATGAAAAAACTTACCGTGTAAGGCAAAACAGAGGAAGCCATAACTGCGCTCGAACACCTGAGGTTAAAGCATTTGAGGAAAAGTGGCTTGCATACCTCAAAACAAACAACATCGGAAAGGAAGTCAAAAAGAATGGAAAACGCAATCGTAAATCAGAACTCACAGCAGCTGTCGCATGATAACAGAATTGAGGATATAACCAATAAAATAAAGTGGAAAACTGCACAAGCTCAACGCTTTGCGCTTGAATACGCTATTGAAATCGGCGGTTATCTTACCGAAGCAAAGGCCCTTCTCCCACATGGTGAGTGGGGCAACTGGCTCAAAAACAAAGTCAATTATTCTCACTCAACAGCAATAAACTTTATGAAGTTGTATGAAGAATACGGAAATTCACAAGAAAGCCTGTTTTCTTCAAATTCACAAGCAGTTATGAATTTGCCTTATACCAAAGCTCTCCGTTTGCTTGCTATCCCGGAAGATGAGCGTGAGCAGTTTGTTGAAGAAAACAACGTTGAAGAAATGTCTACACGTGAGCTTGAAAAAGCCATAAAAGAGCGTGATGAAGCCAAGGCAAAGCTTGAGGATATGCTCGACCTTCAGGCAGAAAAGGAAAAAGCAGAAAGCATGCTTGAATATAACCGTGATAAGGTAAAGGACCTCAACGAAACCGTGGACAGTCTCTCCAAAGAAATTGCGGCTTACAAGGACAAGCTTGATAAAGCCAAAGCTGCCGAGAAAAAAGCAAAAGACAATCTCAAAGCCCTCAAAGAAAACCCCGAAATTCCGCAGGAAGTTACGGACAAGCTCAAGGCCGAAGCAGAAGCCAAGGCAACAGCAGAGGCATCCGCAGAAATTGAAAAGAAACTTGCCGATGCCAACAGCAAAATTGAAGCTGCTAACCTTGCAAAACAGGCTGCCGAGCGTGATGCAGCCAAAGCACAGCAAAGTGCCGAAGAACTGAAAAAGCAGTTGCAAATGAGCAGCCCCGATGTTGCTGAATTCAAGGTGCTTTTTGCTGCAGTACAGGAAAACATGTCAAAGCTTAAAGCAGTTTACAGCAGAATAGCTGCCGCCGATAGTGAGCTTGGCGCAAAACTTGGTGCTGCTATCAGTGCATTTATAAATCAATGCAATGAGGTGAGCTGATATGCCTTGGATGAGTGAAGCAGATATATGCGAAATGTATAAAAGTGCAAAGGACCAGCGGGCGCAAATCAATATACTGGCGCAGCTGAACGCTTGTAAAACAGAAACAATAAGAAATATCCTGCTCAAAAACGGAATAACACCTGTTGAACCTCGTAAAGTAAAGCACCATAGCAAGCAGCGTAAGCTGTGGAGCGTGGAAGAATTGTTGCAGCTTCAGCATCTGATAAATGAAGGCAAAAACAACAAAGAGCTTTCCGAACGATTTGACCGCAGTATCGGTGCAATTCGCTGTGTCAGAGCAAAACTGAACCCCGAAATTATTGCGAACCCTTCGGAGAACATAAAAATTGCAATTGAAATATTTAAGAATAACGGAGGTGTGCTGTTGAATGAAACAGCTTAACTATAAGCGTTTGAAAAATGCAAAATCAAGAGCTTTGCGTGAAGCAAAACGCAGGTGCAAAGGGAAACCGGACCGTGAGCGGCATCAGATGTTCATTAAGCTGTGGGAGCAATATCTTTCGGAGGAGATATAAGTGTGAAAGACACCGTACAAACCTTCGCTTTACGAAACCAATAAAGTGAAAAACTCAATTTACATACCGCAGCCAAGTCAATACGGCTATCTTATCCGGGTAAATCACCCTGAAATACTACCGCATTACGAAGCTTATAAAGAAATGATAGGTCAGCCGAAACACTTCACTATATCCCGCGATGAGCGGCTTGGCTTTGAACATCTTGTGCTTTGCGGATATTACCCCGAAATTAAATTGAAAAGAACATAGGAGCTTTTTATATATGACTTTTGAAGAAGCCGGCAAAATTATCTGCAAATTCATTAATAACAATATTGGCATAAGAAACGGGAAACATCTGCTGTTTGCTGCATTTCATAAAGCCCTTGAAGCAATTGCGATACAGATACCCCGGAAAGCTATACCGTTTAAAGTTAATGCTGCTTTTATAAAAATCCGTAACGAAACGCATTACAAAAATAAGACCATATTCATCTGCCCTGTATGCCAACAGTTTATAAGCCTTTCAAACAAGCATTGCCACCATTGTGGCAAAAAAATAGATTGGAGTGATAACTATGTCGAGTAAACTTAAACCGTGCCCAAAATGTGGCGAAGAAATGTCTATTGAATATGCTTGCGGTGAATATTTTGTTCTTCCAACAAACAGAGGTTGTTATTTTTGCGACGGATTTAATGAAATGCATTCAAGCGAAGAACAGGAAATCGAAGCTTGGAACAGGAGAGCTGATAATGGCTGAAAAAACAATTAATCCCAACTGCAACATAAACATTCTGCATCAGGAGCGCACAGGCGAACCGCTTGACTGTAACAGCTGCACAATGGAATGTGAATTCAAGAAAGGAATAAAAACCGATGTTTAAAAAAGCTAAAAAGAAAATCCGCTTTTATAAGCTTGTACTGTTTGAAGTGCTTGAAACGCTGGTAACTATATGCATGCACTTTAACGATATAGAACAACACCATTATCACCGAAATTACCCGCCACATATGATAATGCATGCCCGTTCACTCAAGGCATTATCAAAGGAGTTAAGAAAGGATTTATACGAAGATGAAGGTAAAGAAAGCGATAGATTTATTTAAAAAACACGGAAGCATACACATACATGACGGTCCGGATTTTCAATAGATAACCGACGGTTCGGCAATATATCCCCTGTTTGAGCTTCCGGACTTTACGGAAGAAACAATATGTATTGCTTACGATATTGATTTCAAGAAGTCGGCGAAAATGAACATCAAGCGTTATCCCGACCTGCCTGAAAGCATAAACCTCGAAGATTCCATCAAAGAAGAAAAGGAAGTTGAAGAATACACAAAGTTCAGCTTGATTTACGGCGGACGCTGTTTAAAAGCGTTTGTTGCTGAGAACGGCATTGTGTTTATTGATTCCGCATACCTTGCGCCGCTATCCGATATTTCGTATGAGAATATAAGATACTTTGAGCGGACAAGCACACAAGGTACAACATACATAGCAGTCAAGAACGGCCTTGAGCTGGTTGCGGCAATATTCCCGGTTAAGGTAATTGAAGATACTTTCGTGGCTGAAATTAACACCTTTGCTCAGCTTTGCGAAACCACCTTCGATATTCAAAACCATAAGAAAGGCGGTGATGGCTTATGTGGGTAATATTTTTGCTGGCGGTATTTACGACAGCAATAACAGCTCTTGTTTTCGCCTATGTTGCACACAGAGTAATTATGGCGATAGAAAACGACAGAACAAAAAATAAAAAAAGAAAGAAGAATAAAAAATGAATACAGTAGCAAAAGCAGTAATCGCATTAATAATAGCAGTTTCCCTTGTCGGCGGCATTTTCTGTGTTGCCTCAATGGAGCGCATCGGCGCAGGTATGGTCGGTGTTGTTTATTCGATGAAAGACGGTGTGCAGGATAAAGTGTTGCAGCAGGGTGTACACTTCATAAATCCTTTTTTGAAGGTTGATGAATTCCCTGTTTCACAGCAGCAGCTTGTCCTAAGTAACAACCCTGCCGATTATAACAAGAGTTCGCACGATGACTGGCATGTTGATGCACCTGCTGACGGTGGTATGGTAAAACTCAACCTCACAATCAATTATAATTTCATGCAGGATAAAGTCACCGGGCTTTATGACCGTTTCAGAGGTATGGACGGTGAAACACTTGTTGAAAATATGGTTCAGAACTCTATCATTGCCTACATAAAAGAAGTCACTCCGAAGTTCACCGTAATGGAAATCTATAGCACCAAACGTGCCGAAGTAGGTCAGGCCATTACCGAATATCTGAACACCAAGCTCAATGATGAATACGGTATCAATGTTTCAAGCGCACTTATTATTGATGTTCAGCTTGACGAAACACTTATGCAGAAGATACAGGCAAAGGAACAGGCAAAGCAGGACGCAGAAAAGGCAGAGCTTGATAAACAGACAGCAATTGCACAGGCTGAAACAGACAAGGTAAAGGCGCAGGCAAAGGCTGATGTGGCTCTTATTGCAGCAAAAGCTGAAGCTGAAGCCAACAAGCTGAAAAGTGACAGTATCACCGATGAGCTTATCAAAATGAAAGAAGCCGAAGCAAGACTTAAACACGGCTGGGTCGAAGTACAGGGCGCAGACAGCGTAGTGACAACCGATTAAAACAATAAAATTTACAGTAAATTCCCCTCTTGAGCGGCTCTGCCAAATGCGGCAGAGCCGTGAGGACTATATAACCTATTATATATAAATACATTATACACACCCTTTTCGGGCAAAAAATCAAGGCGAGTGTGGCTCGCTTGACGGCCTTGTATTGTATAGTATTTCATCAACGAAAAAAGAGAAGGAGCAAAAAATGAATTCAAAAGAGTATGCGAATAAAAATCAGTCAGTCCGTCTGTCTGCACCTGAAATTGCAGTAGTGCTTGAAAGAAGATATGAAATTGAAAATCTTGCAGGCGGAGCTGCTTACCTTCCACTGTACCGTGCGATATGCGGAGTGATGTCAAAAGTGTTTGTAATTCACCCGGACTGCATTATGAAAATCAAAGATGAAAAGATTTCCGCGCTGGATGTACAAGCTGTTTACAGAAATCTTACCGGCGCACATATAGAGTGGGTTGCGGAAAAATACAAAAGCCGCACCGAACGAATTGAAAACTTTACCCAATGGATGAGAACCACGCTTTATTTTTCCCCGGAAGATATGGAGCTGGATTACATAAACGAACTTGGCTGTTAAAGCAGGAGTTGATTAAATGCAAATCAGAAACAAAAAGACGATAAGCGGCCCGATGCTTGAAGTGGATTATTACCCGGTGTTCAGTGATGGTCGCCGCATCCCGACAAGGGCGAAAAAGACAAAGCCCTCAACACAAGCGCAGGAAAAATACAACCGTGCGCAAGCTAAGAAGAAAATAGTTCGCCTTGTTAATGCGAATTTTGATAATACAGATTATTTTGTTCACCCGACATATGAGGATTGGCAAGCACCTCAGACCGAAGAACAGGCACGCAGAGATATAGTTAATTATCTGCGCCGAATCAAAACCAAAAGAAAAACCGAGCTGAAAAAAGTTACCGCCGAGCTGGCAGAGATTGAAGAAATCTGCAAAGGTAATATAAGCAAATTCACCGCCGCACGTCTGGACAAGCTCAGGCACAAGGTCAAAAAGCTGTCCGAGCCGTTCAAGTACATATATGTTATGGAGCGTCAGGAATATAAAAGCGGCAAGCGCAAAGGTCAGCTCAATTTTCATTTTCATTTGTTCGCTACTGCCGGGCTTGACGCGGAAACAATGGAATCAATGTGGCCGTACCGCATTAATTGCAACCGCTATCAGCCGGAAAAGTTCGGATTTGAAGCAGCGGCAAAGTACATAGCTAAAGACCCTTGCGGAAACAAGAGCTTTGCTTATTCAAAAAACCTTACTCAGCCTGTTGTAAAAGAGCCGAAGGACGGCAAGGTTACAAAAAGATATGTTGAGCGGATTGCCCGTGAGCGTGTTGATGATAAAGAATACTGGGAAAAGAAATTCAAGGGCTACCGTTTTGTAAAACTCATAAAGAAATTCAATGAGTTTAATCTCAACTGGTATGTAAGTGTGATTATGGTCAAAGCCGATACAGGTCAACCGCTTGTAAATCCCGATGCATATGACGATTGGCTTGATGATGTATGTTAAGGAGGAGTGCTTATGCGAGTAACGAAATATATGCTTGAAACCTACAGGGCAACTTTGGTTGAAATTGAAGTTCTTGAAAAGCATCTTGATAAGCTGCTGAAAGATGAAAGAGAGTGGAAACAGACAGAAACGGTTAAAGGCAGCAGCTCAGAGTTTCCGTATCTGCCTACAGTGTTCAAGGTGAGCGGCTTTTCCTTTGACGATTCCGAAGCAGTCACCGAAATAAAAAAACTGCAAAAGCAAACCAAAGCTAAGATACTTCAAAAGAAGCTGACGCTTGAGCGGCAAAAGGCAGCCGTTGAGTGCTGGCTTGATTCTGTTACTGACCCGAACATACGCTGCATTATACGGTTGCATTATATTGAAGGTCTTTCATATGCTGCTGTATGTCGCCAACTTGGTGAAGAGGGTGACGGCACAACGCAGCGAAAGCAAATGAATAAATTCTGGAAAAGTCAAAAATAAAAACTTTCCCTGTTTTCCTCATTAATCTGTGATAGATTATATACTGAGGAAAGCAGCAGGGAGCCGCTTTCCTTTAGCTTTTATCAAATGAGGTGAGCGGCATGAGCGGCGTAATTGCGATTCAAAGGCACTGCGAACGGTGCGTATACCGTGACCGGAATAACGATACAATAGTGTGCGCATTGCCGCACTGCGCGCTTCGACGTAACAAGAACGGTGAGATTGTTGATAAGCTGACAGGCCGAAAAGTAAGGAGCAAGAAGCATGCTGTTTGATTATCACTCAAAGCGATGGAAACTCAAGCGCAACAAGATACTCAAGCGCGACCACTGGCTGTGCCGTGAGCGAAAGCGTTACGGCAAACGAGTAGCGGCTACTACAGTACACCATATTTACCCGGCTGAGCAATACCCGGAATATGCTTACAGTGACTGGAACCTGATAGCTTTAAGCGAAGCTGCACATGATGAGATGCACGATAGAAATACAGGCAGGCTAACTGCCAAGGGGAAAGCATGGCAGCAACGAGTTGAAGCATTCAAGCGAGCAGATATCCCCCCCTCTTCTTGAAATTTTGCGCCGCGCCATTTTCACCGGACAGCGTAACTTTTTCCACATGCGGCAGTTCTGAAAAAATTTTTTTGAAGGGAGGGCTTGTAATCGCGTACAATCAACCTATTAAAATAACGGGAAAAGAAACTTATAAAAAACAGATAACAGAACAGATGAAAAAACTCGGTACATATAAAGAAGAATATGCCCTCACTGTTGATTTGCTTGCTGAGTTACTCGAACAGTACAGCTATTTTATGTCAAAATTCAAAAACTCCGGTTATTCGGTTGAAACAAAATGCGGAAGCGGCGGCATGAAAAAATCACAGATTTTTTCAACGCTTGAAAGTTTGCGAAAAGATATAATACAGCTTATTGACCGACTTGCGTTAAACCCTAAAATCATGGAGGGTATTGAGGTTCAAGATCCTAAGAAAAAATCCAAACTTGAAAATGCACTCTCCGGGGCGGTGATACCGTTTGTCGGATA
Organism: Clostridia bacterium; assembly: GCA_017416765.1. Taxonomy (GTDB): domain Bacteria; phylum Bacillota; class Clostridia; order Oscillospirales; family Acutalibacteraceae; genus UBA8612. The sequence continues at coordinate 14,805 of JAFQBE010000028.1, forward strand.
AACCAAAAGGGAAATATCAAGATACCGTTGACGAATATGTGCATAGCATAGCCGGTGAAAAAAAGCTTGCTTGCGGTTATCTAAAAAAAGCAGTTCGTCGGTTTCAAAAGGATTTAAAGAATTCAGACTATGAATTCCGTACAGATGAGGCGGATTTTGTAATTTCAATTATTGAAGCTACATTTTGTCACAAGCAGGGTGAGCGGCTCGACGGTACTCCTTTGACCGGTGAGCCGTTTATACTTGAACCGTTCCACAAATTCATAGTTTATAACCTGCTTGGTTTTTACAAAGCAGGCACAAACGAACGCCGCTTTAAAGAGGCGTTCATTTTTATTCCCCGAAAAAACATCAAAACAACCTTTGCAGGCGCACTCAGCTTTGCACTTGGTTTACTCAACAGAAAGAGCGGCGCAAAAGTTTACATTGTTGCAGCTGCCATGAAGCAGGCTCTTGAAAGCTTTGATTTCGTCAAATGGAATATCTGTAACATGGGTGAAGAGGAAAATTTCCGTATTCGAGATAACAACCAGGAACACAGTATTTATAGAGAATTTACTGACGGCGGTTCTATTTTCATTCAGGCTCTGGCAGCATCTGTTGACAGACAGGATTCATTAAACTGTAACATTGCCATTGCGGACGAAATACATGCTTATAAATCGCCTAAGCAATACAACATCATCAAGGAAGCTATGAAGGCATACACCAACAAGCTGATGATTGGCATTACTACCGCAGGCGATAACATGAACAGCTTTTGTTATAAGCGTTTGCAATACTGTAAAAAGGTTCTTGACGGAATAATCAAAGATGAGCAGTATTTCATTTTCATCTGCGAAGCTGAAGAAGATAAAAACGGTAATATTGATTATACCGACCCCAAAACGCATGAAAAAGCCAATCCGGCTTACGGTGTTTCTATTCGTCCTGAAGATATCCTCAATGATAGCTTACAGGCACAAAATGATCCGCAGCAGCGTAAAGATTTCTTTGCAAAATCGTTGAACGTATTTACAGCGGCAATTAAAGCCTATTTCAATATGGACGAATTTCGAAAAAGCGACCTCGCTTATTCATGGACAATTAATGAGCTTGCAAAGCTGCCGGTTAAGTGGTACGGCGGTTCTGACCTTTCAAAAATGCATGACCTTACAGCAACCGCTCTTGTCGGATTGTATGAAGATATACTTATCATCATTCCGCACTGTTGGTTTCCGATTGTTGCAGCCCACCAAAAGGCTGACGAAGATGGAATACCGCTATTCGGATGGCAGGATGACGGCTGGCTTGATATGTGTAATACGCCTACAGTCAATCATGCAGAACCGGTTAACTGGTATATAAAAATGCGAACCTCGGGCTTCAAAATAAAGCAAATAGGACACGATAGAAAATTCTGCCGTGAATATTTTTTACTGATGAAACAAAAGAGCTTTGATATTGTTGACCAGCCTCAGTATTTTTACAAAAAATCTGAAGGCTTCCGATATATCGAAGAAAAAGCCAAAAGCGGTAAACTCTACTATTTGCACGCAGAGCCTTTTGAGTATTGCGTAAGCAATGTATCTGCAATCGAAAAAACAGATGACATGATAATGTATGAAAAAGTACAGCCGGAACAGCGCATTGATGTTTTCGATGCTGCTGTTTTTGCTGTTATTCGTATGCTTGAAGATATGAGCAAAACCAGCCGCCTTAGCGACTGGTTTTAATAATTAACAGAGGTGATTTATTTGCCGGTATTTCAAAGAAAAAAGCATAAAGCAAGAGATGCTCCCGTGAGCGGATATTGCTTTATTTCGGGTGATGATGAGCTAATATTACCCGGTTACACCAGCCTTGCAAAAAACGAACAAGTACTGTCCTGTGTTTATCTAATCGCTGATTTGGTTTCATCAATGACTTTGCATTTGATGGAAAACAAAGAAAACGGTGACGGTCGCCTTAAAAACGAGCTTTCGCGCAAGCTGGATATTGAACCTAACATATTAACAACCCGAAAAACATTTATGCACCGTATAGTTTCAGATATGTGCCTGTACGGTAATGCTTATGTCCTTCCGAAAATCAATTCGGAAGGATATTTTTCTGATTTTATACCTTTGCCCAATCAAAGTGTAAGAACTGTTAATAAAACCTTAATCAGCTACAAAATTATGTTTGATGGCAAGATTTTTGAACCTGATGAACTGTTGCACATTCCGCTTAATCCGAACGGAACTTATTTTTATATGGGCGACGGCTTTACTCCGATGCTTCGCAAAACCGTAGAAAATATTGCGCAGGCAAATGCTACAAAATCAGCTTTTCTTAAATCAAAGTGGAAGCCAAGTCTGATAATATCTATCAATTCAGATGCCGAAGAACTCAAAAATAAGGATTTACGCAAAAAGACGTTGGACAGTTACACTTCAACAACCGAAGCAGGCGAACCGTGGCTAATTCCTGCAGGCGAAATTGATATCAAAACGGTTCAGCCGCTTACGCTTAACGATTTGGCGATACAGGATAGTTTAAAACTTGACATCTGTACGGTTGCAGCGGTTTTCGGAATCCCGCCGTTTTTGCTTGGTGTGGGTACCTTCAACAAAGATGAATATAACAATTTCATTTCTCGAAGGATTATGCCTATTGCAATGACTATTCAGCAGGAGTTTACAAAGAAGCTACTTTATTCGGACAAACTTTATTTTCGTTTTAACCCGAAGAGCCTCATGCAATATGACATCGGTGAAACCGTTAACTTTGTTAAAGAAATGGTCGGCGGCGGTATGCTCACTCGCAACGAAGGCAGAAACGAAATCGGATATTCTCCGGTTGACAATGAAGGCATGAACGATTTTATCGTGCTTGAGAACTATGTTCCTGTTGCTAAAGTCGGCGAACAGAAGAAACTGTTACAGGGAGGTGAAAAGAGTGCCTAAAGACAGAAAGCAGATGCAGGTGCGTTGCTTGGTCGGTCACAACTTCAAAACCCGTGAAGATGGCGAAAAGAAATACATAAGCGGTTATTTTGCCGTATTCGGTCAGAACTATGAGCTGTGGCCCGGTGCTACTGAAAGTATCGACCCACACGCCTTTGACGGTGCGCTGAGTGATGATATCCGTGCTCTGTGCGACCATGAAACACGCCTTGTTCTCGGCAGAAACAAGGCCGGAACGCTTACTTTGTGCGTTGATGAGCGGGGCTTGTGGGGCGAAATTGAGGTCAATCAGAACGACAGCGATGCAATGAACTTATACTACCGTGTACAGCGCGGCGATGTTAACCAGTGTTCCTTCGGCTTCGATATTCTTGAAGAGGAAACCGAACACCGCCCCGATGGTTCAGTTCACTGGCTTATCAAAAAGGTAAAGCTGTACGAGGTTTCTGTTGTAACCTTCCCGGCATATACCGATACAAGTGTTTCGGCAAGAAAAGCCGATTATGAAGCAATTCAAAAAAGACAGCTCGACCATAAACGAGCAGAAGTAAAAAAAAGACTGGAGGCTATAAGATGCTGAAAATTATCAAGCTGCGCACACAGTTGCAGCAAAAGCAGAAAGCTCTCAAAGAGCTCCGTGAGCTCAAGCAGAGTTTTAAAACAAGAGAACAGGAACTTGCCGTATCTCTCGATGAAGCAAAGACTGACGAGGATATCGAAGCCATCAATGACCAGATAGCAGAAATTGAAACCGAACTCAATGGCCGTGACCTTGAGCAGGAGGAAACTACGCTTGAGGGTGAAATTGTCGATATTGAAAATCAGATTACCGAACAGCGCCAGAAAAACGATACTGCTCTCGGCGGCGGTTCAAATCCCACTCCTGCGCCCAACACAGAAAACAGAAACAACAGGGAGGTAAAATCCATTATGAACACAAGAACAATTTGGGGCAGACTCTCTTTTGAGAGACGCTCCGCTATCATCAACAGCGAGGAAAGCAAAACTTTCCTTGAAAGAGTAAGAGAATTTAAGGGCCAGCAGCGTGCCGTAAACGGCGGCGAGCTCTTTATTCCCGAGGTTTATCTCGGCCTTATCCGTGAAAGTATCACGCAATACTCAAAACTGGCAAAGTATGTTAACCTCAAACCCGTTTCCGGCAAAGCACGTCAGGGCATTGCGGGCGTTATTCCCGAAGCTGTTTGGACAGAAGCAGTCGGTAAGCTCAACGAAATGGATATTTCATTCGGTATGCTTGAGGTCGATGGTTACAAGGTCGGTGCATTCATCCCTGTTCCCAACAGCACGCTTGAGGACAGCGACGAGAATCTTGCAGCAACCGTCCTTGAAGCTATTGCCATTGCAATCGGCAAAGCACTTGACAAAGCTATCCTTTTCGGCACAGGTATCAAGATGCCCCTTGGCATATTCTCACGCCTTGCACAGACCGTACAGCCCGATGACTGGAGTAATGATGCGCCTGCATGGACAGACCTGCACGAGAGCAACATCCTCACTCTTGACCTTGATGAACAGACAGGCGAGGATTTCTTCATCGGACTTGCCGATGCTTTTGGCGTTCCCGTCAACAAATATGCGGTTAACTCTGATGTTTTCTGGGTAATGAACAGAAAAACTCATATCGATATTGCAAAAAGAGCACTTAAATTCGATTCGAGCGCCTCTCTGGTCAGCAAGGTCGGCAATACTATGCCCTTCATCGGCGGCACTATTATTGAAATTGAAGATATGGCCGACGGCGATATCGGCGGCGGTTTCGGCGGCCTTTACACCCTTGCAGAAAGGAAGGGCACAACTCTCGGCACTTCCGAACATGTGCGCTTTATCGAAGACCAGACCGTATTCAAGGGTACTGCACGCTATGATGGTAAGCCTGTTGTCAGCGAAGGCTTCGTACTCTTCAATTACAAAAATGTTGCACCGACAACTACAGCGGAGTTTGCACCTGATACCGCAAACGCTGCCTAATAACATTTTCAGCGAGAGCGGACTTTTCCGTTCTCGCTAATTTCATTTTGGAGGTATGCAAATGGATGAAATAATGATGTTTTTTAAGCTTAACATCGGCATTACATCCGATGCAAAAAAGCCACTTTTTGAAGCCAGGATAAGAGCAGCTATTCAGGAATTAGCTCGCAAGGGTATAAAAATCAGCGAAATTGATGTTGATGACCAAATGCTTGTTGCTGACTTAGCGGCATGGATGCATGAAAAGCGCAACAGCGGTGAACCTATACCGATGCATATTAAAGAGCGTATTTCGGACCGCAAGGTAAAAGCGAGGTGCAACACCGATGCTTGATGAAAAAGTAACGCTGTTAAAACTCAGCGAAAACAGGGATGATGATGGCTACGACAATCCGACCGTGACAGAGAGTGATGCGTTTGCAGAAATCGAAAGTCCTTTCCGCAATGAGTTTTACGCTGCTATGCAGGCGGGCAGAAAGGTTAGTATAACTTTTAAGGTTGTTACCGATGATTATTCTAATCAAGAACAAGTACGTTATAACGGTAAAATCTATACTGTTATACGTTCGCATCCTGTTGACCGTATTTATTCTCGACTTATTTGCGAGGTATTAGATTAAATGGGTGCATTCAGTTTTTCTATTCCGAATGAGCTTCAGCACAAGCTGTCAAAAATAGCTAATGTTGATGAAATCGCTCCGAAAATGATAGACGAAGCCGCCCCCATAGCAGTTAAAGCCATACAGGCAGAAACGCCCGTTAAAACGGGAGCTTTGAAAAAAAGCGTAAGAGCCAAAAAGGCAAAGAAAGCTAAAACAGGCGGTTACATTGGGAATATTACTTTCGACGGATATGAAGTCAAAAAGCTAAAAAACGGACGAACCGTAAAAGTTGCCAACATGCAAAAAGCTGTTTCAACTCAATATGGCAGAAAAGGTCAAGCTGCTGACCCTTTTATAACCCGGGCAATAGACGGCTGTTCGGCTGAAATAGGTCGCAAAATGAAAGAAGTTTATGAGAGGGAAACCAAATGAACATAAACAAACTTGTAATTGAATGCCTCAAACCGATAAATATGCCCGTATGTCCGGGTAATTATACCGGTAAAAAAAACGAATACATTGTATTCAATTATGCAGGTGAGCGGCCTGTTATATTTGGTGATAATATTGATTTGATAGATATCACCTCAGTTCAAGTTCACTGCTTTACCGAGCAAAACCCGCAAAAAATCAAAAAGAGAATCCGCCGCTGTTTACGTAGCGGCGGATTTATTATTACAGATACTGAAGAAATTTCTGCAAAAGAAGAATTCAGAACTTCGGCATCAAAACCACAAAGGAATTATATTCACATCATCATTTCTGCGGAAATTGAAGGTGTAATAAACGACGAGGAGGAATAAAAATGGCACAGTATAAAGCATGTTTTCCTATTATTGCTAAACTTAAAGATGACGGAACATATAGCGATGCTGTTATTCTTGGAAAAATGATAAAAACAGATGTCAGCCCCAAAACCACCGAAGGAAAGCTCTACGGTGATGACAGTATAGCTGAAGATGTAAAAGAAGCAACTGGTGCAGATGTTACGCTGAACACAACAACCATACCGTCAAAAGCATATCCTATTTTGTTCGGTACTACCGTCGGTGAAGACGGTACCGAGGACTATAGCACTGACGACAACGGTTCATATGTAGGCTACGGTTATGTTACCGGTGAAATAGTAAATAATAAATCCAGTTACAAACTCACGTGGCTGCCCAAAGTAAAATTTGCGCTTCCGCCTGAAAGCGTAGAAACCAAGGGCGAAAATATTACTTTTACAACTCCTTCTATTTCCGGTTTTGCCTATCCCACTGGTGAAAAAAACAGATGGAGACAGCGCAAGCCTTTCAGCACTGCAGCTGAAGCTATCGCTGCGCTTAAAACACTTGCAAATTATACTACACCGACTGAGTAATCAAATACAAAATCAAGAACAGGAGGGACGGCGAGCTGCTGAGCGGCTCGCCTGATTTTTTATGAAAGCAAGAATAATTGAAAGCGATGTAAAGAAAAATACACAGCCTATAACAATAGGCGATAAAACCTATGATATTTCTTTTACGCTCAATGTAATTGACGAAATTCAGGGGAAATACGGCGGTTTAAATAATCTTGCCGATGTCGTAGAAAAAACCAGTGAACTCAAATGGCTTATTGCTCTTCTTGTCAATGAAGCTATTGAAGAACATAACGAAGATTATCCCGATGATATATGGGAAAAAGTGACAGAAAGCTATATCGGCAGAAGAATCGACAGCTTCAATTTGAATACTGTTACAAAATCTATTTTTGCAGCTCTCGGAGCATCTATGCCTGCTGATAAATCTATCGGAAACATTGACGATGAGCTAAATGCTGAACTTGCTGATATTGAAAATAGTGAACCCGAAAAAAACACAATAGCCGAGCAGTAACCTTTGACATTAACACGCTTTTTTTCAGAGCAAAGGTGCTGCTCGGCTATTCTTCTAAAGAAGCGTGGAGGTTAACTGTTCGGCAAATTTGTGCGCTATTTGATGAATATTGCTACTTTAACGGCATTAAAAAAAGACCCGACGATTCAGAAAGTGAGGAGGTGGACTATTGAGTGTTATAAAAGTTGGCGCAAAATTGGTTGTAGATGGTGAAAAAGAATACAAATCAGCCTTAGCAAATGTCAATGCTGTTCTTAAAAATGTACAAGCACAAATGAAACTTGTTACAGCCGAATACGCTGATAACGCTTCATCTACAGAAGCACTAAGAGCTAAACAGGAAGTGTTAACACGTCTGTTAACGGAACAAGGCAATAAAGTTTCTCTTATATCTGAGCATATAGAGGAATGGAAAGAGCATCAATCACAAGCTAAAGCGGAAGTAACCAAGCTTACTAATTCTTTGGAAGAACAGCAAAAGAAGTATGATGCTTTGAAAAATAGTACTTCTGCATCTTCGGAAGAAATCGAAGAGCAGGAAAAAGCAGTTGAAAATGCCGCAGATGCCCTTAACAAAGCACAACTGCAATATGAAGAATGTTCAAGAAAAGTCAAAGGTTTTGAAACCTCTCTTGTAAAAGCAAAAACCGAAGTAACCGAAACCAAAAATACGCTTAAAGATTTAGGTGACGCTTCCGAAAATGCTGGCAAAAAAGCAAAAAAAGCCGGCGAAGACGGTTTCACAGTTTTTAAAGGTGCTTTGTCAAATCTTGGTGCTGATATTGCCCGTGAAACTGTAACCATGCTGGGCGAAGCAATAGAGAGTGTGGCTAAAGCAATAGGTGATGTATTTCAAACCGGTATAGAGTTCGAAAGTGCATTTACCGGTGTTATGAAAACTGTTGATGAAACAGTAACCACTACATATGCAGATTTAGCTGCAGGTATAAGGCAGTTAGCGCAGGAAATACCGGCAACAACAACTGAAATTTCAGAAGTTGCCGAAGCTGCAGGTCAGCTTGGCATTAGTGCTGATGATGTTCTTACCTTTACCGAAACAATGATTGCACTTGGTGAATCAACTAACTTGACTTCTACCGAAGCGGCTGAAAATCTTGCAAAATTCGCAAACATTACGAAAATGAGCAGTAAACAGTATGCAAATCTCGGTTCGGCAATTGTTGACCTTGGCAATAATTTTGCAACCACAGAAGCGGATATTGTTTCTATGACTACTCGCCTTGCTTCAACGGGTGAAGTGGTAGGATTGACTGAATCAGAAATGCTTGCCGTTGCAACAGCGCTCAGTTCTGTAGGTATCGAAGCTGAAGCAGGTGGTTCTGCTATTTCAAAAATGATGAAAAAAATCGAAACCACCAATGCAACTTATGAATCATCAATTGCACTGATTAATAAAACCGGCTTGTCTTTGCGTGAACTTCAGCTAATGCAAAGCAATAATTCAAAAGGATTCAAAGAATTAGCCGGCGATTTAAGTGTAACAACAAAAGAACTAAGTGCAGCCATGAAAGCCGTTGATGACATGAATAAATATGCGGAAGTTTCTGGGACAAGCGTCGAGAAATTCCGCAAAGCCTACGGCGAAAGTGCAGTAAGTGGCTTGTCAATGTTTATTAATGGGTTGAGTGAAGTAGATGCTAAAGGCGGCTCTGCAGTTGAAACTCTGCAAAACATGGGTTTGACAGAAATCCGACTTTCAAATGCAATTTTATCTCTCGCAGCTTCCGATGATATTTTAGGCAAAACGCTTGAAACCTCAAATGCAGCGTGGCTTGAAAACACCGCCCTGACTGAAGAAGCCGGTAAACGCTACGGCACTCTTGAAAGCCAGATTGAAATAATAAAAAACAAGCTCACAGAAACAAAATTAGTTCTTAACGATGGGCTTGGCGAAGGTTTAGGAAATTCTATTTCGCAGATAAGCTCAGCTTTAAGTGATTTTTCCGAAGGACTTTCAATGATGCTTTCAGGTGAAAACGGAGCAGAAGGGAAAATTGAGAAATCAATTTCTGATATGTTAAATGCTGTTGGTTCACTTGCTTCTGATATCTTGCCAAAAATTAATGAAATCATAAAGGCACTGCTTAGTTCTCTGTTAACAGAAATAATAAATGCTTTGCCACAATTCACTGACTTAGCATTCGATTTAGTATTCTCATTTGCCAATACTTTGGTGGATTCGCTACCGGAAATCATTTCAACAGCTCCCATTATGATTGAATCGCTTTGTAAAGCTTTATCTGAAAATCTTCCCCTGCTAATACCTATGGCAGTTCGTGTAATTGTAGAGATAGCAACAGGTTTGGTTAGTAATGTGCCTTTGCTAATTGATTCTGCCTTATTAATTGTCGAAGGGCTGATTGAGGGTATTCTTATGGCGCTTCCTGAACTCTATGGAGTTGCAACCGAACTGATTATAGCACTGGTAGATTCTCTTATCCATTACGATTGGGCTTCTGTTGGTTCAAGAATATGGTCAAAAATTAAATCTGCGTGGACAGGAAAGGAAACTGAAGTCGAGAACGACATGAAAGTCAACGGTTCACACGCAAATGGATTGTATTCAGTACCGTTTGACGGATATATTGCTGAACTTCACGCAGCTGAACGCGTATTGACAGCGCAGGAGGCGGCAGCTTACAACCGCGGCGAATATCAATCAAACGAAGCTGTAATAAGAAAGCTGGATGTTACTCAAGGGCAGTATGCTTCTGAAATGTATGCTCTCAGGCAGCAGATGGCTGAAATAGCAAGCATTCTTAAAAGCGGAATTCCCGTCAATGTAGACAATACAAGAGAAATCAAAAGGGCGGTGAGCGGCGTTGCGTAATTCATCATATTATACAAATCATCTTGGAATTAAAGTTGAATTCAATACCCCAAACAGCCCTTACACATGCAATCCTATAGCTCTGCGTTCGTTTTCAACTACAGCGGCAGTTTTAAGCAATAAAATAACAGCTTTTACCAATGAAGAAATAAAAAGCTACAACATTGAGCTTGGAATCAAGGGCAAAAACAGAGAAGAAACTGCTGATAATTACGATTATCTGATTTCAATTTTTGAAACAGATACACTTGCATCAGAACCGGGAATGCTTACTGTCAACGGCTATTCACTCAAATGCTATATAAACGGGTTCGATATTATTACATCGCTTAATTGTGCAAAAATTGTCGCAGCTACAGTAACATCTGACACAAACTGCTGGTACAAAGAGCTTTTCACTATGCTTTTTACAAGCGATTTTTCGATTGTGCTTGATTCCGAGCCGATAACTTATCAGATTAAAGAATATCCGCACGGATATCCGTTGGGATATCCTACAGAGCTTGCAGTTAAAGAAATAAACAATCCTGCTCTTCGTCCGACGCATTTCAGGTTAATTTTTGAAGGTCCTGTGTATTCGCCTACGGTAATCATTGGCGGGCATACCTATGCGGTTAATACTAATGTTGAAAAAGGAGAAAGCCTTATCATTGACAGCCGCGCAAAAACAATAACCCGCATCGTAAACGGTGAGAAAATCAATGAATTCAGTAAGCGCAACCGTGAAAGCTATGTATTTGAAAAAATCCCATTGGGTATTAATAGAGTTTCCTACAGCAATGATATTCAGAAATTTTTTATAACACTCATTGATGAAAGGAGCTATCCCAAATGGAAAATTTGATATATACCGATGAGAATCTGAACGATAAAGGCTGCGCAACCGCTTTTTCCCTTGAACTTGAAAACGGTAAAGTTGACAATCTTTTCACCTTTCAGGTTGCATTGACAGATTTTAAAAAATACATGCCGGGCGGTTACCTTTATTGCGAAAATGCTCCGCAATACGGCGGAGCTATCAGCGCATACATACCAAACACAGCAACCAAAACCGTAACATTTGAAGGCCGCACATGGCGCGGTATGTTTGCAAGGAAATACTTCCTGCGAAACATAACGCTTACAAAAGGAACAGCGCTTGATTCGGCCATAAATACACTGATAAGCGAGCTGAATTTTTCGGATAAGTTTGCAGCGGCTTCAAACGGAGAAACAATCCCGGCAAGTTATACTGTACCCGCTTACGGTAATGCCCTTACCGAACTTGAAACCATGCTCAGCACATTCAATTGCAGGCCCTCTTTTACCTTTGACCCAAGCAGCAAAAAAATAAAAATAGGCTCACAAGGTATTCAAGACTATAGCGAAGATGAGTTTGACAGCGACAAAATCAATCTTGAAATTTATGTGAATACAATGCCTATTAACCATGTTGTCGGAGTTCTTGAAAATGGTAGCCAGTGTCACAGATATTTGCTTTATGACGGTACACAATCGGAAACCAAGCAAGAAATTAAGGGTTCAGATGAGGTAATAAGCGTTATTGACATATCCGATTCAGCAGATGCAAGCGAAGCAATGAAAGCTGTAATTGATGAAAGCTTAGCTGCATCAAAAACCTGCACAATAACCGTAAACAGCTTGAATGCCGATATTGGCGACATTGTTGGCGGCAGAGAAAACGAAACAGGGGTTTTTGTTAAATCAAAAATCATATCAAAAATACTTAAAATGACTGAATTCACAAGCATTGTGAATTTTGAAACAGGAGCGTGATTATTAATATGTTCATGAACGAACGAAACAGCGGTACAGCGCATATAACCGCCGCTTTGGAAGCCTTTGCAAAATCCGCGCTTACAAGCGAAAAAAACTGTGTTTTTGATTTTGGCAATAAGTTTGCCGCAACTGTAACGCCTGCAACCGGTGAAGTTACCGTAATGAGCGGTGTAATGAGTTGGGGCGGAAGAATGGCAGGTATCAAAAATACAGAAAGCGTCAGCTATACCCCACCCAACAGCGAAACACTTTTCAAAAAAGTTGTAGTATGCGCGCAATATTCAAAAAATACGGAAACATCAGTTGAATCCATACAGCTTGCTGTTTTAGAATCTGAAAATCAACCATCAGAATCAGCTGCAAACGCGCTCAACATTGATACCGGATCTGGTGAGATAACAGCTGCAACCGAAGCAGCGTACTTCCCGCTATGGTCCTTTGTAGCAACATCTATTTCAGCAACTTCACCGATTGCACTTTTCAGCACTGTTCCCGGCATAGCACAGCTCAATAACATTTTAACCGCGGTAAACAAAGCACTGACGCAGGAGATCGCCGACCGTAAAACTGCAGTTTCAAGTGAAGCATCTGCCCGTGTAAAAAGCCACAACGACCTTGTTGGAGACCTAAAAACTACAAATGCAAATGTTTCGGCAAATACCAAAGCAATAGAAAATCTGAACAGAAAAAATATATTGCTCGCAAGGAATTTAAGCGGTATAGAATCACAGACTTTTAATTACAACATAACTGATTTTTCTATGCTGGCAATACGATACAATATTGCGGGCCTCGGCGATACAAAATACATGGTTATTCCGACCTTTGCCCGCGGCGATATTGACGGCAGCACAAATACATACAGCATTACCGAAAACAACAGAGTTGTGAGCAAAGGAACATTAGGCGGTGTTGATATAGATGTACAGGGCATAACTATACAAATTACTGTTTCTTCAGAAAAATTCATCGTCAATAAATCCGGCAGTTCAACAACAAAAATGATTGAAATAGTAGGCATTTATTAAGGAGGCTGCATATGCGAAAATTTACTGTTGATTTTAAAACTGCCGATATCGGCACAATCGGCAGAAAGGGCGAGCATAATTACCCCGTCTTGGAGTTTGCGCTTGATGAAGATTTTCAGAAATGCGATTTCATAATCATCGAATTCGGCATTAACGGTAAAAAAATACCTACCGATTTAATTAAGCCCACCGGGGAAACACTCACCTTTAAACTCAAAAAACAGCTCACTAAAGCCGGTCACCACCATGTACAGCTTGTAGGCTATGTTGTAGATGCAGGAACTGCAGAGCCGCAGGAAATCATGAAATCCCCTGTTGTTCATTTCCACATCGAACAAAGCGTAAGCGGCACAGAGCAGGAAGCTGACAGCAACCCCAGCCTATTGGATATTATTATATCAAAAATCCATAAACTGATGGAGCATATGCACTCTCATCACAACAAAGAAATACTTGATGCTATCACTGAGGATTCGTTAAAGTCGGAAAGTTCACCCGAAATTCCTCTTGTATATGCACTGCCTGAAAACCCAAAGACAGGTGATGCCTGTAGACTTATACGCTCGGGAATTACCGCAGCGGACGGTGGCAGAACAGTTATTTTTGACTATGCTAATTTAGAGAATTTAGTAAAAGCGGGCGAAACAAATTACAACGAAGTAAACTACACGATAAGCGTCAACGCTGATAAATTAGAGCTTTGGTTAAGAATTTCTGTAAGCTACCACTTTGACAGCATTGAAATTACCGTTGAAAAATTCAACAGCATTTACAGCGGAATTGAGGATGATTTTGACCAATGGTGTAATATCTTTTGTCTCAATGATAATGGCGAATGGGAGTTTTCTACCGAGGAAAACAACGTAGGCTATAATTCGTCTTATCATTACAACAACAAAACAAAAGTAATAACGTATCTGTCTGAGCCGCTTGCAAGTGTTAATATTCCTGATGAATATATTTCTTCGGTCACTGTCGAAAAGGATATCGACATTAATATATTCGATATTAACGTATTCCACCTTGAGCCGATTATAATGCTTTACGATGGGGAGTGGCGCGCTGTAGCCAATGAATCGCTGCTCTACCAACAAAACGGTGCTACTATTTCTGCGCACGACATATCCCAAAAAGCTGACGGTTCAAAATATTTCAGACTTTATCTCGATTGGGGCAATAAAACCGCACCGACAGGGGTTAAAAAATGGATTGATATCCCGATTGAGGGGGCCGAAGACATTACCGAACCCGGCATAATCGGTACACAGTCAACCGGTATTCAGCTTCAGCTTGGCGGTACAGGCTTAACCAAAGAAAAAATCGCAACTGCTGTTGAAAATTACTTTGCTGAAAATCCGATATCGGGTGGCGGTTATTCAATGGCAGTCGAGGGCGAAACGCTTGCTATTACAGCGAGCACAGGCGGTGTAGCCCCTACAGTTGAAAACGAAACTATTATATTTTGAGAGGTAAATAACAATGGCTGATATATCAAAAATTAAAATCGGGGACGAAGAATACTCGATTAAGGACGAAAAAAGGCACGGACACGAAAACAAAGATGTTCTTGACCTTATCACCAAAGGCGAACACGGCAATTTAACACTTGACGGTGCTATACATTGGAGCGTGGCAAACGGTGGAGTTATCGAGAACATTGAAACAGACGAAACAACAGGCGATATAACACTATTAGTGCGATATGTGCCAAACCCTGCAATACCTGCCGAAGAAATAAAAATCAAGCAATCGCTTGATATACCCGAAGTAAACAACATAACACCCGAACAGACAACATTTTTTGAGTTTGCACCTTCAAGCAACCTTTTAGACTTTTCAACAAAACAGGTTGGTTTGCTTAACAATGACGGCAAAATATATACAGGCGGAAGCTATGACAATTACCGTTATTTTGAACAGTATATTCCTGTTGATGTGGGTGACGAAATATCGTTGCAATATACATATAACGGTACGAGATATAATTATTCTGTTACCAACAATGCTGCAATTTTTTCAAGAGTTGCAGCCTATGACTCAAACAAACAGATATTAAAAACATTGGGTGCGATTACCAACTCAACAAATAAAGTTACGGTATATACTGTTCCCGAAACAGTTGCATATATCCGAATATCATTGAGTAATAACTGCGACAGTTGGACAGATATAGCGGTTGTTAAAAATACATCGGTTGTTTTACCCTATGAGGAATACGGAACAAATTCAAAGGTACAGTTGAAGTCGGAATACATACCCGAAAAGAAAAACAAGGTATTGGCATTTATGCCTGATGAAATTATTTGTGCAACAGGCAGAACTATTGAGATATACAACAATCAGATTTGTCCGTTGGCTGAAAAATATTACTTCCGTTGGGTGTGTGATATTGGCAAGGCTTTAAAGCGAAAATTCAGCATTACAGGAACAGAAGATTTAATCGGTGATTACGATTTAATTCTTGAAATTTATGACGATACAGAAACTTGTCTGTATTCAAAAACGAGCAAATTAAAAATAGTCACAGGAACAATAGCGGATAATGTTTCTATCTGCCCGATTGGTGACAGCTTGACAAATGGCAAGCATTGGCTGAATGAGGTGCGAACACTTTCCGAAAACAAAGTTTCTTATGTCGGCACAAGAGGAAACACAGAGGGTGTGAAGCACGAGGGCAGAAGCGGATTCACAAGCAAAGGATATTTAACAGCACAAACTTACGACTTTGAAAATGAGGGTGTTCACCCATTTTGGGACGGCTCAAAATTTTCTTGGAGTCATTACAAAACAAACAGCGGTATCAATCCGTCAGCTGTTCAAATATTCTTGGGAACAAATGACCTGTTTGGAAACACAACCGCCGAAACATTCAGCGGAAATATTAAAACTATGGTTGACGATATCCGTTCAACAGACGCAAATATTCCTATATTTGTTGTTATGACAATTTTAACAGGCAATCAAAACGGACTTGGCAAACAGCAGTCAACAGACGGTTTCGCATCATACAAAGGTAAATATAAATATGCTTTGGATTGTAAGTTTATCAAAGCAATGAACCTTTTATATGACACATTAAAAGATTATTCAAACCTTTACTTTGTACCGCTTACAGAATGTCACGATAATGAATATAATTTCGGTGCGGTTGAAACTCCTGTAAATCCGAGGGCAACACAAACGGAATATATGCCGAATGAGGGCATACATCCGCAACAGCAAGGATATGAACAAATGGCAGATGTTATGTACAGCGTCTATTGCCGTGCGTTTATATCACAGTAACAGTGAGGTAACACAATGATACATTTTCTTTTAATCGTAGAAATCTACATTAAGCTGCTGTTTACATACTCCCCAGCAGAGCTGATACAGCTGATTGCGGAGGTGTGGTTTTAAATGGCTACAGAAATAATAACCGCCCTTATTGCGCTAATTGGTTCATTGGGCGGCACATTCGGCGGTATATTGGTAAGCTCCAAGCTGACAAACTACCGCATTGAACAGCTTGAAAAAAAGGTTGAAAAGCATAATCAGGTCATTGACCGAGTGTATAAGCTCGAACGCGCCGACGAGGTTGAGGAAGAAAAAATCAAGGTTATCAATCACAGAATTGACGACCTTGAACAGTACCACAAGTGAGGTTGCTGCATGAAGTTTTCAAAAAAATGCGTTATCGCAATGTTTCTTTCCATACATATATTCACCATGCTTATGGTGGTTGCGTTCTTCGTAAAAGGCGATGTACCTGAAGCGTTGATTGTGCCGTTCTTCGCCTTTTGGGGCGCAGAAGGCACGGCAATGGCATGGATAAAAAACTGTAAAACCAAAAAGAAAAATTCTGAATCAAAGGAGAAGAAAAAATGAACGATGTAAAGGAATTCCTAATTGTGTTTATTCTGTTTTTTGCGGCATTTATGATTGTATTTGCCGCGCTTGCAATTGCCCGATATACTTTCACAAAGCAGGGCAAGGAAACCGATGCGCTCGATGCGGCGCAGGACTACGCTATGAAGATACTGTCGCAGGTTGGTTTGCTTCTTTTTACCGACGCAGAAAAGACCTTCGGCGGCGGTACGGGCGCGCTGAAGCTCTCGGCGGTCATGGACAAGCTGATTGCAAAGCTGCCCCCAAGGGTTGTTGAACTGATTGATAGAGAATGGCTGACTGAGCAGGTCGAGCTTGCGCTGAAACGCGCCAAAGATAAATGGCAGAGTAACCCTGCGCTGCTCAATGAGGAAGGTGCAGACAATGGCGGTTAAGAAATATCCGAAGGGCAGCAAAACCAAGCTGTCAAAGAATTTTAAAGCGTATGAGTTTGATTGCAAGGGCAAGGGCTGTTGTACCGAAACGCTGATTGATGAAGATTTCGTAAAAAACAAGCTGCAGATGATTGCAGACCATTATGGCAAAGCAACAATTGTCAATTGCGGATATCGCTGCCCGGTACATAATGCAAACGTCAAAAATGCATCCAAAAACTCCAAACACATGCAGGGAATCGCTTTTGATATCCGTGTTCCCGGTGTAACTCCCATTGAGGTTGCACAATACGCTGAAAGCATCGGCATTAAAGGTATCGGCTTGTATGATACATTCGTACACGTTGACGGAAGATCGTCGAAATGCTTTTGGAAAGGTCACAGTCAGATTAAAGTATCAACCTTCGGCGCAAAGAAGAAAAACACTGCCGTTCAGAAGTGGCAGACCGCCGCACGCAAAGACGGTTTTGACATTAGCGCAGATGGTATATGGGGCAAAGAATCCGAAGCTGCCGCCAAAAAGGCTGTATGCAAAAAGGGCTGTGCATATTCCAACCTGACGAAAATTATCCAGTCTGCTGTCGGTGTGAAGGCTGACGGCAAATTCGGCGATAACACCCGCACCGCCGTAAAAGCATGGCAGAAACAGCACAACCTCACCCCCGACGGCATTTTCGGTCTGAAATCGTGGAAAACCCTGCTCGGGGTGTAAAAATTAAATATCGATAAGTTCAAAGCCGCTCACTTCCAATCAAAACGGAAATGGGCGGCTTTTTTGTTATTCTTTTTCTTCTTTGGGTTTAGTAGCTTCAGTATATAGCGCTTTTTGTTTTTGGATATTTTTTTCTATTTTATTCGCCGAAACTTCTAAAGTAATACAGCGAATCCTCTGTGCTGTTAGACCAGCGAATAATTCATTTGTCATATCATCTATATGGTCAAAAAAAGGTTTTTGCTTGCTTAATATTCTACATTCAAATTCGCGAGAAATATCATAGTCTGATATTTCAAACGGGAAAGTAAATTCTTTCTGAAATGTATCTAAAATATAATCATGCACCTGTTCAATAACTTCTTTATATTCTTCTTCACCAAAAGTCTCTTTTGAACATATTTTTATAAAATTTTTATCAAGAGCATCACAATCCAACTTGAATTGTGATACTATTTTAGGAATATCTTTATTGATTTGTTTGGAAATTTTATCAAAACGTTTTGATGTAAAGTTAATATTTTCATAAAAGTTATTAAAATCAGTTATGGACTCAGCTAATAATTTTATTGATTCGCAGTCATCATCAATGTTGTCTATAGATTCTATATGCATTAAAAAGTATAGATTTATAAGTGCTTTTTTTGTGATAACTTCAAAACTTTTTTTCGTTTCACTTTTTTCTTTCAAAAACGGAACTAATATTGCCAAAAATGAAATCAAAGC
Source organism: Clostridia bacterium (assembly GCA_017416765.1). GTDB lineage: Bacteria > Bacillota > Clostridia > Oscillospirales > Acutalibacteraceae > UBA8612. The sequence goes on from JAFQBE010000028.1 coordinate 33,543, forward strand.
ACTCGCGGCTATACCTAAACAAAGATTTATAAAATAATCTTGATGACATAAAAAATTAATCTTTCCAAATTCAGCTAAAGCACTTAACAGAAAAGCTAAAAAAGCCACCACTAAAAGAGTAATCATCGCTTTATATTGTAAAGCTGTTGCCGTACCTTTTTTGACACGGATCAATTTTTCGTTTTGGGCTTTGATTAGTTTAATGATTTTTTTCATATCTTTCACCTCATTACTATAATGACAAAAAGCATCAAAAAGTTACACAAAATTTGCATTTTTTACAAATAAAGCATATAATTGTTCATATCAAGTGAAAAGAGGTTCTATTATATGCACGATTTGAGAGCAAAATATACTAAAATTTGGGATGAAAATGCAGAAACACTCCGCAAATATTGCCGTTCGAAGCTACAAAAATACAATAACGAAACAGAAGATATAATAACAGAAGTTTTTACTTTGCTTTGGGAAAAGATAAAAACCGACGGTGTACCCGCCGAGCCTAAAGCGTGGATTTATGCAATACTTTCTTTGGGTGTTCGCACATCCACGCTATGATGTAATTTATATATAGCGCAAAATGTGAATATTTTATGAATTTTTTTGCTTTTGCGTAACTTTTGGGTTGTTTCTGACATTTATTATATTATGTAAAAATAAATTGCAACAAAAATTGTGATTTTTATTGTTGTTTTCAACAAAAAAATCCACTAAAAACATATGAAATGAATATTTTTTGAACAAAATATTAATAACCATATTGATTTTTTTCTATGAAAAGTGTACACTAGCATCGAAGAATTGATGAAATCCGACACAAGGGTTGTGATATTGTAATGGCATCAAAATCGCTGTTAAGTAGTACTTTGTCTTTAAGTTTTTTTATCGCTGCATATGCATCTTATATATCAGCAATTATTGAGCAGAATAGTAGTTGGATAGTAGTCTCTGCGTTAATCTACTTTATTCCGATGTTTGTGAATTTTGTTGATGATTTCCAGAATGTAAAGATTCATAAGAAAAGTCACTTGATTTTTCTTATAGCATGTTTAATTTTGGGATTCATATATGTGGCTTTTCTCGTAAGCTATATTTCCGCTTTTGGTTCTGCGGAACAGGGAGTACCAATTATTGTAAAGGTTTTACTTATAGTTTTACCTGTTGTTTGTATCCCTTTGAAAGCTTATCCGTTCATAGTAACTGTTATGCAAATTTTTAATCGTACTGTTGACACATTGTCAAAGTAACTAGAATGTAAGGATATTTTTTTATGAATAACTATTTAATCATTGCTATATCGAGTATTGCTGTTTTAAGTGCTTTGTCTATTACAGCTATTATTGCTTATCGTCGCGTTATAAAGGATACTAAAACATATGCTAGAACAAAGCCGCATAATGGTGATATTCTATTAGATGATATTTGTCCTAAATATTTGAAATTAACAAATGTTGACAAAGGAACGGATGACGTAAATGAACAAAGCAACGCTTGATATTATTTGGGATAAATTGGTTATTCCTACCTATAATCATATGCAGTTTAAAGTTGGCGGACTTATATGTCCAGAATGTGGAAAAGATGAATTACATGAGCATTACGAAGATATTGTAAAGTATGCGAAGAAACATTATATGTTTGATGAAAATGGCGTGCTTAATAGGCATAAGATAGCAGCTGCTTTGATGATTGCAATCTTAAAAACTAAACCGATAAAAAAAATAAATGCCGCATATTATCAGGAAGATATCAACGGCAAAATGATTCATTGGCCTTTCAATGAATCATTAGCTATTACTGTTGGCTTATCTGTTTTACGTGCTTTTATAATTGCCAGAGTTGATTATGCTTTTTCGGGGAAATTAATTTCCAAGCAGATATTCGAAGATGTAACCGAAGAGGATACTAAAATTTTTAGTGACGGAATTCCTATTAGCGAACAAGAGCGAGCCGAATGGGAATGGGAACTTTATCAAATTAGACTAGACGGTTCATACAATTTGTTAGCGATTGCGCATATATTGAAAGAAATTGAAAAGAATTGCAAATTAGAATACTTTTGGTCTACTAAAAAAACCCCCACTTATCCTGATCCAACAAATCTTACTGAAGATGCAATAGAATTGATTTCTTTAGACGAAATAATGCAATAACGATAATTCAAAGCATAGTGTGTTTTCGCTATGCTTTTTGATTTTTAAACGATACTTTTTTCTTTTCGGCATCTTTTGTAGTTATTATTGTGAAAAAATGTGAACATTACATATTGCCCATCTCCGCAACCAAAAACCCAAGCCAAACGGCTTGGGTTTTCTCTTTATCTGTTCAATGTAGGTTCGTTGTTATCGAAAAGCAGTTCGTTAATTTGAGCTACGGTTTTTTTATTTACTAATCCGTTTATTATAATACAGTCGCGTTTATTCTTAGGGTAAAGCTGTGCAAACTGTGCTGCTTTTAAAAGGGTTTGAGTTTCGTCCGTATTCAGTTCCAACGCTACACACAGGCATATCAGCGAATCACGCGAGGGCTTGCGTACTCCGGAAAAAATCTGGTAGCCCATAACCTCGCTAAGTTCCGATTTCTTGATAACGGCCGACTTGACTAAGCCCTTCTTTTCCAGTATATTTGAAAGGTAAGTTGGCAGCTCGGAGCTGATCAGATAGTCGCTGTTGGCTTTAAGGTAATCGCCAATGCTGTGTGCTTTCATAAGCTCGTCCATGAGTTCGGAAGTGGCTTTGGTCATAGTGTAAAACTCCTTGGGAGGTGATTATTTGCAAAGTGATTTCAATTTGATTATTGCAGAGCAATTCAGCTTTGTCAAGGCTCTGCGAAATGATGATAATAAATCTGCGGTAGTTTTGCGGCATAAAAATTTAGACACTGAAATTGTTGTGCGTGAGTTTTGCGGAGATACTGCGGTTTACGAAATGCTAAAAAAAATCAATCATCCTAATCTGCCGAAAATTTACAGCGCTGAAAAATGTGACAGTAGGTGTAAGGTTGTTGAGGAATATATAAACGGAATAACCGTTGCTGAAGTGCTGGCAGGTGGGTTGTATACACCCAAGGGTATGGCGGAGGTTATCAGGGGTGTTTGTTCGGCACTGGATACGCTGCATTCGCTCAATATAATTCACCGCGACATAAAGCCCGAAAATGTGATGATTGATACCTTGGGTACAGTAAAACTGATTGATTTTGATGCAGCAAGGGTTTTCAAAAGTTATCAAGCGCAGGATACTTCTTTTATTGGAACGGCAGGCTTTGCTGCGCCGGAACAATACGGAATTAATCAGACTGACCCGCGCTCGGATATTTTTGCACTTGGTATTCTTATGAATGTTATGCTTACCGGTGAGCATCCGTCAAAGCAGCTTTACAAAGGCAGGTTTACAAAAACAATTGAAAAATGTATAAACCTTGACCCTAATAAGAGATTTGCAAATGTAAAAGAATTAATCCGTAATCTGTAGGAAACAGTTTTACAAAGTATACTTTTGTAAACAGCAATTGAATTTGTCTAAAACACAATATTTCACGCACATTCGTACATTTTTCTCCTTGCCATACGGCAGTATGCCTGCGGAGAATAAATATCCGACTGCACATAAAATATTGTATTTTAGATG
>JAFQBE010000029.1 GCA_017416765.1 Clostridia bacterium
ACCTTTTAAACATACATCATATCCTCCTGCTTTTTTCACAATAATATCACAAAAGATTCAAAAACTTATTAAAACTTAACTAAAGATTATTTTAATACATTACAACAATAATTACAAGAGCAAACAATAAAGGATATCATATCACTGATTGTTGCTGAACACATTATCACATCAAAAAGAAAAACCCCATTAAATTTTCACTATTTTTTCACTATTTTTCATTAATTGCAGTGGATATATGTTGTTTTTCAAAACACATAAACTGTAACGTTGTATCAACAAAGCCGCAATAAACAGCTGTTTTGAGCAGCCGATGATACAATATTATGGGCGGTATCGTCTTATACGCCATTAGACAGAAGGAAAGCTATACCATCAAGGTTGGCTTTCTTTTTTTATAGAAAGAGTTAGGGATTCGAAAGGGCGTTAAGAAAACAGTCCGGGTTTACCGCCATATCGCTTTTATGGCGGACGAGCAAGTGAATCGCCCCTACTACGCTGTAACTACTGTCAGACAAAGAATAACCGCAGTCGATACATTCGTGTACCGACTGCGGTATTTTTGCTGCCTTAAATTCTTATATCTCCGGGCTTTGAGTATTTTCGGACAAAAGCGTTAATGTGTATTTTATCTTTCGTTTTGATAATTTTCACCTTGCTTGACAAACATCTGATAGTATTTGCCCTTGCGGGACATCAGTTCATCATGTGAGCCGCTTTCAATAATTCTGCCGTTTTCAATATGATAAATACAATCAAAATCACGCACGGTTGAAAGGCGGTGGGCAATCATAACAGTTGTGGCGGTGTTTGATATATCAAGAATATTATGCATCAGATTAACCTCGGATAAAGGGTCAAGCGCAGATGAGGGTTCATCAAGTATCAACAGTCCGAAATCTTTTGTAAACAGCCTTGCAAGCATCAGCTTTTGTGCTTCGCCGCCTGAAAGTGCAATTCCGTCTTCCGTAAATTCGCGCGAAACCATAGTGTCCAAATTTCCGTCAGCCTTTTTGAGCACTTCCGATAAACCAAGTCTGTTAAGTATTTCAATTAATTTTTCATCAGACGCGTCATTATATACTGTTAAATTGTCGCGCAGGCTCATTGCAAGAACGCGGATATCCTGAAATACCGTACCTATGTTCAGCCTTAGCCCATGAACATCATATTCTTTAATGTTTTTACCGTTAATCAGTATCTCGCCGTAATCTGCATCGTATAAGCGCAGCAGCAGTTTTGTTAAAGTAGATTTGCCTGCACCGTTTTCGCCTACAATTGCTACCCTTTGTCCCGGCTTTATGTGCAGATTGAAGTTCTCAAACAACGGCGATGCTTTTTCATATCCGAAAGAAACATTTTTAAACTCAATTTCGTACTTTCCGTCGGGAGCGGGTACAGCGTTATCCTTATGCGGTTCAATTTTCGATTCTGCTTCAAAAAACTCTGCAACCTTTTCGCCGTTTGCTATGCATTGAAATATCTGCATAATACTGCTTGCCGCATCGTTCAGACTTGAAGCCAAAGCAGTTGAAGCTACGGTAAGCGATGCATATAAGCCTATTTGTGTTTTATCCCCCGCGATAACAAAAAATATAATATAAACAAGTACGCATGCCGCCTGTACGGGAGAAACAGCGCCCTGTAAAAGATGGAAGGGTGCAACCTTTTTAATGAACTGCTTATACACTGTCTGAAAGTTGTTCATTGCTGCATTAATTGTATTCAGCAGCTTTAATCCGGCACCCGACGCACGCAATTCAGCCGCGTTTTCTTTGGTTTTAAGTACCCTGCCCGAATATTCCATAGGCCGCCATGCATCAACAAGGCTTTCTTCGTAAGCGGCAGTAGGCTTTATAACGGGCAGTTCCAAAACTGCATTCAATACAACAAAAAGTGCCGTTATTCCAAGCAAAACCGGACCCACAGAAGCAATAATCGAAACCATAGCTGCCATTGTTGCTATACCGCGCAATATATCGGGAAGAATCATCACAACATTCTGCGCATGCACCGGGTAGTTTTCCTGTGCAAAAATAAACTTAACAAAAAAATCAGGGCTGTCGTAGTACTTAAAATCTGTGTTCAATGCTTTTTGGTTAACATCGTTTTTGATTTTGTTGCTTACCTTTACCAGTGTCATTTGTGTATACGCCATTTTTATAACCTTTTCCAGCGCAGAAACAAGAACAATAAACAGCGTGAAAATAACTATTATGCCGATAACTTTATTGTGAGGAGTATCGTTTATAACAGCATCAATTGCCTTTTGCGGTAGCAGGGCTGTAAGATATGCGGATAAGGGCTGAAGCACAACGGACATTAACAGAACGGTAAGAATATAACCTTTTCCGTATTTCCAATAGGGTTTTAAAAGGAATAAAATATATTTTATTTTTGATATTTTTTCAGTATTTTTATTTTTCATATAGTAATCACCATTATTTTTAAAATGTATTTTTGACACAACAAACATATCCGCTTTTAAACAAGTTTCTGTTAACAAACATTTGATTAAAGTTTATTAATGCAGATACTTAACAAAAGCAGAATCCGTATGAATATCTGTGGATTTCAAATCCATTTTAAAAATATCAACGCAGTGATTTGACAGGAGTATAGCTGTGTAATGAATTTTTCATACCGCAGGTAATTAACTGAATATCATTCAATTTCACGCACACTCACCCCCTATATGAAATTACTGTATATTATACTTCATTTTCAAAATGTAAGCAACAGCAAACCGTGTAATAAAAGCAAAAAAGCGTCGGCTTATCGCCGACCCCAACATATTTAATATAACACAAGTCAACAGCTTATGTCAACAGTTTTTTAGGATTTCCGAAGGCAAAGTAACTAAAATCTGCGAAATATATAAATATAAAATGTGAACTTTGTACAAAATTACATCTTGCAAAGGTAAAAAATGTGTGCTATTATATAGCCAAGGAAAGGGTGATACCAATGTACAGGTAAACAACCAGAGGCTCAAATAAATCGTAACAAATGAGCCCCCGAAATATAGCCTTCGATAATATAAATTGAAATCCCGGCAAACCAAACAGAACTGTATAGTGGGTATGTGTACAGGAAGTGAACGTTAAAAAACCAAAATTTCATAGACTGAAACGAAGGCGAAAAATCCAAGAAAGAGAGGTTACCCAAAGATGTTAGATATTAAGAATTCAAAAAAATAACCCTTGGTTGAATGTGTGAAGAAACATCAACCAAGGGTTATTTTTTTGCGTTTTTATATATCTTGTATATACTGTTTCAGTTTTTCTATTGTTGCTGCATCACATTCGGGCGTATCCTTCAACGGAAACTCAAGCCCCAGCCGCTCATATTTTTCCATACACATTTTATGGAACGGCAGCAGCTCAATTTTGCTTAAATTTTTTGCACGCTTTGCAAGTGCTGCAACAGCCTTTACGCTATCTGCGCCGTCGGTAAGCCCGGGTACAATAACATGGCGTATTACAATATCGGTATCTGCTTGGTTACACGCTTCAACAAATGCAAGTGTTGTTTCAAGCGAGGTGCCGATATATTTTTTATACTGTTCATCGGTAGGGAATTTTATATCGCACAATACGGTATCTGTGTTACGCAGAACCGCCTTTACCGCTTGGGTAGGATATGCGCCCGCGGTGTCAAGGGCTGTATTAATCCCCTCTTTGTGCAGGGCTTCAAAAAGCTGTGCAGCAAATTCAGCCTGAACTAGCGGTTCACCACCCGAAAGCGTAACTCCGCCCTTTTTGCCGAAATAAGGCTTGAAACGCAAGGCTTTTTTTACAATATCTTCTACCGTGTATTCTTCGCCGCCGCTGTAGCTTTTCGTATCGGGGTTGTGGCAATACGGGCAGGTATAGGGACAGCCCTGCAAAAAAACAACAAAACGCAGCCCCGGTCCGTCAACCGCACCAAGGCTCTGGAATGAATGAACTTTGCCGGTAATAATGTTGTTCATAAGTGTCCCTTTAAATTGCAGTTTGTCAACCTGAATTGAAAATTGAAAATGGAAAGTGGAAAATTAAGGGTCGCTTCGCTCCGATTTTAAAATGAAACCTTACAGAGTGTCATCCTGAACGAAGTGAAGGATCTTTTAAACCTTTAAGATTCTTCGCTTACGCTCAGAATGACAGCGAATTCTATGTTCGGATTCGGGTATCCCGCCGGCAATCGCCGACAATTATTATCTGTTATTTTTTATCTCTTATCTGTTATCTTAATTTTCAATTCAGAACATTTTTAACCTCTCGTCAGATAATAAATAATATTTTCAAATGGGTGAGGGCAAAGCCCTCCCACAATTTTCCATTTTTAATTTTTCATTTTACATTGTTACAGTTTTGCGAGGAACTCGCTAAACTGTAATTTACATACAGCAATGGAAGGTTCTTGCGATAACTTCCTTCTGCTGTTCCTTCGAAAGCTTGTGGAAGTTTACTGCGTAGCCCGAAACGCGTATTGTAAGGTTGGGGTATTTTTCGGGATGCTCGGAAGCATCAATAAGCATTTCGCGGTCGAAAACATTAATGTTGATATGCTGCGCGTTCTGGCTGAAGTAGCCGTCAATAATATTGCTGAGGTTTTCGTAGCGTGTCTCCTCGTCTGCACCGAGTGCCTTAGGTACAACGCAGAATGTGTTTGAAATGCCGTCCTTACAGCATTCGTAGCTGAGCTTTGCAACAGAGTTGAGGGATGCAAGTGCGCCGTTTGCATCTCTGCCATGCATCGGGTTTGCGCCGGGGGCAAAGGGCTCGCCTGCGCGTCTGCCATCGGGTGTGTTACCCGTCTTTTTGCCGTAAACAACATTTGATGTGATGGTGAGGATTGAGAGTGTATGCTCCGCATTCCTGTAGGTCGGAACTTTTTTCAGCTCGTTGAAGAACAGCTCAATCTGCTCTTTAGCTATCATATCCGCCCTGTCATCATCGTTGCCGTATTTCGGGAAATCGCCCGTAGTTTCAAAATCAGTTATAAGTCCGTTTTCATCGCGGATAACCTTAACCTTTGCGTACTTGATTGCGGAAAGTGAGTCGCAAAGTACAGAAAGACCTGCCGCGCCGAATGCCATATAGCGGTGAACGTCGGTATCATGCAGAGCCATCTGAACCTTTTCATAGGCATATTTGTCGTGCATATAGTGAATCATGTTCATTGCCTTGACATAGGTTTTTGCAAGCCAGGGACGATACTCATTCATCAAATCAAGAACGGTTTCGTAGTCAAGGTATTCGCCTTCAAACTTCTTGCCTGCGGGAGCAACCTGCATACCGCTTTTTTCATCCTTACCGCCGTTAAGGCTCATAAGAAGGAGCTTTACAAGGTTTGCTCTTGCGCCGAAGAACTGCATATCCTTGCCCACTCTCATAGCGGAAACACAGCAGGCAATAGCATAATCATCGCCGTATACGGGGCGCATTACATCGTCATTTTCGTACTGGATTGAATCCGTATCGCAGCTTACCTTTGCGCAGAAACGCTTGAACGCTGCGGGAAGCTGAGTTGACCACAGAACGGTCATGTTAGGCTCAGCAGAGGGGTTAAGATTGTAAAGTGTATTGAGAATACGGAAGGAGTTCTTTGTAACAAGTGTTCTGCCGTCTTCACCCATACCGCCTATAGCTTCCGTAATCCACATCGGGTCACCTGCAAAAAGCTCGTTGTATTCGGGTGTGCGAAGGTGACGCGCCATACGCAGCTTCATAACGAAATCGTCAACGATTTCCTGAATCTGAGTTTCTGTATATGTACCGTTTTTAAGGTCGCGTTCAAAGTAAATATCAAGGAATGTTGAGGTTCTGCCAAGGCTCATTGCTGCACCGTTCTGCTCCTTGATTGCGCCAAGATAACCGAAATACAGCCACTGCACAGCTTCCTTTGAATCCTTTGCAGGCTGTGAAATATCAAATCCGTAAAGGGAAGCCATTTCCTTGAGCTTGCCGAGGAAATTAATCTGCTGATAAAGCTCTTCCAGTCTGCGGATATCTTCTGCAAGCACATCGTTTGCCGCAATTGCCGCTTTATCCTTCTGCTTTTCTTCAATAAGCTTGTCCACACCGTAGAGTGCAACACGGCGATAGTCGCCGATAATTCTTCCTCTGCCGTAAGCATCGGGCAGACCTGTAATAATACCTGTGTGACGTGCGGCACGGATTTCATCGTTATATACTCTGAAAACGCCGTCATTGTGAGTTGTTCTGAAGCGGAATTCTTCCTCAACAACTTCAGAAAGCTCATAGCCGTAAGCCTTGCAGGCTTTTCTTACCATGTTCATGCCGCCAAAGGGATTTACACCTCTGCGCAGGGGCTTATCCGTCTGAATACCGACAATGATTTCGTTTTCCTTGTCAAGATAGCCGGGAATATACGAAGTCAATGAAGATACGGTAATTGTATCAACATCAAGAACGCCGCCCTTTTCCTGCTCCTCTTTAAGAAGCGCATCAAACTTTGCATATACTGCCTTTGTGCGGTCTGTCGGACCTTCAAGAAAGCTCTCGTCACCCTCGTAAGGGGTGTAGTTGAGCTGAATAAAATCGCGTACATTAATCTCATCCTGCCACTTGCCGGCATTAAAGCCAAGCCACTGTTCAAACATAACTAATCACCTTTCCTTTGAATTTCTATATAAGAAAAATTTAACCAAAATAAAAAATAAAGGGCCAACACTTCAAACGAAGTGCTGCCCAGACGATCGGCTAACATTATTTGTAAACCTCACCGTGGTTATTTCCACGCACAACACCTGTTTTCGTCAGAGGTTTTACTATTAACTTTTCTTTACGGTTTGATTTTAACATAAACCCGTTTTTTCGTCAACCCGACACAAAGCAGAATAAATCATAATTATTTGCAAAAAAATTGGTTATTATATCAATATTTATTATCTGTAGCAGATGTTGACTCAACTGTTTATTAATGATAAAATCTTTATATTATAATTACAGAAGGATATCTTTATGAAAAATATTGTATTAATCGGTATGCCCGGTGCGGGCAAAAGCACTATAGGTGTTCTGCTTGCAAAAAGCCTGCTGTATTCTTTTGTAGATACCGACCTTATTATTCAGAACAAATTCCATAAAAGTCTGTGCGATATTATTGACGAAAAAGGTATAGACGGCTTTCTTGAAATAGAAAATGACTGTATTCTTGCCGTTAATTTTGAAAACAGCGTTATCGCAACGGGCGGCAGCGCCGTTTACGGCACAGAAGCAATGCAAAAGCTGAAAGAAAACAGCATTTTTGTTTATTTAAAGCTGCCCCTTGCAGAGCTTGAAAGCAGAATAGCCGATATTAAAACCCGCGGTGTTGCCATGAAAAACGGCACAACCCTTGCCGACCTTTACCGCGAACGCACACTGCTATACGAACATTATGCCGATTTCACACTCGACTGCGCAGGACTGACACCCGAACAATGCGTGGAGATGATTGTAAATTACAGTTTATCTGTTTGATGACAGATAAAAATTAGGAATTAGGAATTATGAGTTAGGAATTGTTGGCGGGACACCCGCACCCGAAAATATAAGTATATAATTGGGTGTGGGCGAAGCCCACCCTTTAATTCCTAATTCCGAATTCTTAATTCCTAATTGGCTCGACAAACTGTAATTTCTCCGTTTTCTGTAAAAAATTACCTTAAAGGTATTGACAATTATGGAAAACGGATATATTATTAAGGTGTTGTTAGCACTCTTATTTATCGAGTGCTAAAATTAGCAGAGTATCGAAAAAGGAGTGTGAGCGCAAATGGAAATGACCGAACGCAAGCAAAAAATTCTTGCAGCCGTTGTTGAAAGCTATATCCGTACAGGCGAGCCTGTTGGTTCAAAAAACCTGCTTAATGAGCTTGATATTTCCGTTTCCTCCGCAACCATTCGAAACGAAATGGCGGACCTTGCTGAAATGGGCTACCTTGAACAGCCGCACACTTCCGCAGGCCGCGTTCCCACAACACTCGGCTACAGATATTATATTGATAAGCTGATGAACCGCCTTGAGCCCAGCGAAGCCGACCGCAAATCAATTGAAAAATCGGTTGCCGCAGGCAGGGGCGACCCCGAACAGCTGCTTGAAAAAGCGGGCGAGGTTATCGCGAAGCTGACGGGCTGTGCCGCAGTTTCCACTATGCCTACCGGTGATAAGGCAACTGTACGCAGGGCAGAAATTGTTCCTGTAGGCAGCAGAACGGCAATGATAGTTCTGCTCACCTCCGCCGGCACGCTCAAAAGCAAGGCATGCCGCAGCGATATGCCGATTACTCCGCATACGGTTGAACGCTTTTACAATGTCTGTTCTTCCCAATTCATCGGCAAACCCCTTGAAGAAATCGGCACGGTAATGCTGCAAACGCTTGTTGCAAGCCTTGGAGAGCACGCGCTTGAAATGTCACCGTTTTTTGTAACGCTTGCAGACCTTGCAAACGATGCTTTGAGTTCAGATGTGTTGCTCGAAGGTCAGTCCAATCTCTTCAACCACCGCGAGCTTGGCAATAATGTAATTGAGCTTATGGAATTTTTACGCAAGGGCGACCCGATAGCAAAGCTGATGTCCGGCGTTAAAGATATTGATATAAAAATCGGTTCTGAAAACGAATACAAGCAGCTTGCAAATTCCAGCGTTATTATTTCGCACTATGATGTGAACGGTTCACGCAGCGGTGCGCTGGGAATTATAGGTCCGACAAGGCTCAACTACGCAAAGCTGATACCCTATATGCAGTTTGTTTCAAGCCTTGTAGGCAATATGTTAAGCGAAACAATCGAAGATTGATATATAAGGAAAGGAAGTAAAAGAGAAAATGTCTGAAAAAGAAAACCTGACCGAAAACGAAGTTCAGGAAGAAACCAAAGAAGAAAAGAAAGAAAAAAAGGCAAAGAAAAAGGACAAAGCCGCTGAAATTCAGGCTCAGCTTGAACAGCAGCAGGAGCAGTACCTCCGCCTTGCCGCAGAGTACGACAACTACCGCAAGCGCACACAGCGCGAAAAGGAAGCACTCAACGGCGATATCAAGGCTTACATCCTCGGCGAGCTGCTGCCGGTGCTTGATAATTTCGAGCGTGCGCTGGCAAACAACACAACCGACCTTGAAAGCTACAGCAAGGGTATTGAAATGATATTCACACAGCTCGGCGATATTTTCAAAAAGCTCGGTGTTGAGCCCTTCGGCGAAGCCGGTGAAGCATTCGACCCGCAAAAGCACAACGCAGTAATGCATATTGACAGCGAAGACTATGGCGAAAGCGTAGTAGCTCAGGTATTTTCAAAGGGCTACAAGCTCGGCGACAAAATAATCCGCTGTGCAACAGTACAGGTAGCCAACTAAACAGTAAAAAATTAACCAACAATATATTAAAGACTATTTACTAAAGGAGTAATACAAATTATGGCAAAGGTAATCGGTATCGACTTAGGTACAACAAACTCATGTGTAGCAGTTATCGAAGGCGGCGAACCCGTAGTTATTGCTAACGCAGAAGGCGCACGCACCACACCCTCCGTTGTTGCTTTCAGCAAGGACGGCGAAAGAATGGTAGGTCAGGTTGCAAAGCGTCAGGCTATCACAAACCCCGACAGAACAATCGCTTCCATCAAGCGCCAGATGGGTACAGATTTCGGCGTAAAAATTGATGACAAGCGCTTCACACCCCAGGAAATTTCCGCAATGGTTCTTCAGAAACTCAAGGCAGACGCTGAAGCTTACCTTGGCGACAAGGTAACAGAGGCTGTTATCACCGTTCCCGCATACTTTACCGACGCACAGCGTCAGGCAACAAAGGACGCAGGCCGCATTGCAGGTCTTGAAGTAAAGCGTATCATCAACGAACCCACAGCAGCTGCCCTTGCATACGGCATTGACAAGGAAAATGACCAGAAGGTTATGGTTTATGACCTTGGCGGCGGTACATTCGACGTTTCAATCATTGAAATGGGCGACGGCGTTCAGGAGGTTCTTGCTACAGCAGGTAACAACCGTCTTGGCGGTGACGATTTCGACCAGAGAATTATTGACTGGCTTGCAGACGGCTTCAAGGCTGACCAGGGCATCGACCTTCGCGGCGACAAGATGGCTATGCAGCGTCTGAAGGAAGCAGCAGAAAAGGCAAAGATTGAGCTTTCCGGCGTTACAACCTCTGCAATTTCACTTCCCTTCATCACAGCTGATGCTACAGGTCCCAAGCACCTTGAAACAACACTTACACGCGCAAAGTTCAACGAAATGACAGCAGACCTTGTTGAAGCTACAATGAAGCCCGTCCGTCAGGCTATTTCTGACTCCGGTCTTTCCATCGGCGAAATTGACAAGGTTCTCATGGTCGGCGGTTCTTCCAGAATTCCTGCTGTTCAGGAAGCTGTTCAGAAGTACCTCGGCAAAGAACCCTTCAAGGGCATCAACCCCGACGAGTGCGTTGCAATCGGTGCAGCACTCCAGGCAGGTGTTCTTGGCGGCGAGGTCAAGGGCATGCTCCTTCTTGATGTCACTCCCCTTTCACTCGGTATTGAAACAATGGGCGGCATCAATACAAAGATTATTGAACGCAACACAACTATCCCCGTAAAGAAGAGCCAGATTTTCTCCACAGCTGCTGACAATCAGCCCTCTGTTGAAGTTCATGTTCTTCAGGGCGAAAGAGAATTTGCAAGAGATAACAAAACTCTCGGTGTGTTCCACCTTGACGGCATTATGCCCGCTCCCCGCGGTGTACCCCAGATTGAGGTAACATTTGATATCGACGCTAACGGTATTGTTCATGTTTCCGCAAAGGACCTTGGCACAAACAAGGAACAGTCAATCTCCATCACAGCTTCCTCCAACATGTCCAAGGAAGACATCGAAAAGGCTGTTAACGAAGCGGCAGCTTTCGCAGAGGAAGACAAGAAGCGCCGTGAAGAAATCGACACACGCAACAACGCAGACCAGATGGTTTACCAGAGCGAAAAGATGATTAACGAAAACGGCGACAAGTTCTCCGAAGCAGAAAAGAGCGAGCTTACAGCAAAGATTGACGCACTTAAAGAAGCTCTCAAGGGTGAAGATATGAACCTTATCAAGTCCCGTCAGGAAGAGCTTACAAAGCAGTTCAACGATATTTCAGTTCGCCTTTACCAGGAAGCTGCAGCAGCACAGCAGGCTGCACAGGGCGGCGCAGCAGGTCCCGACGCAGGCGCATATGATGCAGGTGCAGGCGCTGCCGACGGCTACTACGATGCACCCTTTGAAGATGTAAACGAATAATCCAAAATACAATTAACCGTAGGGCGGGGGCTTGCCCCCGCCGTATGCTTTTCTTTTGCATACGGTTAAGAAAGAGGAACTACCTTGGCAGATAAACGAGATTATTACGAAGTGCTGGGTGTTGACAAATCAGCCAGCGATGATGAAATAAAAAAAGCCTACCGCAAAAAGGCTAAAGAATTTCACCCCGACCTTCACCCCGGTGACAAGGAAGCCGAGGACAAATTCAAGGAAGCCAACGAGGCCTATGAAGTACTGTCCGATGCCGATAAAAAGGCAAAGTATGACCGCTTCGGTCACGCAGGTGTAGACCCGAATTACGGCGCAGGCGGTCCCGGCGGCGGCTTTGGCGGCGGTTTCGGCGGTATGGATTTTGACCTTGGCGATATTTTCGGCAGCTTCTTTGGCGGCGGCTTCGGCGGCGGAAGACAGGCTAATCCGAACGCACCCCGCAGGGGCAGCGACACTCAGGCAAGGGTAACCATATCCTTTGAAGAAGCTGCAAAGGGCTGCAAGCGCACGGTTGAATTTACCCGCGTTGAAATGTGTCCCGATTGCCACGGAAGCGGCGCAGCGGCAGGCACAAGCCCCGAAACCTGTCCCGAATGTCACGGCAGAGGTCAGGTAAATGTTCAGCAGCGCACACCCTTCGGCGTTATTCAGACCTCAAAGGCATGCGGCAAGTGCGGCGGCAAGGGCAAGGTTATAAAAACACCCTGTTCAAAATGCCACGGCAAGGGTGCAACAGCCAAAAAGGTCAATGTTGAAGTTAACATACCCGCAGGTATTGATGACCGCCAGGTACTCAACGTCCGCGGTGAAGGCAACAGCGGTATAAATGCGGGTCCTTCGGGCGATTTGCATGTAACCGTGCTTGTGCGTCCTCACCCGTTCTTTGAGCGTGACGGCTATGATGTATGGTGTGAGGTTACAATCAGCTTTGCACAGGCGGCACTCGGCGATAAAATTGAGGTACCGACGCTTGACGGCAAGGTGCGTTACGAAGTACCCGCCGGTACGCAGCCCGGTACGGTGTTCAAGCTGCGCGGCAGAGGTATACAGAACCTCCATTCCCGCGCAAGGGGCGACCAGCTTGTACGCATTATAGTAAATGTACCCAAAAATCTTTCCGACAAGCAGAAGGATTTGTTGCGCGAGTTCGACGCTGCATTCGGCAACAAAACACCTTCCGGCAACGGAAACGATGACGAAAAGAAAGGCTTTTTCGGCAAGAAGAAAAAATGATTGATACAGTAATTTTTGACCTTGACGGCACTTTGCTTAACACGCTTGACGATTTGACAGACAGCGTAAATTACGCCCTTGAAAAGCTCGGAAAGCCTTTGCACACAAGCGAAGAAGTGCGCATGATGGTTGGCAACAGCGTAAACTACCTGATAAAAAAAGCCATGCCCGAGGGCAGCAGCGAAGAAGAATTAAAGCAATGCCTTGAAATATACGAAAAACATTACCACAGCAATATGCAAAACAAAACTGCACCGTACGAAGGCATACGCGAAATGCTTGCAACGGTAAAAGAACTTGGCTATAAAACAGCCGTTGTTTCCAACAAAAGTGACGGATTTACAAAAGCACTGGTAGCCGATTTCTTCGGCGAGTTTATCACGCTTGCTCAAGGCAGAAGCGAATTCTTTCCGCGCAAGCCCGCACCCGACAGCGTATGGCACGTTATGAACCTGCTCGGTTCAACCAAGGAAACCACAGTTTATGTCGGCGACAGTGAGGTTGATGTAATTACCGCGCGCAATGCCGGCATCCCCTGTTTCGGCTGCCTTTGGGGCTTCCGCGACAGAGAAA
Organism: Clostridia bacterium; assembly: GCA_017416765.1. Classification (GTDB taxonomy): domain Bacteria; phylum Bacillota; class Clostridia; order Oscillospirales; family Acutalibacteraceae; genus UBA8612. The sequence continues at coordinate 13,073 of JAFQBE010000029.1, forward strand.
CCCTTGAAGCTGAAGGTGCAGCAGCAATTATTTCTCACCCGAGCGAGCTTGTCGGTGTAATAAAAAGCATTTAATTTATAAAATTCATATTGCGGGCGATTCGTGAATCGCCCCTACGATTAAACAGGAAGCATCGGGATTGATGCTTCCTGTTTTTTAACAATATTGAACCGCTTCAGAATTCTTCAAATGCCATTTCCATTGCCTTTAAGAACACATCTGCCTGACCGTTGGGATTTGCTTTTTTTGTTACTTCACAAATCAGGTCATAGTATTCAAGTTCGTGAACAATAATCGGAATATCCTTGCCAAACTGTTCTTTTATGACACCTTCTGCATGCAGCTTTCTTGCAACATTAGCCGCTATTTCAAGCAACTCATAATAGCCACCCGGACCCTTTCCGATATAATTCATGTTTTCGTCATACATCTCATCTTCATTTTCTTCGCCGATGTTTGTAATCCCCTGTACCTCGTACCAATCAAACAGCATATCAATCAGCTTGTTGGGATTCTCCGGATCAATAATATATGTTGTATTTTGATTCCAGAAGGCATAGTTCCACCGTTCCTCATCAAATGCTCCCGCATCGTTGCAATCAGCTTCGGTGTTGTAGCTTATCGCCCATTCTGCAACATTGTCAAAACCTCTGTAACTGTACGCCTCGTTTGCGCAGACAAAGAACGATATTGCATAAATATCCGGCGCATTCCATGTTTGAATTTCTTTTTTTATCCTTGTGTAAAAAGCATTTTCAAGGTCAGTCAACACAATACTCTCCTTTAGATTTTCTTCAATTTGTTCCGAGGTGATTGAATACTCATACTCAAAAATTTCCAACATTTTTTCATTGGTGTGATAAAATACTGCTAAAAAATCGTATAAACCGTTGTCCTGTGGGAAGGCATTGAATTCGTTGGTATAAAGGTTGTACAACATCACTTTGTCCGCCGATTTATGCCCTTCATCAAAATCCAACGGAGAAAGCAATTCACTCAACTCTTTCGGAAATTCATCAAGCCAGCGTGTGTCATAATTGAAGCTGTTTTCAAAATTATCCGTCGAATATTCGTCAAAAATTATTCGTGTTGTGCTGTAAATATATCCACAGCTTTCGGGCTGTGTATCATCTTCAAAATTTACGGTATACTCATCTACTGCTTCTGGCAAAGTTATGTGCGTAACCTCGGAAAAAAATTCACCCGGCTCATATACCAAATCGTCTATATCTGAAAGCGAATAGGTAAGCACACCGTTTACGCATAATAGCATTATTGCAAATATACCTGCAAAAATATTTTTCTTGTATTTAAATCCTTTCTTTTTTAGTGTCAGTCCAAGCACAGTACAAACAACCGGTACTGGCAGCACTGCAAGATAAATCCATAAATTTTCAAAAATGAAATCTTCAGTTTTTGATGAAGTAAACAGCACCACAATCACAAGCGACAAAGCAAAGAAAACATTTGCCGCAACCGTCAGCTTTTTAACTTCCTTTTTATTTGGCTGCTTTGCTGAATTATAAAGCGCCATATAAAACGCTGAGTTTTTTGAAATATCATTTTTTCTCAAAATATAAAGCTGATTGTTGATATCGAGTATAATATATTTTTCTTCGCCGAAATCATAGGCTTTTTTGACATCGCAAAACAAAATTTTTTCCGTTCGCACAAGCTCGTTATTCCTGTTTATATCAACAGTAAAATAATCGTCAAAAACGCGGTATTCATATCTGCTTTCCGCTACCCTGTCTATGCTTTTATTCCACGCTTTTCTGTGTGCAAGAAATGATTTTAATATAAGAACGGCATAGATTACAAAAATGCCCGCAACCACTCCAATGAGAACCTCAAACGCATCAATAAAAATATATACTGCAAGCACAGCCGCAAAAACAGCCAACGAAACTAACGGCTTTTTGAATGATGTTTTTATAATGCATTTATATATTTCGCCAAGCTCTGCCCTTGTGTACTCCAAGCTGTATCTTTCATTCGGTACAATCTGCTCCTCCTGCGCTTCGTTTTCGCAGCCGAGCAACTCATCGACCGTCACACCGAAAATATCCTTTAATCTTATAAGGTTATCTATTGTAGGCGCGGTCTGACCGTTTTCCCAAAGGCTTACGGTCTGGCGGCTGACAAGCAACCTTTGTCCAAGCTCCTCCTGCGAAAGCCCAAGCTTTTTTCTGTAGTACTGTATTTTTTCGTTGGTGGTCATTAAATCCCCTCCCGTATTTCGGTTTTATTATACACCATACTCCCGAATCTGCCAAGCACAGATTGCTTGATTGTGTCAAGCAACACTTGCGAAGGGTAAAAAAGCTAAATTGACCTGCGGTCAGCTATTTTCGTTCACGAGCTAAATGTGCCTACGGCACGCTGAAAACAAATTCAATTTAGCTTCACAAAGTAAACAAAGGGCGATTCATAAATCGCCCCTGCAATTAAGCAGGAAGCATCGGGATTGATGCTTCCTGTTTGCTGTATAATTAAATTAAAGCTCTGCTATAACCTCGACCTCTGCAAGGACTCCCTTGGGAAGGTCTTTTACCGCTACGCAGCTGCGTGCGGGCTTTGATGTGAAATACTTGCCGTAGACCTCGTTAAATGCCGCGAAATCGGCAATTTCAGCAAGGAAGCATGTTGTTTTAACCACATTGTCAAAAGACGCTCCTGCAGCTTTTAATACCTCACCGAGGTTTTTCATAATCTGCTCGGTTTGCTCTGCAATGCCGCCCTCCACTACATTACCTGTTGCAGGGTCTATAGCAATCTGACCCGATGTGAAAAGCAAATTGCCTGTAACCATAGCCTGTGAATACGGACCAATAGCCGCGGGTGCATTGGGTGTTGATATAATTTTCATTTCGAAATCTCCTTTTTCAATTATTCCTTTAAACATTACTGTAAAAATGTCGGGTTATCTGTTCGCTCCAACAGATAGTCAACAGAAACCTCAAAATAATTTGCCAACATAACCAGAGTTTTGTAATCCGCTTCCCTCACACCTGTTTCATATCGGCTAATTGTATTCTGGCTTATGTTTAAATCCATCGCAAGCTTTAATTGGGATATCCCTTTTTCCTTACGCAACTGCTTTAATCTCATGTTCTGTCCTCACAAATCAGTCTTGACAAAATTATACCATTTAGGTATAATAAACATATCCCGTTTCGGGATATTATGTTGCGACACAGAACTACAGCAGCAATTAAAGGATTGCTGCTGTATGTTTTTTATCAAAAAGTTATGTCATTCTAAGGCGAAGCCGAAGAATCTTAAAAATATTAAAAGATCCTTCGCTTACGCTCAGGATGACATATTTTTACAATCAGGTGTGGGCAACGCCCACCCGCAATTTTACGCTTTCAATTTTCAATTTTACATTTATACAAAAAGCCGTCGGGATAACCCCGACGGCTGAATGTTAACTTAAAGTTAAGTTGTGACTATTAAATTAGTCTTCCTTCTTGCGAAGAACAACTGCTGTTGTAGCGGAGAGAGCAAGAACAACAACTGCTGCGCCAGCTACTGCGGAAACACCTGTGTCGGGAGTTTCTTCAGCTGCTGCTGTTGTAGCTTCTGTAGCTTCTGCCTTATCTTCAGCTGTGGGCCATTCTGCGTTTACAAGGCTGTCAACTGCTGCCTTTGTACCGTTGATGATCTGGTTCCAAAGAGCAACGTTTGCCTTTGCGATGCCGCCCCAATCAAGCTTTGCAAGCTGCTCGCCGATTGTAACTGCAAGGTTCTTAACGTCGTCGATTTCAACAGCGCATACTGTGTATTCGTATGTTTCGCCTGCATCAACTGTTGTCTTGTTGAATACGTACTTGCCGTATGCATCTTCAGCGATAACTGCTTCAGAGATAACATATTCTTCTGTGTCAAGGATAGCCTTGCCGCTTTCGTCAAGACGGCTCTTAGCTGCTGCAAGAACATCAGCTGCTGTAAGAACTGTGCCAGCCTTCATTGAGTATGTGTAGCTGAACTTTTCTTCTGAACCATCGAGCTTTTCGAGAACGATGTTAACGATAACTGTTGCGGGAGTAGCAACTGTTGTTGTAGCTGCTGCTGTAGTAGTTGTTGTGTCATCATTGACAGTGGGAGCTGTTGATGATTCGTCTTCAACTGCGGGAGCGGATGATTCTTCAACTGCAGGAGCAGATGATTCCTCTGCTACAGATGATTCTTCAACTGATGCGGGCTCTGTTGAGCTTGCTTCTTCCTGTGCAAAAGCTGTTACGCTGAAGCAGGAAAGAGCCATGATGAGTGCAAGAATGATGCTAAGTTTCTTCATAGTGAATTCCTCCTGTTTTTTGATACATATTTCTGGAAACTTAATATGTACTTGGATTATACTACAGTTCAATATCAATTTCAAGTGTTTTTTCAAAAAAAGAACCGAAAAAAGGGCAAAATTATTCCTGTTATCGGCAAAAGTTTTGTAAAAACTGCTTAAAACCCATAAAAAGCCGCAGTAGTCCTGCCATTCCGCAGGGTATTATACTATAAGCTGCCCGAAATATGCAATACCTTTTTATTATTTTTACTTTATTATTACTTTGAATTATAATTAGTAAACTCTATCTTCGCCGTGTTGCCTATAGCCGACACATAGCCGAAAACTGTTTTGTCCGCACCCGACAGCGGCACATAGCAAAGCAGCTGCTTTTCGTTGAGCTTTTTGCCCGACTTATCATAGCAGTTATATTCCACATACATGCCCTGCCTTGTACCCGAATACTCCGTTATATCAAAGGTAACCGTTATTCTGAATGTGCCGGATTCTTCGCTGTATTCGCAGGAGCTGCTCAGAATTGAAACGCTGTCCGTTGCACCGTTTTCGGTTACATACAGCTTTTCAGGGTAAACCAGGTCCGGCTCACCCTCAGGCTTTGGAATAACAACAGGCTTTGCGGTTGTGGTAACCTGCTTTGTTGTGGTTGGTTTTGCCGTAGTTGTCGGTCTTGACGGTGCAGTAGCGCGCGTTTTTGGCGGAGCTATGGTCGGAACAAGCTCAATAACCGATGTTACATCGGGCTGTTCGATGCCGTACTCCTTACCGCCTGTTACAACAACCACTGCCGTGCTTGACGGCGGAGGTGCAGTTGCAGCTGTGCTTTCTTCTTCGCTGTGCTGCTGTGAAACCGGTTCTTGAGTTGTATCCTCTGCCGGCTCTGTAGTATTGGTATCGGGCTGTTTGTCCTTACAGCCTGCAACACTGAAAATCAACACCGCCGCAGAAAGCAGAGCCAATACTTTTTTCATTTTCATACTATAATCAGAATGTTTCTACAAGGCCCTTGAGGTAAGCCTTGAAGTCTTCACCGAGTTCCTTGTGGTTAAGTGCAACCTCGCAGTTTGCCTTCATAATGCCGAGCTTGTTACCCATATCGTAACGGATACCGTCAAAATCAAGGGCAAGCAGGTTGCCTTCCTTGCCGAGGCGTGCAAGTGTATCTGTGAAGTAGAGCTCTTCACCTTCGGGTGTGTTTGCAAGGTCCTCTGCAAGGTAATCAAATACCTGGGGCGGTGCAACAACTCTGCCGAGGATTGAGAAGCAGGACATAATCTGGTCCTCTGTGGGCTTTTCGATAATATCGTGTACATCCATAAGCTTTTCGTTGTCAGCATGGGGTGTAACATCGAGTGAACAGTACTTGGAAACATCCTTTCTCGGAACTTCCTTAACACCGACAATACCCTTGCCTGTCTTTTCGTAAGCATCAACAAGCTGCTTTGTTACGGGGTATTCATCGTTGATGATAACATCATCGCCGTAAAGAATTGCAAAAGGCTCGTTGCCGATAAAGCTCTTTGCGCACATGATAGCGTGGCCGAGACCCTTTGTTTCCTTCTGACGCAGGAAGTAAACATTAGCTATGTTAGAGCAAGCAAGAACATCTTCGTAAAGTTCCTTCTTGGAGGGGTTATCCTTAAGCTTGTCTTCAAGCTCGTAGCTGTGGTCGAAGTGGTCTTCTATAACACCCTTACCGCGGTTTGTGATGATAAGGATATCTTCAATGCCTGCAGCGGCAGCTTCTTCAACAATGTACTGGATAGCGGGCTTGTCAACAATGTTGAGCATTTCCTTCGGAACTGCCTTTGATGCGGGCAGAACTCTTGTGCCAAGACCTGCTGCGGGGATAATAGCCTTCTTAATTTTCATGGTTAAAACATTCCTTTCGGTAAATTAGCATTTATTAATTAAATTCTAATATATAATAATGTATTATATAATGAAAATATTAATTACAACATTCGGTTTTAAATTTATCTGTTTATCAGCCACGACGCTGCATAAAGCACCGCTTCACAGCCGAAGTAGGACAGCGCAGCACCTACAAGCGAAGTGCCACCCTTTTTGAACAGCTCAAGCTGAAATTTGCGCGGGTCAAGCCCCTGCCTGCGCACGCGCATAATATCGACCTTTGCTTTTTTGTAATAGATTCTGTCCGCCGCAAAAGCCGCAGCTATATGCAGCAGAAACTGAACCGTAAGCGGCAGGTACATCGGGCGCATCGCTTCCATAATTTCGGGCGTGCTTTCAATCAGCATGGCTTCTGCGCCTGCTTCGTCACCCTCTTCAATCATGTGCCTTGCTTCCAAAATAACATTTTCGTAGGTTTCGTAGAACTTTGCGCCTACAGGCATAAGCCACAGGCTTACCGCAACAAACAGAGCAAGGAAAATTGCGCCCGCCTTATAAAGCTTGCGGTAGAAGAACCAGTACGGTGAAAAGAATGCCGCACCCCAGTTCCACGAAAGCTTTTTCTTATCCTTCAGCCTTTTGAACGCTTTTATATATCTTGCGCCGCTGACACGGCAGTAAAGCGCAACATCGCCGCTTTTGATTTCGCCTATTTCTTCATTCGGGTCAAAGCCGGGCATAAACTGCGCTATTGGCGGCTCACCGCCCATGGGGTTGAACGGAATAAGCAGCGCACCGCAATCCGGGCAGCGCAGCGTACCGTTGGGGCTCACCTTACCGCAATCGGGGCAGACTATATCAAGGCTTTTTTTGCCGGGGTCTTCCGCAGGTGCTTGCTTTTCTTTTTCGGGCTCAGGCTCGGGCTTTTGTGCCTCAGCAGCCTTTTGCCAAACATAGCCCTCGGCATGCTTTTCGGTGTTTGCACACTCGCCGTGTGCGCGCCAGCATGCGCGGTGGTGCGGTGTACCGCATTCGGGGCAGACAACTATATCGTCATTCGCATCGAATGCAACGCCGCAGTACGGGCAGCTTTCTGACAAGTATCTCATTTACTATCTAACCTTTCTTGCGTATACATAACTATACACACTAACATTTTACACAAAATAACACATAATTTCAATGTTTATATGCAATAAATTTTAAAGATTTATAAAATTTTTTCAACTTTGGTTTTATATACTTTACTTATATGGAAAAATGTATTAATATATATAATGAAATTTTATGCAAACCAATAAGGCAGAGCTTTCTGCCGGGAAAGGATATACCTATGCTTCAATATGAAGAACTCCGACTTGAGCTGCTCGAATGCAGAAAACCGCTTGATGAGCTTGCAGAAGCACTCGGTCTTGAAGACATGAAAAAGGAAATTGCCGTACTCGAGGAACAGAGTGCTGCGCCCGATTTCTGGGACGATATGAAAAATTCCCAGAAGGTGTTGCAGCAGATGGCGGGGCTTAAAAATAAGGTTCAGGCATATGAAAAGCTCAACACGGATTACGAGGACACCCTTGTTATGATTGAGCTTTCAAACGAGGAAGAGGACGAATCCATGTTCCCCGACTGCCGCGAAAGCGTTGACGCAATCAAGAAAGAGCTTGACAAGCAAACGCTCAGCACCCTGCTCAGCGGCGAATATGACAGCAAGAACGCAATTCTTACCTTCCACGCAGGTGCCGGCGGCACAGAGGCACAGGACTGGGCATCAATGCTTGTGCGTATGTACACACAGTGGGGTACACAGCACGGCTACAAGGTAACCATGCCCGACTTCCTTGACGGCGACGAAGCAGGCCTTAAATCAGCCGTTCTCCATATCGAAGGCGAAAACGCATACGGCTACATGAAGAGCGAAAACGGCGTTCACAGGCTTGTACGCTGCTCACCGTTTGACGCTTCCGGCAGACGCCACACGTCCTTCGCTTCCCTTGAAGTTATGCCCGAAATTGACGACACAATTGAAATTGACCTCAACATGGACGATGTTAAAATGGACGTTTACCGCGCCAGCGGTGCAGGCGGACAGAAGGTTAACAAGACCTCATCCGCAGTCCGTCTTACCCATATCCCCACAGGTATTGTAACCTCATGTCAGGTAGAACGCAGCCAGGTACAGAACCGCGAGGTTGCACTTCGTATGCTCAAATCAAAGCTGCTTGAAATCAAGGAAAGAGAACACCTTGACAAGATTGAAGACATCAAGGGCGTACAGAAGGATATCGCTTGGGGCAGCCAGATTCGCTCCTATGTTTTCATGCCCTACACCCTTGCAAAGGACCACAGAACAGGCTACGAAATGGGTAACATCAACGCTGTTATGGACGGAGACCTCGACGGCTTCATCAACGCATACCTCAAAATGCAGTCGCTCGAAAAGCTGAACAACAATGAAAACTAAAATTATTATTGCCACTATTGCGGTTATCGTGATTGTGCTTGCCTTCCTCGGCATACGGTATTGGGATAAATTTTTCCCACCCATGGGAGTGACAACCCAAGAAAGCGAAAGCTCCGATGCTTCCACGCAGGAAACTACCACGGTAGAGCCTTTTGTTGAAGCGCAGACTGATATTATCACCACCGCTACACCCACCACTGCAAAGGATGATATTCAGCCGACAACCGAACGCGAAACGGCGATTTTTATGGGTGAAAAGCCGCAATGGCCTGCCGACAAAACAGTTGACGGCATACCTGCCCCTGCAAAAAGGCACATAAGCAACGCGCAGGAATTTAAAACCGAAAAAGGCAAACGATTCGTAATAAGGCTCAACAGCTTCAGCTACCGCGAATTTCTTAACTATATAAAAGAAATTGAAAGCGCAGGCTTTACGGATAAAAACAGCCGCGCCAACATACCCGAAAGCGAACCCGATTCTGTCGCTATGTTCTACAGCGCGTTTGACGGCAGTCGCTCATTCGGCATTTATTGGTACGGCGAAAAAAGCAAAGCAGAATTCGATTGCGAAATAGTAGTTTGCAATTACGACCAATCCAAGTAAAAAAAGACCTCCTGCGGGAGGTCTTTTTTAGTGCAGAATGCAGAGTGCAGAACGCAGAACTATATTGCTTATAAAAAGCGGGCGATTCACGAATCGCCCGCACGGATTAACCGCTGTAATATTTGTCACTTTGCCATTTACATTGGTTGTATTCAATATAATTCCATATATTCAGAAAATCGTTTTCATCCCTGATTATATGGTCGTGATAAGACCTTTGCCATATGTTTTTATCGGGATAAAAACAATGAATCTTTTTTGAAGAATTCATTTTCAGATAACCCACAATTTTGTCGGTTACTTTGCGACCTTGTAGGGGCGATTCACGAATCGCCCGCAAGATTTCATCCGCTTTAATTTCCAACAACAAATGTATATGGTTTGGCATAATTTTGTAATTATGTATTTCCACATTAAATCTGCCGGGTATCAACGCCATTACTTCTTCAACAGCTTTGCCGCTGGCGGTCAACTGTATTTCGGGCGATTCGTGAATCGCCCCTACGATGACATCGGACAATATACATTTGCGGTTATGGGTACAGAGAGTCAGAAAATATACACCGGGTTTGCTGTAATCATAATTTTTGAGCCTTATGATTTTTCTTTGCGGCAAATCATTTTTCTCTTTCATTTCAGCGGTCTTTTTTCATCGGTAAGTTCAAGAATATAATCGGCTGATATGTTATAAAATCTTGCTAATTTTTTCACAATCTCAACATTGATTTTTACTTTGCCTACTTCATAACGGCTGTAATGTTGTTGTTCCATACCAAGATATTCGCTTAATTGTTTCTGACTGATTTTTGCATCTTCTCTTAATTCTTTTAATCTATTCATTTTTATTCCTTGCTTTTTAAAATTATTTAAAAAAACTGTTGACAGACATCAAAAATGATGTTATCATATAACCACACCAAATTTGATGTTATAAATGCTTAGCTCTCTGTTGCCAAACAAAAACTCACACGGCATGTCCCTATGCAGCGAAGCAATCAAAACCCGAAACAGAAAGTGTCTCCCGGGTTGCCACACAACTGACCAACGGAGCATTTACCCTGCCGATAAAGCAGGGCTAAATGCGTTGTTTTTAAATTAAGGTTCACTGAAACGATTATCTTTGTAGGGGCGATTCACGAATCGCCCGAAATTAACCGACATATCACTTTTACGGCGGGCGATTCGTGAATCGCCCCTACGGTTAATGTAAAAAATTGAAAATGTAAAATGAAAAATTAAGGGTCGCTGCGCTCCGAATTTTGTAATTATTATCTATTAGTTTTTTTATCTGAATTATATTAACGCTGTGTGCGAGATAAGAGATAAAAGATAATAAATATGAGATAATAAAGTTCCGTTTTTGCTTAAATTCGGGTATGGACGCAGCCCACCAACAATTTTCCATTTTTAATTTTTCATTTATTTCAGTTATCTTTCTTCTCTGAAATACGAAAGTCCCAGGCTTGCGGGGGGCTGATTTTCGCGCTTCTGACGCATGCTGATAACAATAAGCACGAGAATAGTTACAACATACGGAGCCATTTTAAACAGCTCCTGACCGCTGAAGCTTAAACCGGGGATATAGTTGTGTACAATAAGCAGACCGCCGAAAACGATTGAGCCGATAATGCTCATATTCGGGCGCCATATTGCAAAAATAACAAGCGCAATTGCAAGCCAGCCGCGGTCGCCAAACGCATCGTTTGACCAGATGCCGCAGGCATAGTCCATAACATAGTAAAGACCGCCGAAGCCTGCAATTATGCTGCCAACGCAGGTTGAGAGGTACTTGTATTTGCTTACGCTTATACCTGCCGCATCCGCTGTGGCGGGGTTTTCGCCTACCGCGCGCAGGGAAAGACCCGAACGCGTGCGGTTGAACCAGAAGGAAACAGCAAGCGCAACCGCAATTGCAACATAAGCAAGGAAGCTATAGGTCAGGAAAATATCGCCGAACCAACCGAGCTTATCCGCAAAGGGAATGGTTGTTTTAAAGCAGTTGCTTGTCTGCGTAAGTGTAATTGAAGGCAAATCCGAATCGGTCAGCTTTATAAGCGAGCCGCCGAAAAAGTTGCCGACACCGACGCCGAAGGTAGTCAGCGCAAGACCGGTTACATTCTGATTTGCTCTTAATGTAACTGTAAGGAACGAATAAATAAGACCCATTAAAAGCGAGCCTAAAATACAGGCAAGTATCGGAATAAGCACCGCCAGAACGGGGTTGACCGTTTCAACCGAGCTTTCGTAAAGGAAAGCACCGATAACGCCCGAAATGCCGCCGACATACATTACGCCTGCAGTACCGAGGTTGAGGTTACCGCTTTTTTCCGTAAGAATTTCACCGGTTGAGCCGAACAAAAGTGGTATACCCTGAACAATAGCACGCTGTATAAATGCAATAATCATTATTTGTTCGCCTCCTTCTCACGGAATTTTATGGTGTAGTTTACGAAAAACTCACTGCCGATAATGAAGAAGATAATTATACCCGTAATAATTTCGGAGAACGAATCGTTCAGACCGAAAATTGTAGAAATTTCCGTTGCACCCTTCTGCAGGAAAACAATAAGGAAAGAAGTAAGAATCATAAATACGGGGTTGAACTTTGCAAGCCAGGAAACCATAATTGCGGTGAAGCCCCTGCCTGCAACAGTATGTCGGGTAATTGTGTGGTCCGTACCGCTTACAAGGAGCAGACCTGCAATGCCGCACAGCGCACCTGAAAGAATAACGGTGCGGATAATTACCTTTTTAACATTTATGCCTATATATTTTGCTGTGTTTTCGCTTTCACCTACAACGGCAATTTCATAGCCGTGCTTGCTGTATTTAAGGTATACATACATTGCTATTGTAAGCGCAAGAACAATAAGAATATTGAGCAGGTATGCCTTGCCGCCAAGTGCCGGAATCCAGCCTGCCTGTGTGTTTGCGTTGATAACACCAATCTGACCCGAGCCCTTGGGAACGGACCATTTATAAGTAAAGAACGAAACAATCTGCATTGCAATATAGTTCATCATCAGCGTAAACAGTGTTTCGTTGGTGTTCCAGTTTGCCTTGAAAAACGCGGGAATAAAGCCCCAGATTGCGCCGGCAAGAACGCTCGTGATAATCATTACAAGCATCAGCAGCGGGGGCGAAAGCTTATCGCCGAAAAGAATCATGCAGGCAGCTGTTGCAAGGCCGCCCATAAGCACCTGACCCTCTGCACCGATGTTCCAGAATTTCATTTTGAACGCAGGTGTTACCGCAAGCGAAACGCACAGCAGCATTGCCGTATTCTGAAGCAGCGACCAAATTCTGCGCTCGGTGCCGATTGCACCGTCAATCATTGTTACATAAACCTGAATCGGGTTTTCACCCGTGAGAAGAACAGTTACAGCTGCGCAGGCAACAAGCGCCGCAACAACCGAAAGAATACGGACAAGCCAAGATTTCCAGAACGGCATCGCATCGCGCTTTGCAATATGAAAAAGCGGTTCACGCACAGCCTTTGCGTTATTACTCATTGCCGTCACCTCCGTTATTCTTTGTCATCAGGAAGCCTATTTCTTCCTTGGTTGTGTTCCTTGCATCAACGGTGCCGGAAATTCTGCCTGAGCTGACAACCATAATTCTGTCGCACAGCTCTACAAGAACATCAAGGTCTTCGCCGACGAAAATTACGGCTACACCGTTTTCCTTCTGCTCATTGAGCAGGTTATAAATAAGGTATGAAGAATTAATATCAAGACCTCTTACAGGGTAAGCTACCATAAGCACCGTAGGCGATGCGGCTATTTCGCGGCCTACCAGAACCTTCTGAACATTACCGCCTGAAAGACGGCGGACAGGGGTATTCGCATCGGGTGTTACAACATTCAGCTCTTCAATAATCTTTTTTGCTAAATCCTTGGGCTTTTTGCGTTCAAGGAAGGCTGTTTTACCCTTGCGGTAGCTGCGCAGCATCATGTTATCAACAATATCCATGTTGCCTACAAGACCCATGCCGAGTCTGTCCTCGGGAACGAAGGAAAGGCGCACGCCCATATCGCGTATCTGAATGGGGGTTTTATCGCGCAGGTTATCCGTTTTGCCCGTTTTGGGGTTGTGGTAAAGTATTTCACCCTGATTGAGATGCTGTAAACCCGCGATTGATTCAAGCAGCTCACGCTGACCGCTGCCCGCAATGCCTGCAATGCCCAATATCTCGCCCGAACGCACGGTAAACGAAATATCGTCAAGCAGCTTTACGCCATCGCGGTTGATGCAGCTTATGTTTTTCACCTCAAGCCTGTCCTGCGGGTCCTTGGGCTCGCTGCGACCAATATTCAAATCGACCTTCTGACCAACCATCATTTCCGTCAGCTGCAGCTCAGTCGTTTCGGCGGTGTTTACCGTGCCGATGTATTCGCCCTTGCGCAGTACGGCAACGCGGTTTGAAAGTGCAAGCACCTCCTGCAGCTTGTGGGTGATAATTATGATTGCTTTGCCGTCGTCCCTCATGCGGCGCAGAATTGCAAAAAGCTTCTGCGTTTCCTGCGGAGTGAGAACGGCTGTAGGCTCGTCAAGAATCAAAATATCTGCACCGCGGTAAAGCACCTTGATTATTTCAACGGTCTGCTTCTCGGAAACGGACATTTCGTAAATCTTCTTTTTCGGGTCAAGCTCAAAGCCGTACTGCTCGCTGATTCTGCGGATTTTTTCAGCCGACTTTTTAACATTGAATTTACCCTTTTCCTCCAAGCCAAGAACAATATTCTCCGCAGCGGAAAAGACATCAACCAGCTTGAAGTGCTGATGAATCATACCGATTTTATATTCAAACGCATCCCTCGGAGAGCGGATAACTACCTCTTTACCGTCGATAAGAATATGGCCGTGGTCGGGAAAATAGATGCCCGAAATCATATTCATGAGGGTTGTTTTGCCGCTGCCGTTTTCGCCGAGAATGGAAAGAATTTCGCCGCGGTTTACCGTCAGCGAAACATTCTTGTTGGCTACGACGCTGCCAAAGGTTTTTGTAATGTTTTTAAGTTCTATTGCAGCTTGTGCGCCCACGTGGTATACCTCCAAATCAATTCGGAATTAGGAATTAGGAATTAGGAATTATAAGAGCAAAACCTTCATCCTTTAATTCTTAATTCATAATTCTTAATTCATAATTCAAAAACAGGCGGAGGGTTTTAAGCTCCGCCTGAATTAAATTAAAAAGGGAAATTAATACTTCTCGTTAAGAAGTGTGATGCCGTCGATACGAAGGTCAAAATAGGGAGCTGAACGGTATTCGGATTCGTGGAAGTAACCGTCTGCAATAACCTCTGTATCGGGTGTGTAATCAGCATCTGTATCAACGTCTGCCATGTAGCTGTCGAGTGTTTTGCCGCCTACTGTGAATGTAGCAGTATCAAATACATGGATTGTGCCGTCAGCAAGCTTTGCCTTTGCATCTGCAATAGCTTCTGCTGTGCCTGCTGCTGCAACCTTTTCATTGATTTCGCTGAGTTCAACAGAACCTGCATCAAAGCCCTTACACCAGTCAACTGCGATTTCTTCGCCGTTAGCTACGCAGTTAATCATGTACTCGAAGTAGGGAGCCCAGTTGATTCTGGAGGAAACGATGAAGGTGTTGGGGCAAGCTGCAACTGTGCTGCCGTTGTAGGAAACATTGGGAACACCCTTTGTTTCACAAGCTGTGGGAGCGCCCATTGAGTCAGCGTGCTGGCTGATAAGCTTACAGCCGTTGGAAAGGAGCTTTTCAGCTGCTTCCTTTTCAGCCATTTCGTCGTACCAGCTGCCTGTGAACTGAACTTCCATTGTTACGCTCGGGCAAACGGACTTTGCACCAAGGTAGAAGGATGTGTAGCCGGAGATAACTTCAGCATATGTGAAAGCACCGACATAACCCATCTTTGCTTCTTCAGCTGTAAATTGACCTGCTTCAATCATTTCGTTGAGCTTCATACCTGCAGCAACACCTGCAAGGAAGCGGCCTTCATAAATGGAAGCAAATGCATTGTGGTAGTTAGCAAGTTTTTCTGTGTGAGCCATTGTACCTGTAGCATGGCAGAACTGAACCTCCGGGAATTCCTTAGCTGCCTGAATCATGTACTGCTCGTGACCGAAGCTGTCTGCGAAGATGATATCGCAGCCGCGGTCTGCAA
The DNA here is from genome assembly GCA_017416765.1 of Clostridia bacterium. Classification (GTDB taxonomy): domain Bacteria; phylum Bacillota; class Clostridia; order Oscillospirales; family Acutalibacteraceae; genus UBA8612. Next base: position 28,438 of record JAFQBE010000029.1, read on the forward strand.
GGTCAACAGCTGCTTCGTAGCAGTCGTTGCTTTCGGGAATGTTGACTTTTTCAATCTTTTCAACGCCGAGCTTTGTGCAAGCTTCTTCAGCTGCCTTGATGAAGTTAAGGTCATAGGTTGAGTTTTCATCGTGAAGGTAGATAAAGCCAACCTTGACATCTGTAACTGCAGTGTTTTCGCCTGCGGGGTTTGTTGTTTCTTCAGGCTTTTCTTCGCCGCCGCATGCAGCAAAGCAGAAAATCATTGCGGCTGCCATGAGAAGAGCAAGAAGCTTTGTGAACTTTTTCATGGGAAATTACCTCCTGAAAATTTTAATTTTAAGCAGATTCTGTCTGCTTGAATCCGTAATAATTAACCAAAAACAATTTCGCCGTTTTCCATTGATTTGATTATTGCCAGCGATTCCACTCTGTAGCCGAGTGAACGCAGCGCATCGCCGCCGGACTGAAAGCCTTTTTCTATAACTATACCTATACCCTCAACCGCTGCACCTGCCTGGTTGATGATATTGATAAGCCCGTGGGCAGCTTTGCCGTTAGCCATAAAATCATCAATAATAAGCACACGGTCTTTTTCGTTCAGATAATCTTTTGAAATTGCAATTGTAGTTGTTGTACCCTTTGTAAAGGAATAAACATCGGCTGTGTAAAGGTTATTGCCGATATTTTTATTTGCACCCTTTTTGGCAAAAACAACAGGCACAGAGAAATACTGCGCAGCAACGCACGCAATCCCTATGCCGGAGGCTTCAATAGTAACTATTTTTGTAATATTGTTTTCTGCAAAAAGGCGATGAAACTCCCTGCCGATTTCATTCAGCAAACCGACATCAATCTGGTGATTAAGGAACATGTCAACTTTAAGGCAATCGTTGCCGATTACTTTACCGTCTGCCAGAATACGCTGTTTTAGAAGTTCCATAAAGCTGTACCGCCCTTCGCTTGAATACAGCTTCAATTATAAGACAAAATTTTATATAAATCAAGCAAAAAATTTTTGTTTTCGGTTTTTACGATAAATTACAGCTTATCGCTCTGTTGAAATGTTTGTCAAAACCTCCTTTTGAAAGGAAGATTCCCCCACAGTGTGGGGGAAATGTCCGCAAAGCGGACAAAGGGGGACGGCTCCGTCAGAGGTGGCATTGCGAAGCAATGACG
>JAFQBE010000030.1 GCA_017416765.1 Clostridia bacterium
CGTCATTGCTTCGCAATGCCACCTCTGACGGAGCCGTCCCCCTTTGTCCGCTTTGCGGACATTTCCCCCACACTGTGGGGGAATCTTCCTTTCAAAAGGAGGTTTTGACAAACATTTCAACAGAGCGATAAGCTGTAATTTGTCATAAAGACGAAAAAATGCCCTGAAATTTGTAACAGTACACAATAATTTTTAAAAATTAAAAGTGAGCAAATCATATAAAAAACGGAGCAAACGCGAGAAAAACGGAGCTTGCGTTTGCTAAATTAATTTTTTTCAAAATAAGTGTTGACATTAGTTTGGGCTTGTGGTAGTATATTCGAGCAATGAAATTAAAAATCTAAATTCGGAGGGAAAGTTAATGTCAACTTATATGCCCAAAGCAAGCGAAATCACACGCAGCTGGTATGTACTTGACGCTGCAGGCAAGCCTCTGGGTAAGGTAGCTGCTCAGGCCGCTGTTCTTCTTCGCGGTAAGCATAAGGCTATCTTCACACCCAATGTTGATTGCGGCGATCATGTAATCATCATTAACGCTGAAAAAGCAGTTCTCACAGGTAACAAAATCAACCAGAAAATGTACTACCACCACACAGGTTACATCGGTAACATGAAGGAAGTTAAGTACAGCACCCTTATGAAGACAAAGCCCGAGTTTGCTATGCAGCTCGCAGTTAAGGGTATGATTCCGGACAACACTCTTGGCCGCAACGCTCTCGGTCGCCTTCGCATCTACAAAGGCGCAGACCATAAGCACGCAGCTCAGAAGCCCGAAGAGTGGGCTCTTTAATCGAAGGGAGGCAAATGAATAATGTACGAAACTAATCCTTATTTCTATGGTACAGGCCGCAGAAAGCAGTCTGTTGCTCGTGTACGTGTTTATGCAGGTACAGGTAAAATCATCATCAACGACCGTTCAATCGACGATTACTTCGGTCTTGATACACTCAAGCTTATCGTTCGCCAGCCCCTCGAACTCACAGGCACAACTGAAAAGTTCGACATCATCTGCCGCGTAAACGGCGGTGGCGTAACAGGTCAGGCAGGCGCAATCCGCCACGGTCTTTCCAGAGCTCTCCTTCAGTACGACGAAGCAGTTCGTCCCGTCCTCAAGAAGGCAGGCTTCCTCACTCGTGACCCGAGAATGAAGGAAAGAAAGAAGTACGGTCTCAAAGGCGCACGTCGTGCACCCCAGTTCTCAAAGAGATAATTTCATGTTTTCAAAATTGCACTCCGATTTTTTCGGGGTGCTTTTTTATTGCGGTTTTTATAACGAGTATAGACGCGGCGCAAAAAAGCTGATATACTGAATATATAATAATTCATCTGGGGGATTTTATGGCTCGGAGTAACAGCATACCCGTAGGCAGAGTGGTTGAAAAGCTGGACGAATATTTCAGGCAGAATGATTATGCAGGTGCAAAAAGACATCTGCTTTACTGGCTTAGCGAAGCTGAATCTTTGGGCGACGGTAATAGTGTTCTGTTTTTAAATAATGAGCTTATGGGTCTTTGCCGAAAGCTCGGCGAAGGTGAACAGGCGTTGGGTTTTGTCAGAAAGGCACTTGACCGGATTGAGAAAATGGGCATTGAAAATAATGTCGGTGCGGCAACAACCTACCTTAATTGTGCTACGGTTTATAAAGCGTTTGAGCGCGCACAGGACGCAATTCGCCTTTTTGAAAAAGCGAAAATGATTTATGAGAATAATCTGTCCCCGCAGGATGAACGGCTTGGCGGGCTTTATAACAATATGGCTCTGGCTATGGTTGACCTGGAACGGTTTGACGAAGCGGATGTGCTTTATAATAAGGCGATTTCTGTTATGCAGGCAAATGAAAACAGTCAACCCGAGCAGGCTATAACCTACCTGAATATGGCGACGGCTGCAGAAATGCGCTATGGGCTTGAAGGGGCGCAGGATATTATTTCCGAGTGTGCCGAAAAAGCAATGGAGCTTATGGATATGTGTAAAGACCGCACAGACGCGAACTATGCTTTTGTTTGCGATAAATGTTCCTCTGTGTTTGGATATTACGGATATTTTTTATATAAAAAAGAGCTTGAGCAGCGCAGCAGGAGGATATATGAAGGGGCTTGAACTTTCGGAAAAATTTTATAAAGAGTTTGGCGAACCGATGTTGAACGAACGGTTCAGCCATGTTCTGCCCTTTATTGCTGTCGGACTTGCGGGCAGCGGCTCGGAATGCTACGGATATGACGATGAAATTTCGCATGACCATGATTTTGAGCCGGCTTTTTGTATATTTCTGCCCGATGAAAGCGTGGTTGACCGTAAAACGGCTTTTGAGCTCGAACGGGCTTATTCCAAGCTGCCCAAGGAGTTTATGGGATATAAGCGCAGCTTTGTAAGCGCAGTGGGCGGCAACAGGCACGGTGTAATCAGAACAGCAGATTTTTTTGAAGCCAGAACAGGTTGTGCAGACGGCAATCTTTCTGCCGTACAGTGGCTTTCACTGCCTGATTACATGCTTGCGGAGTCGGTGAACGGCGCAATCTTCTGTGATAACTACGGTGAAATTACAAGGATAAGAGAACTTCTTAAACATTACCCTGAGGATATACGGCTGAAAAAGCTTGCAGGTAATTTGTTGCTTATGGGTCAGTCAGGTCAGTACAATTATAAAAGATGTATTGACAGAAATGAAACGGGGGCAGCGCAGCTTGCCGTAAACGAATTTGTTAAAAGCACGATAAATGCAGTTTTTCTGCTGAATAAAAAATACGTACCTTATTATAAGTGGAGCTTCCGCGCGCTGCGCGAGCTTTCCGCAGAATATTCAGTGCTTTCTTCCGAACTTGAATTTTTGCTTTCAAGCGGAAATGACAGCGATACAGTGAAAAAGAAATGCGGAATAATTGAAAAAATCTGCCTTGCTGTTTCGCTTGAAATGCAGCAGCAGAATCTTACCGATGCTCCGGGTGCGGAAATGGAATGGCTGGCTTATGCTGTAAATGATTTGATCAAGGATAACGGTATACGGAATATGAATATCCTGTGTGCAGTCTGATTTGAATAAAATATGTACAATGAAAAATCACCCGAAGCAGTTTTGACCGCTTCGGGTGATTTGGTTTTATTTAAGCTTTTGGCCGTCTGAAAAAGCTTTTCCTATTCTTTCGCCAAGCCTTGTATACGCAAGGTGTACCGGGTCGAACGCTATCGGGTCAAGCTTTGCGGGGTCTATTTTACCGTTTTCATCAAGCACCGCTTCGTCTGCGGAAACATTAATGATTTCACCGATGCATATTCCGTCTTCGTTGAACTTTATCAGCTTACATTCGAGCGTCATCATAAGCTGTTCAATAACAGGCGCGTTTACATATTCCGATTTAACGGTTGTAAAGCCTGCTTTTTCCATTTTGTCGGCTGTGCCGTTGCCTGAAACAATGCCCACATAGTCTGCTTCAACCATGTGCTTTGCGTCTGCAATGCTTACGGTGAATGCGCCGCTTTCTTTAATGTTTTTGGTCGTTTTATGGCTTTCTGCCAGACAAATCATAATCTGGTTTTCTTCGTAAATTCCGCCCCATGCGGCATTCATGCAGCAGGGTTTTCCGTCTTTATCGTAAGAAGCAACAATTAAAACAGGCATGGGATATATCCATGGCTTTGAACCGAAATTTTTACGCATAATATCTACTCCGTAGGTTATTTTATTTCATCAAGGTTTGCACCCTTTGTTTCCTTAACTTTAAGGACGAAAAGTACTGCGGCAACAGTAACCGTCGGTATGGATACGGCAAGGCAAGCCCACCATATCGGCAGAATTGTCATACCGATTATTATGCTTGCGTAGCCTATAACAAGACCTATGATAACCAGCAAACCTTCTGCGCCTACAACTGATGCGCGGATATCGGTCGGTACTTTTTCTGTCATCATAACATTCATGTAATCTCTGCCAATCCAGTATGAGCCCTGATAAAGCCCTGCAAACGAGCCTATAAGGTAAGGATTCCAGCCGTTGAGTATGCCGACAACAAAAAGAATATAGCCGATTACGCAGGTTGAGGAAAACAGAGTTACTGTTGCTTTTCTGCCTGCTTTGTCTGCAATAAAGCCTGAAAGGAAGGTAATGCTTGCATAAATTACAGGCACCATGAAAAGGGCTTTTGTGATACTGCTTGTGTTCATACCTGCGCGGTGCATTGCAGATTCAAAATACAGCGCAATTGCGGGCATTGCAGTATCAAAAATGATGTGAGATATAATGAGCATTTTTGTATCTTTGTTGGCAAAAATGTATTTTACGCCGTTAAATACGCCCGATTGATTTCTCTGCGCCTGCTTCTGCTGCTTTTTGAGTGCTTTCTCTGCCTGCCTATCTTCATAAGAGCGGGAGAGGTATGCGATTCTTTCGCTTACAAAAACCTTTGTGTCCTTTGCAAAAAGAATTACAAGCACGCTTGCCGCAAAGCCTATAAGCGCGGGCACAAGGAAAATTGTGCGCCATTTTGTCGGGTCGTTTCCCATGAGTATATCGCGCAGGGTGGGGATAAGCACAACACCTAAAATGCCGAAGCTTTTGAGCAGACTGTATATTTTTGCGCGGTGCTTGTCGGGTGCTTCTTCCAGTATGTAGATTATCTGTATATCATGTCCCATAAAGAAGCTTATAACCGCAAAGCCTACAAGGAACATTATATAGCTTGTTGACAGATTAATTATAAGCAGACCCGCCGCCATACCGAGTGTTGACATAAAAAACAGCGGCTTTCTGCCAAGCTTGTCAGCAAGTGCTTTGTAAAACGGTGTGAACAAGCCCAGTACATATGTGAAAACGCCTATGCCCGAATGGAGGGCAAGACCGTCTTCGTAGATGTAGTACTTGCCCAGAAACGGATTGTTAACAAAAAATTCCGTAATGAAAGATGACTGTACGGTAACGGTAAGGTTACTCGTAACTTCATCAAGAATATTTACAACGGCAATAAGCGAAAGCAATACAAGAAAATATTTACTGCCGCTGTTGCGCCCCTGCATTTTTGTAAGTTTTTCAAGCTGGCGTTTTTCGCTTGCTATTATTTTTTCTTTTGTTTTCATGCTTCTTTGTGTCCGTTCATTTCGTTGAGAATGTAACGCACTCTGTCGGGACAGTCGGTTATTATGCCGTCAACCCCTGCTTTAATCATTTCACGGATTTCCTCTGCTTCGTCAACTGTCCATACATTTACCTGTAAGCCGTTTTCGTGAGCTTTTTTAACAAAATCGCCTCGTATGCACAGCTTATGCGGATGTGCGGCAAAGCAAGCCATCTTCTTCATTTCCTTAAAGGGCGGGAATACGGCAAGATGGGCTTTTGTGTAGCCAGTGGGATAAAGGTAGGCTGTTTTAACTTCAGGTGCAATCTGCTTGATGTATTCAAGTATCTCTGTGCTGAAGCTTGAAATGAGAAGTGCGTCCTCAAGTTCGTACTGTTTTACAAGCTCAAGCGTTTTGCGAACAAGTGTTTCGCGTCTTGCATCATTTTTTTCGGGTTTGAGCTCAATGTTGAGTATTTTAAGCCCTTTGCCCTGCGCAAGCTGGAGGAATTCTTCAAGGGTGGGCAGGGGAATGCCGCGGAAATCCTTGTGGTAATACGCGCCGAAATCGTAGGTCTTGAGCTGCTCAAGCGTCATCTTTTCAATTTCGCCCGTGCCGTTTGATGTTTCGTCGATTGTGTAATTGTGGCAGATTACAGGTACACCGTCAAGCGTCAGGTGAACATCGGTTTCAAAGCCGTCTGTACCCATTTCTATTGCCTTCTGAAATGCGGGGAGAGTGTTCTGCGGTGCGCGCTTGTTTGCACCTCTGTGAGCGATAATGTTTACGCTGTACATTCGTCATTTCTCCTTGTTACATTGATTCGGGAACTTCAATTTTAAGCATTGTAAGCACGCTGTGAAGGGTTGATTTTACGCAGGAGCAAAGGTAAAGTCTTGCGCGGGTAAGTGCCTCATCGTCTGTGCTGACTCTGCAGGCATTGTAGAACTTGTGGAAAAGTGTTGCAAGCTCAACGCAGTAGCGCGTGATTCTTGCAGGGTCGTAATTCTTTGCAGCGTTTACAATTTCACCCGTGAGCGAAGCAAGGTGGCTGATAAGCTCCCTCTCTTCGGGTGCTGTAAGCAGGGCGAGTTCATCATCAGCTGCGTTTATATCTTCAATAGAAGCAATGCCGAGCTTTTTGAATATGCTGCAGATTCTTGCATGGGCATACTGGCAGTAGTAAACAGGGTTCTGTGAACTTTGCTCAACTGCAAGGTCAAGGTCAAAGTCCATCTGTGAACCGGGTTCACGCATATTGAAAAGGAAACGCACCGCATCAATCGGAATTTCTTCAAGCAGGTCAACAAGTGTTATTGATTTGCCTGTACGCTTGCTCATTCTTACTACTTCGCCGCCGCGTGTAAGGCGGACAAGCTGCATAAGAATGATATCGAGCTTTGATGAATCTGTTCCGAGTGCTTCAAGTACACCCTTCATTCTTGCAACATGGCCGTGGTGGTCAGCACCCCAGATGTTTATTGCTTTGTCAAACTTTCTGCTTTCAAGCTTGTTGCGGTGGTAGGCGATATCTGCGGCAAAGTATGTCGGGTTGCCGTTTGCGCGTACAAGAACCTCGTCCTTTTCACCGCCGTGTTCGGTAGCTTTGTACCAAACAGCGCCGTCTTTTTCGTAGGTGAGTCCCTTTTCTTTAAGCAGCTTGAGTGTTTCTTCAAGCTCACCGTTTTTATAGAGTGTGCTTTCGTGGAACCACATATCGTAATAAATTCTGTATTTGTCAAGGCTTTCGTGCATCTTGTCAATATTGAGCGGAAGTGCAAATTCTACAAGTGCGGCTCTGCGTTCTTCTTCGGATGCGTTCATGTATTTGTCGCCGTGGATTTCGGCAAACTGCTGTGCGCGCTCCTTTATATCTTCGCCGTGGTAGCTGTCCTCAGGCAGTTCAACGGCATCTTCACCCTTGAATATCTGCTGATATCTTACATCGAGTGAAAGTCCGAATTTGGCAATCTGGTTGCCGGCATCGTTTACATAGAATTCGCGTGTTACCTTGTAGCCTGCTCTGTCCATAACCGCTGCAAGGCAGTCGCCCAGTGCGCCGCCGCGTGCATTGCCCATGTGCATGGGACCTGTGGGGTTGGCGGAAACAAATTCAACGTTTACTGTTTTGCCGCCGCCGAAATCGGAACTGCCGTAGCTGTCGCCGCAGGCTCTTACATCGCGCAGAATTGCGGAATAGTAGCTGTTGCCAAGGTAGAAGTTGATAAAGCCTGCGCCTGCAACCTCGCACTTTTCAACATATGTGCCGTCAAGGTCAAGGTTTGCGCAGACTGCGTCTGCAATCATGCGGGGGGCTTTGCGGAAGGCTCTTGCGCCTGCCATTGCCGCATTTGTTGAAAAATCGCCGTTTGCGCGGTCGGCAGGTACTTCAATATTGAATGAAGGAATTTCCGCTTCGGGAAGCGTGCCTGAAGCTATTGCTTTTTCAAAAGCTGATGTGATGGCGCAGGAAAGCTTGTCCTGAACCTGTTTTACAATTTTAGACATAGTTTATACCTCTTATTCAAAACGGAATGATATGTTGAGTATGTTGTGCGAAGAAAAGCCTGTGTTGAAATCGAGCGTGTAGCTGAAATACAGCTCGCCCGAATCCTCCTTTACCCTTGCGCGTACATCCTTACCCTGTACGCCGAGCATTAAATCGGCATACTCTGTGGCGTACATACAGCTGTAGCGTTTGCCGGGTTCAACAATAAGCTGTGCATTGTGCTTTAATCCTCGTCGTTTCATTTCAACGGATTTGCCCGTGTAGGCTACGGTTGTAATGCTGCCGCTGAAATCTTCCGATTCGTTATATGTTAAAACAAAACCGTTTTCGGTTTCTTCGTATTCGCCGACTGTGGTCAGCTTGGCTTCTTCCTGCTGACCGTCTATAACATGCACATCGGCTATGGTTATAACTGCTTTTCTGGTCATTGCTCGCTCTCCTTTTTTTCAATGGCGAGCTTTATGAGCCTGTCGATAAGGTCGGAATATTCTATACCGCTGTGTGCGAAAAGCTTGGGATACATGCTGATTGATGTGAAACCGGGTATAGTGTTGATTTCGTTGAGAAGGATTTCTTCACCGTTTACAAAAAAGTCAACTCTTGAAAGTCCGGAACAGCCGAGGGCTTTATATGCCTTTATAGCCTGTTGCTGAACCTTTTTAAGCATATCCTCGCTGATTCTTGCAGGAATGAAAAGTCCGCTTGTGCCGGCTATATATTTTGCTTCATAATCGTAGAATTCGTTGCAGGGTGCTATTTCGCCGGGAGTTGCTGCAATGGGGTCTGCGTTGCCGAGTACGGCACATTCAACTTCAGCACCGGTAACGGTTTCTTCAAGCACAACCTTGCTGTCGTTTGCAAAGGCTGTTTCGAATGCATCTGCAAGTTCATGTACATTGCTTGCCTTGCTGATACCTACCGATGAGCCTGCCTTGGCAGGCTTTACGAATATCGGGTAGCCGAGCTTTTCGACACATTCGTCAAGAGCCTTCTGAGGGTTGCTTCGGTATTCGTGCTCTGTATAGCTGAGCCATTTTGCCTGTGCAATGCCTGCCTGGTCTGCAAGTGCGTTTGTAATTGCCTTATCCATGCAAGCGGCGCTTGAAGTCATATCGCAGCCGACATACGGGATTTCGGCAAGCTGAAGCAAGCCCTGAACTGTGCCGTCTTCACCGTTTTTGCCGTGAAGCACGGGAAATACTGCGTCAATCTTTGTCGTTTTAACACCGCTGTCGGTAATTTCAATAATTCCGCCTACTGTCGGGTCGGGCGATAAAAATGCGGGTACAAGGTTTGCGGTATCTTCAACCCACTTGTCTTCGGGCAGAAGCTCAACATCGCCATTGTAGCGGTACCATGCACCTTCCTTTGTGATGCCCATTTTTATTATGTCATATTTGTCCTGCGGTATGTTTTTAATTACGGAAGAAGCGGAAACGGTTGAAACATCGTGTTCGCTGCTTTTGCCGCCGAACAGAATAAGAACGGTCTGTTTATCCATTGGTATAATTCTCCTTAAAACTAAATAAAAGAAATTAATATATTATATTTATACTCATACAAATATATATAATACCATATTATTTCACTTTAGGCAATTGTTTACTTGCACAGATTTCTGCAGTGTTCAGGGTAAAAAAATATAAAGCGTTGCCGTCAATCAGGTAACGGCAACGCTTTTATACAGTTTGAATTTTATCAGCCGAGCTTTGAGAAGCCGTAGCTGTTTATAAGCGCATCAAGCTTTTTGCCCTGCTTGCAAAGCGGACACTCGTGTGAAGGAACGGTGAAATACCCGTCGAGGTCATTGGGGTTGAAAACGGAGTTGACCGTATATCCGTCACATTCGTCGCTTGTGGCAAAAATTGATGCGACGCCCGAAACTTCGCCGCCGTAGTAGCGTACAGCCTCAATAGCTGCTTTGGCTGTGCCGCCGGTAGCTACGGAAACTGCAAGCACAAGCACATGCTTGCCCTGAATCATGGGTACAATATTGTCGCGGAAAAGCATTTGTGAGCTGCCGGTCATTTCGGGTGTGACAACATAAATTGTCTGGTGAGCGTTTATATTCATAAAAGCATTTTTTGTAAGCTCGTTTGCAAGGCATGCACCTATAACCTCTGTACCGTCAAGGCAGAGTACGGTGTCAACTATTGTTGTTGTGTAGCTGTAGCTGGAGCAAAGCGCTTTTGCAACTGCTTTTGCTTCGGAAAGGCGGGATTTCTGGGCAACAACATCAATATAGTAGTTGCTGTGTGAATGGTTTGTTGCAAAGTGACCGCTTGCAACGCGCAGGAAAAGGTTGGGCTGCTTTGTCTTGATTTTTACTGTGTTGTTTGTAGGCATTACGGTACCTCCTTGGGTTGGGTTGTGTGCTTATTGTACAATAAACGAGATTGAATTGCAAGATTTTTAAGCGATTTTGTCACAAAATTTTATCAAGGCAAAAAAATGAAAAAAACTGTTGACAGTTCGGCTTAATTTTGGTATTATCTATGAGCAAAACAAAGCAGGACTATCCGCGTCCTCACCGTCGGGGCAAGGCTCTACGGCGGTCAATAATCTACACTTTGCCGCATTGCGGCTTGCAGTTTGGTGTATTATTGTGCGTGGGTAGCTTTCTGCCCACGCATTTATTATTTTTTGGGGGTGCTTGAACATTAGTGCTAAAGAACTGCAGATCAATGAGGAAATAAAAGATAAGGAGCTGCGTATCATCAGTAACGACGGTGAACAGCTGGGCATCATGTCCGCAAGCGAGGCTCTTAAAATCGCAGAGGAAAGAAACCTTGATTTGGTTAAAATTTCTCCTCAGGCTAAGCCGCCCGTATGTAAAATTATGGACTACGGCAAGTATCGCTTTGATATGGCTAAACGCGAAAAAGAAGCAAGAAAGAACCAGAAGGTTGTCGATATCAAAGAAATCCGCCTTTCTGTAAACATTGATACGCACGATTTTGACACTAAGGTCGGTCACGCAAAGCGTTTTATCGCAAGCGGCGACAAGGTCAAGGTTTCAATCCGTTTCAGAGGCCGCGAAATGGCTCATACCAATCTCGGTCTTGAAATCATGCAGCGTTTCGCACAGTCCTGTGTAGAATTCGCCAGCATTGAAAAACCCGCAAAACTTGAGGGACGCCAGATGCTGATGTTCCTCGCACCTAAATCAGCAAAATAACAAGGAGGATAAAAAAATGCCTAAAATCAAAACACACTCCGGTGCAAAAAAGCGTTTTAAGCTTTCAAAGAACGGCAAGCCCATGAGAGGTCACGCCAACAAATCACACATCCTTACAAAGAAGAGCACAAAGCGTAAGAGAAACCTTCGCAAGACAGCTGTTGCTGACGCAACAAACTGCAAGCAGATCAAGCGCCTTATCCCCTACAAATAAGAAGTAGGCACGGCTCAAGAAAGTATAATTATTGGAGGTAACTAATCATGGCTCGTATTAAGGGCGCAACTATGACTCGCAAGAGAAGAAATAAAGTTCTCAAAATGGCAAAGGGCTACTACGGCTCAAAGGCAAAGCTTTTCAAGACTGCTAAACAGGCTGTTATGAAGTCCGGCCAGTACGCATACATCGGCCGTAAGCTCAAGAAGAGAGATTTCCGCCGTCTCTGGATTTCCCGTATTTCCGCTGCTGCAAAGGCAAACGGCATGAACTACTCAACACTTATCAACGGCCTCAAGAAGGCAGGCATCAACCTCAACAGAAAGATGCTTTCCGAAATCGCTATTGCAGACCCCGCTGCTTTCACAGCAATCTGCGAAAAGGCAAAGGCTGCTCTTTAATAATCAATAATTCTGTCAAGCCCTCGGATATAACCGTGGGCTTGCGGTTTTTTGTGAGGGAATTATGCAGACCGTATTAACTGCAAAAAATAACGATAAAATCAAGGCGGCAGTCCGCCTGCGCGACAGCGCAAAGGCACGCAGGGAAGAAGGCTTATTCTTCCTTGAAGGGGCAAGGCTTTGCGCCGATGCCGCGGTCAATACACAGCTTGTGCGCCTTTTTTATACCGAAAGGGCAAAGGAAAAATATTTTGCCGAAGTTTCTCTGCTTGAAGAAAAGGCAGAGGAAATTTGTATTATAAGCGAAGAAGTAGCGCTTAAACTGTCGGATACTCTTTCTCCGCAGGGCATTTTTTGTGTGTATAAAACTATTGACAAAAAACATTATATAGATAAAATATATAATAGCGCAAAATTGGTAGCGTTGGAAAATATTCAGGACCCGTCAAATCTCGGTGCAATTGCCCGTACTGCAGAGGCACTCGGAATCGGCGGCGCAGTGCTTTGCGGCTGTTGCGATATTTACAATCCCAAGGCACAGCGTGCGGCTATGGGTTCGCTTTTGCGCCTGCCTGTAATTACGGTTGACAGCATGCCCGATGAGCTTAAAAAGCTTGAATCCCTCGGTTACACAACCCTTGTTTCAACTCCCGCCGAAAGGGCGGAGGATATAACAAGGTGTGACCTCGGCGAAAAAACGGTGTGCGTTATCGGCAACGAAGGCAATGGCGTTACGGCTGAAACTGCCGCGGCAGGTATGCACCTTGTGCGTGTACCGATGAAGGGCAGGGCCGAATCGCTCAACGCATCAATGGCGGCAGCAATAATCATGTGGGAGTTAATGCGATGAACGGCAAATATCCGGACAGCGTCTATCAGATATGGCTTGCCGAAGCACTCGGTGCAGGGTCGGACTACCTGACTGCCGTTACCGAGTTTGAAAGCGCAAGGGGCGTTTTTGAAGCAAGTGAAATCGAATGGCGCATGCTCGGTATATTTACGCCTAATCAGCTGGCAAGGCTTTCAAGGCGTGATTTGTCCGTTGCCGCAAGAAGTGTACAGATATGCTCAAACAACGGCTGGCATATAATTGCACAGGACAGCGAATATTATCCCGTCCACTTGAAAAATATAAAGGATGGTCCTGCGCTGCTGTATGTCAACGGTGACCCGGATTGTCTTACTGCACCGGTATGTATTTCCGTGGTTGGTGCGCGTGAAGCGTCAAACTACGGCAAAGAGGTTGCTTTCCGTCTTGCAGCGTCGCTCGTAAAGGGCGGTGCAACGGTAGTCAGCGGCGGCGCATTGGGCATTGATTCCGCATCGCACGAGGGCGCAATAAGCGCGGGCGGCAAAACTGTTGCTGTTATGGGCTGCGGACTCGGTGCTGCATATCTGCCTGAAAACGAGGCGCTGCGTAACAGCGTTTCAAAGCACGGTGCGGTAATCAGCGAATATCTGCCGCTTTCAAAGCCGACAAGGGCAAGCTTTCCCATGCGTAACCGTATAATCAGCGGTATGTCGCTTATGACGGTTGTTATTGAAGCAGGTGAAAGAAGCGGCTCACTCGGCACGGCAAAGCACGCGGCTGCGCAGGGGCGCGATGTCGGTGCAGTACCGGGCGATGTTATAAGTTCAGCTTATATCGGCTCTAATGTGCTTATTTCAAACGGTGCAAAAATGATTACAAGCGCGGCTTCCGTTTTGGAGGATTATGTATGTCAGTACCCTGAGCTTATTGCTTTTGATAAGCTGGAGCGTACCTTGTGGCAGAAGCCGCAGTCTGCCGAGCCTGTAAAGCAGCGTACTCCCGACCACCTTTCCGATATGCAGAAAAAGGTGTATGAGCTGATAGGTGCTGAATCTGTCAGCTACGATTATCTGATAATAAACAGCTCTCTGGAAGCGCCCGAGCTTTCACTCACGCTGACAGAGCTTGAACTTGAAGGTCTGATTGTTCAGCAGCCCGGTTCAAGGTATAAAATTTCGTAAGTAAAGCAATGAAAGGACATTAGTTTATGTCAAAGCTTGTTATAGTTGAGTCAATTTCAAAGGCAAAGGTAATCAAGGGCTTCCTTGGTGACGGATATGAGGTTATGGCTTCCGTTGGTCATGTGCGTGATCTGCCCGCATCAAAACTCAGCGTTGATGTAAGAAACAACTTTGCCCCCAAGTACGAAATAGTAAAGGGAAAGGAAAAGCTTGTTGCAGAGCTTAAAAGCGCAGTAAAAAAGAGCGACGGCGTTTTACTCGCAACTGACCCTGACCGCGAAGGTGAGGCTATTTCGTGGCATCTTGCAACAATTCTTAATCTCAATCTTAAAGATAAAAACCGTGTAACATTTAATGAAATTACACGTTCAGGTATAGAAAAGGGTATGTCTGCACCCCGTCAGGTTGACCTTGATATGGTCAACGCACAGCAGGCAAGACGAATTCTGGACAGACTTGTGGGTTACAAATTAAGCCCCTTCGTCAGCCAGAAAATCCGCCGCGGTCTTTCCGCGGGCCGTGTTCAGTCCGTAGCGGTAAGACTTATTGTTGATAAGGAAAACGAAATAAACGCTTTTGTACCCGAAGAATACTGGTCGCTTGATGCAAAGTTCACTTCTTCCGCACGCAGAGTTTTCTCTGCCGCCTTTGCAGGCGATGAAACAGGCAAGGTAAAGCTTGTTTCCGAGGAGCAGACCAAGGGCTATATCGAAAAGCTTGACGGTGCTGTGTATACAGTCGGCGCAGTCAAAAAGGGTACACGCAAAAAGAGCCCTGCACCGCCCTTTACAACCTCTACCATGCAGCAGGAGGCTTCACGCCGTCTTAACTTCCAGTCGCAGCGCACTATGAAGATTGCGCAGGAGCTGTATGAAGGTATCAATATAAAAGGCCACGGCTCAATGGGTCTTATAACCTACATGAGAACGGACTCACTTCGTATTTCCGACCAGGCAAGGGAACAGGGCAATGATTATATAAAGGCAACCTACGGCGATAAGTTCCTGCCCGAAAAGCCCCGCTATTTCAAACAGCGTGCAAATGCACAGGACGGTCACGAGGCTGTCCGCCCGACTAATCCCGCGCTCACCCCCGCTATGGTAAAGGACAGCCTTACAACCGAGCAGTATAAGCTCTATAACCTTATCTGGCTGCGCTTTATGGCAAGCCTTATGGCTGATTGCATACAGAACACCGTAAAGGCTGAAATCAAGGCTCAGAAGCCCGGTGAGGAAAGCTATTGCACATTTACCGCAACAGGCTATGAGGTCAAATTTGAAGGCTTTACGGCACTTTATGAAGAAACAACCGAAGAAGATGACGAAAAGGACGGCAAGCTTCCCGAACTCAAGAGCGGCGAAACTTTAAAATTAAAAGAGCTTGTACCCGGTCAGCATTTCACTCAGGCTCCCCCCAGATACACCGAAGCTTCACTTATCAAAGCCCTTGAAGAAAACGGTGTCGGCCGTCCGAGTACCTATGCAACAATTATTACAACAATTATTAAGCGCGAATATGTAAAGCGTTCTTCCAAGCAGCTTGTTCCTACCGAGCTTGGCTTTGCAACAACAAACCTGCTCGGCGAACGCTTTCCGAAAATAGTTAATGTCAAGTTTACCGCACAGATGGAAACAACGCTTGACGGTGTTGAAGAAGGCAAGGAAGACTATGTTGCCATGCTTCACGAATTCTACGGCGATTTTGAAAAGACACTTGAAAAGGCAAAGTCCGATATGCAGGGTGTCAAGATAGAGCTTGAAGAGGATAAAACCGATATTCCCTGCGATAAGTGCGGCGCAATGATGATTATAAAAACGGGCCGCTACGGCAAGTTCCTTGCCTGCCCGAACTATCCTTCATGTAAAAATGCAAAACCCCTTGTTCAGGAAACAAATGCAACCTGTCCCAAGTGCGGCGGCAAGATTATAGAAAAGCGCAGCCGTAAGGGTCACACTTTCTTTGGCTGTGAAGCCTGGCCCAAGTGCGATTTTGCAACATGGGATAAGCCCACAAACGAAGCCTGCCCCAACTGCGGCAAAACGCTGTTTAAAAAGCGCGGCGGTGTAGTTGCCTGTCTTGCAGACGGCTGCGGCTTTGAAAAAAAGGCAAGCAGAAAGAAAGGCAAAGAAGATGAGTAAGGCTACGGTTATCGGCGCAGGTCTTGCCGGTGTTGAGGCTGCGTGGCAGCTTGCAAAAGCAGGTATCGAAACCGAGCTGTGGGAAATGAAGCCGATTAAGTTTTCACCTGCACATAAAATGAGCGGCTATGCAGAGCTTGTCTGCTCGAATTCGCTCAAGGCTATGCGCCTTGACAGCGCGGCAGGTATGCTTAAAGAAGAAATGCGCCGCTTCGGCTCAGTCTGTATGTTGGCTGCCGAAAAATGCGCTGTAGCCGCAGGCGGTGCGCTTGCGGTGGACAGAGATAAGTTTTCAGAGATTATAACCGAGCTTATTGATAACGAACCGCTCATTACCGTTAAGCACGGCGAGGTTGAGAAAATTCCCGAGGGTGTGGTTATTGTTGCCGCAGGTCCGCTTGTGTCGGACAGCCTCGCAGCCGATATTGATTCACTCTGCGGCGGCAGACTCAGCTTTTTTGATGCGGCAGCACCCATAGTTACCGCCGAAAGCCTTGATAAGGACCATATCTTCACCCAGTCCCGTTATGACAGGGGCGGTGAAGATGACTATATAAACTGCCCGATGAATAAGGAAGAGTATGAAGCTTTTTATGAAGCTATTACCACCGCTGAAAGGGCAGGCGTGCACTCTTTTGACGAGCGGCATGATGTTTACGAGGGCTGTATGCCCATAGAAGCTATGGCTTCACGCGGTGCGGAAACCATGCGCTACGGTCCTTTGCGCCCTGTAGGTCTGCGCGACCCTAAAACCGGTCATCGCCCGTGGGCTGTGCTTCAGCTGCGTAAAGAAAATGCAGAGGGTACGCTGCTAAACCTTGTCGGTTTTCAGACCAACCTTAAATTCGGCGAGCAAAAGCGTGTGTTTTCTATGATTCCTGCACTAAAAAATGCCGAGTTTGTCCGCTTCGGTGTAATGCACCGCAACACATTTATTGATTCCCCGAAAATGCTGAATGCGGATTATTCCTTCCGCAACCGCGAGGGGCTGTATTTTGCAGGTCAGATTACGGGTGTTGAAGGCTATATGGAATCAGCTTCTTCGGGTATACTTGCGGGTATAAATGCCGCAAGATATATAAAAGGCAAAAAACCGCTTATACTTAAAAATACTACCATGATGGGTGCGCTGGCTGAATATATCAGCTCGTCGCCGTCAAAGGATTTTCAGCCCATGGGTGCAAATTTCGGTATTCTGCCGCCCTTGCCCGAAAAAATAAGGGACAAGCGTGAGCGTTATGCCGCTCTTGCAAACCGCGGACTTGACGAACTGGAAACAGAATGAAGAAGGAATAAACATGAAGATTATTGTTGATGCTTTCGGTGGCGATAATGCACCGCTTGAAATACTCAAGGGCTCTGCAAAGGCTGTTGAAGAGCTTGGTGTTGAAATTCTGCTTTGCGGCAGCGCAGATAAAATCCGTGCCTGCGCAAAGGAAAATTCAATATCACTTAAAAAAATGGAAATTCTTGAAGCCGAAGCCGTTTTTGAAATGGAATATGACCCGCGTTCGGTGCTTAAAGAACACAGCAATACATCACTTGCCGTAGCTATGAAGGCTCTTGCCGAGGGTAAAGGCGATGCCTTTGTTTCAGCCGGCAGTACAGGCGCTATAGTAGTCGGTGCAACCTTTATTGTAAAGCGTATAAAGGGCGTAAAGCGTACCGCAATTGCAAGTGTTATGCCGTCGGATAAGGGTCCGTTTATGTTACTTGACAGCGGTGCGAATATTGACTGCAAGCCGGAGCATCTTGTACAGTTTGCGACAATGGGCAGCATTTATATGAACCGCATTATGGGCTACGAAAACCCGAGTGTCGGCCTTGCCAATATCGGCGTTGAGGAAACAAAGGGTACACAGCTTCAGCTTGATACCTATGCCCTGCTTAATGAGAGCAAGCTCAACTTTATCGGCAACGCAGAGGTGCGCGATATTGCAGCAGGTGTTGCCGATGTTATAGTAGCTGACGGCTTTACGGGTAATGTAATTCTTAAAATGTATGAGGGTGTTGCCAAAATGCTCATGGGCAACATCAAGGCTGTTTTCAAAAAGAATGTTCTGTCAATGCTTTCATACCTCGGTGTAAAAAAAGGTATGGACAGCTTCAAAGCTAAAATGGATTATAAGGAATATGGCGGTGCCGTGCTTTTAGGTGTTACAAAGCCCGTAATCAAAGCACACGGCTCGTCAGATGCAAGGGCATTCAAAAATGCCATTCGCCAGGCAGTAAACTGCGTGGATAAAAATGTAATTACAGTTATTACGGAAAACATCGGAGAGTGATTTGTTTGAAAACAAATCTTAAAAGTTTTCAGGAAAAAATCAACTATCAATTCAATAACGAAAATCTGCTTTTAACCGCACTTACTCATTCTTCCTATGCCAACGAATGCGGCGGCGCATATAATGAGCGGCTTGAATTCCTGGGTGACAGCGTACTCGGCATGATAACCGCCGAATACTTTTTCAGCCAGAATAAAAAGGTACCCGAGGGTGAGCTTACAAAATTGCGCGCGGCAACCGTTTGCGAAAAATCGCTTTTCGGTTTTGCAAAGGAAATTGATTTGGGTTCATATATTCTGCTCGGCAAGGGCGAAATGAACACCGGCGGCAGAGAGCGTCCGTCAATTCTTTCTGATGCGTTTGAAGCGGTTATTGCCGCAATTTATCTTGACGGCGGAATGGATAAAGCACGCGAATTTGTGCTTCGCTTTGTTAAGGAAGCCGTTGCGCACAAGAATACGGAAGCGTTCAAGGATTATAAAACAATCCTTCAGGAAATCATACAGCGCAACCCCGAAGAAAGGCTTGAATATGTCCTTACGGGTGAAAGCGGTCCTGCGCACGATAAGGTGTTTGAAATGGAAATCCACCTAAACAGCAACTGTATCGGCAAGGGCAGCGGTCACAGCAAAAAGCTTGCAGAGCAGGCAGCAGCAGGTGAGGCGCTCAAATTGATGGGCGTTGAAATATGAAACATGCAAATATAGCTGTTTTCGTGCCGCACAGCGGCTGTCCGCAGCAGTGCAGCTTTTGCAACCAAAAAACAATATCGGGTCATGCAACGCAGCCGACGGCTGAAGATGTTAAAAAAGCCTGTGAAACCGCAATGGTGCAGGGCTGTGAGGGCAGATTTGTTCAGCTTGCTTTTTTCGGCGGCAGCTTTACCGCCATTGACAAAAGCTATATGCTATCGCTTCTTGAAGCGGCTCAACCATACATAAAAAGCAGCTTTTTAAACGGCGGTATCCGTATTTCCACCCGACCAGATTTTATTGATGATGAAATTCTTACTCTTTTACAAAAATACGGCGTGCGTGCAATTGAACTTGGCGCACAGAGTACGGATGAGAAAGTGTTGAGCATCAATAAAAGGGGGCATACTGCGGCTGAAATTTTTGCAGCGGCAAAAAAAATAAAAGAATTTGGCTTTGAGCTTGGCTTGCAGATGATGACGGGGCTTTACGGTTCAACTCCCGAAAAGGATAAAAAAACTGCCGAGGATTTTATTTTTATGCAGCCCGATACGGTGCGTATTTATCCGACGGTTGTTTTGAAGAATACACTGCTCGGCGAGCTTTTTGAAAAGGGTGAATATAATCCGCCCGATGTTGAAAGTACGGTTGAGCTTTGCGCAGAGATTTTGCAGATGTTTGAAAGCAGCGGCATAAAGGTTATCCGTTTAGGGCTTCACGCGCAGGACGGTGTGGAGCAGGATTTTCTTGCAGGTGCGTATCACCCGGCATTGCGCGAGCTTTGCGAAGGTGAACAGTTTTACCGCAGGATACTTGAAAAATTAAAAGATAAACCCGAAGGCAGCTATGAAATATCAGTAAATAAAAAGGATATTTCAAGGGCTACGGGTCAGAAAAAGAAAAATTTGCTCCGCTTGAAATCGCAGGGCTATACCTGTAAGGTCAGCGGAGATGACAGTATACAGTTACACGAATTTACTTTAAGGAATGTGACAGAATGTTTTTAAAATCGCTTGAAATGCAGGGCTTTAAGTCCTTCCCCGACAAAACCGTGCTTGAATTTGGTCAGGGTATAACCTCTGTTGTCGGTCCCAACGGTTCGGGTAAAAGTAATATTTCCGATGCTGTTCGTTGGGTTCTCGGTGAACAGTCTACCAAAAATCTGCGCGGCTCCAAAATGGAGGACGTTATTTTCAGCGGTACGGGTGTACGCAAGGCAAAGGGCTTTGCCGAGGTAACATTAAGGCTTGACAATTCAGACCGCGCTTTGAAATGCGATAAGGACGAGGTTTCGGTTACCCGCCGCTATTTCCGTTCGGGCGAAAGTGAATATATGCTCAACGGCGAAACAGTAAGACTCAAGGATGTAAACGAGATGTTTATGGATACGGGTCTTGGCCGTGACGGCTATTCAATGGTCAGCCAGGGCAGAGTTGCGGATATGGTTTCTTCAAAATCCAGCCAGCGCCGCGATATGCTCGAGGAAGCTGCAGGCATTTCTGCCTACCGTTACCGCCGTAACGATGCTACGCGTAAGCTTGACCAGGCAGAGGAAAATATGATCCGTCTGCGTGATATTCTTACCGAGCTTGAGGACAGAGTAGGTCCGCTTAAAATTCAGAGTGAAAAGGCACAGAAATTTTTAGTTCTTGCGGAAGAACGCAAGGTGCTTGAAATAGGTCTTTGGCTTCATACAATAGATAAGGTGCGTGAGCAGCTTAAAGCCCACGCAGATAAGCTCGATACCGCTACCGCACAGTATGAAGCGGTTGAAAACGAGCTGAACGCAATAGTTGAAGAAATGGAAGCTGCTATTGAAAGCAGCCATCAGATTACCGCAAAGATTGATGAAATCCGTCTTGGTGCGTCCAGCATTGAGGAGCAGGCGGCACAGCTTGATGCACAGGTTGCAGTTGAGCTTAACTCAATTGAGCATAACAACGAAACAATTGCCAGAATTACACGCGAAATGGAAATTGCCGTTGAATCAAAGCAGAACCTCGACGACGAAATAACAGAAACCATGAAAACGGTTGAGCTGCTCAAAAATGCCGAAAAGCAAAAGCGCGCCCAGCTTGCCGAGGCGGCTGAAAAAATTGAAGGTATCAGAAACGAATCAAGAGTTTTTGTTGAAAAAATCGCAACTCTTTCCGATGAAATAGCACAGTACTCGGTTAAAATTGCAGATTGCCGCGTTGAAATTTCAACTGCAAATTCCTCCGTTGAAGAAATAAATTCGCGCCTTGAAGCTATTGATGATATAGTTACTTCTCGTCAGGATGCCAAGGCACAGCTTGAAGAAAAGAAAAACCAGTGCGTTCTCAAACTCAACGAAGCTAAGGAGCTTGTTGTTTCAACAGGTAACGCCGTTCGCGGATATGAGCTTAAAGTTCAGTCCCGCACAGAAAAGGCAGAAAACTTAAAGCGTGAAATTGACGAACTCGGTCTTGAAATTGACCGCAGACGCTCCCGCGCCAGAATGCTTGACGATTTAGAGAAGAACATGGAGGGCTATTCAGGCTCGGTTAAAGCCGTTATGCGTGAAGTAAAGCGCGGAACCCTGCGCGGTATTGACGGCGTTCTTTCACAGCTCATAACAGTAAGCGAAGAATATTCCGTTGCTATTGAAACTGCGCTCGGTGCGGCACTTCAGAACATTGTTACACAAACGGAAAACGATGCAAAGCGTGCTATTAATTTCCTTAAAGATAATAAATCCGGCCGCGCAACCTTCCTGCCGCTTACTGCTGTAAAGGGCAGAAGCCTTGAAGAAAAAGGGCTTGACGATTGCTTTGGCTATGTTGCGGTTGCAAGCGAGCTTGTAGGCTGTGACAAAAAATATAACGATATTATCAGCTCTCTGCTTGGCAGAACGGTTGTTGTTGAGGATATGGACTGCGCAATTATGATTGCCAAGAAATATAACCACAAGCTGAAAATAGTAACACTTGACGGTCAGGTTATCAATCCCGGCGGCTCAATGACGGGCGGCTCCCGTACACAGAATTCGGGTATTTTAAGCCGCGCCAACGAAATTGAACGCCTCAACGCAGAATGTGTAAAATTAAATAATGAGCTTGAAGAAAAACAGCTTGCAAACAAAGAGCTTCTTTCCGACTTGTCTGCCTGCCGTGCAGACCTTGCAGGTACTCAGGCCGATTTTACCCGTGCGCAGGAAGATGTTATCCGCTGCGAAAGTGACCTGATGCTTGTTGAGGAAAAGCTCGAAGATACACTGCGTTCAATTGATGAACTGGCTGATGAAAAGGCAAATGCCGGTGAGCGTCTTGCACAGCTTGCAAAAACGGTTGAGGATGCACGCGAAAGGGCAAAACAGCTTGAAGAGCATACAACAGCTCTGCGTGAAGAAATTGAAAAATCCAACCTCGGCAGAGCAAAGCTCAGCGAAGATGAAGCAGAGCTTCAGAAGGCTGAAAACAGGGCAAAGCTCGATATCCTTGCCGCACAGAAGGACGTGCAGGCAAAGATGGAGGCTGTTGCAAACCTTCGCCACCGTATGTCCACACAGGGTATACGCATGGAAGACCTCAACCGCGAAATTGCCGAAATCGCACAGAAAAACTGCGATATAAAGAACAATATTACCGTGCTTGAAGAGCAGGCGGCAGCTCTGCGCAACAAGGGTAAGGAATCAAAAGAAGATGTTGCAAAGCTGATTGAAGAAAAGAACGGTCTTGATATGCGTGCTGCACAGCTTCGTGTTGAAGAACGCAGCAAGTCGGGCGACCGTGAAAAGCTCAGCGGCGAAGTTGCAAGGCTTGAAGAACGCAAGTCCGTTATGGAAAAAGAGCTTGACGATACCGTATCAAAGCTATATGACGAATATCAGCTTACCCGTAACGAAGCGCTTGAACTCAATATTGATTTAGGTGATGCGGCAGAAGCAAAACGCCGTTTGCAAGAGCTTAAAAACAAAATCCGTGCACTCGGCAGCGTAAATGTTGCGGCAATTGATGAATACAAGGAAGTTTCCGAGCGCTATGAATTCATGAGTGCACAGATAGCCGATATTGAAAAATCAAAGTCAGAGCTTGAAAAGCTGATTACGGAGCTTACCTCAAAAATGGCGGCACAGTTCCGCGAACAGTTTGCAAAAATCAACCGCTATTTCGGCGAAACCTTCTCCGAACTGTTTGACGGCGGTAAGGCAGAGCTTATTCTTGAAGATGAACACAATGTTCTTGAGTGTCCCATCGAAATCAAGGTTCAGCCGCCCGGTAAGAATGTTCAGAACATCGACCTGCTTTCAGGCGGTGAAAAAGGACTTTCCGCTATTGCGCTTCTGTTTGCAATACTCAAGGTTTCTCCCGCACCGTTCTGCTTCTTTGATGAAGTTGAAGCGGCGCTTGACGAAGTCAATGTTGCGCGCTACGCACAGTATGCCCGCCGAATGACGAAGAACACACAGTTCATTCTCATCACCCACCGCAGGGGTACAATGGAAGAAGCCGATGTGCTTTACGGTGTAACCATGCAGGAAAAGGGTGTATCAAAGCTGCTTGAACTCAAAACGGCAGAAATGGCAAGCAAACTCGGAATTGCATAAAAAGATTAAGGCTTGCACGCTCAGGTGCAAGCCTTAATTTATGTCGTTATTATTTTTTCTATTTCATCATAGCTGTTCGTAATATATGTGGGGTTGATTGACGGATTAGGTTTGTCCGAAAAATAGCATGTGTCTATTCCTGCATTTATGCCGCCCTTTATATCCGAAGTAGGGGAGTCACCGATTATAAGAATTTTGGTTTTATCCTTTTCTTCAATGTTAGCAAAAACAAAGTCAAAATATTCTTTGTCGGGCTTCTGATAGCCTATTTCCTCCGAAACAAAGGTTCGTATAAACACCTTATCAAGTCCGCTGATTTTCATTCTGCTTTCCTGAATATACTGTGTGCCGTTGGTAACTGCGTAAAGCATAATACCTTTACTCTTTAATCGTTCACACAGTTCAATCGCTCCGTCGTACAGTATTCCGCTTTCGGCGAGCATAGCCTTGTAGGTTTCGCCGCAGAGCTTAAAATCAGCCTCTATACCGTATTCGTCAAACAGCAGTTCATATCTTTTAGTGCCTATAATTTCTTTGCTAATTTCCTTTCGCTCAAAGGCTTTCCAAAGGCTGTCATTAATTGCGGAATACCGCTCATAAATGGCTTCATTACAAGGAATACCCAGTTTTTCAAAGGCTTTGAAAAAGCCCTGCTTTTCAGCAGTTAAAAAGTCAAGCAGTGTTCCGTCCAAATCAAAAAGTGCAGTAGTGTATCTCATAGATTTACCTCATGCTGCCGAGTATTATCGGCATAACCTCAACAGGGGTATCAGACAGCGTAATTGCCGCCTTGTATTCGTTTGCAGCTGCATCAAACAGCTTTTCATCATTTGTGTACAGCTTGGCAAGTATATCTCCTTTACACACCTTACTGCCGGTCTTTGCAAGTATTTCAAGCCCTGCCGCCGGGTCAATGCTGTCCTCTTTTGTCTTTCTGCCCGCACCGAGCATACATGCGGCATTGCCTATGCGCTCCGAATCCATAGCAGTAATATATCCGTCACAGTCAGCTTTTATTTCAAGCGTGTATTTTGCGCTGTCAAAAAGCTCGGGGTTATCAATATAATCTGTATTGCCGCCGTGTGCTGCAACACATGCCTTCAGCGTTTCAAAAGCCGCACCGCTTTCAAGTGCCTGCAAGGCAAGCCCCCTGCAATTATCAAGGCTGCCTTTGCTTGCGAGAGTCAGCATGTTAGCGGCAAGCTCAACACAAAGCTCTTTAAGGTCAGCCGGTCCGTTGCCGTGAAGCGTTTCAACCGCTTCAATAACCTCAAGGCTGTTACCTACATTTTTACCGAGCGGTATGTCCATGTTTGAAATAACTGCGGCAGTCTTTCTGCCGGCGGCTGTACCTATATCTATCATTTCGCGGGCAAGCATTTCAGCTTGCTCTTTTGTTTTCATAAATGCACCGCTGCCTACTTTAACATCAAGCACTATGCATTCGGCGCCTGCGGCAATTTTTTTGCTCATTATTGATGAAGCAATAAGCGGTATGCTTTCAACCGTTGCGGTAACATCGCGTATTGCGTACAGCTTTTTGTCTGCGGGTGCAAGGTTGCCGGATTGACCTATTACGCTCATTCCGCTTGAAGCTGCAGCCGCAAAAAATTCGTCTTTTGAAAGTGTGGTTTTATATCCGGGAATTGATTCAAGCTTGTCAACAGTACCGCCCGTGTGTCCGAGACCGCGTCCGCTCATTTTAGCTACCTTTATTCCGCAGGCAGCAACAATGGGCGCTACAATAAGCGTGGTTTTATCGCCGACTCCGCCTGTTGAGTGCTTGTCGGCAGTTACAGTACCAAGAGCAGACAAATCAACCATGTCACCTGAAGCCGCCATAGCAACCGTAAGGTCAGCGGTTTCTTGCTTTGTAAGCCCTTTAAAATATATAGCCATAAGCATGGCTGAAAGCTGATAATCGGGTATGTTGCCGTCAGCCGCACCGAAGGCAAAAAATTCAATTTCAGCCTTTGTCAGTTCAAAGCCGTCACGCTTTTTCTTTATAATATCATACATTCTCATGAAAACTCACCTCATAACAAAAAGCTGTGCGGCAAAAGCTCGCCTAAAGTGTATTCTTCAAAATCGGTTTCACTGCGTGCAATTATAACCTTAAAATCTTTATCGCAGAATTCGCTCAAAACCTGCCTGCACATTCCGCAAGGGTAGGGCAGGTCAGCTTCACCGTCTTTACCGCCGACTATAGCTATTGCAGTAAAATTTTTATGTCCTGCGGCAATAGCGGAAAAAATTGCAGTACGCTCGGCACACATAGTTGCGCCGTAGCTTGCATTTTCAATGTTGCAACCGCTAAAGATTTCACCGCTTGCCGTAAGTACAGCTGCACCAACGCTGTAGCCCGAATACGGGGAATAGGATTCCATCCTTGCCTGCATAGCGGCATTAATCAGCTTTTGCATATCGTATCACTCCTGATATATCCGATTAACAATATTATACCATTTTACATAATATATACAAGAGTAACGACGGCTTAATTTTTGCGTCGTCTCAATTTTACGAAAAGGAGTAATGTGATATGCGTATGAACGAGCCCAACCGTATGAGCTGCGATATCTGCAATAAGCGCAATGACCTGCAGTTTCACCGCCATGTGCACCCGTTCCCCGATGATTTTGCAGTAGCTATGGCATATGTGCCCATGCAGACTGATACATCGGTTTACGATTGCAAGCAGGCTCTGTGCGAGGGCACGCTTTTCCCATGCCTCAACAAACCTTTTAAAAGAGGGTGCGTTAAATGAACTCAAACAGAGCAGAGCTTACCAAAAAGCTTGCCGCGGCAGATTTTGCGCTGTGGGATTTACATCTTTACCTTGATACCCACCCCGATGACCTGAGTGCGGTAGGACTTTACAATAAGCTGCAGAAAAATGCGGCAATGCTCAGAGCAGAGTATGAACAAACCTGCGGCAAACTCACAGCCTTTGATGCACAGGGTGTCGAATGGCTGTGCGACCCCTGGCCGTGGGAGAAATGCGGGTGTGATGGCTGATGTTTGTTTATGAAAAGAAATTACAGTATCCTGTAAATATCAAAACCCCCAACGCAAAACTTGCGCAGGTTATCGTAAGCCAGCTCGGCGGCACGGACGGTA
Organism: Clostridia bacterium; assembly: GCA_017416765.1. Taxonomy (GTDB): domain Bacteria; phylum Bacillota; class Clostridia; order Oscillospirales; family Acutalibacteraceae; genus UBA8612. The sequence continues at coordinate 26,143 of JAFQBE010000030.1, forward strand.
AAAGGTGATAATCAATAGTAAAAAAATAAAGAGAAGGTTTTTTCGAGCTTATTGAACACCACTTTTCTGATAATTGAACGCAGGGCTTGGTTTTTAGCTTCGGTTGATTTTTCAGGGTCGGTGATTATGTTAAATATTTTTTCGCACCGTTTGCTGTATGTGTATATATCTGCTTTTTTTGCTGTAATTTCGTTTAGTTGATTTTCAAGCTTTTGGATAGCTTTTAATATTTCGTCTTTATTCGCTTTGTATTCTTCTGTGCTGTCTATTCCTGTAAGGTAAGCTTTCTTTGCCCGTTCAAGTTTAATTTCTTCCTTTTTTATCAATGCGGAGTAATCAATTGCTGAGGCAGCTGCTCTTTCTGTTGGTTGAATTGTAAAAGAGCAGTTTTTTACGCAGTTTTGCAACGCCTGAACAATAATTTTCTCAGCTCTTTCTATACTGACGCAGTGCGATACCTTGCAATCTCTGCCTTTGGTATACTGATGGCACTGAACATAAAAATCTCTTGATTTTACCAGCGTTGCACCGCAGTTACCGCAGTGCAGCAGCCCTTTCAGCATCCATTCGTGCGGTTGTTCCGCCCGCTGATATCTGCCGTATAGCTGCTTTTGTTTTTTAAGCTTTTCCTGCACAGCTTCCCAGGTTTCTATGTCTATAATCGGTGTGTGTTCACCGTCAACAATAAGTATGTCCGGGTCATCAAAGTTTCTGGTCTTTGAAAAAGAATTCTCACCGCTTGACCAGCGTATTTTGCCGATATATAAAGGGTTATACAGCATATACTGAATTGTTCTTGCTTCAAGCGGGTTGCCTTTGCGGGTAGTAAGACCGGCTGCGGTGTATTTGATTGCAATTTGCCGTATCGTAATACCGTTCAGATAATCTTGAAAAATTTGCTGAACAAATACTGCTTGATGGTTTGGTATATATTTCTTGTTAACGAGGTCGTAGCCTATTGCAGGTGCGCACATGGCTTCGCCGCGGCTTGCTTTTTCAAGCATACCGCGCTTTACTTCGGTTGAAAGGTTAATCAGATAGTATTCGTCCATCCATTCTATAATACGCTCAATCAGTTCGCCAAAGGGAGAATCTGTAATTGGTTCGGATATACTTATTACCTGTATGCCCTTTTTACGGAGAATGTTTTTGTATACTATGCTCTCTTCCTGGTTTCGTGCAAAACGGCTGAACTTCCACACAAGTATTGCTTCAAACGGATTGTTTTTATCCTTAGAAAGTGCTATCATCCGGTTGAATTCGGGACGCTTTTTTGCTGTTTTCGCAGATATGCCGTCATCATAAAACACATACTCCGGCGGAACAAAATATCCGTTTTTTTGCGCAAATTCATTTATTAATTTCAGCTGTGAGTCGGGCGAATATTCGTCCTGCCGTTCGTCCGAAACCCGTATATAAGCTGCTGCTGTTTTCATAATTATCACCATTAATAATCTATTCTTTTTGCAGTTTTGTCATAACACAGTCTGAAAATAAATAGATATAAAACGGGTGATTGCTGTGGTAAAAAAAGAATATACATACAAGTGCTTTGTTGAACACTCCGACGGACGGGTTGAACGGCTTGAGGATATATCACAGGCAGAAAAGGAAAGGTTGGCTGAACTTTGGGGTCAGCGCGTGGCAGAGACCTTGGCTCAGTATTATTCTGCTAATCCGGAGGAGTTCGGGTTGGCTTGACTTTTTTAGGAATATAGCAGGCTTTATTTTTGCTGTTTGTTTTCGGCTGCGGAAACAGGCGGCATTTTTCTTTTTAGTGTAACTTTGTTGAAAAAACTGCATTTTATTTTCGGCGGTTTTTGCTGTTAAACAACAGGAGGCACCGAATGTATAAAGAAATTTTTTACGATAATAACCATATGTATGTTGCCGTTTTAGAAAACGGCGCTTTTATTATAGCCTATGAAAATGGCACGGCGATTGACTTGCAAGGAAGAAAATATAAACATATTACCGAATTTGATGAAAACGATGTTATGATATCCGATGGTTGGGAGCTTGCAGAATAACCCTAATTTAGAATAGTAAACACAGCAAAGCCGTCTTTGTTTTCGACAATATAAAACAATATTTGCAATTTTAAAAATTTATGTTTATAATTACTTTATATTTACAAAAAACAGAAATGGAGTTTGTAGTATGAGTGATTCACAAGAAAGAATATATGAAGAAATATGGAATAAGCATGTCGTGGCGGTGAGGAACTTTTGCTACACCAAGCTGAACGGTCGCCCGGAGGATGCCGAAGATATGCTTATGTCCGCATTCGGACTGCTGTGGAAAAAGATTGTTACGGATGATGTGCCGCCCAACCCCAAAGCGTGGCTTTTGGCAACCGTAAACAATTTATCGTATACAGAATACAGGCATACCGAAAAGGATAAAAACAACATGACTAAAGCACCGCTTAATGAAACGGTTGCGCTTTATTATTTGGTTGACGATGTTGCGGAAGTTCTGGAGAAAGAGGAAAGGAACGCCGAACTCTGGAAGATATTGCTGGAAGAGCTTAACAATGAAGAACGGTATATATTGAAGTGCGATACGGTTGACGGTATTCCGCAGGCGCAGATTGCCGAAATGATAGGCAAAAATCACGGTTCAACCAAAGCGCAGATATTCAGGCTGAAACGCAAAATTAAACTGTCGAAAAAAGAAAAAATTTTTTGATTTTCGTGTAACTTTTTCCGAAAAATCGCATTATAGAGATAGAAGGGACAAATATGGCAGAAAAAATTGAAATCACAAAAGAAATGCTTGAAAAAATTCTTTCAGAAAAAAGCATGGAATTTACCCTTGAAGAAATTGAAGAATTAATGAATTCCGAGGTTGAAAAGCCTGAGGATGAAATGGATACCGAGCTTGTTGATATGTGCGCCGAAATATTGGCAAAAGCATACAACCCCGGCTTCAATGCAGAAAAACCTGCAAAAATGTATCGCCCCTGGGAAGCGGAAAACAAAGCAGAAAATGTAACACCCGCAAAGCCAAACAAAAAGCGCGCTGTTCGTTTTAAATATGTTGCTTTGGTCGCAGCAATCCTTGCCGTGCTTGGGTTTATTGTTGCTTTGCCCGCAGGCGCAATGCTGTTTGATGACCAAGCTTCGGGCGGAATAATTGAGTTCTATGCGGATTTTTTCCATATTAATTTAAATAAAGATAAACCGTCGGCTGACGATATTCCGCAGAACGATGCCGTCAGCAATATGATTATAAATAACCTCGATAATTTTATGCTGCCGGAAGTGCTGCGCGGTGAGGAATACAAGAAGCAAGGTCGCTTGACACAAGATGATTTTATGACAACATTCTATATTGATTTAGTAAATGCTACAGCGGGTATAAGCGGATATATTCAAATAGTTCAATATAATGATATAAGTCACGCTATGACGAACGGTCAGGTTAATGTTCCTGATAATACATATAACTACTTTAAAGAAATTTTAATCGAAGGTAAACAAATAATTGTATTTGGAAAAGGGGAACAATCCTATATTAACTATTCCGACGGTGCTACAAATTTTGAGATTTTGCTTGACTGTGATTTTGACACTATGGTTTCAATTGCCGAAACAATAAATGTTAAAGGATGATATAAAATTATGAAAAAATTTCTTCTCTCGGTTATTTCAATTATTATGGTTGTGTTTACCCTTGTGCCTACCGCCTTTGCGGCGAACGAACAGCCGCCCGAATGGCAGGATTTGATATTGACGGAGGAAGAATTCAACGCAATCTTATCCAACAATACTATCCACACAGTTGATGAAGAAACACGTGCTACCGGTTTGATTGCGGCTTATGCCATAGCAATTTCCAAAAGCGGAACAAACACATTAAACATTGCAGGTAAAACCACAGGTACAACGGAAGTTGTTAAAAGCGGTTTTAAAGAAATTGTTGTTCAACGCAGAACAAGCAGCAGCGCATCGTGGACCGATTATTATACATATGAAGATGTGTATATTAATGAACCTGCTTATACTATAGGCAAATCCCTTACCGTTCCTACCGGCTATCAGTACCGCGTAACCTGTATCCACTACGCAAAGAAAAATATCTTCTCCGTTCAGAAAATTGATAATGTTTCAAATGTTATTCAGTTTTGATTGAAAAGTAAAATCAAAGCTCCTTTTTTGACTGCGCCCCGAAGGCTTTGCCCTTCGGGGTTCAGTTTTGCTGCTGTTTTATCTCCTTTATCCACCCAGCGGTCCGGACGGCGAGTTGGGCGCCTCCATGCGCTACCTTAACCAGCGTTATGCAATGCCCTGGGGTGAACTCAAAGGCTTGCTGACCGATATCGGTACGGAAGAGCTTTCTCATATCGAAATGGTTGGTACATTGCTTTATCAGCTGACAAAGAATCTTACCGTTGATGAAATTAAGCGGCAGGGATTTGATAAATACTTTGTTGACCACACAACAGGCGTTTACCCTGTTGCGGCAAGCGGTATGCCGTGGACTGCTGCTACAATCCAGTCAACGGGCGATACCTTGGCAGACCTTTACGAAAACCTTGCCGCAGAGCAAAAGGCGAGAAAGACCTACGATAACATTCTCCGCCTTTCCGATGACCCCGATGTAAGCGATGTCATAAAATTCCTGCGCGCAAGAGAAGTTGTCCACTTCCAGAGATTTGGCGAAGGACTTCGCTTTGTAACTGATAAGCTCGACAGCAAGAATTTCTATGCCTGCAACCCAAGCTTTGACAAAAACTGCGGCTGCTGAACTGAAATATAAAAAACCAAGGTCGGTGTGCGGAGAAAATCCGTACATCGACTTTCTTTTGGTTTTGCCATTATTGTAAATTGTAAGCAATCCAAGCTTTATAATTTTATAAGTTTAATATTTATGTTGCTTTGTTCTGCAATTTGTGCTAAAATTACAGAGTATATGTGGAAGTGTTTTTTTGTGCAAATTTTATGTTAGGTGATGCTTGTGTTTGATATTCATTGCCATATATTACCTTGTGTTGATGACGGCTCGGGAAGTATGATTGATTCGGTAGAAATGGCGGAGCTTGCGGTTTGTTCGGGAACGGGCGGAATTATCGCGACGCCCCACTGCAATGTGCCGGGAGCGTTTGAAAACTTCTGGTCAGCAGAATTTGATGCAAAGGTTAAAGAACTGAACGATATTCTGCTGAAACGGAACATTCCGGTTACGGTTTATCCGGGTCAGGAAATATTTGCTTATGGCGATATTATTGAGCGGATAAAAAATAATGAGCTTATTACGCTTAACAATTCCGGATATCTTCTTGTTGAGTTTGACTTTTCGGTTTCTGAACGGGAACTGTTCAAATACATTCAAAGTATAACGGCAGAAGGATATGTGCCGATTGTTGCGCATCCAGAGCGGTATTTTCTTTTCGGTGAAGCCCCTGAAACGGTCAGGGGGATTCGTTCTGCCGGTGCACTTGTTCAGGTCAACAGCTCAAGCATTATGGGTAACTTCGGCTATTATCCTGAACATGCGGCTTCATATTTCCTTGCAAATCAACTGGCTGATTTTGTTGCAAGCGATGCACACAGTCAGTATTCGAGAACGCCTGACCTTTTTCAGGTGCACGAAATAATCTGCGAAAATTATTCCTATGAATATGCAGATTTGTTGTTGGACGAAAATCCTCTGAAAGTGATAAATAACAAAGAAATACGGTGATGATTTATGGTTAAACTGTTGCGAAAACTTACATTGGTGCTGTTTGTCCTGGTGTTGTTGGCTTTTATAGCTTTTTCGATTGCAGAAAGATTTACGACGGACACAACAATGCCCTATATTACGGTTGATTCCGAAGTTATTGAAATAAGCGTAAAGGATAAAAAAGAAATTCTGCTTTCAGGGGTTACGGCTTACGACGGAAAAGACGGAGATATTTCAGACAGAGTACTCATTGAATCAATTTCGAAATTTATTGAGCCCGGTGTTTGCTCGGTAACCTATGCAGTGGCTGATTCTGATAAGCATGTTGCAAAGCAGACGCGTACGGTTCGCTATACCGATTATACTCCGCCCGAATTTTATATGAAGCGTGCGTTGGTTTACGGTGTTGATGAGGCGCTTGACATAAGGGCTGCCGTTGGCGCACGCGATAGTATAGACGGTGATATAAGTGACAGAGTTTCAATTGTCACAACTGACTATGTTAAAAACACAATAGGCGTCTTTACTGTTTCACTTCAGGTTTCAAACAGTATGGGCGATACGATTTATCTTGATGTTACGGTTCATGTTGAAGGTAACGAAACAATGGCACCGCAGATTCAGCTTAAAAAGAGCCTGATTTATGTAAAGAAGGGCGAGGAGCCGAACTTTGAGGAGTATCTCGGTGATGTTACGGTTAACGGTGTGCTTATGAAGAAGGACGAAATTCAACTTCTTATATCTACCAACTTTGATTCCGAAGAAACCGGCACTTATAACGTACATTATTATATTTCAACCAATGAAGGTTATGAGGGTCACTCAATTCTGACGGTTGTTGTAGAGGAGTGATGGGAATGAAAAACAGAAATTCAGAAATAACTTTTAATTTTGAATGGAACAGCCTGATAAAAGATATGGTACACAGTCTGTGGTGTATTGTTCTTATTGCTCTGGCTGCGCTGATGAGTATTCAGGTTGTTGAAAAGAGCATTTATACTCCTGTATATACCAGCTCGGCTGTTCTTGTTGTACGCTCAAGGGTTGGCACAACGGGTGCATTCAGCAGCCTGACTGCATCCATGGAAATGGCAAACATTTTTACAGATGTGTTCAAGCAGAATTCTCTTAAAAAGCTGGCGGCAGAGAACATAGGGCTGGATTCCTTTGACGGTACAATTACCACAAGCCTTACAGAGGCTACAAACCTTCTCAATATTTCCGTTAAAGCAAAAGATCCCGAGCTTGCTTTCAGGCTGCTCAGGTCGATACTTGAGGTCTATCCTGAAGTTACTGAGGCTGTTTTTACAGATTCGGTTATAGATATTGTTTCTGAACCTAAAATGGCAACCTTCCCTTCGAATTCAAGACTTACTGTGTACAGAAATGAAATAATATTTCTTGCTATGCTGCTGGAAGGCGGTCTTATTGCAGTTCTTTCCCTGTTCAGAGGTACGGTTAAGGAGGAAAAAGGCTTTGACGATAAGGTCGATGCCAAGCTTCTCGGCACAATATCTCACGAAAAGCCTCACCTTTCCAGAAAAGAACGCTTCAGACGCAAAAAAAGAGCGCTTCTTATCAACGATGCTTATTCAAGCCTGAGATTCACAGAGGATTATCAGAAGCTATGTAACAAGTTTGAATATATGTACAAAAACCAGGGTAAACAAACTTTTGTTATTTCCAGCGTCGCTGAAAACGAAGGTAAATCAACTGTTGCGTCAAATATTTCGCTTGCTCTTGCAGAGCGTGGATATAATGTTATCCTTCTTGATATGGATTTGCATAAGCCGTCAATTTATAAGATTTTCGATTTTCATGATGCAATTGAAACGGATTGGGCTGATGTGCTGTCAAGCAAAACAGAGCTTGTCAATATGAGATTTTACCGTTACAGAAAAAGCGGGCTTATAATTGCGTTCAACAAGAAAACAAAAGCAAATAAAAAAGTTATGATAAACAATCAGGTGGTGGGTAGCAGGCTTGAAAAGCTTAAATCCAAGGCTGATTTCATAATTATTGATACTCCGCCCACTTCTGTTTCGGCAGATGCGGTCGCAATTGCCGAAAAAGCGGATGCAACAGTGCTTGTTGTTCGAACGGACTGCGTGCTTGTTGAAGATATAAACGAGGCAGTTCTGAACATTACGGAATCCGGCGGAAAGCTGGAAGGCTGCATACTCAACAATGTTTATGAACCGTTCACTCTGTTCGGTCAGATTGGCGTTGATGAAAGAGGTTACTATTCCCGCAGTAACCATTACGGCTATTCTAAGGCTGCCTGGCAGTATTCGGACAGCTATTTGCGTAACCGTGAGGCGGGATATTCTCACGACTCATCAGATGATATAAGAAGTGACAAATAAGGTTGGTAGACTATGAAAAACAATCCTGTTAATAAAGATAATAATGGGTCGAGCGTTGAGTTGCGCATATTTTTAGGAGATATATGGCGCGGCGTGAGAAAATTCGGCTGGGTTGTGGCTGCTCTTGCGGTGCTGCTTGGCGGAGTGCAGTTTTATCGCAGCTATACAAGCTTTGTGCCTGCGTATAATGTTTCTGCAACCTTTACCGTTCACACCGAAAACGAAGTGCTTACGGGTGATAACGGAATAGCTGCTTATTCTTTCTATTATGACCGTGAAACGGCTGACCAACTGGCAACGGTTTTTCCGCATATTATCAGCAACCAGATTCTCCGTACCAAGGTTTGCAATGACCTGGGTGTTGAAAGTATGCCTGCTTCTGTCAGTGCAAAATGTGTACAGGGTACAAACATGGTTACTCTTACAGCAACCGGTACTGACCCTCAGATGACGTATGATACGCTGCTTTCTGTTATAGAAAATTATCCGGAGCTTGCAGATTATATTATCGGTCGCACTAAAGTTGTAATGATAAATGAGCCTTCTGTGCCTGAAAAGCCCGCCAACGAAGGGGCGTGGATAGCTTCTGTATCAAGAGCTGTTCTTATCGGAGCAGCGCTTGGCTTGGCGTGGATTGTTGTGTATGCGTTCATGCGTAAGACAGTACGCACAAAAGAGGATATCAGAACGGTGTTCAACCAGCATTGTATTGCGGTTCTTCCTCAGGTTGTGTTCAAAAAATACCGCAGAGAAATTGACAAAAGCATACTTATTACCAATCCTCTTGTAGGTAATGATTTTCTTGAATCCCTGCGTCTTATGAGAGGCTCGCTTCAGAGCTTGCTGGCGGAGGACAAAAAAACCGTAATGGTTACAAGCACTGCTCCCGCAGAGGGCAAAACCGTTGTTGCGGCAAACCTTGCTTCGATTTTTGCAAAGGAGGAGAAAAGGGTTCTTCTGATAGATGCTGACCTTCGTAATTCCGGCCTTAAAGAGCTGTTCGGAAAAGTAAATGTTCCGAAAACCGAGAAGGCGAAGAACAGTTTTTACCGTGTGGATACAATAGATTCTCTCGGTTTTGATTTGCTTACTTTTAATAAGCAGATTAACACTGTTCGGAAAATTGTCACTACAGATGAACTCAAGCGAAAACTTAATGAGTTAAAGGCAGAGTACGATTTCGTCTTTGTTGATACTCCGCCTTGCGGAATAATTTCCGATGCCGCTATGGTTGCGCAGTCGGTTGACGCAATTGTTTATGTAATAAGAGAAGATGCCGTTATGCAGAAAACAATTCGCACCGGTATCAGCTCAATGCTTGAAACTGATGCACAATTCCTTGGCTGTATACTGAACGGTGCAGCAATCGGTTTTGGCGGATATTACCGATATGGCGGCTATTACAGCAACTACCGCTATGGGTATTCGTCAAAATACGGCTACGGCAAAAATAAAATAAAAAAATAACAAAAGTAATTCCTGAATCGGAGGTGATAACGTGAAAAAACCGGCTGAATATTTATCCTTGTTCCGCTCTATGGGTAAGGAGTGGGGGTGGATTCTGCACTATGTTTCGCGTTATCGTCTTCAGATAATTATTTATGTTGTAATAGGTATTTTGAGTACGGCGATGGGTATTGGTTCAACCGTTGCCTCGAAATATCTTATAGATTCTGTTGTTTCCCGTGATACAAAAACCGTTGCCGTAAGTGCTGCTTTGGCAGTGGGTCTTGCTTTGGCACAGATTATTGTAAATGCAGTAACATCAAGGGTTGCAACCGTTGTGGGAACAAAGGTCAGCAACGAAATCCGTTCAAATGTGTATGAACATATGGTTTATTCGGATTGGGAGGCTATAAGCAAATATCATTCGGGTGACCTGCTCAACAGAATTGAGGGTGATGTTTCTGCTTTGGCAAGCAGTGTAATTTCTTTCGTTCCCAACGTTTTTATGAGAATAACTCAGTTTGCAGGCTGCCTTGCAGTTGTGCTTTATTATGATCCGATAATGGCATTTTTTGCTTTGATGAGCGCTCCGTTTCTTGCAGTTACATCAAACATTTCTGCAAAAATGATGCGCAAGTATAATGTTGAAAGCCGTAATATGAACGGAAAAATCCTTTCGTTTTATTCGGAGTCGATACAGAATATTCAGACTATCAAGGCATTCGGCGTAACGGGAAGATATGTCGGTCAACTGAAGGCTTATATGTCTATTTACAGAAAAATGAGGCTTGACCACAACAAGTTTTCCGTTATAATGACGACAAGCCTTTCGGTTATAGGTTTGCTGGTTGCATATATCTGTTACGGCTGGGGCGTATGGCGGTTGTGGCAGGGATTCATAACTTTCGGTACAATGACGCTGTTTTTGCAGATTTCCGGTCAGCTTACATCATCATTTTCTGCTATTGTTTCATTGCTGCCTACTTCTATTTCTATTGCTACTGCCGCAGGCAGAATTATGGAGATTACTGATATTCCGTTGGAAAAAAGCGACGATGATTCCGCTGCAGAGGCTATGGCTGCGGAGGCTGAGAAATCAGGAATTTATCTTAGGTGCGATAGCCTGACTTATGCGTATAATGGCACGGATACACCTGTCGTAAAGGATATATCGTTTTATGTAAATCCGGGCGAAACAGTTGCTTTGGTTGGACCTTCGGGTGAGGGCAAAACAACAATACTCCGCCTTATTCTTGGCCTTGTAAAGCCGCAGGACGGATGCATGACAATGTCAGTTGCTGACGGCAGAGTGCTTGATGTTTCTGCAAGCACCAGAAGATTCTGCTCGTATGTGCCGCAGGAAAATGCGGTTTTTGCAGGCAGTATAGCCGATAATTTACGCATTGTAAATCAGCAGGCTACGGATGAGGAGCTTATTAAAGCACTGAAGAATGCAGCCGCATGGAGCTTTATCGAAAAACTCCCTGACGGAATTTATACGCAGATGAATGAAAAAGGTGTGAATTTTTCGGAGGGACAGGTGCAGCGTATTTCAATTGCGCGGGCATTGTTGAGAAATGCTCCCGTTCTTGTAATGGACGAGGCAACGAGCGCACTTGATGCGGCAACGGAAGCAACAGTTCTTGCCAATATTATGAAATCGTATCCTAACAGAACTTGTGTTATTACCACTCACAGACCGAGTATGCTGCAATATTGCAACAGGGTGTATGAGGTTGATGAGGCAGGCAATCTGACACTCAAATAAAAACAGTTTGTGCGGTTTGTAAAACTGTGCAGACTGTTTTGTTTTTGCATTGTTTTATATATTATATATTTATATAAAATTTTGTTGATTTATGTGTACGATAGTGATATAATTAATTCTGTATAAGAAGATGGAATGATGGTTTTAAGGAGGGATTGGCAATGTACCGTGTTAAAGAAGGCTTCATCATACGCAAAATCGGTGGGTATGTTATGGCTGTACCGACAGGAACGCAGACATCAGAGATGCACGGTATGATAGCGCTCAATGAAACCGGAGAGCTGCTGTGGAAGCTGCTCGAAAAAGGTGCTGATGCCGATGTACTTGCCAATGCACTTGCCGAGCACTATGAAGTGGAAAAGTCAGTCGCTCTCAATGATGTAATCAGGTTTATTGATATGCTTAAAGAGCAGGGAGCTTTACAGTGACTAACAACTGCGAAAATTTCGGTGAAGGTTTTCTCGGTAAACTTAATATCTGGGCAAAAGAGACCTGTGTACCGTTCAGTACATCCTTTGAGCTGACACCTTTTTGTAATTTCCGTTGCGTTATGTGCTATGTCCGTCTTGAAAAGGAACAGGCAGAGCAGCAAGGCAGGCTGCTGTCGGCTTCGGAGTGGCTGGAAATAGCAAGAGGATTGCGCGATATGGGTACACTTCAGATTGACCTTACGGGTGGCGAAGTTTTTGTCTACCCTGAATTCTGGGAGCTGTACAGCGAACTTAACAAAATGGGCTTTCTGATAGCAGTACTTTCAAACGGTTCACTTATTGATGAATCGGTTATGGAAAAATTCCGTTTGTATGGTATGCCGCACAGCGTAAAACTCACACTGTACGGTGCAAGCGATGATACCTATGCAAGGGTATGCGGTTCATCAGACGGTTTTTCAAAAATTTCAAAAGCAATAGATCTCTTGCAGGGAGCGGGCGTGCCGGTGTCAATGTCGGCAACCATTGTGCACGAAAATGCAGATGACCTGCAGGCTATGTATAAATTTGCCGCAGAAAAAGGAATAAGGCTGCATCATTCAGTGGCGGTGCTCAAGCCGTCACGCGGTGCGGTTAATACGGCAGAAAGCTCAAGGCTCGGATTTCTCGACTATTCTTACGAATACACCTTGGAGGATTTGGAAAAAAGTCGGTACCGTATACCTGAATATCCTTTTTCGATGTGTGCCGGCTACCGTAAGTCATTGTTTATCACCTGGAACGGACATCTTCAGCTCTGTTCTTTTTTGAGCAATCCTTATGTGAACTTTTCAGGAGATATAAAAACTGATTTTTCGAAGCTTTACGGTTTGCTTGAACAAATAAATAATCCGCCTGAATGTGCGGCTTGCGAATGGAAAGAGTTTTGTCAGAGATGTCCGGCAGTATTGTGTTGTGAAAGCGGTCATCCTGAAAAAATTGATAAAAATTTCTGTGAAACAGCAAAACAGTTAAAGATGTTATATGATATGAAAAGGGGTATGAATTATGAAGAATAAGTATGTTGCTCCCGAAAGTAAGCTCATCGCACTCAACTTTAAAGAGAGTATTGCTGCTTCTGAAAGCGGCGATATAGTCAGCGGTATGGCTGTTATCAAGTTCCACGCAGCCAAGGATGCTTGCAGAGAAACCTATACCAAGCGTATTCCCGTAACACAAGGCGTAGGTCCTGATTTTGTCGACTATTACAGCGATTTTATGGCGCTGGTACAGTCAACCGGTAATTTTGAAGCATACTTTTACTGCTTCAACGGTATGCAGGATATATGATTTGTATTGCGGACTTACTCATTGAGTGGGACGATGACCGCCGCAGCTTTATAAAAGATTTTGTTGCGGATTCTCACGGCTCGCCTGTTATGAGAATAGATTTCAAAAGCAGATTACCTGAATGCCACAGCGTGAAATATACCGACAGTACGGCAGACAGATTTCTCTGTGCAGACAACGGCGGCTTCCTTTTTGCCAACAAGGATTGGTCTGAGGCAACCTCATATCTTCTGCCCGAATCTAATGCGGATTATACCTTGCCGCTGGCGGCAATATGCTCAAGGCTTTCGTATTACAACGCTCTGCTTGCACATTCTTCGTTTGTTGTGTATCAGGGTAAGGGTATTATTTTTACCGGATATTCCGGTGTGGGCAAAACAACGCAGGCTGAACTCTGGGCAAAGCATATGGCTGCCGAGATAGTAAACGGCGATAAGGCTTTGCTGCGTGAAACGGGTGGCAGATTTTATGCATACGGTCTGCCTTGGAAGGGTTCGTCGGAATATTGTCTGAATAAAAAAGCAGAGCTTTGCGGCGTGGTTGTACTCAGGCAGTCTGAGGTAAACCGTATAACAAGGCTTGATAAAGAAGCGGCAGAATACTTTATGCCGCATATCTTCCTTCCTCATTGGGATAAAGAATGTTTAAGCAGTGCGTTGGATACTTTTGATAAACTTATCGGTAATGTACCGGTGTATCTGCTTGAATGCAGACCTGATGAAGAAGCTGTTCAAATTACAAAAACTGCTGTTTTCGGGTGAGTTATGGAAAAGCTTGACTGTTCCGCGTATGATGTGGCGGGTTCAATTGAAGAAATGATACAAAGCGGCGCAACCGTGCCGGTATATGTCAGCGGAAACAGCATGAATCCGTTTCTGGTCAGCAGACGGGATATCGTTTATCTGAAAGGTTTATGCGATGCTGAACTGAAGAAAGGTATGATTATCCTGTTCAGACGAAACGACGGTCAGTTGGTTCTGCACAGGCTGCACCGTTCACTTTTTGACGGAAGGCTTCTGGTTGTCGGTGACGGTCAGGTGGAGTGCGAAACAATAGATAAAGCTCAGGTTGTTGCGGCAGTCAGCGATATTGAGCGAAAGGGTAAAAAATTCAGTGCAGATTCTTTGAGGTGGAAAACGGCAATCTTTTTCTGGCAACTGCTTATGCCGTTACGCCCTTTTATTATGAGAATCTGGCGTAAATTAAGAAAAATTCGGCGGAGCAAGAGTTATGGAGCAAGCAGTTCAGATAATAATGCAGCTTATCGGCAGTGAAGTTTTCGGAAATAAGCTCTCTTTGCCTGATGAAGGCTGCTTTACGGACAAATTGCTTATAGAAATGCTTATTATTTCCCGTAATCATAACATTGCACAGCTCGTTGCTTCCGCTTTACTGAAAAGCGGTATTATTGAAAACAGTCCGCAAAAGGGACTGTATCTTAACGAAATTTATTCTGCGGTATATTCGCAGGAAAAAATGAGCGAAACATGCCGTGAAATATATGCATTATTGGAAAGGGAGAAAATCCCGTATATCCCGCTCAAAGGAGCGGTTGTGCGCGGGCTGTATCCCGAGCCGTGGATGCGTGTGAGCGGCGATATTGATATTCTTGTAAAAGAAAAAGACAAGCAGGCTGCAACAAACGCGATTTTGGAATCCGGCGGATATGAGCTGAAAAAAGAAAGCGCTTATGATGTTGCGTTTGTATCTCCTAACGGTACGCTGCTTGAACTTCACTACAGACTTTTTTCAGATAAAAAAAGTGTAAAGAGAATCCCGGATGTGTGGGCTTCGGCAGAGTGCGACGGCGATTCGGAGTACAGATATAAATTGAATGACGGTATTTTCTGTTATTATCATATTCTGCACATGGCAAAGCATTTAAAAAACGGTGGCTGCGGTATAAGGTCATTTATTGATTTGCGGCTGATTGAGCAGACTTACAACCTTGATTCTGATGAGGTTGAAAAGCTGCTGAAAAAAAGCGGACTTTCTGTTTTTGCTTACTGTGCAAGAAGGCTGTGTGCCGTATGGTTTGACGGACAGAAGCATGATGAACAAACTTTACAGTTGGAAAAATATATTCTTGATGGCGGAGTTTTCGGAACGGAAAAAACAAAAATAATATCTCAACAGCAGCGTACAGGCGGAAAACGGCAGTATTATCTGTCGAAAATATTTGTACCGTACAGGTCGCTGAAATATTTGTATCCTGCTCTTGAAAAATATCCGTTTCTGTTTCCGTTTTATGAAGTGCATCGTTGGTTTTCTTTTTTATTCGGTAAAAGAAAAAAGTTCAGAAAAAATTACGCTGCACTGTTTGACAGAGTGTTGAGCGAACAGCCTGAAGATTATTCACTGTTTGAAGGTTTGGGACTTAAATAAAGCAGGTTTCTTTTGATAAGAGGTTTGAATAATGTACGAAAAAGTGATTAAAAGAGTAATGGATTTTCTGCTGGCTTTGGCAGCGCTTATAGTTTTGTCACCGCTGCTTTTTGCACTGATAATTATCGGTTCAGTGGTGATGAAAGGCAATGTGTTCTTTGTTCAGCCGCGTCCCGGTAAGAATGAGCGGATTTTCAAGCTTATAAAATTCAGCTCAATGACGCAGGAAAAGGATGCTCACGGAAATTTGCTGCCTGATGAAAAAAGACTTACTAAATACGGCAAATTCCTGCGTGCAACATCGCTTGATGAGCTGCCGGAGCTTATCAATATTCTCATAGGTGATATGTCCGTTGTCGGTCCGCGACCGCAGCTTGTTAGGGATATGGTTTTTATGACTCCGGAACAAAGACGCCGACACAGCGTTATGCCGGGGCTTACAGGTCTTGCTCAGGTCAACGGCAGAAACAATATCTCCTGGGAAAAGAAATTTGAATATGATCTTGAGTACATAGATAGTGGCATTACCCTTGCAAAGGATATAAAAATTGTTCTGCAGACTGTATTTAAGGTTTTTGCCCAAGACGATGTCGTACGCGAAGGTACGGTCAGTGACCTTGATTTCGGCGACTATCTGCTTGAAAAAGGTGAAATAACTCAGGAAGAATATAAAATTTGTCAGCAAGAGGCTAAGGAACTGCTGGAGGTATAAAAATGGATATAACCGGCTGGGAATACTATAATCATGCGGCAATACCAACAACAGCTCCTCATATATCTCCGGACACAAAGCCAATTGCAGATGGTACTATTTGGAAAATGGAAGGCACTCCACTTTTGGCAAGATGGACAACTGAATTTGATTGCGGATATGAAACAAATTGGTGGTTTGTAATTAGGGAAGCTCCTTTTATTCCAGAACAGATTTCAAAAAAAGAAATGAAATCAATTTGTCAGGCATTAAAAAAGTGTTATGTAAAAAAAATAGATTTTGCCGATTACTCGGAAGAAATATATGAGTGTTATTGTTCAGCATTCTCAAAATATGAAAATGCCGATAATATGCTGCCTAAAGATAGGTTTATGGAAATAAGTAAAAGTGAGCCTGATAATGTTGAATATTGGGGCGGATTTGATGTTGAAAGCAATAAACTTATAGGTTATATAACAGCGTGGGTGTATGAAGTTTATGCAGAAACAAGAATTGCTAAATTCAATCCTGATTTTTCAAAAAAACGTGTTTCAGATGCTTTGTATTATACAGTGCTTAACTATTATCTAAACGATTGCTCAAAAAAATACATAAGCTCTGGTAGCAGAAATATTAACCATAAAACTAATACTCAAGAATACAAAATACGACGTTTCGGTTACAGAAAAGCTTACTGCAAATTACATATTGAATACAATCCAAAAGTAAGAATTATTATGAAGATAGCGTATTTTTTTAAAGATGTATTGAAAAAGTTCGATAACATTACACTAATTCATCAGATAAATTCCCTGTTAAAAATGGAAGAATTGTTAAAGAACAATTGAAATGTCATTTGTTTCGTTATTTGAAAGTGATATAAGCATAGTGTTGAAAGGAAAGAGCAATGAGTTTGCTTTATTGTAAAGAAAAAACATTAGCCAATGATAGCGGCTTTATTGGATTTGAAGTTGCTGAATTCTCACCGTCTTTGTTTAAAGTTTATCTTGAAGGGGAAAAACACAATTTCAAAACAACTTTTGTTAGGCTCTATTTTCAATTAATGACATTTGGAAAAGCAAAACTATTTTGCGCTTTGGACGAATTTGGTAAGGTAACACACACATCATATGTTGTTCCTAAATGTTTTAAATTTTCATTTTTGAAAAAAGGTGATTATATTATAGGACCTTGTTACACTAAAGCGGAACATAGAGGTAAAGGAATATATCCTCAAATGTTAGGCTATATTTGTTCAAATGTCGGTAGTAAAAGCACAGTGTTTTACATGAGTGTAGATGAAAATAATTTTCCGTCTGTTAAAGGTATTGAAAAAGCAGGATTTAAAAATTGTGGAACCGTAAAAAAAACACGCTTATTTAAAAGATATAAACGGGATTGAGATGGGTGAAGATAAAAGAATGAAAGACTTGGTTTCTGTAATAATGCCTTCATACAATACGGAGGCATATATAAAAAAAGCGATTGAATCTGTGTTGTCACAGACATATCCTTATTGGGAATTGATTATTGTTGATGATGGTTCTACTGATGATACAGACGCGATAGTTAATAGTTTTCTGAAAGATTCAAGAATAAAATACTTAAAAAATGAAACGAACAACGGTGCAGCTGTGTCGAGAAACAGAGCTTTGCGAGAGGCTAAAGGAAAGTGGATTGCATTTCTTGACAGTGATGATATTTGGCATCCTGAAAAACTTGAAAAGCAGATTGCTTTTATGGTTGATAACGGTTATGCATTTACTTATACAGATTACAGAATACAGCTTAACGGCAAATGGTTGCCCTATATTTATATTGGACCTAATATAATTAATAAACGAAGAATGAAGAATTATTGCTATTTTTCTACCATTACCGTTATGTATGACAGCGAAAAAATCGGTTTGATTCAGATTGAGCCGTTAAGAAAAAATAATGACTATGCAATGTGGCTGAAAGTTATAGAAAAATCTTCTTGCTATCGTTTGAACGAATGTTTGTCATATTACATAAAGCATGATGGTTCTGTTTCAAGCGGCAGCAAATGGAAGCTGATAAAATATCATTATTACTTATGGAGAATAGCGGAACATAAGGGTCCATTGAGTTCGTGCCTATATACATTTAGAAATTTATTCTGGGGTATAATAAAGAAAATTAGGTACAGAGTGAGGATAGAAGGGGACGAAATAAATGTCACTTTATCAAAAAATAATTAATAACGAAGAAGCAGTTTCAGTTATAGGCCTAGGCTATGTTGGTATGCCAATAGCGGTTGCATTTGCAAATAAAGGGGTCAAAGTAATCGGTTATGACCTTAATAAGAAAAAAATAGAGATGTATAAAGCAGGTATTGATCCGACAAAAGAAGTAGGAGATGGAGCTGTAAAGAACACAACAGTTGAATTTACTTGCAATGAAAAAGATTTGAAAAAGGCAAAGTTTCATATTGTCGCAGTTCCCACACCTGTGAATACAGACCATACTCCTGATTTAACACCCGTAATCGGTGCATCTGAAATTGTTGGCAGAAATCTTACAAAAGGTTCTTATGTTGTGTTTGAATCAACGGTATATCCTGGCTGCACTGAAGATGTTTGCGTTCCGATATTAGAAAGAGAATCGGGACTAAAAAGTGGGGTTGATTTCAAAGTAGGCTATTCACCGGAAAGAATTAATCCGGGTGATAAGGTGCACAGACTTGAAAATATAACGAAAATAGTATCAGGCTGTGACGAAGAAGCTCGGGCTACGATAAAAGAGGTTTACGATATTGTTATCGAAGTAGGTACATATCCTGTAAGCAATATCAGAACTGCAGAAGCAGTTAAGGTTGTTGAAAACAGTCAGCGTGATATAAATATTGCATTTATGAATGAATTGGCTATGGTTTTTGACAAAATGGATATTGATACCAACGAAGTTGTCGATGGTATGAATACAAAGTGGAATGCTCTTGGTTTTCGTCCCGGTCTTGTAGGCGGACACTGTATTGGTGTGGATCCGTATTATTTTACGTATCAGGCAGAAAAACTTGGCTATCATAGCCAGATAATTCTAAACGGAAGAATGGTTAATGACAAAATGGGTAAGTTTGTTGCTGATGCAGCAATAAAGAATATGATTGCATGCGGACAAGCACCCAAAAAGTCAAAGGTAGTAATTTTAGGCCTTACTTTTAAAGAAAATTGCCCTGATATAAGGAATTCAAAAGTAGAAGATATTATCAAAAGATTTGCAGAATATGAGATTTTACCGATTGTTGTTGATCCTTGGGCAAGTGAAGAAGAGGCGAAAAAAGAATACGATGTTAGTCTAACAAAGTTAGAAGATGTAAAAGATGCAGATTGTGTAATTGTTGCTGTAGCGCATAATGAATTTAAAGAATTGTCTATTTGTGAAATAAAGAAAATGTTCAAAAAGTCGGAAGATTCTGAAAAGGTTTTTATTGATGTTAAAGGGATTTACAGCATATCCGATTTGAAAGCAAGCGGTATGAAATATTGGAGACTTTAATTTGAGAATTGAGGTTTAACTGATGTCGAGATTTGAAATTTTGTGTGTCACAATGCACCAAAATGATTTTTCTAAAATTGAACAGATGAATATTCATTCCGATGTTGTTTTTGCTAACCAGGCGGATACCACGCGTTTTGATGAAAAAGAGTTTAACGGTCACTATGCCCGTATGATTACTACGGATACGCGAGGTGTTGGTATTAATCGCAATCTTGCACTTATTTACGCTAAGGGCGAAATCTGCCTTTTTTCTGATGATGATATTACTTATAACGATGATGTAGAGAAGAAAGTCCTTGCTGAATTTGATACACACCCGGATGCAGATATAATAATTTTTCATTTGAATTCGGATGATCCGACTAGAACCCCTAAAAAATATTCAAAAACTAAAAAACATTCTCGTCTCAAGGGCTTGCGCTGGGGTGCAACAAGGGTTGCGTTTAGGCTGTCAGCAGCCAAAAAAGCGAATTTATGGTTTACAACTCTGTTCGGTGGCGGCTGTGTTTTTGCTGCAGGTGAAGACAGTTTGTGGCTTAATGAGGCTAGAAAAAAGGGCTTGAAGTTTTATGTATCAAAAGAAACCATAGGCAATGTGTCTTTTGAATCATCAACATGGTTTACCGGTTATGATGAAAAGTTGTTTTACGGTAAAGGTGCGTTTTGTGCTCAAAAATCTCCGCGATTTGCAAATATTTGGCCTATATACTATGTCTGGCGTTTTATAAATAAAAAAGAGTTATCAAGCAAAGAAAAATATGTATGGATGAAACACGGCATTAAAGGATACAGAGAAATGTTGTCGTTTAATGCGTATAAAGAAAAATATAAACTGTAAGGTTTAACAGCATATAGTCTATGGAGGCAATATGGGACTTAATGTACTTTTTCTCGGCAGGCTTTTTCCGCACGAAAAAGAATCAGAAATAAAAGCAAAAATGAAAACAGGCATGCAGGATGCTGCCAATGCGCTTCAATGGAACATTATTGACGGTCTGGAAGCAAATGATTGCGGCAGGATGAGAATTCTCAATTACCTTCCTGTTGACAGTTATCCTAAGGGATATACAGAAAAAAACATAGAAAAATTCAGCTTTGTACATACGGATAAATACGATTGTGAAGACCTAAATGTCGGATGTACAAATTTGTCGGTAATAAAGCAGTTTGTTAACGTTTATCCGTTTAAGCGTGAGATAAAAAAATGGGCACTTGATAAAAATAAAGAAAAAAAGGTTCTTGTTCTTTATACTGCTACCCGTATGTTTTTATCTTTGGCGGAATATGCCAAAAAGTTGAATCCGGTTATAAAAACATGTTGCATAATTGCTGATATTCCCGAATATGCGACTGCAAGTGATTTGCACGGTGTAAGAAAACTGTACAGCTTGTATCAGACCAACAAATGTGCTTCACTTTATAAATATATTGATAAGTTTGTTCTGCTGACAAAGCAGATGGCAGAGCGGCTGAACATAAAGGTGCCGTATACAGTTATGGAGGGAATAGCTCCCGAAAACGATTCAGGTTTAAAATCTGAAACAGCAGAAATATATAAAAACCAAAAATACATTCTTTATACCGGTACGCTTAATTATAAATTCGGTATAGGTGAGCTTCTTGATGCGTTTGCGATGATAAAAGATGAAAATGCAAATCTTATAATTTGCGGCTTCGGTCAGGCGGAAGAACGGATAAAAGAAGATATGAAATGTGATTCTCGCATTGTATATCTTGGCAAGGTAGATCGAACAGATGCTTTGGCACTGCAGCGAAATGCAACCGTGCTTGTCAATCCCAGACAGAATAATGAGGAGTTTACAAAATACAGCTTTCCGTCAAAAACTATGGAATATCTTGCTTCGGGTGTTCCGTTGGTTGCGTATAAGCTTGACGGCATGCCGGATGAATACGATTCATACATAAACTATGTTCCGGATAATTCACCTGAGTCCCTTGCGCGTGAAATATCAAAGGTGCTCAATATGAGCGATGAAGAACATGTGTGTGCAGGTAAAACGGCGCAGGCTTTTGTTGCTGAAAACAAAAATTATATTGTACAGTCTAAAAAGATACTGGATTTTATATCATATACTTAACCGAACGGAGGAATAAAAATGGGCGTTGCTCTTAAACTCAATATGCCTGCGGCAACACCCAAAACAATGTTCCGCTTTTTGGTGCTGGTGTTCTGGACACAGTATACGGTTTTAAGCTTTGTTGAAGAGGTTATTGAGCGTCTGCCGTTCGTAAGCCGCTTTGCGCCGTTCTTCATTCCTGTTTTATTTATGTCATTGTTTGCGTTGTCCTTGCCTTATATTGTGCGGCAGTTACGCAAGGCGGATGTGCTGTTTGTGCTGTCAGTTGTGCTTGTGGTTGTTATGACACTGCTTATTTATCCCGACAGCAAAGAATATATCTCTCCTCAGCTGTGGCGCATATTCGGTATGGCTGTTCCACTTTATTTTGTCGGAGTAATTTATGACAACGAAGAAACAAAAAAAGATTTATTCTGGTGCTCTCTTGTAGGTGTGGTTGTTGCACTTTTATACCAGCTTTATTCTTTGGCATCAGGTCGAGTGCTGGAAAGCGATAATATGAACACATCGTACAATGTTCTGCCCAGCGTTATGTACCTAATTTATTGGGCGATTATTAACAACGGAACGAAAAACTGGATTATTGCTTTTGCGGCATCAGCTCTGCCGTTTATATTCGGTACACGCGGTCCCATAGTTGCTATAGCAGTTTTTTGTGCTATAGGTCTGATTTACAGATTTTCAAAAATTAAAAACATAGCCATTAAAATATTTTTAATTCTGATTGTTGGTGTATTAGCAGTTTATATCAGTTCAGGGAACAGAATACTTGAATGGGCAGAAATACTTTCCAAACGATTCGGCGAGATAGGATTCAGTACGCGAATATTTGAATTTTTTATTGAAGAAGATTTAGCATATTTATCGGGCCGAGAGGATTTAAGCGAAGCTGTATGGAAGGCGATAAAGCAAAACGCGATTTTTGGTTATGGCTTTATGGGCGATAGAGCAATTATATCACCGTATGTTCATAATATTGTACTTGAATATTGGTGTAGCTACGGTGTTTTTGCCGGAAGTGCAGCAATTGTTTTGACGGTAGTTATGCCACTGAAAGCCATGTTTCGTTCGAAAGATACGGATAATTTGTGGCTGATTATTATGTTTACGTGTATGGTGTTTATAAAACTTATGCTTACAGGTAGTTATGTTTATGAACCGTATTTTTATTTGTTGATTGGTTTGTGCGTAGGTTCATTAAGAAAATACAATAATCCTTTAAAGGTGTATTGATATGAAAATAGCTCAAATTAATATGTTGCCGTACGGAAGCACCGGTAAGATAATGTTTCAAATTGCTAAGACTGCAAGGGCACAAGGTCATATAGTGAAAACTTTTTCAACTATACCTTTGGATAAAGAGGCAGTGTTGTTTAAGGCGTTTCCGGAGGAGCATTTTGTATTTGGCTCATATTTAGAAAATAAAATACATTGTTATTTAGGCATTGCTTTGGGCAGAAACGGTATGTATTCCCATATAGGTACAGCTGAATTGATTAAGCAGCTCAAGCTGTTTGATCCGGATGTTGTTCACCTTCATAATCTCCATAAATTCTGTATAAATTTACCTATGCTTTTTAGATATCTGAAAAAAAGCAAGGTTAGGGTTGTATGGACATTGCATGATTGTTGGGCCTTTACAGGACAATGTCCATATTTTACAATGAGCGGATGCGAGAAATGGAAAACCGGATGCCATAATTGCACACAGATAGACCGATATCCGAAAAGTTTGGTTGACAATACCGGACATATGTATAAGCTTAAGAAAAAGTGGTTTACGGGAATTGAAAATATGGTGATTGTTACTCCGTCGCAATGGTTAGCTGACTTGGTGAAGCAGTCATTTCTCAATTTGTATCCCGTAAAGGTAATACACAACGGAATCGATATTGGTGTATTTAAACCTACTGTCAGTACTTTTAGGGACAAGTATAATATACCTTATGATAAAAAGATATTGTTAGGTGTAGCGTTTGACTGGGGAATCAGAAAAGGGCTGGATGTGTTTTGCGAACTGGCAAAAAAATTGGATGCTCAAAAATATACAATAGTGTTGGTTGGCACAAACGATATAATTGATAAACAGCTTCCTGAGAATATAGTTTCTATTCATAAAACGCATAACCAAGAAGAGCTTGCTGAGATTTATTCTGTGGCGGATTTGTTTATTAATCCGACGAGAGAAGAAAACTATCCGACAGTCAATATGGAATCAATTGCATGCGGCACTCCTGTGCTGACTTTTCGTACAGGTGGAAGCCCCGAAATACCAGATGAGAATAGCGGAAGCGTTGTAGAAAGTGAAGATATTGATTCTTTGGAAAAAGAGATAATTCGTATATGTGAAACGATGCCTTATTCTGAACGTATGTGCGTAGAAAGGGCAAAGCTTTTTGAAGCAAAAAAGTGTTTTGAAAAATATGCCGAATTGTACAGTCAGCTTTAAGAAAGTGTGATAAAGTAATGAGTTACGGGCAACAAAAGAAAAGAGTTTTAATAATACAGTCGTTAATTCCGCACTACAGAGTTCCGGTTTTTAATGAGCTTTCAAAATATGTGGATTTAACAGTTGTGTACGATAAAGGAACTGTACCCGATAATGTTGAATTTGGAATAGTGAAGATCGATACGATGCACATTAAACACATTCCGCGTATACATAAAAAGAATATT
The DNA here is from genome assembly GCA_017416765.1 of Clostridia bacterium. GTDB lineage: Bacteria > Bacillota > Clostridia > Oscillospirales > Acutalibacteraceae > UBA8612. Next base: position 50,526 of record JAFQBE010000030.1, read on the forward strand.
TTGCGTATGGCTAAAAAATATGATGTAGTTATAACTATGCTGGATGGCTCTTTCCTTACAACTCATTTGCTGTGTTGGCTCAGAGGCAAGACAAAACTTATTCTTTGGGGAATCGGTGTTGCGGCAGGGTACAATACTAGATTCGATTCTTCACAAGAAACATCAGAAAAATATTTTAAGATGATTCAAAAAGCTGATGCGGCATTATTTTATTCGAAATATCCTGTAGAAAAGTACAGTGCACTTGGCGAAGCTAAGGAAAAACTTTTTGTTGCAAATAATACTGTACGTGTATTGCCGACAGAAAAAAAAGAAAAAGAGAGTATTTTGTTTGTTGGTTCGTTGTATAAAGCAAAAAAAATATTTGAATTATTGGAAGGCTATAAGAAAGCTCATGAGGTTTGTGAGCACCTGCCTAAACTTGTTATTATCGGAGACGGAGATGATTCCGCAGATGTAGCAAAATGGGTTAATGACAATGGGCTGAAAGATAATGTTGTATTAACAGGTGCTATTTATGACGAAGAGATTTTAGCTGATTATTTTTCGCGTGCCATTATGTGCATTTCTCCCGATCAAGCGGGACTAACTGTATTGCAGTCGTTTGGATACGGTGTTCCTTTTGTGACACATAAAGATTCAATTACAGGTGGAGAAAGATTAAACATAAAGAATAAAGAAAACGGATTGTTAGTTGACTCTTTTGATGAAATAGCAGAAGTTATATGTGATTGCGAAAAAAACAAAAATTCTTACATTGAAATGGGAAAAAATGCTAAGATTTTTTATGATGAGAACAGAACGGTAGAGCATATGGTTAACGGATTTTTAGAAGCAATTACATTTGTTACAACTGATTAGTTTGAACTACGAGCATTACAGAGGTAATTTTTAATGGCAAAAAATGAGGTCAAATGGGGCGCAATAATTTCCTATTTGCTTATTGTTTTCAATTCGCTTTACGGCTTTTTGATAGTTCCGTATATACTTTCTTCGTTAGGAGATGTTGAATACGGAGTGTATAAAACGATATCTTCCTTGTCATCGGCTCTTATGGTTTTGGATTTGGGCTTGGGCGGTACAACCATGCGATACATAGCCAAATTCAAAAGCGATAGCCAAAGAGATAGAATTGAATCTTTTATATCTATGGCATTGGGCGAAGGGTCTATTATTGGCGTTGTGTTAATTGCTGTAAGCGTAATTATTTATTGCCTTATACCATCTATATATTCAGAGGGCTTATCAGGTAATGAAATTGAACTTGCAAAAAAGCTTTTTATTATTCTTTCAGTAAACATGCTTTTTCATATATTTGAAAATGTGCTGAACGGAATAATTTCCGGGCATAACAAATTCACTTTTGCAAACGGGATGAAACTTATTCGTATTTTTATGCGAATTTTGATATTGTTTGTTGTGTTCAGTTTTGTTAAGAGTTCCATTGCTTTAGTTTTGATTGATCTCTTTCTTACTTTTTTTCAGATTATAGTTGAATTAATTTATATACGGGCTAAATTAAAAACAAAAATCAGATTATCGTTTAAAGGTTGGGATAAAGAAGTATTCCAAGAATCTTTTAAATATACAATATTATTATTTATTACAACTATTGCGGCACAAGTAAATAATAATTTGGATAATGTAGTTATCGGAGCAATCCGTGGAGCGGCATTTGTTTCAGTTTATTCTATAGGTTTACTGATATTCGGTATGTTTGAACAGCTTTCAACTGCACTTTCCGGAGTTATGCTGCCGACAGTAACTAATATTCTTAAAAGTGATAATGATGGATCTAAAATAGAAAAGACAATTGTGCAGATAGGACGAATTCAGTTTATGCTATTAGGTGCTGCCTTAATTGGCTTTGTAATTTTAGGTAAGCAGTTTATAAGTTTATGGTTAGGGGACAATTATTTTGATGCATATAATATTACACTTATATTAATGGTTCCGGCGTTGCTTGAGCTGTGTGTGAATGTTTGTCTTTCTGTATTGCGAGCCAAAAATATGCTGGGATTTAGGACAGGTGTGCTGTTGGCGACAACAATTATGAATGCAATAATAACTGTTGTTGGTGTTAAACTATTTGGTTATTATGCTGCTGCTATTGGAACAGCATTAAGTTTTTTGGTTGGCAGCGTAATAATAATGAATATATATTATTACAAAAAGTTTTCATTCAAAATGTTGAAGATATATAAGAAGATATTCAGTGGAACTTGGCTGTGTTTGCTCATTTCCGGTGGCGCAATATGGATTTCTTCGAGGTTTTTGAATGAAGGCTGGTTTGCTTTTGCTTTAAATATTGTTGTCTTTTGTATTGCTTATGTAACTTCTATGTTGCTCTTCGGCTTTAAAAAGGATGAAAAGAAAAACATTCCGTTAATTGGAAAATATTTTTAAATTGAGGCGAATGAAATGATTAACGTAATCGGACTTGGATATATCGGTCTTCCTACTGCGCTTATGCTTGCGTCACACGGTGTAGAGGTTATTGGTACGGACTATAACGAGGAGCTTGTTGCCACACTTAATGCAGGCAGAACCACATTTAAAGAAAACGGTTTGGACGAGCTTTTTGCGGATGCGCTAAAAGCCGGCATCAGGTTTTCAACGGAGTATCAGGTGACGGATACATATATCGTTTCCGTTCCCACACCGTATGATAAGTTTTCAAAAAAGGTTGATGCCTGTTACATAATATCGGCAGTTAAAAGCGTTATGCGAGTTTGCCCCAAGGGTGCTACAGTTGTTATTGAGTCAACGGTTTCACCCGGAACGATTGACAAGTTTATCCGCCCGGTGATTGAAGAAAACGGCTTTGTGATAGGTGAAGATATCAACCTTGTTCATGCGCCGGAAAGAATTATACCCGGAAATATGGTGTATGAGCTTCTTCATAATGACCGTACGGTTGGCGCAGATGACAGAGTGATAGGAGAGCGGATAAAAGAGCTTTATGCATCCTTCTGTCAGGGCGAAATTGTTGTTACCGATATCCGTACGGCAGAGATGACAAAGGTTGTTGAAAACACATTCCGTGCGGTCAACATTGCGTTTGCAAATGAACTTGCCAAAATTTGCCGTCACGATAATATGGATGTTTATGAAATTATCAGAATCTGCAATATGCATCCGCGTGTAAATATTCTTCAGCCCGGTCCCGGTGTCGGCGGACACTGTATTTCTGTTGACCCGTGGTTCCTTGTCGGCGATTATCCAAGCCTTGCAAAAGTAATTGACGAATCAATGAAAACAAATGACGGCATGCCCGATTTCGTCCTTAACAGAATATATGAAATTATGCAGGAAAACGGAATAAAGGATACTTCGCGTGTAGGCCTTTACGGACTTACATACAAAGAGAATGTTGATGATATGCGTGAATCTCCGACGCTTCAGCTTCTCGAAAGTCAGGCTCGCCATCTTGCCGCACCGCTCAAGGTTTATGATCCTTTTATAACAGAGGATGCTGTCGAAAATCAGTATCATGACCTTGATGAGTTTCTTGCAGATACAGACCTTGTTGTAATTATGGTTAAGCACAATGAGATTAAAGAAAATATAGACAAGCTGAGCGGAAAATTTGTGCTTGACTGTCATAATATTTGTGATTTACCCGGTGTATATCATATATAATTTCAAAATCTGATAACCCATCGGAAAGGGTGAATAATATGAAAACTGTTATGCTTGTTTTTGGCACAAGACCGGAAGCTATAAAAATGTGTCCGCTTGTAAATGAACTGAAGACAAGAGAATTTTTCAAAACGGTTGTTTGCGTAACGGGTCAGCACCGTCAGATGCTCGATCAGGTACTGGAAGCCTTTGGCGTTGAGCCTGATTTTGATCTGTCAATAATGAAAACGGGTCAGACTCTGTTTGATATTACAACCAATATTCTTAACAAAATCGGAGCAGTGCTGGATGAGGTGAAGCCTGATGTTGTTCTTGTTCACGGCGATACTTCCACAACGTTTGTAACAGCACTTGCGTGCTTCTATAAGCAGATTCCCGTAGGCCATGTAGAAGCAGGACTCCGTACTTATAATATCTATTCGCCTTATCCCGAAGAGTTCAACCGTCAGGCGGTTGGTATTGTTGCAAAGTATAATTTTTCTCCGACTGAACTGTCAAAGCAGAATTTACTTAATGAGGGGAAAAACTCCGAATCAATTTTTGTTACAGGTAATACGGCGATTGATGCACTTAAAACAACTGTCCGTGAGAATTATACTCACCCTGAGCTTGAGTGGGCAGAGGGCAGCCGCCTTATTATCATAACCGCTCATCGCAGGGAAAATCTTGGCGAACCCATGCACAATATGTTCCGTGCAATTCGCAGGACTATGGATGAATACCCCGATGTGAAGGCGATTTACCCGATTCATATGAATCCTGTTGTCCGCAAAGCTGCAGATGAAGAACTTGGCGGTTGCGACAGAATTCATATTATTGAGCCGCTTGAAGTGCTTGATTTTCATAATTTCCTTGCCCGCAGCTATCTTATTCTTACAGACAGCGGTGGAATTCAGGAGGAAGCCCCCTCACTCGGTAAACCTGTTCTTGTCATGCGAGATACAACCGAAAGACCTGAGGGAATAAAGGCAGGTACACTTAAACTGGTCGGAACAGATGAAACAGTAATTTATAATAGCTTTAAAGAACTTCTTGATAATAAAGAAGCATACGATAAAATGGCTCAGGCAAGCAATCCATACGGTGACGGTTTTGCTTGCAAGCGTATTGCCGATATATTGGAGGAAACATAATATGTCCTTATTCAAAAACAAAACTTTGCTTATTACTGGTGGAACAGGTTCTTTCGGTAATGCTGTGCTTAACCGCTTTCTTGATACTGATATCGGAGAAATCCGCATTTTTTCACGCGATGAAAAGAAGCAGGACGATATGCGTCATGAGTTTCAGGTGAAAATGCCCGAGGTGGCCGATAAAATAAAATTCTACATTGGCGATGTCAGGGATATTGCATCTGTAAGAAATGCGATGCACGGTGTTAACTACATATTCCACGCAGCGGCGCTCAAGCAGGTGCCGTCGTGTGAGTTCTTTCCGATAGAAGCAGTTAAAACTAATGTTCTCGGAACGGAAAATGTTCTTGTTGCAGCAATTGAAGCAGGTGTTGAGAACGTTGTTTGCCTTTCTACGGATAAAGCGGCTTACCCAGTAAATGCTATGGGTACTTCGAAAGCAATGATGGAAAAGGTAATCGTTGCCAAGGCGCGCACAACAAACAAGACCAAAATATGCTGCACCCGCTACGGCAATGTTATGTGTTCGCGCGGTTCTGTAATTCCGCTCTGGATTGACCAGATAAAAAGCGGAAATCCCATTACGGTTACTGACCCGAATATGACCCGTTTCATTATGTCGCTTGATGAGGCGGTTGACCTTGTTTTGTTTGCGTTTGAACACGGTCAGTCGGGTGATATTCTCGTACAGAAAGCACCTGCCTGTACTATTCAGACTCAGGCTGAGGCGGTGTGTGAGCTGTTCGGTGGCGATAAGAATAATATCAAAATAATCGGTATACGCCACGGCGAAAAGATGTATGAAACTCTGCTTACAAATGAGGAATGCGCTCACGCTGTCGATATGGGAGATTTCTATCGTGTACCTTGCGATAACAGAGGACTCAATTACGATAAGTATTTCAATCAGGGCGACACTACACGCAACCCCTTGGAACAGTTCGATTCAAACAATACACAGCTTCTTACGGTTGAACAGACAAAGGATATACTGTCTTCGCTTGAGTACATAAAAGCCGAGCTTAGGGGGAACTGAAAAAATGAATATATTGGTAACCGGCGCGAAAGGTTTTGTAGGAAAAAACCTTTGCGAAAGCTTGAAAAATATTCGCGACGGTAAGGACAGAACTCGCCCGAATCTTAAAATTGACAATATATTTGAGTGCGATATTGATACTCCTGTCGAGACTGTTGATGAATTCTGCGCTACGGCGGACTTTGTTTTTAACCTTGCAGGTGTAAACCGCCCGCAGAATCCCGAGGAGTTTATGCAAGGCAACTATGGCTTTTTGTCATCGTTGCTTGAAGCTCTGAAAAAGCACAACAATACTTGCCCCGTAATGCTTTCTTCATCAATTCAGGCATCGTGTGAAGGACGCTATGACAGTGATTACGGACGCTCCAAAAAAGCAGGCGAAGAGCTTTTATTTAAGTTTGCGCAGGAAAGTGGAGCAAAGGCACTCGTTTACCGTTTCCCGAATCTTTTCGGCAAATGGTGCAGACCGAACTATAACAGTGCGGTAGCCACTTTTTGCAATAATATTGCCAACAATTTGCCGATTACGATAAGCGACCCCGCAATTGGGCTGGAGTTGCTTTATATTGATGACCTTGTAAACGGAATGCTTGATGCTCTTGAAGGAAAAGAAAAGCGTTGTGAATATCCGGGGACTCAAGCTGTTCCCGACCCTGACGGAAAATATTGCTTTGTGCCGCTTACTCATAAGGTGACACTTGGCGAAATTGTAGATTTGCTTAACACTTTCAGAGCCCAGACAAGCACTCTGGTTATGCCCGAGATTCCCGAAAACTCATTTGCCAAGAAACTGTACAGCACATATTTGTCATACCTGCCCAAAGAGAAAATTTCTTTCCCGCTCAAGATGAATGAAGATGCAAGAGGCAGCTTTACCGAACTGCTCAAAACTGAAAAATGCGGACAGTTTTCGGTAAATATTTCAAAACCCGGCATAACCAAGGGTCAGCACTGGCACAACAGCAAGTGGGAATTTTTTATTGTTGTAAGCGGTAAGGGTCTTATTCAGCAGCGTAAAATAGGCACAAATGAAGTTATTAACTTTGAAGTCAGCGGAGACAGGATTGAAGCGGTACATATGCTTCCCGGTTACACGCACAATATTATCAATTTATCACAAACAGAAAACCTTGTTACCGTAATGTGGGCGAATGAGCAGTTTGATCCCGAGCATCCGGATACATTTTTCGAGGTTGTTGAATAATTGATAACTGAACTACCGAACTCTGAAAGAGGTATTATATATGGGTATTAAACTTGATTACAGCGATGTGAATTTTCAGAACAACGGAAAAATAAAACTTCTTATTATTGTAGGTACAAGACCTGAAATTATCCGTCTTTCTGCAGTTATCAATAAGTGCCGCAGGTATTTTGATACAATTCTTGCGCACACCGGTCAGAATTATGATTATAACCTCAACGGAGTGTTTTTCAAGGATCTGAAAATTGCAGAGCCTGAGGTTTATATGGATGCAGTCGGTGATGACCTTGGCTCAACCGTAGGTAATATTATCAACTGCTCGTACAAACTGATGAATCAGATAAAGCCGGATGCGCTTCTTGTGCTGGGTGATACAAACTCATGCCTTTCCGCAATATCTGCTAAAAGGCTTCATATTCCTATCTTTCATATGGAAGCAGGTAACAGATGCAAGGATGAATGCCTTCCGGAGGAAACCAACCGCCGTATTGTTGATATCATTTCCGATGTTAACCTTGCATATAGTGAGCATGCACGCAGATATCTTCATGAGTGCGGTCTGCCTAAGGAAAGAACCTATGTAACAGGCTCTCCTATGGCAGAGGTGCTCAAACAGAATTTTGCAGAAATAGAGGCAAGCGATGTGCTTGAAAGACTTGGTCTGAAAGCAAAACAATATATTCTGCTCTCTGCACACAGAGAAGAGAATATTGATACGGAAAAGAATTTTATAAGCCTGTTTACGGCAATAAATAAACTGGCAGAAAAATACGATATGCCGATTCTTTATTCCTGCCATCCGCGAAGCAGAAACCGCCTTGAAAAGAGCGGGTTTGTGCTTGATAAAAGGGTTATTAAAAATGAACCGCTCGGATTCCATGATTATAATAAACTGCAGATGAATGCTTTTGCGGTTGTTTCTGACAGCGGAACCCTGCCCGAAGAATCAAGCTTTTTTACCAGCGTAGGCTATCCTTTCCCTGCGGTTTGTATAAGAACATCTACCGAGCGTCCTGAGGCGCTTGACAAAGCCTGTTTTGTTCTTGCAGGCATTGATGAAAACAGCCTGTTGCAGGCTGTGACAACCGCTGTCGATATGAACAACAGCGGCGATTACGGCATTCCCGTTCCTGATTATGTTGAAGAAAATGTCAGCACAAAGGTGGTTAAAATAATTCAATCTTATACCAATGTTGTGGACAGAATGGTATGGAGAAAATACTGACAGCAATTTAATTTACGCCTGCATAATATTTATAGAAAAATCGGTGTGCGGAGAAATCTGCACACCGATTTTAAGTAACGGGATACTTAATGGTTGCCGGTTTATCGCGTATGTGATACAATAAATATTGTAATATTGATTATATATATATCACGAATGTATAAATAATAAGGGGTGATAAAATGCCGTTGCAGATTATCCGTCAGGATATAACCAAAATGAAGGTTGATGCCATTGTAAACACCACCAACGAGGAAATGGTGGGCTACAGCGGTGTTGACTATGCGGTGCATACTGCCGCAGGACCTGAGCTTGATAAAGAGTGTCAGCGTATTGCTCCGCTCGGGCTCGGTACAGCGAAGCTAACGAAAGCGTATAATCTTGATGCAAAGTACATAATTCACACTTCGGGTCCGATATGGCAGGGCGGTTTGGCAGGTGAAAGTATAATTTTAAAATCCTGCTACCTTGAATCATTAAAGCTTGCTGTTGAATACGGCTGTGAATCCGTTGCATTTCCGCTTATCTCCGCAGGTGCTTACGGCTACCCGAAGGACAAGGTGCTGAGGTTTGCAATTCAGGTTATAACCGACTTTCTGTTTGAGCACGAGCTTACGGTATATCTCTGCGTTTTTGACCGCAGCTCATACGAATTCAGCAAAGAACTTTTTGACGAAATCAGCGAGTTTATTGATGACGGTTATGAGGCAAGAAAAAAATCCAAGTCAGGCTTTACAATGAGATTCAACAAGCGTGCTTTTGCCCGCAAGTGCGATGCTTACGAAGGTGAAACGGCAGAGGCTGATTTTTCCGAATGTGTGTCGGATTCTGAAATAATGCCGTGTGCTTCAATGCCCGCACCCTGCAGCAGTATTGCAAGAGAATCGCTTGAAGAATATATGAAAGCAATGGATAAATCCTTTGCGTATAAGCTTTTTGATTATATAGACAGCAAGGGTATGACAGATGTTGAATGCTACAAAAAAGCCAATGTCGACAAAAAGACGTTCTCAAAAATTAAGTGTAATCCTCAAAGCTACAAGCCCTCAAAGCAGACTGCCGTTGCCTTTGCTATTGCGCTTGAACTCAGCCTTGACGAAACGCAGGATTTATTATCTTCCGCAGGTCTTACGCTTTCCCGCAGCTTTGCCTTTGACAAAATCATCAGGTACTTTATCCAAAAAGGCAATTACAATATTTTTGAAATCAATGAAGCACTGTTTGAATTTGACCAGGTACTTTTGGGCTGTTGAGATGGAGATTAAATATGTTGAAAAGATTTTTTGAAAAGCACGAAACACTTATGTGCATACTGTTAATAGCTCTGTATATTATTATCAATGCATTCTGTGTGAACAGCTTTGGCAGCGATGATTACAGAAGTGCGCTGATAAATACAGCCTTTTCCGCTGTGCTGATACTTCTTGCAGTAAGATTAAAAAGGGTATCGTACTATGGGCTGACAAAACCGCAGAATGTAAAAAAGCTTTTGTACTTTCTTCCGCTTGTGCTTATTGTTTCCGTAAATCTCTGGTCGGGAATCAATATAAACAACACAGCTGCAGAAATCCTTTTTCACACATTGGTTATGTTTAACGTTGGTTTTGCCGAAGAAATTATTTTCCGCGGTTTCCTTTTTAAAATGATGGCAAAGGATAATGAGAAAACTGCCGTTATTGTAAGCTCGGTAACCTTTGGTATAGGGCATATAGTCAATCTGTTCAACGGCAATGAACTTGTGCCGACGTTACTTCAGGTTTGCTATGCAACGGCAATCGGTTATCTTTTTGTGGTTATATTCCGCAAGAGTCAATCAATAATTCCCTGCATAGTGGCACATGCGCTCAATAATTCGCTGTCCGTTTTCAATGAGGAAAACTTTTTATCGCGTTATATAATACCCGCCTTTCTTGTTGTTGCGCCGATTTTATATGCGGTTTATATCAACAAAGTTACCAAAGAGCAAAAGTCGCCTGACGAGCGACCAATTGAATAACACGAATCGCTATAATGTGGTTGTAAGGTGAATGAAGCCTTACAGCCACATTTTATATTAAGGAGTTTTGAATTATGAAAGAAAAAATCAGAAACAACATTACGGAGCTTGTATTTATCCTTGACAGAAGCGGCTCGATGGCAGGGCTTGAGGCGGACACAATCGGCGGCTTTAACGCTATGATTGAAAAGCAGAAAAAGCAGGACGGTGAGTGCTTCGTTTCTACTGTTCTTTTTGACGGAGTAAGTGAAGTTCTTCACGACAGAGTACGCTTAAGTGAAATCAAGCCGATGACAGACGAGGATTATACAGTCAGAGGCTGTACGGCGCTTATTGATGCACTCGGCGGAGCAATCCATCATATTGGCAACATTCATAAATATGCTCGTCCCGAAGATGTACCCGAAAACACAATGTTTATCATCACAACTGACGGTATGGAAAACGCAAGCCGCAAATATTCAAGCCACAAAGTAAAATCAATGATTGAAAGGCAGAAGGAAAAATACGGCTGGGAGTTTCTGTTCATCGGTGCGAATATCGACGCTGTTGAAACAGCGGCAAGATATGGCATCGGTGCCGACAGAGCGGTGAATTATAACGCCGATAAAGAAGGTACAAGCGTTTTGTATAAGGCTGTGGCAAATGCAGTGTGCAGTGTCAGGGCAAGTGCACCGCTTGATGAAAGATGGAGCGAAGAAATAAACGAAGACTATATCCGCAGAGGTAAAACCAAATAAGAAATTCAGAAGCCGTCCGATTAATCGGGCGGCTTGTGTTTGTATGCTCATATTAACATTTTACATCTCTCACACAAAGTAAACATCACAAAAATTCATGTTGTATTTTGGCAAGGTTATGATATAATTTAATAAAAAACAGCGGAGAAATTACAATGAACAGACCTTATATTATCTGCCATATGGTAACATCACTTGACGGCAAGGTTACGGGAGATTTCCTTTTCACTCACGAATGCGCAGGCGCAACTGAAATATATTATGAAATCAACCGAAAGTTAAGATGTGACGGATTTATCTGCGGCAGAGTCACTATGGAAGGCAGTTTCACGGGCGGATATTATCCTGACCTTTCGGAGTATGAACCTGTGCGCCACGACCTTGATTTAAAAATGGACTATATGCTTGACGATATGACAGGCTTTTACGCAATTGCCTTTGACCCGAAGGGTAGACTCGGCTGGAAATCGAACAAAATAATCGATCCTGACGCAGTCCCGGGTTATGACGGCGCACAGATTATCGAAGTACTGACAGAACAAGTTGATGAGCGTTACCTCGGCTATCTTGAAAGCATGGAAATACCGTATATTTTTGCGGGCAAGGATGAAATTGATATTGATTTTGCCTTATTCAAGCTTAAAAACATTATCGGCTGTGATACTCTGCTTTTAGAAGGCGGCAGTATTATAAACGGCTTTTTTCAGAGAGCAGATGTTATTGATGAACTGAGCCTTGTTACGGCGCCGATTGTTGCAGACAAGGGCGGTAAACCGCTGTTTATGAACGGCACACTTTCAAATTATGAGCTTGTAAAATCTGAAATCATAAAAGGAAATATCGTTGTAAACTATAAAAGGAAAAGATAAAAATTTGTATAAATGGTGATGAAATGCTGAATCTGACTTTTGAACAATTCAATAACATTGAATTTAAACTCTACGAAAAAAATCCTGTATTAAGAAATCCGATAAATAGTTTTGTAGTTGCTGATCCCAGTGTGTTAACGCCTTCGGATTCACATGACGGAAAATGGCATTTATTCTGCCACACTTTTTTTGGTGTGTACCGATATGAAAGCACTGACGGAATAAGCTTTGAAAACAAGGGTAGAATTGTCAACCGCGCTATGCGTCCGAATATCAATTATATTGACGGAAAATATTATCTCTATTTTGAGAGAACAAGACCGGTTATATTTAATCTGTTAAGTCTTATCGGAGCAAAATGGAAGTCGGAAATTTACTGTATACAGTCCGAAAATCTTGCTGACTGGAGTGAACCTTATCTTGTAATCGGTAAAACCCGCAGCTTTGAAGGTGATGAGAGAGGAACCGCTATTTCCAATCCGTTTTTGTTGAGTTTTGAAAACGGCTATCGTCTGTATTATTCCTGCGGACAGACTTTTATCAAGGATTGCGGCTTCTGTGAGCCTACACATATCAGCTTTGCAGAAAGCAAGAGTATTGCCAGCGGTTATATTTCAAGGGAAACACCTATTATCAGCCCCGACAAGAATAAACAATATCTTAATCTTTGTTCGGGTTGCTTAAAGGTGTATAAATTGGCTGACTGCTACATCGGATTGCAAAACGGAATTTATGAAGAAGGCGGTAAAAGTTATTCTGCCATTATGCTTCTCAAGTCTGATGACGGCATCAGCTTTGATCTTGTAAAGCCGTTCTTAACACCCCAAAAGTGCGGTGCTAACAATTGGATGGCGCAGTATGTTTATGCTTGCTGTCTTACATATCACGATAATAAATTAAGACTTTATTTTAATGCCCGTAATGTGTCAGACAATATCCGGGGCAGAGAGTGTATTGGCATTTACGAGGCAGAAATAAAGGCTTGATTTTAATCTTTTTGAGAAAGCCTAACGGAGAATAATATGAATAGAATTACAGAAATAACAGATTTTCTTGCACCCGAGCTGGATGTATATGCACGGCTAACAGAGGTTCAGCTGTTAAACAGGGAGTTCCCCGAAAAAGGCTTGTTTATAGCAGAAAGCCCCAAGGTTATTGAACGGGCTCTTGATGCAGGATACGAACCGGTTTCGTGCCTTATGGAAAAAAGGCATATCGAGGGTGAGGGCAAGCGAATTCTTGACAGAATAAACGATGTTCCTGTTTTTTGTGCGGAATTTGATATTCTGACGCAGCTGACGGGCTTCAAGCTTACGAGAGGTATGTTATGTGCCATGAAACGAAAGCCTCTGCCTGACACAAGAGAAATCTGTGAAAATAAAAGAAGAATAGTTATACTTGATAAGGTTATGAATCCGACTAATGTGGGTGCTGTAATCCGCTCTGCTGCGGCACTTGGAATGGATGCGGTAATCCTCACTCCCGGCTGCTCCGACCCTTTGTACAGGCGTGCCGCAAGAGTCAGCATGGGCACCGTATTTCAGATTGATTGGACATTTTTATCCGACGACAGTCTTGATGAAATAAAGGCTCTTGGGTTCAAAACCGTAGCTATGGCACTAAAGGATGATTCACTTTCTATCAATGACCCTCGGCTGACAGAAGAAAAGAAGCTCGCCATCGTTATGGGAACAGAGGGTGACGGCCTTTCGGATAAAACTATATACGATTGCGATTTTACCGTTAAAATACCAATGTATCACGGGGTTGATTCGCTGAATGTTGCCGCCGCTTCCGCGGTAGCTTTCTATCAGCTCGGAAATAAATAGAACGGTAAATAACAAAAAGTAAAAAAATATGCTGACTTTTTAGAGATGAAGTCGGCAATTTTGTTTCTCGTTGCTGTAAAAGTAAGTATATAGAATTTACAATATTTTAAAAATAATATTTGCTCTCTGTACACAGAGAAGATTAATGCGAAAAATTTTAGCTTGTTTACGGCAACAATTTTCATACCGTTAACCCGAGCTTTGTTTGATAAAAACTGCGGCTGCTGAAAACCAGAATAAAATATTAAACGGTCGATGTACATCATTTTAGGTGCATTGACCGTTTGTATTTTTAAAACAAGTTGTTTTTTGCAATGCTTATGGTATAATTTAAATGTTAAATTTTGGTAAGATAGTTTTTTATAAATGGGAAAAGAGGGTTGGAAGAAGTATGGGAGATAATAGGTTTAAATATCTGCTTGGTATTGACGGCGGGGGAACAAAAACTGAATTTCTGCTTTGTGATTTGAACGAAAAAGAAATCAGGCGGCTGTTTCTCGGCGGTTCAAATCCGGTCAATAAGGGTATTGAAAACACTTTTGCCGTTCTTAATGAAGGGATTGCGCAGGTATGTGACGGCTTTGCTTTGAGTGAGGTATCCGCATTTGCAGGTATAGCCGGCAGTAAAAGCGGCGAAAACCAAAGGCTCATAAATGATTTTCTTTCACATTTCGGTTTTGCTTCATATGGCTGCGGAAGTGATATCGACCTTGCGCTTGAAACGGCATTGAAGGGTGAGGACGGTACAGCTGTTATTATGGGAACAGGTATTGTGGCTTATGCCCGTTCGGGTGATATGCTTCACCGTACAGGCGGACGGGGATATATGATAGATAAGGGCGGCAGCGGCTTCCATTTTGGTTCCGATGCGCTGAATTCAGCGTTTGAATTCATTGACGGCAGAGGCGGCAGTGAAACAATATTAAATCTTGTCGAAAAAAAGCTCGGCAAAAAACTTGAAGAAGCTGTTGCTGACATATACAGCGGCGGTGCGGCATATGTGGCTTCCTTTGCTCCCGTAGTTTTTGAAGCGTTTAATATGGGGGATTCTGTGGCTTGTGAGATTATAGACCGCAATGCCTGCGAAGCGGCAAAGGTAATCAACGGTGTACGCAGAAAACTGAATAATTACAAGGACAGAATTGTTATCTGCGGCGGGCTGTGTAAACAGAAAGAAATATTATATCCTTTTATAACAAAGTATATTGAAGGTGAAGCTTTACTCACATTCAATGATGAACCTATGGTGAACGGTGCAATTTTACTGGCAAAAAGGAGAGCGGAAATATGTTAAAAACCGAAATGAGAAACCCCGATACATACGGCATTGACAAAATGTCCACTTTGGAAATGGTGGAGATAATCAATAAAGAAAATGCAAAGGTAACTGCCGCTGTTGAGGCTGTTCTGCCGCATATTGCCGCTGTATGTGATGCGGTTGCCGATGCAATAAAATCAGGCGGAAGAGTTTTTTACATCGGAAGCGGCACTTCGGGCAGGCTTGCAGTTTGCGATGCGGCAGAGTGTCCGCCAACCTTCGGTGTGCCGTATGACCTTTTTAACGGAATAATTGCAGGCGGTGAAAAGTGTATGTTCAAAGCTGCCGAAAATGCAGAAGATAATTCTGAGGCGGGTTCGGCTGACCTTAAAGCGCGCAATTTCAGCGATAAGGATATTCTAATAGGGATTTCCGCTTCGGGGTCGGCGGCTTATGTTATTTCCGCCGTGAATTATGCAAAAAGCGTTGGCGCAAAGGTATTTTCCATTACCAACAATCCCGATTCCGAGCTTGGCAAAGCGGCAGATATTGATATCTGTGCCGATACCGGCGCGGAAGTTATTACGGGCTCGACCCGAATGAAGGCAGGTACGGCACAAAAAATTATTCTGAATATGATTTCAACCGCATCTATGGTTAAATGCGGCTGTGTTTATGAAAATTTGATGATTAATTTGAAGCCCACAAACAAAAAGCTCACACGCAGAATGGTGGGCATTGTTACTGAAATACTCGGCTGTACGGCTGAAAAAGCGGAAGAGCTTCTTGAAGAAAACGGCTGGAATATCCGCAGCGCAGTTGAATAAAGTAAAAACATATCCCCATAAAAACAAATCGTTTTTATGGGGATAAATTCTTTATAGTTTTATACCGTAAACGGCACAGTTTTTCATTTCTGCAAGAAGGGTAAAGCCGTATTTATCGTAAAAGCCGCGCCCTTTTTCGTTTTTTATCCATGTAGTCAGCATAAGACCTTTTACACCTTTTTCTTTAAGGTGTGCAAGAAGTGCATCGGTCATTTTATGTCCGAGTCCCATGCGCTGATACTCGGGCAGCACATCAATGTGCAGGTGTGCGGGATATTCTTCTTTATATTTTTCATGGGGTATAACTGACCTTAATGCGCTCCTTCTGCGCTTGAATTCCCATTTTTTAATTCTTGTGTAGTATTCATCAAGAAATACGGGATAGAACTTATCAAAATCCTCTGCGCAGATAATATAGCCTACAGCCTTGTCGTTTTCATCTGCCGCAACAAAGCAGTTGTGTGGTTCTTTTTCTATGTAATAGTCGCAATAAACGGCAAGACCGAAATTTATTCCGCGCTTTGAGCTTTTACACGGTCCTTCGCTGTTAAGGCACACGAAACGGACATTTTCTTTATCCTTGCTTTCATAAGGTCGGATTGTCATTTTATCACTTCCATGAATTGTTACTGAAAGTTTATCATTAAAACGCACAAAAATCAAGGTGTAATATTTAGCGATTTAATAATTGTAAAAACAGTCTGAATGATGTATCATTAATATCAGGAGGGGTGTTTATGATTAAAGGCAATGACAACCTTGCCGGTTTTAAAAACCTTTTCGGCAGTGTGCTTTCAGGCTATGATATAACGGTTACTGTCGGCAACACACGCAGGGTATGCTACTGCGAAAAAGCACACAGACTTACCGACGAAAAATACATACTTACCGTTTCGGGCAGCACTGTAAACATTGAATGCTCGGGTGAAAAAAGTGCTTTTTACGCACTTTGCGACATTGCAAAGCGAATTGAAGAAAACAGCCTTGCAGACGGTGAATATGCTTGCGCCCCCTCGTTTGCGGTAAGAGGTTATATAGAAGGCTTTTACGGTAATCCGTGGAGCTTTGAACAGCGCAAATCAGTTATGCTGCTTATGGCGAAAAACCGGATGAACACGGTTTACCACGCACCTAAGGACGATTTGTATCACCGTGAAAAATGGCGTGAGGAATACCCCGAGGACGAACTGCTCAAGCTCAAAGAGCTTGTTGATTTTGCCAAAAAATATTATATGTCGTTTTATTGGTGCGTCGCACCGGGTCTTTCAATTAAATATTCCGACGAAAAAGAGTTTGACGCGCTGATAAATAAGACAAAACAGCTTTACTCAATCGGCGTGCGATGTTTCGGATTGCTGCTTGACGATATTGACGAGGAGCTTGCTTTTGAAGAAGATAAAGAAGCTTTCGGTGAAACAGTAAATGCGCATATTGAACTGATAAACAGATATTATTCTGTTTTGAAAGAATTTGATTCGTCAATCAGGCTTACAGTTTGTCCTACTCTTTACCACGGTAAAGGTAATGAATATTATATTTCAAAGCTCGGCAAAAATATTCCGCCGCAGGTTTCTGTTTTCTGGACAGGCAGAGATATCTGCTCCCGTGAGCTTACAAGTTACGAAGCAGTCAGGTTTGTTGAAGCCACAAATCACAAACCGCTTTATTGGGATAACTATCCCGTTAATGATTGCTCTATGTATAACGAAATGCATATTTCACCTATTATCGGGCGAGACCCTGATTTGTATAAGTATTCCGAAGGTATAATTTCAAACTGTATGGAATATGCCGAGTGTTCAAAAATTCCCTTGATTACATTTTCGGACTACTTGTGGGACAGCGAAAGCTATAATCCGCAGAAATCGTGGGAGGGTGCGATTAAGCAGGTTGTCGGAAAAGAGAATTCTGATAGTTTCATTGTTTTTGCCGACCATCTTTACACATCCTGCCTCAAAGATGCCAATTCAAGGCGTATGTATGCGGCTTTTGATGAAATTGAAGCTGCATTCAAATCAGGCAGTAAAGAAAAGGCCGTGACACTTGCAGAGGCTTATCTCGGTAAAATGAATGCATGCAGAGAGTATCTGAAAAAAGATATACCGATTTGCAAAGAGCTTGAAAAATGGGCGGAGAAATTCTTTGTGATGTGCGATATTCTGAACAGCATTTTTGCATTTGTTATGAGCAGGGATGAAAAACTGCTTGCGGAAATTTTGGAGCTTGTTGGGAAATATGAAGCAATGCCCGCAAGAATATCCAACGATATTGATATTAAATCCGAGCTGAAAAATGAGCTCGGTATAAGCATAGCAAAATAATATTTAAACGGAGGAACATAATTATGGCATTTATCATCAGACTCGGCGCAGCATTGCTTGCGGTTATCACAGGTTTACCTCTTCTTGTTTCGGCACTTGCACAAAGTCTTCTGCTAATAGGCTATGATTCAAAGCCCGAGGAAGCTATCAAAGCAAATTTTCTTGAGGGCAACACTCAGTTTATTGAAGAAGCTGAGGCCGAATACTGGTCGGTAGGATATTCCAAAGAGGTTCTTACACCGGACGATATTGACAGCCACAGATATTTCCTTGGCGGCTACCTTAAATTCCCCGCACAGGAAGCAACAGGTGTCATTGATGACATCAGCGTAAGAGCGGTAGTGCTTGACGATAATTCCGGCAGAGGTGCTGTAGCATTTGCGTGGGTTGATACCGTAGGCCTTATGAATGCGGATATCAAGGATATCCGCGAAAAGCTCCGCGATATTACGGGCGAGGACGGACTTATTGCAATCAATGTCGGTGCAACACACGCACACAGCGCAATTGATACCCAGGGCCTTTGGGGTAATATCCCGAAATCAGGCAGAGATGATGCCTATATCGCTTGTGTTGTTGAAAAGACCGCTAAGGCAATAAGAGATGCATATACAAGCAGAACACAGGGTCAGCTTTACTATGCCTCCAAGTCCTGCCCGCAGCTTTTTGCAGACGGCCGTAAGCCCGATTCTCTGGACGATAAGGTACATCTTTTCCGCTTTGTACCAAACGATACAGCAAAGAAGGAAATATACATAGCTAATTTCGGCGGACATCCCGTTAACCTTCCCTGGGAAAATACTCAGATTTCCGCTGATTTCCCCGGCTACCTTGACCAGACTGTAAGCACAGAAAAAAATGCCGATTTCATATTTATTCAGGGCGCTATAGGCGGCGGTATATATGTTAATCTTGGCGTTGAAAACGGTATTCCCGAAGAACTTTCGGGTTATGACAAGATGAAGGAATACTGCCATATTATGGCTGATTTGTTTACCGAGCTTGTCGAAAAGGCAACACCTGTTGAGCCTATTCTCAATATCCGCATCAAGCAGATTGATTTTGAAATTGACAACTTCCTTTTCAAGCTTGTTGAAAGGGCAAACCTCTGCAACGCAATCGCCTACAAAGAAAACGGTGCAGTATATATGCCCAGCGAAATAGGCTATGTTGAAATCGGTAAGGATATCAAGATTCTTCAGGTGCCCGGTGAGGTTCTGCCTGAAATAGTATACGGCAACTTCTTTACGGCAGATGAGTCACTCAACGGTACGGAGTATCCGTACCCAGCCTTGAACACCTATCTTCCGGAGGATGATGATATTCTTGTATTCGGTCTGTGTAACGACGCTGTCGGCTACATAGTACCTGATAACGATTACGGCTCAGCAGGCAGCGAAGGTCATTATGAGGAATCTGTTTCCACCGGCTCCAAGAGCGGTACAACGCTTTCCAAGGCATTCATTGAGCTTTTTGAAAGCCTTAAAAGCACCGACTGAGCGGAGGTAAGACACAATGGAATTTTTGCGTTTCCTTCGTCTGCCCGATTTGGTGAAAGGTATTATTTCGGGCTTGCTGTCGCTGATTTTGCTGTTTGTTCCCGTTTCAACCTATATGAGCGTTGAAGATACAGCGGAATATATGCTTGAGGGTGACAGCGTGTTTTCCGATACGGCGGGTGAAAACTGGACTGTCGGCTTTGCAAGCAGTATTTTAACACCCGAGGATATTACAGCGGACAAATATTATATTGCAGGCTACAATCCCAATAACCCTGCAAAATCGGTTCTTGATGATATGTATGCCAAGGCAGTTTATCTTGATGATAACACCGGCAGAGGCGGTGTTGTTATCTGCGCAATAGACTGTGTCGGTATCAGCCGCAAGGATATTAACGATATCAGAAAGCTCGTTATCGAAAGCGGCAAAATACCTGGTCTTAAATCAATAAACATCTGTTCAACCCATTCGCATTCTGCTATTGATACACAGGGTCTGTGGGGCAAGAACTTCCTGTCTGACGGTAAGAACGAAGGCTTTATGAACCGCCTTAAAGAGTTGACCGCAAAAGCAATAATTGATGCATACAATGCAAGAAAAGACGGCAGCCTTTATTTCGGAACGGCGGAAGATAAAGGACTTCTTATTGATACAAGACAGCCTGTTGATTACGATGCAACCCTCACAAGACTTCGCTTTGACCCGGCAGACGGCAGCGAGGATACTTATATAGTAAACCTTGCCTGCCATGCTGAATGCCTCGGAGCAAGAACAACCGTTGTCAGCGCTGATTTTCCTGCATATATGGAAAAGGAAATAGTTGAGAAGACGGGCGGCGCAAATGTCGTTTTCATAAACGGAGCTATCGGAGGGCTTGTCACCTGTGAAAAGCTTGATGATGTTCTGCGCAACTTTGAGCTTGGTCTTGAATATGTAAAGGAATTCGGCAAGGATGTGGGCGAGCTTGTTATGAGCGTTGCCAACGAAACCGAGCTCACTCCTCTTGTAAACATTAAAACCGAAGCGGTTGAGGTTCGTTGCGACAATATTGCGCTTTTACTTGTGCGTATTTTAGGTGTACTTAATAATGATATTTCAAGGGATGAAAATGGCGATATTTCAATAATAACCGAGGTTTCATATATGGAGCTCGGCAACGGACAGATTGGTGTATTTATGATACCCGGTGAGCTTTCGCCCGAGCTTGAAAGCGGCAATTTCTTAACCGCAGAAGCTGCGGCAAACGGTACAGAGGTTGATTACAAACCGCTATCCGAAATATCCGATTGCAAGCATAAATTCGTGGTAGGTCTTTGCAATGACGAAATCGGTTATATAATTCCCGAAAACGATTTCTTCCTGCATGAATGGCTGCCCTACTTCAACACAACAGTTGATGCCGCAGGCAGAAATCATTACGAGGAAACGAACTCAACAGGTCCTGAAACGGCAGGCACACTGCTTGACGCAATGGATGAGTTGATAAAATCAGTAAAATAACTATACAAAATTTACAGCCCTTATGAATTCAGGCTCATAAGGGCTGCGTTTTTGTTAATAGAGATACCATTTTTCAGAGAGTGTCTGCCATTCGGCACTCCTTTTGTTTTCATATTCTATAAACTCTTCGGCATCAAAATTGTCGTTGAAGATTTCGTCATTGCCGAGTAATTTAGCTATATCCGGCTCAATTACAAGCTCGGTATGTGTTTTCTTTATAGCATCGAGCAACCTTATTCCCACCGCGAACGGTGAAAAAACTTCTCTGTCTGTTACATGAAGCTGTATGCCGTAGCAGAAGGTGTCCTTATAGTCTGAAAAAGTTGGTGTGAACGAACATTCTCTAAGAATAACACCGTTTTGCGTTCCGACTGCTTCAATAACGGCTTTGCTGTCAAGCCACGGCGCACCTATCATTTCAAAGGGCTTTGTTGTGCCTCTGCCTTCGGAAAGGTTTGTTTCTTCAAAAATACAGGTTCCTATATAGGTAAAAGCCGTGTCAACCGTTGGAATGTTGGGCGAAGGCTGAATAAAGCACAGGTCAGTATCGTCAAAATACATATCCCTTTTCCAGCCTTCCATGGGAATAACCGTAAGGTCACAGCCTATGCTTTCCGTTTCGTTCATCATAAGGGCGAATTCGCCTATTGTAAGTGCGCAGCGTGTAGGTGTCGGAAATCTGCCGACAAACGATGAAAACCGTCGGTCAAGCAAAGTACCCTCTGCCTTTAATCCGCCAATGGGATTCGGACGGTCAAGCACAACGAATTTCATGCCGTTTTCAGCACAAAGCTTCATGGCATCGGTCATTGTGTAGGCGTAGGTGTAAAATCTTGCACCTACATCCTGAATATCAAAGATTACGGTATCAAGGCTTGCAAGTGCTTTTTCACTTTCCTCTGTACTGTCGCTGAACAGGCTGTATACCGGAAGTCCTGTTTTGCGGTCGGTATATGATGATACAGCTTCACCTGCCTGAAAATCTCCTCTTACTCCGTGTTCAGGGCCGAAAAGTGCAACGAGGTTACACTTTTCTTTGAGCATATCTATTGTTGAAGAAAGGTCGCGCAGTACTCCTGTGTGGTTGGTGATAAGTCCGCATCTGCCTATAAAATCAAATCCGTCGCGTGAAACAACATCAGCACCGCAAAGCACCTTTTGTTTTGCTTTTTTCATAGCTTACCTTCCTTTCGCGTTTTTTTGTTATTTTACATCAATTGTGCCGCTTTTGCAAATAGTTTCTAAGGGGTTAAAATATATTGAAAAATACATTAACGCTTTTGCGGCTATGGGCGGAATTTATGCTCAGTCAGCGTTGGGAATAAAGAATAGGGAAGAGTTCAAAAAAATGATAGCTGTCGGAATTAACCGTCAGCTATCATTTCGCATTTAATATAGCTTAATTTATTGTTTCAAAAAGAGTGATTATACCATATAAGGTACAGTCCAAGTTGCAAGCAAAAGCAGGATTATAAAAGACTTCCGATAAGTTCTATCAGGAGATTGAATAAATCAGTAAGGAATACTTTTATAACCAGAAGGGTGTTGTATTCGCAGGTAACTGTGATTGTGTCGCTGTCAACAATCTTGCCGTCTTTGTCAACAAGAACAGCGGAAAGCTCAATTGTACCCTGAGATTTTGCTTCAACATAAGCAAAATTATTGTCAAATTTAAGGTCGGCACAGTCACCGTTCTGTCTCCACTGAACCTTTTCACCGTTTTCGGCATGATAGAAAGCGCAGACTGTAAGCTGCTCGCCGTATTTTGCGTTTGTTGCCTGGTCCTTTGCAAAGGCGCAGAATGCTTTAGGTTCTTCTCCGTTGAAGAAGAGCTTTACATAATCGTATTCACGGATACGGTCATACTCGGAACTGTATTCGGAACCGGTATAGGTAAGGCTGTAGCTGCCATCATCGTTGAGCTTGTAATCATAGTTTTTGTGTTCAACTTTTTCCCAGTCTTCCTGAGAACCGGCATAGCACATAGCGATTGCATTGCCTGCGTTGTGGTAATCATACCAATCGAAGGGATAACCCGCAATGTATTCAAGGCTCAAAGGAAGGTTAACTCTTGTATAGTGTCTTTCTTTGAAATCAAAAGCGTCATAGCCTATGCTTGTTACGCCTTCTGAAAGGGTTATAACTTTGATTGTGTGTTTGGCTTCGTCAGAGTTGTACTTGTGCCAAGGAGCTTCAACAGCACCCCAGGGGTAATTCTGCATTGCACCTTCACCTTCAATTACAAGTTCACCGTCGCTGTACATGGTCCATGTAAGGTTAAGCACCTCTGAACCGCAAAAGCCGCTGTCAACTACAGTGCGTGTTGCCGCATTTGCATAAATCATAGGTACTGATGAAAGTAAAAGAATAATGCTCATTACCAATGCCAATAGTTTTTTTGTCTGTTTCATTTTTATTGCCTGCTTTCTTTTAAAATGATGCGTTTATTATATCACAGAGAAAATATGATTTCCATATGTTTACAGAATTAAGACAACATTTATTGATTTTAATTTCTTTGATTTTCAGAATGTTTTTCGGTATTGGTATCGGCAAAATAGATATAAATAGCATAGCATTTTTGTGTAAAAAAGCGGATTTTCAAAAATCTATTTAAATTAAAGAAAAATAATGGTAATATAGATTAAATATTAATATCCGAGGAGGATAACCATGAAAAAATTTATAGCAATTCTTCTTTCAGTTGCGCTGCTTGTGCCTATGGTGCTTGTTCCGTCCTATGCTGACACAGCGGACAAGAAGCCCGAGGTAAGAACAGCGGCTACGCTTGAAAGCGCTTTCGCAGAAGGCGAAAACAGCCTTGTTGTTTTCGTAACAGGTATCGGCCAGAGCTACTCATACCTTTTCGATGCAAGCTACACACAGGAAGGTGCTTTTGAAAACGGCACCCTTCAGGACTACGAAAACTATGCTCCCCTCATTGCGCAGGGCAAGTACCAGTCCAGATGGAACCTTTTCAACAGCTTTGACGAAGTTTTCTCAAACACAGACACTATTATGACTATTGTCGGCGTTGTTCTTGAGCTGCTCGTTTCTTCTGTTATCAGAGTAAACATTATCGATCAGAATAAGTGCGATTCTCTTGTCAGAGACCTTTTCCACTTCAACATCGTCGGTGAAGATGGCAACGGCGACCCCAGAGTTGTCACACCCAGATACGCAATTCCCGTTTCTGAATTCCTTTACCATGAATTTGAAGACGGCAGATATGAAAGCGAAGCTAAAAACCGCTTCTATTCTTCAATTCCCTGCGAGGATATTGCAAGAGAAAAGTTCGGCGAAAACTTTGAAGATTATCTCTATGTTTTCAACTACAACGCATTCTCATACACATCAAAGAATGTTGCAGCCCTTCACGATTTTGTTGAAACAATCATTGCAAATAACAAGGTCGGCGCAAAGGATATTGTACTTGTTCCCATGAGCATGGGCGCATCCGTTGTTACAGCATATATGGATGCATATCCGACAAGAGCTGAAAACCACATCAGACGCGTTGTAAGTATCGTTGGCGCATGGGACGGCAGCGACGTTGTTGCAGATATGCTTGCACGCGAATTCTGCGACAATTCAGCAGACCTTTTCTACAACGGCATCATCGGTGACCTTGTCGGTGAACCCTGGGGCTACCTTATAAATATTGCGCTGCGCCTTTTCCCCAAGCCCGTTCTCCGCGGCTTTGTTGATAAGGCACTCAGCTCAATTGCAACAGAGCTTCTCTGTGCAACACCTTCACTTTGCAACCTTATCCCTGTTGACAGATACGAAGGTGTCAAGCACCTCATCAAGTCCGATGTTGTAAAGGCAGAGGCTGATGCTTTCCAGGCTGCAAAGAAGCGCCTTAACACCACAATGGCAAACCTTGAAGCAGAGGGTGTAACCTTCTCCTTCATTTCCGGTTACGGTCTTCCCTTCGGTGCTATTACAAGTGACTATACAGCATTCGGATTTATGAAAAACGCACCGCTTACAAACTCTGACGAAATCATCAATATTGATTCTACTGCACCCGGTACATCCTTTGTTGCTGCAGGCTCCAAGTTCACAGATACCGAAGGCAGAGAGCTTTCACCCGATGGCTCAATTGATATTTCTACTACATACCGCAAGGATTCTTCATGGTTCTTCTACAAGCAGAAGCATGAGCTTGAATACAACAACATCGCAATCGCACTTGCACTTGAACTTGCAACAGGCCATGTAAAGACAGTTGCTGATTGTGATAATCCCGAAGAGGACGATTTCTACTTCCCGCAGTTCAACGGTGCAAGAAATGCAAGAAACTATCAGAGATATAATCTTCCCGACCTTGAAAGATACTGCAAAGAAACAGGCTACAAGCTTACTGCAGAGCAGCAGGCAGTTCTTGACGCAGCAGATAAGGCTATGGCTAACCCCATCTGTAACCCCGAGGTTGACGACCCCTATTTCGCAGCAGTTGAAGATATGATGGTTGAAATCGGCGTTTATACTGCAGAAGAAGAGCCCGGATTCTTTGATAAGGCTCTCAACACAGTTCTCAAGGGCGCAAACGACATTGTCTATAAGGTTGTCGGTCCTAAGGGCTTCCTTGATTTCTTTGTAAAATAATATAAAACCATATAATAAACCCTCACGGTAATCTGCACAGGACCGTAAAAAACGTACAATGAAAAAAACACCCTCCTATGGTAGAATTAAGATAACTATCATAGGAGGAATTTTTATGCCCGGAAATTACAGACACATAAAGCAATATGAAAAAGAAATAAAAGAATTAAGAGAACAAGGATTAACCCAAAGAGAAATTGGAGAAAGATTCGGATTAACCAGAGAGCAAATAAAAGAGTTTTTCAAAAGAGAAAGAAAAAATGAACGAAAGATAGAAGCAGGACAAGCTATCCATAAGAGAGGCAGACCTTGCAAAAAAGAAGATGAACTGCCACCATCAATACAAAAATTA
>JAFQBE010000031.1 GCA_017416765.1 Clostridia bacterium
CCTATGGTTCCCTCGCTCGGATGAATAATTGAAGTTCATTCCCGTCAGCCTGTTCCGTTCAGCCTACCAACATCATTCATTTTTACCTTGCTTTTGTTTTTACGCTTTTTATTTCCGCCGTTAATGATTTTTAATTGTTAATCGATTTTATAATAGGCGGCATTGTCTGCGGCGACTCGCCGCTAAACTGTAATTTAACTTACAATTTTACCGAACGATGAATACATACCCAGCGGTGTTCCTTCAAGCTGTCTGCAACGAACCACGGCTTCCCTTCCGTAGCGTTCACGGATTTCTTCAATTTCAACCTCCAGTTTTTCAAGGCGTTCAAGCCTCTCATAATCACAGCCCAAGGTAAACTGAATACATTCATCTTCTGCCGTCAGTTCGCAGGCACGAATACCGAGCGAACGAAGCGGCGTTTCTTTATCCCATATTTCATCAATCAGTTCAGCGCCCGTTTTAAAAAGCATTTCTGTCAGGCGTACAGGTTGTGTAAGCTTGCGTTGGTGTTCAGTTATATTAAGTACATTATCGCGTACATGAACCTGAATACAGCCTGCCAATGCATGGTTTTCGCGCAGACCGTGCGACACTCTGTCAGACAGCTTTAAAAGGATTAACAGCACATCGTTCCAATTGCATAAATCCTTTTCGGGTGTTGTGCTTCTGCCTATGCTTTTGGGCGGCGGCGCAAAGGCTGAGCTTATTACCGGTGAAGTATCAAGTCCGTTCGCAAAGCACCACAGCGTTTCGCCGCCCTTGCCGAGAATCAATCGAAGGGTTTCAGGCGGAGTTTTGGCAACATCACCGAGAGTCAGTATACCTATCCTGCGAAGGCTTTGTTTTGTTGCTTTGCCTACACCGAGCATTTCACCCACATCAAGCGGCCATATTATATCCTTAAAATGAGCTTTATCAATAACCGTTACTGCATCGGGCTTTTTATAATCACTGCCGAGCTTTGCAAATATTTTATTAAAACTGACACCTACCGAAACAGTCAGCCCCGTTTCTGCTTTTACAGCTTTTCGTATTTCTTCCGCAATTGTTTCACCGCTGCCGAAAAGCATGGTGCTGCCCGTAACATCAAGCCAGCATTCGTCAATACCGAACGGTTCGATTATATCAGTATAGCGTTCATAAATCCTGCGGACAAGGTTTGAATAGTAATTATATTTTTCATAGTGCGGCGGCAATAAAACAAGCCCGGGACATTTCTGCTGAGCCTGCCATATAGCTTCGGCGGTTTTTACGCCGTATTTTTTAGCCGCTTCGTTTTTGGCTAAAATTATACCGTGCCGTTTTTCCACACTGCCCGCAACTGCAACGGGCTTGCCCTTTAACTCATCCCTGCCAAGGCATTCCACCGAGGCAAAAAAATTATTCAAATCGCAATGCAGTATAATACGCTCTGCCACGGTATTCGCCCCTTTTCATTTCGAACATTTGTTCTGTAACAGTTATAATATCACAAATGATTTGTTTTGTAAAGAGGTTTTTTCTGCCGTTTGACATTTTTTTCGCCCTATTATATAATGATATAAGATTATAGTGAAAGGATGTTGAAGCGGTGTACAAAGTCGGTATCTGCGGGCATTTTGCAATCGGACACGAGCTTGTAAACGGACAGATTGACAAGACCAAATCAGTTTACAAAGCACTTGCCAAGGCTCTGGGCGAAGAACAAATAACAATTCTCGACACCCGCGGCTGGAAGAAGAATCCGCTGAGACTATTTATGAGCTGTCAGAAGCTTATAAAAGAATGCGAACATATTATTATGATGCCTGCTCGCAGTGGCTTCAAAATATTTCCTTCTGTTTTCGAATTATTGAACAAAGGTTATAACAGAAAACTTCATTATATCGTTGTCGGTGGTTGGCTTGCTGACAGACTTGAAGAAAATCAGAACCTTATACCCGCTATTAAAAAGCTCGACAAAATTTATGTTGAGCTTGAACCTATGAAAGATGCACTTAACAGATTAGGTATATCAAATGTTGTTTATATGCCTAACTTCCGTAAAACCAATACACTCGCTTCAAATGAACTTGTTTACAGTAACAACGAACCTTACAAACTTTGCACCTTTTCAAGAATACTTCGTGAAAAGGGCATTGAAGAAGCTGCTATTGCCGTTACAAAAGCAAATGAAACGCTTGGCAGAACAGCTTTTACTCTTGACATTTACGGAAAAACCGAACCATGGTATGATGAACGATTCAAAGATGTTTGTAAAGGTTTTAAACCTTACATCAAATACCAAGGCTTTGTTAATACTGAAAACAGCTCTCAACTGCTAAAAAATTATTATGCTTTGCTCTTTCCGACTTTTTGTGAAGGTGAAGGCTTTGCCGGCACTATTATTGATGCTTTTGCGGCAGGTGTACCCGTAATTGCAACCGATTGGCATTACAATTCGCACATAATCCGCAACGGTATTGACGGAATGGTTTATGACCCGCAGAAGCCCGAGCTGCTTGCAAAGATTCTGGTTGAAGCAGCAAAGAAACCAGAGCTTTTCAACAATATGAAGCCTGCGTGCCTTGAACGTGCGGCACATTTTGATGCAGATACGGCAGTCAAAACCCTGCTTAAAGAACTTGAAAGTGAAAAAGAGGTTCACATATGAGCGTAAAACGCCTGCTTTGCTGTATGAGCAGCATGAATTCCGGCGGTGCGGAAGGCTTTTTAATGAAGCAGTACCGCATGCTTGACCGCACAAAATACCAGATGGATTTTTGCGTAAATGTAAAGGAAAAATGCTTTTATGACGGTGAAATAAAAGCACTTGGCGGCAGAATCTACCGCATAGCACCCAAATCACAGGATTTTAAAAAATCACTTAGAGAGCTGCAAAACATTGTGCGTGAAAACGGCTACGAAAATGTAATATGCAATTCCACCAAGCCCGGTACGGTTTTGGAACTTATTGCGGCAAAAAAGGGCGGTGCAAAGCGGCTTATTTACCGCTCAAGCAGCGCCAGCATATCGGGCGGAATAAAAACCAAGCTGCTTCACCATACCGTAGGCAGGCTCGCACACTTTGTACCTGATGTTAAAATTGCACCGTCAACACTTGCGGCAGAATTCTGCTTCGGCAAGGGTTGCGTAGCCAAAGGTAAAGCAGAACTGCTTTACAACGGAATAGACACATCTATTTACAGATACAGCGACGCTTTGCGCGAAGAAACACGAAAAAAGCTTGGCCTTGGCGGGGAATTCACGGCAGTACATGTCGGCAGATTTTCAGAAGTTAAAAACCATCCGTTTTTATTTGATGTTTTTGCGCAAATACTTAAAACCAAGCCCGATGCAAAGCTGATACTTGTGGGCGACGGTGAGCTTGAAGCGCAGATGAAGGATAAAGCCCAAGAAATGGGTATAAGCGAAAATGTTCTTTTTCTCGGACTTCGCCGTGATATACCCGCAATACTTGCAGCGGGAGATATTTTTATTTTCCCATCTTTTTTTGAAGGTATGCCCAACACGGTTATAGAAGCACAGGCCTTGTCACTGCATTGCATAATTGCAGACACCATAACACCTGAAGCCGACATAACCGGACTTGTTGAATACCTGCCGTTGGGCAACGCAAAGCAATGGGCAGAAAAAGCACTTTTATACGCTGACGGCTATAAAAGAAAGGAAATGACAGAAATATTCAAAGAGAAAAAATACGATATACAGAGTGTATCAGCAGAATTTATTAGGTTTTGTTTTGGCGAATGAAACATTGATGAAAAAAGTGCAGCGTGTGTGAATCACGCTGCACTTTTGTATTTAACTGATTTTAATTGAAAGAATTTCAAAGGGTTTTAGTGAAGCTGAAATTGTGCCGCCTGAAACAGAACATTCCGTAACCTCGGTTTCAATAAGGTCAACCACACTTGCGCGCTGGAAGCGGAAATTGGGTCTGATTGTGATGCTGCAATCAGCACCTGCACTTTCGTATATACGAAGGATTATACCCTTGCCGTCTTCTGCAGCTTTAACGCTTTCAACAACGGCTGTGCCAAGTTCAGTATGCATAAGCTGTGCGGAGGGCTTTGCTTCAACCTGACCATCGGTTGATACCTTTGCAAAGCTCAGCGGCATATTGAGTATATATGCCTGCTCCGAAACCTTAGCTTCAACTCTGTTGCCCTTATGGGGATAGAGAGCATATGTAAAGCTGTGCTTACCGAAATCTGCATTTGTATCTGGATAGCACGGTGAACGGAGAAGGTTTACATCAATTGTTGTATCCTTTACTCTATAGCCGTATTTGCCGTTGTTAAGTACAGCCGCACCGTAATCACGCTGTGAAACATCAAGCCACTTCTGTGCGCAGATTTCAAACTGGGCATTCTGCCAGCTTGTATTTTCGGTTGTGGAGCGTTCGAGCGAGCCGAACTGAATATCACACTCAACCTTATCGGTAATTACATTTATCGGGAAGGCTGTGCGCAGCATTTTACGGCGTTCATGCCAGTCAATATCTGTTTCAAATCGGATAACACCTGCGGGGGTAAGAACAATTTTCTGCTTGAGCACCGAATCACCGTAAGTAAACACCTGCGTTCTGACGGCGTTGCCGCCTTCCACACTGCAGGTAAAACTTTCGAAGTTCATTTCGGTGCTGACATCCTGAGTATAGTCAAAGCGCATATCCCATGCATCTCCCCTATCCTCATAAACGCGGATAATATTTGCATTTTCTTCGGGGATAAGCACCTGACGGCCGTTTACCTTATCGTATATTTCGGTAATTTCGCCATTGTCGCCAAAGGTAACAGAAAGCTTGCTGTTTTCAAGAGCGCGTTCATCGGACGAGCAAAGCTCAAACCTGTCGCTGCTTTCATCAAGGCTGCGCATACCCATTGCAGGTACGGTAATAACCCTGTAGCCGCCGGTTGTTTTAAACTGTTCGGTAACCTCAAAAGGAAGCGAGTTGAAAACAATGGTTTCGTTTACTCTGCCTATGGTTGCAGCAACCTTTGAATATGCCGCTTTTTTAATTTCGGAAAGGCGCTTCAATATAGCCTTAAAGCGTTCCTCTGCTTCCATGTATACACGGTTAATAGATGAACCGGGCAGAATATCATGGAACTGATACAGCAGATATTCTTCCCAGATTTCATCAAGTTCCGCCTTGGGATACGGTGAATTTGCAGCAAGCTTTGCCCATACGCAGGCAAATTCCGTTTCGCGCAGAGCAAATTCAACGCGGCGGTTATAGCGCTTGATTCGTGACTGGGTGGTATATGTACCCTGATGTCTTTCAAGGTAAAGCTCGCCAATCCACTTTTTATATTTATCCTTATCGGCATCAATTCTGTCGAGCATATCTATTGAATAGCCCTGCTCACACGGAACAAAGCCTTCAAGGTTTTTAATGCGTTTTAAGCTTTCGAGGTGGAAATTGCTCGGTCCTCCGCCGCCGTCGCCGATACCAAAGAGCATGAGTGCTTCTTCGCAAACGGCATTATCCTTATAGTTGAGTTCAATCTTCTTGAGTGAACGCGGCATTGCGGGACCGTTATATGTATCCTCCGGCAGAAGGTGTGCAAGTACACTTGTACCGTCAATACCTATCCAGTTGAAGGTGTGATGCGGATAAACATTGTGTTCGCTCCACGAAAGTTTCTGCGTTACAAAATAATCCACGCCGCTTTTTTTCATAATCTGCGGCAGAGCAGCACTGTAACCGAAAACATCAGGCAGCCAGAGGTTGCGCACATCAACACCGAATTCTTCCATAAAGAATTTTTTACCGTAAAGGAACTGACGCACAAGCGGCTCACCGCCGCTGACATTCGTATCAGCTTCAACCCACATACCGCCCTGGCATTCCCAGCGGTTTTCCTTAACCTTCTGCTTGATTTTTTCATACAGCTCGGGATAATCCTGCTTTACCCATTTGTAAAGCTGGGGCTGGCTTGCACCGAAAACAAAATCGGGATATCTGTCCATAAGCTGAATTACATTCGAGAAGGTTCTTGCGCCCTTGCGCTTTGTTTCGCGTATGGGCCACAGCCATGCAAGGTCAATATGTGCATGACCTATACCGGTAACACGCAGTGAGCTGTCTCCGCCTTTTTTGTCAAGTTCTGATTTGAGTATACGTTTTACAGGTTCACGCTCAAAATCAAGGTTGGTTATATAACATGCGGCTTCATATGCTCTTCCAAGCAGACGCTTATATCGCGCGCTGTTTTTATCAAGGCAGTTAAGAGCATCATTTATAACAACGAAATCGTAATAAATATCTCTCAATTCGCTGTCGCATACAGCAAGGTCAGCTTCCATAACCTTGCCGCTATCTTTATATCTGCCAAAAAGGTCATTACAACCAGCATCTGCCCAAAGGCAGATTTCGCCGCTTTCCTTTGTTTTTTTGTCAAGCACATATATGCGCTTACCCGGTGAACCAAGTGAATCATCAAAATCGGAGCTTACATTAGTAAGGCAGGCAACAGGTACACCCGCTTTGTCGAACACACACATTTCACCGCTTATATCAAGCATAAGCACAAGGTTTTTAGCTCGTTCACTTTCGGGAATAAAGCCTTCGAAGCAGAACCATGCACAATCCCAGAGTTTGCCCCAGGACTGACCTGCATTGAGGAATTTTTCTTCACCGTTGAAACGGTCGGCAAATTTTACGGGTTCTTCCGTAACATATGCTTTAACATTCAACGGTAAAATTTTTGTATAAATACCGGATTTTATTGTTTTCAACACATCGGTAATTTTTCGATGCATATATCGGTCAGAATACGGCAAATCAAACACCCTTTCTTTTTTAAAAAAGCGGCATCAAAACCTTATTGAAGTTCTGATGCCGCCAAAAAATTTTTAAGCTGCTTCACCCGATTGAGTCGGGAGTGTAAACTGGTCAAGGATAGAAGACAGTGACCTTGTTGTGGTTTCGGGGGGCTGAGTCGGGGCAGCGACCTGCGTTGTTTCTTCCGGCGGCACAGGGTTTTCTTCAAGTGCCGTTGTTGTTTCGCCTTCTTCAGCAGGTGCTGTTGTCCACTCTTCAAACGGGTTGAAAGAAGTAGTTGTTTCGTCTTCTCCCTCCCACCAGTTGAGGAAACCGCGTCTTGTTGTGGTTTCTTCTACATTGCTGTAATCGCTTGAATCTTCGGGAATGTATGAATCTGTTGTAACATCTGAAACTGTATAGCTGTCATGATAGTTGATATACTTGAATGCAGAAACACGGTCGGGGTCAAGCTCAATATTGGTTGTACCGTAAAGTGCAAGCTGAACCTTCTGCGCAGCAACAGGATAATCAACAACCCAGTATGAAATGCCGCTGAACCTTGCATCAGCGCGGGTTTCTTCATCCGGCATGGTAAGCTGCTGTATTTCATAATTCATCCAACCCTGTGTAACAGCCTGCGCACCGTAAGAAAGAATCTTATTCTTGGGGCAGTCAGTTGCAAGCAGCGGCAGAAGCGTATCAACCACAGCATTCAGCTGTGAAAGGCTTGCGCCCTTTGCGCTTTCGATAATCGCTGTAATAACACCCCTCTGGCGGCGTGTACGGGAAACATCGCTGTCCGCATCACACTTGCGGATACGGGCATAAACAAGTGCCTGGTCACCGTCAAGATGTACCTTGCCGTAGTTGGGAATCTTCTTTATCTTTGTTGTAGTACGGTTGATATAGCGCTGTTCATACTCTTTCATATCAACAGTAATTCCGCCCAGGGCATCAATAACCTGCGGGAAGCTTGTAAAGTCAACCGCTACATAATAGTCAATATCAATTTTATAATCTCTTTCTATGGTCTGAACCGTTGCTGCGGCACCGCCCGCAGAATATGTGGCATTTACCTTTGCAACGCGGCTTCTGCCGTTTACTTCAAAATAAGTACGGCTGTCACGCATAAAGGAACAAAGTGTAATTTTTTCGGTTTTCTTGTTGATTGAAACAAGAATAAGCGAGTCCGAATTACCGCCTTTTTTAACACCGCCCTTACCGTCAATACCGATAAGCAGAACATTGATTATATAATCCTGGTCCATGATGCTGCCGTCAAGCTGATACCATTTTTTAAGCAGGTCATCAAGCGAAGCGGCATCGCCCACCTCGTGCATAGCCTCAAATTCAGCTTCATCAAAGTCTTCAGAATAATCTTCGCCGTGACCGGTAAAGATTTCACCCTGATCTTCAAAATTGATAAGTTCAAGCTTACTGTTGATAAAGCTTGCTACAAGGAACACGATAAAAAGCACAAGGAACACGATTATGCCGACAAGCACACGCTTTGTGTTCTTCTTGTTGTTTTTAGCCATAAATTCAATAAATTTGTTGGGATATACTATATCACGCTGTTCAATCGGCTTGTAACCGCGCTTATAGCTTGGTTCCTTTGAACTGTCAGAATAGATATCTTCAAATTGCGTTTTTCTGTTTTCTTCCATAGCTCTTTCCCTTTTTTGTATCAACAGCCGCTGCCGCATCCGTACAACAGCGGCTGTTATAATTAAGGTTTATTCTTCTGTTGTTTCTTCTTCAGCGGGCTGCGCCGTTCCTTCTTCGGTACTGTCCGCTGTTTCTTCTTCAGCCTCACGCTCTGCCGTGGTTACGGTAACAAGCCTATCACCTTCGCCAACACGCATTACGCGCACACCCTTTGATGTACGGGAGAACAAGCTGATTGAATCGGAGGGCATACGGATAATTACACCGTCTGACGAAATGAGGATGATGTCCTCATCTTCCTTAACATTCATCAAAGCCGCTACATTTCCGTATTTTTCTACCTTGTAGTTTGTAACACCCTTGCCGCCTCTGGACTGTGTACGGTATTCATCACCCGGACTTCTTCTGCCGTAGCCGGTTTCGGTAACGGTAAGAACGAAATCGCTATCCTTAATAACATCCATACCGACAACCTCATCACCGTCACGAAGCTCGATAGCCTTAACACCACGGGCAGTTCTGCCAATAGGTCTTGCATCGTTTTCGTTGAAGCGGATTGAGAATCCGTTGCGTGTTGCAACAAGCAGGTCATCATCGCCGTAGGTCAGCTTAACCCATGCAAGCTCATCATCCTCATCAAGGTTGATAGCTATAACACCGTTCTTGCGGATGTTCTTGTATGCATCAAGCAAAGTACGCTTTATAATACCCTTTCGGGTTACCATGCAGAGATATTCGCCGTCTGCTTCCGCGGGAACTTTAATCATTGCGGAAATCTTTTCTTCTGCATCAAGGGGCAGAATGTTGACCGCGTTCATACCCTTACCTGTTCGTGAGCTTTCGGGAATTTCGTAGCCCTTGAGCTTATATGCTCTGCCGAAGTTGGTAAAGAACATAATATAATCGTGCGTAGAGCAGGTAAACATGGTCTGGACAAAGTCTTCTTCGCGGCGTGTCATACCCATAACACCTCTGCCGCCTCTGCGCTGGCTGCGGTAGGTATCTGCAGGCATACGCTTCAGGTAACCCTTGTTTGTAAGCGTATAAACACTTTCTTCTTCGGGAATAAGGTCTTCAATATCAACTTCGCCGCTGATATTGCAGATTTCTGTGCGTCTTTCATCGCTGTACTTTTCCTTGGTATGAATAGCCTCTTCCTTTACAAGTTCAAGAACTCTTGCTTCGCTGCCGAGAATTTCGGTATATTCGGCAATCTTCTGCTTGAGAACAGCCATTTCATCCTCAATCTTCTGACGCTCCATACCGGTCAACTGACCTAAACGCATTTCAACAATTTTCTGCGCCTGTATATCGTCAAAGCCGAAGCGTTCAATAAGGCGGAGCTTACCTGTTGCCTGGTCGGGCGAGTTGCGCAGTATGTTGATAACTTCATCAATATAATCAAGTGCAATAAGGTAGCCTTCAAGTATGTGGGCTCTGTCCTGCGCCTTTTTAAGGTTGTACTGTGTACGGCGGACAATAACATTACACTGGAACTTGATATAATTTTCAAGCATCTGCTTGAGTGTTAGAACCTTCGGCACACCGTCAACAAGGGCGAGCATGATTACACCGAAGGTGGTCTGCATCTGTGTGAAATTGAAAAGCTGGTTGAGAACAACCTGCGGATTTGCATCGCGCTTTAAGTCGATAACAATACGCATGCCTTCAATTGCAGAGTAGTCGTTAATATCGGAGATACCCTCAATACGCTTGTCCTTTACAAGGTCGGCAATGCTTTCAATAAGCCTTGCCTTGTTGACCATGTAGGGAATTTCCGTAACAACAATCTGAAATCTGCCGTTCTTGGTTTCTTCAATTTCAGCCTTTGCGCGGACTGCGATTTTTCCTCTGCCCGTTGCGTATGCTGCGCGGATTCCGCTTTTACCCATGATTACACCGGCAGTCGGGAAATCGGGTCCCTGAATGTGTTCCATAAGCTCGGGAACATCGGCTTCAGGGTTATCAATAAGGCAGCACATACCGTCAACAACTTCACCGAGGTTATGTGGCGGAATGTTGGTAGCCATACCGACAGCGATACCCGTTGAACCGTTTACAAGCAGGTTCGGAATACGCGACGGCAGAACCGTAGGCTCTTTAAGGCGGTCATCGTAGTTGGAAACAAAATCAACCGTATCCTTATCAATATCGCCGAGCATTTCAAGCGAAATTTTGCTCATGCGCGATTCGGTATAACGGTAGGCAGCGGGCGGATCACCATCGACCGAGCCGAAGTTGCCGTGGCCGTCAACCATTGTGTAGCGCATTGAGAAGGGCTGCGCAAGACGGACCATAGCATCGTAAACCGATGCGTCACCGTGGGGGTGATAACGACCGAGAACAGCACCGACGGTATCCGCACATTTTCTGTAGGGCTTGTCGGGATAAAGCGTATTCTCGTACATTGTGTAAAGAATTCGTCTGTGAACAGGCTTCAGACCGTCCCTGACATCGGGCAGAGCACGCGCAGTGATAACCGACATTGAATAGTCAAGGAAGGAGTTGCGCATTTCGTTGTTAAGGTCAACATTTATTATTTTTTGATTGGCAACGGATTCTGCATCAAAACCCATTTCATTCACCATTGCGGATTTGAACCCCTGAGGTAAATCCGCTCCTTATCTAAAATTTAAAAAAGAACCGCTGATGAAATATATCAGATTTCTAATCAACTTTACAAAGCACTCTCGCAGCCGCTGTTTAAAAGCGGTATAGTTTTAGCAGCGAGATATTTTTTTGTCAGGCAAAGCGAAAAGCGCAGGTAATACTTTGTGTATTGCCGAGCATTTTCGCAAAGCATGACGGAAAAAGAGCCGCTGATGAAATATATCCGATTTTAAATCAGCGGATGCATAAATTAATCTACCGGGAAGAATGCCTTGTGTACTGCGGAAACAGCCTTATCAGCATATTCAAGGTCAATAAGAACAGAGATTTTGATTTCGGAAGTAGAAATCATCTGAATATTGATATCGTTCTCGTAGAGAGCTTCGAACATCTTGGAAGCTGTGCCGGGGTGAGTTTCCATACCTGCACCGACAACGGAAATTTTTGCAACATTTGTATCGCAGATTACGCTGCCTTCTGCAAGGTCGAATGCTTCCTTGATAATTTCAACTGCAAGCTCGCCGTTGGACTTTGCAACCGTGAAAGTAATATCCTTTGTTTCGTCGCGGCCGACGGACTGAAGAATGATATCTACATTGATGTTTTTAGCTGCAAGCTTTGCAAACAGCTTGAAAGCAATACCGGGTGTGTTGGGTACACCGATAACTGAGATTCTTGCTACGTCTGTGTCCTTTGTGACACCTCTGATTAACATTTTTTCCATTTTAGCTACCTCCTTGACAATGGTGCCGGGTACTCTTTTAAGGCTTGAAAGAACCTCTACCTCGACATTGTATTTTTTTGCCATTTCGACCGAACGATTGTTGAGAACCTGTGCGCCGAGCGTTGCAAGCTCAAGCATTTCATCGTATGTGATTTCGGCAAGCTTCTTTGTGCCTTCTACCTTGCGGGGGTCTGCTGTGTAGACACCTTCAACATCGGTAAAAATCTGGCAGCGGTCTGCATGAAGGGAAGCTGCAATAGCAACCGCACTTGTGTCCGAACCGCCTCTGCCGAGTGTTGTGATATCGTCAAAGCCGTTGAGACCCTGGAAGCCTGCAACAATAACGATGTTGCCCTTGCCGATTTCGTTTTTAAGTCTTTCAGGCTGAACCTTCTTGATTCGTGCTGAACCGTAAACATTATCGGTCTTAAAGCCTGCCTGCCAGCCCAGAAGTGAAACAACCGGGTAGCCCTCTGCCTCGATAGCCATTGCAAGCAGTGCGCTTGACATCTGCTCGCCTGCGCTGAGGAGTGAATCCATTTCGCGCTTTGATGCCTTCGGGTTAATTTCGGCTGCCTTTTCAATAAGGTCATCTGTTGTGTCGCCCTGTGCGGAAACAACTGCCACAACATCATTGCCCTGCTTATAGGTATCAATGATGATTGAAGCAACGTTGCGTACACGGTCAGCGTTAGCAACAGAGCTGCCGCCGAATTTCATTACTATCAATCCCATATATATAACCTCCTATGGTACTCTACTGTATTATATTTGAGCAATCAATAATCTGTTACTCTGATTACGCTGCCGACTGTAAGTGCGGCTTTTGCGATTTTTTCATCGAACTCACTCTGTGCAACGGGAGCTGTAACAAAGCCCAGCTCATTTGCTGCCGCGCCTTCGTAGGTAAGGTACTCAACCTCGCCGAATGCATCTGCTATGCTCTGCTTTGCTGCTGCCTCGTCTGTAAAGCTTGCACGGACAAAGAACGGATGCTTGATATCCTTATAGTTAACAACATAATCTGCTATGCTGTCCTCCCAGCCGAACACCTTACGGCTTGCGGAGTGCCTTGCACAGTCAACAACATCTGCAACAACAGCACTTGCTGTCGGGAGCTTACCTGCGCCCCTGCCGTAGAAAACAACATCGCCGATAGCGTCGCCGCGGACAAGGATAGCGTTGAATACATCATCAACACCTGCAAGCTGGCTTGAGCAACGGATAAAAGCAGGAGAAACCATTGCACTGATTTTACCGTCGCCGTAGCGGGTTGCTCTGCCGAGAAGCTTGATTACACCGCCCCATGCTTTTGCATATTCAACATCTGCAAGGGCGATTTCGGTAATGCCTTCTGTGTAAACTTCATCGGGGTAAACATGGTTGCCGAAGCAGAGAGAAGCTAAAATACAAATCTTTCTGCAGGCATCCTTACCTTCAACGTCGGCACTTGGGTCACGCTCTGCATAGCCGAGCTCCTGCGCAATTTTGAGAGCGGCTTCAAAGGTCATGCCTTCGTTAATCATTTTGGTAAGAATGAAATTTGTTGTGCCGTTGAGAATACCGGCAATTTCATCTATTTCATTAGCTGCAAGGCAGTTGATAATCGGACGGATAATCGGGATACCACCGCCGACACTTGCTTCAAACATGAAGTTGACATTCATTTCTTCTGCAACCCTGAGCAGTTCGCAACCCTTTGCGGCAACAAGCTCCTTGTTTGAAGTTACAACGCTTTTGCCAGCCTTTAAGCAAGCAAGCACAAAATCGTAAGCAGGGTTTACACCGCCCATTGTTTCAACAACAATACCGATTGAATCATCGTTCAGAATATCATTAAAATCCTTTGTGAAAAGTTTTTCGTTTTCATCGCCGGGGAAATCACGCAAATCAAGAATTCGTACAAGCTCAAGCTCGTCCTGAGTGCTTTTTTTAACAATGCTTGCGTGGTTCTTTTTGAGGACTTCGGCAACGCCCGAACCGACAACACCGTAGCCCATGATTGCTATATTCATATCTGTTCCTCCGAAGGGGTTTTTAGCAATTTATGATGACTGAATATTCTTCCCATCATATCTTTAGCATTATATCATATTATTATAATATAATAAAGACTTTTATTAAAAAAAATAAAGAAATTTTAATAAAATAACGCACACCGTATTTTTACAGTGTGCGTTATCGTTTTACTTTATAGTAGCTATCAATTATACAAAACCCAAAAGGCGCTGGAACAGATTAGCTATTCTGAACACAATATTTCTGATAGATATAAGTACATAATCCAACGCATTTATATCGGTTCTGTTTTCTGTAGAAACAGGAACAAACGAGGAATGGGTATCCGACATCCAAGCTATCATACCCTCAGAATTTTCAAAGCTTACTGTATTGCCGTTTCCGTCGGTAGTTGTAACATTGGCATACGGAGAACCGTCCAGCATAAAGAAATCATGGCTTATTGTTGTATAAAGGCGGTGGTTTGAATCGCCTTTGCTTCCATCCGGATTGACAACCGTTCCGAATGCAGAAAGTCTGCAGTTTTCAGGGTGCGAATTATGTTGGCAAATTGTTTTCCACATCGGCATTACATTCATAGCAAAATTTACTATCGGGTCAAGCGTGCTTGAAAAAATCCAGACTGCCACATCTTTTGTGCGCTCAATATCGTCTGCCGTTCTTGTTCCCGTAGCGGCAAGCGGATAAATCCCCGCAAAATATTCGGGGTATGTAATAGCCATATCCCAAGCCATTTCGCCGCCGGCAGATGAACCGCCGATAAAAATTCTTGTTGTATCAACATTTTCGCCGTGCTTACTGATAAAGCTGTCAATAAGTGTACGAAGCGGGTCAACAAGCGATTTATTCCAGTATTGAAGCTCGTCCTCAGGACTTCTCGGCAAAAGGATGTAAGCACCGCCCGTATCCTTCCACCTTGATTGAAGCTCTTGTGAAGCCCAGTATGCCATATCGCTGTCAGCAGCCTGCGAACCGATATAAGAACCGTGACCTATACCGTGAAGGTATATAACAACAGGATATTTTTGGCTGTCATTTTCTCCCACCGGTGAATAATACGCATAATCCAACGCGCAGCCGTTACATTCTTCCGCAGTATCAAGCTCAAACTGCCCCCTCAGCGCTTCTATTCCCGCTGAAAGAGGCAATGCCTGCTTGTTTTCAGTTGCCGAACTGCAGACGCAAAGACTTAGCATTATCATACAAGCTGTCATAATTATACTGAGTGATTTTTTGAACAAGTCAAACACACCTTTCAGCTTTAAAGCAGAATTATATGACATATATTACCATAAATATGTTTCCGAAATGTTAATATAGCAATATAAAACGCACTGCTTCGTAACATTAACGAAACAGCGCGCTGATTTTTTAAGAAATTTTAGTCTTCAATTGCTGCCTTGGCAGAGAAGGTTTTGCGGATTTTTTCGTAGTTTTCGGGTGTGAATTTCGGGCTTCGGTCGTAATAATACACGCCGTTCTGCTCCTGCTCAATATTAGTAAGCTGAGTATAGCAGTAAGCACAGCACTGGTCGCAGTCAAGTATAGCCTTGGTCTGGCCGCACATACGCTCAACGGCTTCATCTTCGGTTGTCGGGTTGGTGCCGTAGCCCCAGCCGTTTTCTTCACCGGGTGCCCACCATACTCCACCGTATTCACTTACGAAATAGGGCTGACCGCCGTAGGACTGACGGGTGGGGTGAGTTTCATGAATTTTACCCGCAGCAAGGTCATTTTCTGCCATCATTTCCTTGATTCTTTCGGGATCTGGCTCATATTCGTGAACATCGTATATATCGGTCATAACATGGTAGTTACCGCTTGTATCAATGCAGGGGCGTGTGTTATCCGCAGCCTTTGTAACAAGATAAATACCTGCAAGAATGCTGTTAGCCTGCTGCCTTCCGTCGCGGTCCCATGTTTCGTTAAACGGGCACCAGCCGACTATTGACGGATGGCTGAAATCGCGGTCAATTTCTTCAAGCCATTCGGGAATAAAGCTTGCAAGCGAGCTTGCATCGGTATGGTCAAGGCCCCAGTTACCCGCTTCGCCCCAGACAATATAGCCCATTTTATCAGCGTGGTAAAGGAAGCGTTGTTCAAACACCTTCTGGTGCAGTCTTGCGCCGTTAAAACCGCACGCGAGCGAAAGCTCAATATCCTTTTTAAGCGCCTCATCTGTGGGTGCTGTGTAAATTCCTTCGGGGTAGAAGCCCTGGTCAAGCACAAGGCGCTGGAACACCTTTTTACCGTTTATGCACATACAGTTATCCTTGATTGATAAAGTGCGCAGGCCAAAGTAACCTGTTGCTGTATCAACGGTTTCACCGTCTTTGACAAGCTCATATTTAAGGTCGTAAAGTCTGCCGTTACCGACTTCCCAAAGCTGTACTTCGTTAAGTGCAACAGACATATTTATGGTGTTGCTTGTTACATCGGCAACCGCTGTGCCTACTTCTTCGCCGTCATAATAAGCGGTAAGCTGAATTTCGGTATTGTTTATATCGCCTGTAATTGTGATGTCGCAGTTGATAATACCGGAAAGGTCAGCTGTTTTGATTTTAGAATTACTGATATATGTATTGCTTACCTGCTCAATCCATACAGTCTGCCAGATACCTGTTGTGCGTGTATAATCACAGCCGTGTGAGTAGAATTCTTCGCTCTGTTTACCTCTGGGCTGAACACCGTGCAGCATAAGGTCAACAGCATTTACTACTATTGTATTTTCACCGTCAACCATAGCTTTTGTAATATCAAGCACAAAGCCGGTGTAGCCGCCGACATGCTTGGGAAATTCCACGCCGTTTACCCAAACTGTTGTTTCAAAGTCACTCGCTTCAAAGTGGAGGAGCGTTCTGCCCTCACCTTTTTTAAGTTCAACCTTGCGTCTGTACCATACAGAATGCATGAAATCCTTATAATTTATACCTGAAAGCTCACTTTCAGGGCAGAAAGGCACGATTATCTTTTTTGTAAACTCTGCATTTTCAGCATACATTTTGCGTGCTTTACCGCTGTTGCCGAAGTCGAATTCAAAGTCCCATTCGCCGTTGAGATTGATATAGCTTTCGCGCACAAACTGCGGGCGGGGATATTCGGGACGGGGAATGTTTGTAAGCATAAGTCTTATCTCCTGTAAAATTATATTTTGGCTTTTGATTCAAGCAGACGGTTCTTTTCATTCCAGAGTGCCTGCGATAAATCAACATAATATTTGTGCGGATTTTCAAAGCGGGTTACTTCATCCCAAAGGGTTGCAACCTGCTGCTTGCAGTAGACCTGTGTATCCTTCAGGTTCGGGCAGGTATAAACGCTTTCGCCTTTTTCAAAAAGCTTGACCTGAAGCGGTTTTGCTACAAAATCGGTAACAGTTTTACGCTTCCATGTATGAACAGGGTCAAATATTTCGTAGGGCTTTGTATCGTCAACATTTTCGCCCTTGAGCGTAATTACATCGGCAATAGCCTTGCCGGTCTGTTTGTCGTAAAGCCGCCACAAATCCTTAAAGCAAGGAGTGGTTATTTTGCCGACATTTTCGCTGATTTTAATTTTCGGCACAAGCTCATCACCGTGCTGTACAGCTACAAGTTTATATACACCGCCAAAAACGGGTGCGGAGGATGCGGTAATAAGCCTTTCACCTACACCGAAGGAATCAACCTTTGCGCCCTGAATAAGCATATCACGTATAATATATTCATCAAGCGAATTCGAAGCAACTATGCCGCAATCTTCAAAGCCTGCT
Source organism: Clostridia bacterium (assembly GCA_017416765.1). Lineage (GTDB taxonomy): Bacteria > Bacillota > Clostridia > Oscillospirales > Acutalibacteraceae > UBA8612. The sequence goes on from JAFQBE010000031.1 coordinate 17,524, forward strand.
TCATCGAGCATCTTACGCATTTTCTTTGAAAGGTAGGTAATATCGCCGCTGTCAATACGAACACCCTTGGGGCGGAAACCGCGGGGCAAAACCTCACGCCTGAAGGCTTCAATTGCGTTGGGTATACCGCTTTTTAGTACATTATAGGTATCTACAAGCAAGGTACAGTTATCGGGATATTCCCTTGCATATGCGCAGAAGGCTTCCAGCTCGGTATCAAACATCTGAACCCAACTGTGTGCCATTGTACCGAGTGCGGGAATCTCAAAATCGCGCTCACTCATTGTATTTGCCGTACCTACACAGCCACCGATATAGGCAGCTCTTGCGCCGTAAATTGCACCGTCAAAGCCTTGCGCACGGCGTGAACCGAACTCCATTACTGCCCTGCCGTCTGCTGCACGGACAATTCGGTTTGCCTTTGTAGCAATAAGGCTCTGGTGGTTTATACACAGCAGAACCATTGTTTCAATAAGCTGTGCCTGAATAACAGGACCTTTTACCGTAACTATGGGTTCACCGGGGAATATGGGTGTGCCTTCAGGAACAGCCCATACATCGCAGGAAAATTTGAAATTCTTGAGATAATCAAGGAACTTCTCATCGAAACCCTTTCTTCGCAGCATTGCAATATCGTTTTCGCTGAAAGTAAGAGATTCAAGGTATTCAACAAGCTGCTGAACACCTGCCATTATCGCAAAGCCGCCGCCATCAGGTACGGTGCGGTAAAACATATCGAAAACAGCAATACTGTCTGCCATTCCGTTATTGAAATAGCCTTTAGCCATTGTCAGCTCATAAAAATCCATAAGGGCGGTAAGGTTTCTGCCTCTTTCACCGTCGCGCTTAAAAGCCATTTGAATTTCGCCTCCGAAAGCCGTATGCCAAATGAATACACAGGCATTTAAATTTATTAAATTACATTATAACACAAATATATCAAAATACAAGAAATAATATAAAAATGACAATATACAAAATGTATATTTATGTAATTTTCTAATGTGTAATATTAATGATTGTATAAAAATATAAGCTGTATTTGTATTGACTTTTTTGCCACAAATGAATATAATTAAAGCAGAATATGAATATTGTGTGAACTATAGCAATTTACTGCTTTTACAATATACATTCTGTTTATCATTCGGCATGCATTTTAAAGGAGATATACCTATGAGAATCAGGAAACAGGAACTTGGCGACAGAAACATAGTCGGTGCAAGAATTGAACAGCAGCGCAAGGCACTCGGTTTAAAGCAGAAGGATTTACTTACCCAGCTTCAGATTAACGGTGTTGACCTTAACGCATCCGGTCTTTCAAAGCTTGAAGGTCAGCTTCGCTATGTAACCGATTTTGAGCTTGTTGCAATTTCAAAAGTACTCGGTGTCAGTATAGATTGGCTTGTAGGTCTTGAGGACTAAAACAAACAGAACATATTAAGCAGGGCTGTTTTTCAGCCCTGCTTTTCTTATATTTTCTTGTTTAACAAACGCAAAAGCCGTAAGCAGCTTTCACTGCTTACGGCTTAATTGCAATTAAATCAGTTTATCAAGGGTTAATTATTCAGCGATAGCTGTAACAACACCTGAACCAACTGTACGGCCACCTTCGCGGATAGCGAAACGGAGACCTTCTTCGATAGCGATGGGAGTGATGAGCTCAACGTTCATAACAACGTTATCGCCGGGCATGCACATTTCAACGCCTTCGGGAAGACTGATAACACCTGTAACGTCTGTTGTTCTGAAGTAGAACTGGGGACGGTAGTTGTTGAAGAAGGGTGTGTGACGACCGCCTTCATCCTTGGAAAGAACGTAAACCTGGCCGGAGAACTTTGTGTGGGGGTTGATTGAACCGGGCTTTGCAAGAACCTGACCGCGTTCGATTTCAGTTCTCTGAACACCACGGAGAAGAGCACCGATGTTATCGCCAGCTTCTGCATAATCGAGGAGCTTACGGAACATTTCGATACCTGTAACAACAGTCTTTCTTCTTTCATCTGTAAGACCAACGATTTCAACTTCTTCACCGGTCTTGAGCTGACCACGTTCAACTCTACCTGTAGCAACTGTACCACGGCCTGTGATTGTGAAAACGTCTTCAACGGGCATGATGAAGGGAAGGTCTGCCTTACGGTCGGGTGTGGGGATGTAGCTGTCAACAGCAGCCATGAGTTCCCAGATGGGAGCGCAAGCGGGATCATCTGCAGAAGTAGCTTCGAGAGCCTTGAGAGCAGAACCCTTGATGATGGGTGTATCATCGCCGGGGAATTCATACTCGGAAAGAGTCTCACGGATTTCCATTTCAACGAGCTCG
>JAFQBE010000005.1 GCA_017416765.1 Clostridia bacterium
AGCTGTGCCGCAATGCTCACAAATTGCCTTTGCATTTACGGTTGCGTTGCCGCCGCTGTGTTCGGCATAATTAACTATTTCACCGCACTCGGGGTCGGTACATTCAAGCCAATGCGCAGTTTCGTCAGCACTCCACTTTTCAGCAGGTGTACAGATGTGTTCGGGCTTATTTTCAACCTTAACGGTGCAGGTATCAACAAAGCCGCGTTCAACATGAGTTGCGGTAATAGTTGCTTCACCCTCGGCAAGGGCGGTAATTCTGCCCGAATACGGGTCAACCTTTACAACCTCGGGGTTGCTTGATACATAATCGCACGCAGTCCAGACAGCCTCGGAAGGATAAGTCTTTGCCTCAAGGTCAACAACTTCGCCAACTTCAACGCTTATATTCTCGCTGTCAAAGGCTATGTGGGTTGCAGGTTCAACATAGGTAACATTGATATTATATCCGGGGTAATCTTCAAATACTTTCAGCCATTCGCTATCAGGCGCGCAAGCAAAATTAAGCGTACCTTGCCACTCTCCATACTCGGGATACCAAGAAGAGTCATAGCGACCGAAAAAATGTGATCTTATATTTTCATATGAAAGATTTGAAGGAAGATAAAATAAACAACTGTTAAAATTATATTCAAATATCCATTCAGAAAAAATTGTATCTCTTGATGGTGCCACTATAAAATCCAACATATCTATCCCATAAAGAAAGTTATAATTATAGTCGATATAATCCGATTCAGGTAAAACAACACTTCTTTTTTCGAAATTGGTATATAAGAAATCAAACGGTCGCCCACGAATTATTTTTAAGCTTTTCGGAAATTCATAGCAATAAAATCCGGATAAAGACCAATTCTCAATAACTTCATATCCTTCGGGAATTACTATTTTTGAAACATAATCTAACCCTATATCTGATTCCCAAGGAAAACCTTCTTCAAAATAATATTCCCAATCAATATTTTCGTCATATTCTATAAACCAAAACACATCAAGAGCTGTATTGCTTCCGATAGTTGTTACAGGATAACCGCCCAAAACAGTCGGAAGGGTAAGAACAATTTTTTCAGGACCCCTATATTGAATATGTACATTGAGAAGCACAGCTTCACCATTATTAACAGTATAGATATAATCGACATTATCAACTTCCTCGTGATAAAGTTCATCAATTGAATAGCCTGTGACCTGCATTAAATAGCTTAAGCTGTGATTATATTCTTCTATATCCACTTCATTCCGATCTTTTTCCTCAGGCAAGGCAGCTGATGTTGTTATGGGTACAGAAACGAATAATAAGACAACACAAAGAAAAGTAGAAATAAATCGCAATGTCTTTTTCATCTATTTATTCTCCTCGCAAATAATATTTTATATTATGTTGTTGTTTCGATGATTTTAATGTTCAAAACAGCATCTCTGTACCTAATAAAAAGCCTATATTATTAATATATTACGAGTCAGCGTTAGGAAGCTGTGCGTTTTTCATTAAATCATCCATAGCTACAATTTTATTATTATTAATTCTAAAACAATTTGATGAATAAGCACCAATAAACGTTCCCGTTTGATTATTGGTAGGTCTATAATGGGTACTGCCATCAGGCAAAGATGTTTTTAAATAATAATACCAACTAGTTCTGTTCAAATAACCAAAACTATTATAGATATTGTTTTCAAAATGCAACCATGGAAAGCTTTTACCTTTTTTATATAGCTCACATCCTCTTGTTACTTGCAGAGGACACTTAGCCACTTCACACTCATCTGTTGCTACAGGAAATGTACACAAAAAAACAAATGGCGGTTGAGATGATTCGGAATTTTTGTTGGTCATATAACAGTTTCTTAATGTTAAACCACTCAACAAACTATTAATTTCAGAAAACCTGAAAACTTCTTGACTTGGATTAAACGAAAGTATGCAATTATCAAAAAACTCTCCCAACTTGACTTTACAATCGTTAAAACCGTTGAAATATTCCTCAAGCTCAGTAAAAGTAGACCCAAAATTACACCCTGTAAATTTAAACCAAAAGCTGGCTATATCTTTATTTTCACCAATAAAAGCACGTTTTGAACCCGGATATTCCTCGCACATCTTTTTATAATAAGATTCATTATTCAGTTCTTTTGTAGTTCTGTGTGATCCGATATAATAAACATCAGAATTCTGCATCCAGAAATGTGATGCGTTTTCCGCATAAATAAATGTGCTGGCATCATCAAGATTAGCTATATGCCTTGTTTGCGAAAGATTACAATTAGATATTATGCAATTCCACGAAGAAGACAAACCAAGAAGACGATTTATTTGAGTAGCCAAAATACTATCTGAAATGATATTTTCGCTTATAAGACCAAATTTCATACAATGATCTGCATCATGCATTACAATATCCGTATAAAACTGGTTGCGGGAAATATCCGCTAAATAAGGCTCATTATCAAGGGCATAATGTTTGTGAATGGCACCACCGTTTACATGACCCAAAGTGGTATTATTAACCCTTATATTTGAGCAGTTTGAGGAAAGATATAGGTTATGGTCACGATCATCAACGGAAAGCTGCGAATAAATCCTGCTGTTTTTTATTATTATACCATCAATCTCGCTTATGTTCAAGCCCATACCGGTATTATTCACGGTACAATTATCAATCAGCCAGTTTTTATTAATAATTTCGGGAACAAAGAATTCTGAATCATCTCCGCTTGAAGCATTATTTTGCGTAAATGAATGAAAAGCATAGCTGAACCAATCGACATTAACATTGCGCAGAACAAAGTTTTTAACGCAACAGTGAAAAGCGTTATCTTCATTTCCGTCTACTTCAACCATCGTTTCCTCATTAGTTTCTTCGTCCTTTACCTTTTTTGGTATTTTGACTATGCGACCTTTTATATTAAGGTTACGGATTAAAATATTATCCCTAGAATTTTGACATTGGAAAATATCCTGCTGACCGCTGTCATATTCTATAACCTTTATCTGCGCGTTATTGCCTTCTATAACAGTATTAGAATGTAATAATATCACGTATGGCGTTATATAGTAGGTTTTTCCGGCTGAAAATTCAAAGACATATCCGTTTTGGGTTGTGTAATAAAAGCCTACATTGATTAAGCGACGATTGAATCGGGCAAATCCCTCATCATTGGGCAGAATACCAATCTGTTCTGCAATGACTTTGTCATTTTGCGGAACAAGCTGAAAAGCATAATCCAAATTATATTGCCACAAATAGCCCTGACCAAAATAAAAAACAATGTCATTTTCAGTTGAATTTTTTTTAGTGACTTGATTATAATCTCTGTCATTTACCCAATCTGTTGTAAATTGATTATTAACAACCTTATACACAGCTGCGCCGCCGTCCCCAGAGGTGTAAAAGCCCATGGTTTTAATATAAGTCGGGTTTTGCTCGTTTCTGTAGGCAGAATCGGAATATTGGCTGTTGAGCAAAACATCGTTAAAAAATGTTTCGGCATATATTATATTCATTTCTTCACTTCCTTATTGTATTTAAATTTCATTTACTGGTATTCCTTCGTTTCGTTTATGGTTGTGCCTTCGCCGCGTATGGGAGTTGACGAACGCATATTACACCTTGCAAAAACATTGTGGTTTGTTGTGTCGGCAACCGCTATGCCGTTTGTAACCTTGGCAAATAGCGGGAAGGTTTCCACACCGTCTGCCGTTTCGGAATAGGTATAGTTTTCAAAGAAGCAGTTATATACAACAATATTGTCGTATGTCTTGGCATCGTTCAACATAAAATACGGTGCGTTACAAGGAGCGTCATTAACAAAGCGGCAGTTTTTGATAATGACTTTTGAACTCTTTTCTACTTCGCTGCTTTCTTCGTTAACAATTGTTTTGGTTGCTAAGGTAATACCCGGTTTATAATCGGTTATTGTACCGTTTGAATTAAAGGTTGCAAAATTTTTCTGATAGCTTCTGAACTCACAAGCATCAAAGGTTTGCACTGCAGCATTATTATAATTACCGGTATATCCGATAGTACCAAAGCCGATTGCATTATCGCCCATATCCGATTTCTGCAATGTACAATCAACGAAAGTAAGCTCTGCCGTTTCGTCTGACACGGCTCCCTGATAATACTTCTGAAAATTTGCAGGAAATTCAAATTGTGTTTTTGTAAATTTGGCTTTTACATATGTAACTAAATTTAGCATCCAACCTGTCGAATCATTAACCACAAAAGATGAATTAACAACATCTACATTTTCTGAATTATTAAGCAGCATGCCTATGCGTGCATTTATAACCATAGCATTAGCAAAACGCACAGGTATATTGTTTGTTTGAATGGAAATTGCATTGCCTGATACACCGTCAATCAAAAGGTTTTTGATAAAAATGCTGTTTGTTGCATCGCTGTCCCAAACACCGTTTGCAATCGACACCGCACCTCCAGATGAATTAAAAACCGACAAATCTTCAACATTTGCACCAAAGCAATTGCCTTCTAATTTCAAGCCAAAGCCAGAAACTGCATCCGGGTAGATTTCCGTATTTGCATGGTCAATGCGAAGATTACGGATTTTAACATTTGTTGCATCTTTGAAATAAAGACCGTTACAAACATCTTCGGCAATACAGTCAATTACACTTATATTTTCGCATAAATCAATTCCTGCTGATGTTGTGTTAAGAGCATAACCTGCACACATAAAATGGATATTATTTAAAACAAAATTATGCGTTTCGGTAACAGATATAGCTGTTCGCTCGTTAAACGGATATTCACTATACATCGTTCCAGCTATGAACATATCCCAAAACTCAGTTTTTGAAAAGCCATCATTATTATTGCAATCAACAATAAACATTGATGCTGTTTCGTTTTCAGTATTTAACAAAAGCCGTGCATTATTACCTAACAGTTTAACAGGTGTATCAATGATAATATTTTCAGACACAAAATAATCTTTAGTTCTGAACGCAACAACCGGTGCAGCTTTAACTGCCTGTTCAATTGCATTTTTGTTTAAACTTGCAATGTTCAAATAGTGTGCAAGAATTTCATCGGCTGTATATTCACGATCCGATAATTCCACATTGCCCTTTGCACCAAATTGCTCAACATAAACCGAATTATTTTCAGGAATAAGTTCGAGGGTTAGTTCTTTGCAAACAAATGTTCGTCCGTCGATTTCAAGAGTATTACTTGTTGTTTCGTTGGAAACAGAAATAACTTTAAATACAGCTGCGCCGCCGTCACCTGCCGCGTCGAAACCAAGGGTCTGAACATAGTCGCCCTCAATCTCACTAAAATTATCCTGTGCAAAAAATGCTGATAAAGATTCGTATGTTTTAATATTCATAAATATTAATCTTCCTTTCATAATAAAAAATTGTTTCTTTTTCAAAATAATGGTTTTCTTTTTGTTTCTTCTTTTTGATTTGTTCATCTTATTGGCTTAATTGTTGCTATGTCATTTCAATTCACCTCCTTGGGATTTATTCCCTCCCTTGCTTTATATTCTATACTGAATTTTCAACATTTGGCAATACTTCCGAACAAATGTTCGCAATTTGTTTACAATTTAACGAAAAAACAAAAGAGCCGTACCGATTAGGTACAGCTCATAGTTTTACCATTTAAGAGAAACAGTTGTGCCGTCTGTAGTGCATTTAATATCGGGGTAAAGCTTTGTGCCCTTGATAAATGCTTTACACATTTCTTCATTCGGAAATTCAATTTCGCTTTCAAGGGTGAGTGAACCGGGTTCTTTTTTGCCGTCGGAAAGCTTAAAGCCCGTCATCCACCATGTGTTGATTTCTGTGCGGTTGATATAAACCTCTGTGCTGTCATAAAGCTTCATTGTCATGGGCATCATGTCGCTGTCTTCTGCACAGTTGAAAAACAGACCGTTTACTGTGCCTTCGGGGCGGTTGTATATACCTATTTCAGCACCGACAAGCAGATTCCATGCGTAGTTGCCTTTCCATATCTGAATCATCCAGTCCTGACCGTCATACTTGAAGAAAATGCGGCGGGTTATGTAATCAAAGCCTATTGTTTTTGCGGCAATGTCATACATTGGTGTGAAACCGAACTGACGCTGCCAGCAGCCGTTCATAGCATAAAAGGTTTGGCTGTGTGCGTTGTAGCCAAAGCCTGAATCAAATACACCCTGGTCATAGTGTCCGCCGAAAACCTCACCCGATTTAGAATCGTAGTATGTGTGTATTGAGCAGTCTATAACCTCGCCGTCATTCTGCGTATATTTGATGTGGAATTCGTTTACAGTTGAATTTTCAATCGGTACAAGGTGTACTGTCATGTCGTTAAGACCGGACTTGAGAAATTCGAAAACAGTTGAGAAGTTGTTAAGAATGGGTATAGAAACACCCGCGGATTCCTCCTGGTTTTCTTCAGGCTGAGTTGCACCGACAGATAAGCTGACTGTTGAAAAGCACAGCACAAGCACCATAAGCAATGATATTATTTTTTTCATTGTATTCTTTCCTTTCTTTCAAATTGTGTATAATAGTTTATACGCAAACCTTTACAATAGTACCATATCTGTCAAGTATTTACAAGAAATAAAAATAAACTGCAGGTAAACTCCATGAGCTTACCTGCAAAATTGTGTATAAAAGTTGTCAGCTTTTCTTCTTTTCTTTTGCAAAGAACATACCTGCAACGGTAATTACCGCAAAGATTATAAGGTAGCCTATAACATATGTGCGGTGTGAAAATACTGTTGCAACCATCATGAATGAACTGCCGCATATTGCAAGCGCGGGTGCAAAAAATCGCTTGAAAACGCCGACATCTTTAAGCTTTAACATCATCATAAAGAAAATGGGAATGTAGAGTGAGTAGATTGTAACAATCGGAAGCTCTGTCGGGTCGAATGCGAAAATACCCCAGCTTGCGCCAAAGCTTGAAAACTGCGAGCAGTAGAAGAACAACAGCCATGCCATTGTTGCAAAAAGTCCGATTATACCGGAGTTGGGTGTCATATTTGTTTCGTTGTCAACCTGTACGAACATTTTGGGCTTGGGACCTTCCTTACGGGCTGCAAGTGAATACATGCCGCGGGAGGTAGCAACCATAAGTCCGTTAAGCGTACCGAAACAGGAAATAATAACGAAAACAAAAATACCGGTGCCGCCGATATTTCCGAAGACTGCGGTGAATGCACTCTTTGCAGCTGTCTGACCGTTAGCCATCATTTCAGCGTTGGGGATAGGACCTGCAAGGCCTACATAGTAAAGAATATAAATAACAATAACTGCAAGTGAACCGAAAACAAGTGCTCTGGGCAGGTTCTTTTTAGCGTCTTTAAGCTCTGCGTTTATGGTTGTTGCAACAATCCAGCCGTCATACGCAAAGGCTGTTGCACAAACCGCCATGAACAGCGCTGTGCTTGTTTTTACAGGTTCAACTACCGTTGTAAAGTTTTCAAGGGTATGGCCCTTGGAAAGTCCGTAAACAGTGCCGAAAATTGCCATAAGGAACAGGGGGATAAGCTTTATAACTGTTGTTGAAACCTGAATTTTGCCCGCTATAATGGGGGAAAGCAGATTAATGGCAAAGCTTAAAATAAGGTAGAAGGCTGCAAGCGTCATACAAAGACCGCCCGTGATATCGGCAGCATCGTGGAAGAACAGCACAAGGGTATAGCGTGCCGTCAGCCAGGCAAGTGCCATTGTAAGGCAGGGATAGTAGATTATTGATGTGAACCAACCGATAAAGTAGGCATATTTTTTGCCGACCATTGATTCGGCGTAGTCAACAAGACCGTTAACCTTTTCTATTCTGTTTGCAAGAATTGAAAATGCGTATGCGCAGGCGAGCATAATCAGACCGCCTATAAGCCAGGAAACAATACCGATTTTAAGGTTGCCGCCTGTTGCGCTGAGAATTTTTTCTGCTTTGAAGAATACACCGCTACCTACAACAACGCCCGTAACCATGGCTATTGCAGTTGGCAGACCGTATCTTTTGTTCAATGTGTTTGCCATATTATCACTCCGAATATATTTATTTTCCTGAACATATAGAGTTTATGCTATTTTAAAAGAATAGGCAAGAGTTTTTTTATTTTTGTTCAATTTTTACGGTTTTTATTTCCCATTTTCCGAAATTCAGCTTGCCGTTTTCTATTTGTTTCATTTCGTTGCCGAGTAAATCCACCTGTTTGGTAACCTTTCCGTATTCCGTTGAAATAACGGCGCCGGATTCTTTATCGGAGAAATTACACAAACGCGCAAGTATTGCACCGTTTTCAGGGTAAAGCGCGGTAAGTATTGCTTCGCCGTCTGCTTTAATATCGGCAATTTTGTATTCTGCCATATCGCCGTTGCCTTTTTTTGCTTTTATGGCAGAGGGCATCATGTTATAGGACATTGCAACGCGGTGAATGTCCGTATCTTTTACTGAGGAATCAAATGTAAACAGCGCAAACTCGCTTTCAAATGTACCGTCCAGCATTTTTGTGCCGCACATATAATCATTTGCGTAAATGAGCGGAATAAGCAGTCTGTTGCCCTGAATTGCACAGCCCATACAGCCGCGGTTCATTACGGCAAGTCCCTGCTTGCTGTCACGCATACCTACCCAGTATGTGCCGAAGGTGTAGCTTGTGGAATTGAAAGCCTCTTCACGGTCAACTTCCGTATCGATAAGAATAAGGTCATCGGGGTACCAATAAGGTTCGGTTTTACGGAGCATTTCATTCCATTCGGAGATTGCATACGGCAGGTCACGTACAACCTTGCGTTCTTTTTCAAGGCAGAGGTTCATTGCAAAACAGAGCTTGTCCTCATGGTGGTGTCCGTTAAGAGTCAGCGGAACGGGTCTGCCCTGCGTTACATCGGTTCTGCCGATGTGCTCGCCGTGAATTTCAAAATTTGCCCTGCAGTCAATGCGCTGTGCTTCGCCGTTGAACTGCATTTCAAAGCGGTAGGGTACGGTGCCAATAAAGCCGTTCTGTACAGCTTTTGCGGAATGGTTGAGTATTTCAACCTCCCAATTGCCGTTTGATACGCGGTCATCGCCGTCAATCCATGCGGTGAAAAGCTCTCCGCTGCCGTTATCATATACACGGCTTGCAAGCATTTTATCGTCGATATATGCTATGCCGCTTTCGGTAAGCTTTACGCTGTAGCGCGGTGTTGTGAGTACGCCTGCTTCTTCGCACCATTCAAAGCCGCTGTTTTTATCTGCAACTGCTTCTTTAAGTGCAAAGCGTTTTATGCTCATTGCGGGCAGCTTAACATGAACGCGAAGCACACCGTTTGAAAAATCGCTTTCAAGCATAGCTTCACCATCTGATACAGTAAATGCCTTATCTGTTTCAATTTCAATCCATTCGTCAATATCAAAGGAATGTGCATTTATTACAACAAGGCTTTCGCCGTCCTTACTTGCAAAACGCGCGGCAATAATGTTAAGTGAATCGGTTTTAACCTTGCCCGAATATTCAAGCGAGGTCGGAATAAATCTGCGCGATAAATCAAGCAGACCGCAGATTGTAACATCATGGTGCTGTGCGGCAAGGGCAAATTTCCATGCTTCTTCAAGTTCCTTCTGCTGTGCTTCACCGCCGAGCATTACGCTTATTGCGTTGAGCTTTTCTGCCTGTACACATTCTGTTTCGCTCTTGCGAACACCGTTGAATATTTCGTTGCCGCAGTAGCCCCAAGGCATCTGAACATGGAAATCGTTGTCCGATGTGTTGAGCTCATCCTTTGCTTCGCCGTAAATTTTCGGAATATCTTCAAGCAGAACATATTCATAGTTGTCTTTGGTTTCTACATATTCTGTCAGCCTTTCAATGGGCTGACAAACATCATCATATCGCGATGCCAGAAGCGGCTGATACTTTTTGAATTTTTCTTCAAAGTCTTCAAGGTCATAGCCTGCTTCACCCTCTGACCAGCGGGAAAGAATCCAGTTGTCAAGTGTGGTGCAGTTGTAGCCGCGGCCCTGCTCAGGGTAGGTGGGTACGGCGGGCACCTGTGTGCCGTCCTTGCCCTTCCATAAGCCCCATGCGCTGTCAAAATTTTTCGGATATCCGTAGCCCATAACATGTGAGCGGAGAATTGCCGCATCGTAGCCGCACTGCTTAATAAGCTGCGGGGTCTGGTTATGAAGGGCAAATTCGGAAATGCTGTAAACATTGGGCGTTATGCCGAAGTAATCGAGGTTGGTGCGTACCGCATAAAGCAGCTGGCGTGCATTTGATTCTTCCGATATTGTAAGCGCAAGCGGCTGACCGTAGGTTGTTGCACCAAGACCAACTCTGTCGGGATATTTTTTAAGCAGGTTGGCTACCAGTTCTACTATTTCGGGGTCACACCTTGAAAACTCGTCAAAGGTAAACGATTCGTAATCAAGTCCTATTTTAAGCTTGGGATATTTTTTAAGCCATACGGCAATATTTTTGAGCCTTGGCTTTAAATGGTCGCCCCATAGTACATAGCCGCCGTGTTCATAGGTAAGTATATACATAGGTTGTTTGTTCATAATAACCGCTCCCATTATATTGATAATACCAAATTATATATAACACCAATTTTTTGAATATGTCAATGTGTTTATTTAATCGTTTACATAATATTTATTGTCAACGGTTGACATATATTTTCTGCTTTGGCATAATAGAAATAATAATGATAAAAAAGAAAAATAAAATGTTGCTTTTTATCGTTATACAATTATATCGGATATAATTCAGGAGGTTTAACCGTGTGGCAAAGATTATTTCAATTCCGTTGGCACTGATAATGTTGGTTGTTTCTTTGTTTTTCCCTTCAGCAGCTCCCGAAATAGATAAGGATAGCTGGAATACCAACTACAAATACATATGGGTACACGGTCTGATGGGCTGGGGCAGCTACGATTTCTATTATCCCTTGTTTCCGTATTGGGGTATGCTCAATGGCGATTTGATGAAGTCACTCAATAAAGCAGGGTACGAATGTTATGCTGCTTCTGTTGCACCTACAAGCAGTGCATGGGACAGAGCGTGCGAGCTTTATGCGCAGCTTACCGGAACGGTTGTTGATTACGGTGAGGCTCACAGTGAGCGTTGCGGTCATGACAGATACGGTGAAGATTTTTCGGGCAGAGCCTTGATAAGACAATGGGACAGCACAAACAAAATAAATCTTCTCGGTCATTCCTTCGGCGGCGCAACGGTGCGCGTTTTTGCCTCTCTTATGGCTGTGGGAAGTGAAGAAGAGATGAAGGCAAGTCCCGATGATGTTTCGCCGTTTTTTAAAGGCGGTAAGGCGGATTGGATTTATTCCGTAACGGCACTTGCAGCACCCCATAACGGCACAAGCGCATACGGCGCAATGCCGCAGGACATTGACAGCGCGGCATACGATATGTATATTGATAATGCACTTGAACTGAATAAAAATATTTATACGCACGAAAACACCTATTATTTCTCAATTGCCTGCTCTGCTACTAATAAAAATGCAGACGGAACATATTCAGCTGATACTTCTCTGATGGAAGGTATGTTCCAATCAAGTGCAAATGAAATGGGAAGCTATACCGGCAAAACACAGGGCGGCTATGAAATTGACGAAACATGGCTTGAAAACGACGGACTTGTAAATACCGTTTCTGCTCTTGCTCCGAGCAGCGCTCCCACAAAGGTGTTTGATGCATCGGATATACAGGCAGGTGTATGGAACATTATGCCGGTTTATCGCGGCGACCATATGTCACTTCAGGGCGGTATGACAAAGGTAAATAAAGATATTTTTGATTATTATGTATTGCATCTGGATATGATTAACAGATTATAATGCAGTTAAAGAACAGATTGACGCTTTGAACACAAGCCGATATCTGTTCTTTTTTTGCTTTTTTGCAGCCAAGCCCTTGGCAAAACAAAAACAAATATGTTATAATAAAAATCTATTGCATATCCGAAAAGGAGATTTTTTCATGCTTACACTTGATACAGCAAAGCAGCTGCTTTCACAGACTACAACCGAACCGCATCTTTTTTTGCACGCTAAAAATGTAAGTGTTGCTATGGGCGGTCTTGCAGAACATTTCGGCGAAGATGCCGAGCATTGGATGGCTGTCGGCTATCTGCACGATTATGATTATGAGCAGCATCCCGACGAACATCTTCAGCATACTGCAGAGCCTTTGAAGTCCGCAGGAGTTACTGACGAGGAAATACGCGTTATCCTTGCGCACGGTTACGATTTTAACGGTGTCGAGCCGCTTACAAATTTCGAAAAATCGCTGTATACCGTTGACGAGCTTACAGGCATTATTCAGGCTGCAGCGCGTATGCGTCCTGCGGGCATAACCGATATGGAGTTATCCAGCTTCATGAAAAAATTCAAGGATAAAAAGTTTGCCGCAAAGTGCAACCGCGACCTTATAAAGCGCGGCTGTGATATGCTCGGTATGGAAGTAAAGGAAGTGGCTTCAATCTGTATAGAAGCTATGAAAAAATATGCCGATGAACTTGAAATAGGTGTAAAGGCATAACACGGAGGAGAACGCTATGAAAAAAGTGAATACTAAAATTCAGAAATTAACGCTCGGAGCAATACTTACTGCGCTTGTGGTTGTGCTTCAGTGCATGGGTCAGTTTATACGCTTCGGTCCGTTTTCAATTTCGCTTGTGCTGCTGCCTATTGTTATCGGTGCGGCAATGTGCGGTACGGCAGTGAGTACATGGCTTGGTCTGGTTTTCGGCGTAGTTGTGCTGATGACGGATGCTGCGGCTTTCCTTGCAATCAGCGTACCGGGTACGGTTATAACCGTGCTTTTAAAGGGTGTGCTTTGCGGTCTTGCTGCGGGGCTGATTTATAACCTTGTTGCAAAGAAAAGCAAATATGCCGCCGTTGTATCGGCAGCGGTAGTTTGTCCAATAGTAAATACGGGTATATTTCTGCTTGGCTGTGTGCTGTTCTTTTTTGAAACAATTGAAAGCTGGGCTTTGGCAGGCGGTTACGCTACGGCGGCAGAGTATATGTTCCTCGGGCTTGCAGGCGGCAATTTCCTTTTTGAGCTTGCAACAAATATTATTTTAAGCCCTACTGTTGTTAGACTGCTCAATATAAAAAAGAAAGTATAATTTAATAGATAAAAGAGGAGAAAAAATGAAAATCACAGCAGATGTAAAATATATAGGTGTTAACGACCGTAAAATTGACCTTTTTGAAGGTCAGTACATTGTGCCGGAAGGTATGGCATACAACTCCTACGCAATTATTGATGAAAAAATTGCGATTATGGACAGTGTAGATGCAGGCTTTACCGATGAATGGCTTGCCAATATCGAAGCTGCACTTGAAGGCAGAAAGCCCGATTATCTTATTGTTCAGCACATGGAGCCGGACCATTCGGCAAGTGTGAAGCACTTTGCCGATGCTTATCCGCAGGCAACCATTGTTTCGTCCGCCAAGGCATTTGTTATGATGAAAAACTTTTTCGGCACAGATTTTGCTGAAAGACAGCTTGTGGTAGGCGAGGGCGATAAGCTCACCCTCGGCAAGCATGAGCTTACCTTTGTTACTGCGCCCATGGTGCATTGGCCCGAGGTTATAGTAACTTATGACAGTACGGATAAAATCCTTTTCTCGGCTGACGGCTTCGGCAAATTCGGTGCGCTTGATGCTGATGAAGACTGGGCGTGCGAGGCAAGAAGATACTATATAGGTATAGTCGGTAAATATGGCGCACAGGTGCAGGCTCTGCTCAAAAAAGCTGCTGCACTCGATATTGAAATAATCTGTCCGCTTCACGGTCCGATACTGACAGAAAACCTTGGCTACTATATAAACCTTTACGATATCTGGTCAAGCTACCGCCCCGAAGAAGAAGGCGTAATGATAGCCTACACTTCTGTTTATTCCAACACTAAAAAGGCTGTAATGCTGCTTGAAGAAAAGCTGAAAGCACTTGGCTGCCCTAAGGTTGTTGTCAATGACCTTGCGCGCTGCGATATGGCAGAAGCTGTGGAAGATGCGTTCCGCTATTCAAAGCTTGTACTTGCAACAACCACCTACAATGCGGATATCTTCCCCTTTATGCGCGAATTCATCAACCACCTGACCGAACGCGGATACCAGAACAGAACAGTCGGTATGATTGAAAACGGCACATGGGCACCAATGGCGGTAAAGGTGATGAAGGGTATGCTTGAAAAAAGCAAGAACCTTACCTATACCGATACAACCGTAAAAATCATGTCCGCACTAAATTCCGAAAGCGAAGCACAGCTTGACGCACTCGCAAAAGAACTTGTGTGATTTTAAATATTGCAAACAAAAACCTGTAAACATGCGTAAAAACGTGTTTACAGGTTTTATCAGTTGATGAAGAAATTACAATTTGTCGAGATGAATTGAAAATGGATAGTTGAAAATTAAGGGTCGCTTCGCTCCGATTTTAAAATGAAACCTTACAGAGTGTCATCCTGAACGAAGTGAAGGATCTTTTAAACCTTTAAGATTCTTCGCTTACGCTCAGAATGACAGCGAATTCTACGTTCGGATTAGGGTATCCCGCCGGCAATCGCCGACAATTATTATCTATTAATTTTTATTTCTTATCTATTATCTAAACGATATTAAAATTCAGCGAGAGATAAGAGATAAAAGATAATAAATAATAGGTAATAGTTTTTTAAATAGGGTGAGGGCGAAGCCCTCCCACCGTTCTGCGTTCTGAACTCTGCACTCTGCACTCAAATAAACTGGCAATTTATATATACATCGCAAGGTCGGAGCGTTTATCAACTCCGGTCTTTTCTTTTGCGGATTTCAGCATGTTTTTTACCTGGGATTCGGGCATATCAAGCTGGTTTGCTATCTGCTTGTCGGTAAGTCCGAATACTGCAAGGCGGGCTATTTCGCGCTCGCGCAGGGTGAGTGCGACGGAAACTGTTCGTTCAAGCATTGCGTTGTGAATAACCGTCCAGCCCGTTTGCAAGCGTTTATGCAAATCCTTAACACGCTTTGCGGCATACGGATCTACCAGCAAAAGCCTTTCGTCAAGAATTTTGCCGAGCTGTCTGCGGTGTTCTGCAAGCGGACCAAACAAATCGTCTTCAAGACAATCTTTTATAGCTTTGTCGAGGTGATATGTTGCTCTTTCGGTGTCACCGCATTGCTGATAAGCAATGGCGCACATCAATCGCAAATATATTTCTGCAAGCAGTACGCCGTCGTTCTGTGCTGTGGTTATCAACGGTTCTGCAATGTAGGGTATACATCTCATCAGACCAAGTCCGCGTATGTTCTGCAGCTTCAGTTCGCCGGTTGCAAGCTCCTGCGCATAAACGATAAGGTATTTAAGATAATATACCATTGCAGCAGGGTGCGCATCGGCGGGAAGAGTTTCAAAGCAGCCTATTTTGAACCATTCAGGGAAATCCTCCGAAGCCCTTATTGCGCTGTCGGTTGCGGCAAGCGAAAGGGCAAGTATGTCGCGGTCAGTGCTGTTCTTTACAGGTGCTTCGCATATGTGCTTTCTTGCGCGTCGCCACATGTTTATATCGCCGGTCCACATTGCACACAATGCAAGCAGCATGCCGCTGCCTATAATTGCATAAAAGCCCGAATGCTTATCAAAAAAATACTGAACATAGCGGTACACGCTGTCTATTTCACCGCGGCTGTATGCTATTTCAGCAGAAAACAGCGCCTGTGCTTCGGGATTGTCGGATAGGGAGAGTATGCATTTGTTTGCGGTTCCGGGTTCGGAATAAAGGTCAGTCATATCCAGAAAAGGGCTTTTGCGAGGCATAGGAATATCGCGCTGCGCTTCGTCTTTTGCGGCTTTACTTCTGCCGTCAACAGGGCGGATAGCGTCTGCAGGTATCAGCCAGTTTGTTCCCAGCCGTTCTGCGCCCGGTATTTTGCCCAGCCTGCAGTAATCCTGCACGCGCCTTACGGATATGCTCCATTTTTCTGCGGTTTGCTGAACGGTTAATTTGTTCATGTTTTACCACCTTACGCCGTGTATTCTTCGTTCTGACGCTGAATGCGCTTTTATTATACAGCGTTTGCGCGACAAATACAAGTTGAATTTATAAAATGTTTATAAATTAATTCTAAACAAATTCTAAAATTTATGCACCGAATGGGCAAAATATGCTGTATATACAGCTAAATATACAAAAAAATATGCGAAAACTGCATATTTAGTCGTAAATTGCCGTTTTATAATTCGTTTGTGCAAAATAGAGAAGAAAAATGCAGCTTTTCCTGCATTTTGTGCCCTTTATTTTAAAAATATTTGTAATAAGAAGGATTGCGTTCAAAACAGCATTTTTACGCTAAAAACCCCATTATTTAGGCTTTGTGCAATTTAACTAAAAGTTATCCACAATGTGAAAAACTATTGTTTGACTTCAATAGTTGGCGGGTGTACCATGAAGTTGCAAAGAGGAAGCGCCAAGCTTCCGAACGAAACCGGGAGGTGAAAGCTGATGGTTGAAACAATTTACGGTGGGGCGCTCGGTACACTCGCAGCGCTGGCCTTTAACCGGATAGCGATTTTTCAGATTAAGCAGCGGACACAGGAAAGCTCAAAAATCGAAGCGGTTAAAAACATGGCGGTGATAGTCGCCTGGGTGCTGCTCTCGGGAGTTCTGTTTGCGGTAACCTTTTTAAGGTACAGCGAAACGGCTGCAAGGCTTGAAGCTGTTGCATACATATCGGTAGCACTTGCAATAGCCATTGTAGACCTGGATATCAAAAAGATACCGAATTCTTCGGTACTTGCGCTTCTGATAATCCGAACCGTCGCAATCGTTTACGCTATCGCAACAGGAGTCCCGATAAAGGAAACGCTGATTCCTTCGCTCATAGGTCTTGCGGCAGGCTTCATTCTCTATCAGCTGCCCATGCTCATAGGCATACCGATAGGAACAGGCGATGTAAAGTACAGCGCAGCAATCGGCTACTGTCTGGGTGCTTTCGGATATCTTCAGGCATCGCTGATAATGGCAGTCGGCTTGCTTATCTACCTTGTATACCTGGTAGCAACAAAAAAGGGTTCGGTTAAAACCGCCGTTCCGATGGGTCCCTACCTTTCACTCGGAGCAGTGATTACGGTTCTTTTCCCTGCGTTTGGTGAACTCTCACAACAAGTTTTTTCAGCACTGTTTTAAATTTGCAGCTAACCCGTGTAAGGGTAAAATAAAAACAAAAAATAAAAAAATGGAGGTAAGCACTATGTTAAGAAAATGGTTCAAGGACGAAGAAGGCCAAGGTATGGTTGAGTACGGTCTCATCATCGGTCTTATCGCAATCGTTGTCATCGTTGCTCTTGTAGCACTCGGTCCGAAGATTCGCAATCTGTTCGATCAGGTCAACGACAGCATTGATAATATCGGCAAGGAAGCTACAACAGCAGGTTCAGGTACCTGACAGTAAAAGCCATACAAATAAAACCTTGTAAAAAACTAAAATATAAACTCAAACTTTAAAATCAAAAAGTAAACAGTAACATACAAACATATCAAAAAAATAAAAATTATAAAATAAGGAGGAAAAAGTTATGTTAAGAAAATGGTTTAAAGACGAAGAAGGTCAAGGCATGGTAGAATACGGTCTCATAATCGGTCTTATCGCAATTGTTGTTATAGTTGCTCTCGTAGCGCTCGGTCCGAAGATTCGCGATATGTTCGATCAGGTCAATGACAGCATTGATAATATCGGCAAGGAAGCAACAACGGCAGGTTCAGGTACATAATAATAAACATAATTTTTGGTAATTAATTCCTTACTAAATAAATCGGTTAAAAAAGCATAGGTAACTCGTCAAGGGTAAGTTCGCTCGCGGAGCGAGCTTACCCTTGAACACTAAAAATGCAAGTTCGGAGGTGACGGCGAAATGAAAAAAGCAATCGGAAAGAAGCAAAAACGCGAAGACGGTCAGGCGATGGTTGAATTTGCGCTGATACTTCCGATTTTTCTGCTGATTCTGTGCGGCATTATTGATTTTGGCTGGTTGTTCTATAATCAGCTTTCGCTCAACAATGCATGTCGCGAAGGCGCAAGGTACGCCGTAGTTCACACCGATGAAAACGCTGATACACAAAGCATAATAAATCACATTGAAAATATTTCATCAACCGTTTTTGCTAATGACGGTGTGGATATCACAGTAACATATTCATCTCCGTCAGACCCGACTGCAGGGGATGTAACAGTCAGCATGCAGGCTGATATTTCATTCTTTACACCGGTGCTAAGCACTATACTCGGAAAAGAGAAAACAATAACCTCAACAGTAATAATGAAAGTAGAATCATAAGGAGGCAACTGTCAGTTATGAAAAAAATTTATCTTATAGCGGTGGTAATCGCTCTGGCGGCAGGCCTTGCAACATACTTTTTTGCAAATGAGCTGAAAACAAGCAAAATCGTAACAGGTGTAGATGATGCAACTGTTCTGATTGCGCTTAGGGATATAGATGAAAACACAATTCTTACAGCGGATATGTTCCAGGAAGTTAAAATGCCGGTTACCGCGGTTTCCTACGGTACGGTAAGCAAGACTAACGATATCATCGGTTATATGTCCGGTGTTAAAATTCTCAGAGGCGAACAGCTTATGGCAGGTAAGCTGATACCTGTCGGCGAGGAAAACGCAAAGGGCAGGCTTTCGTATCAGCTTGAAAACGGAAAGTATGCCTACACAATCGAAATTGATGCACGCAACAGTATGGCATATTTCCTTAAAGAAGGCGACCGAATCAACATATACGACAGTGTTTCGCCCTCTGCCAAGCCTGCGCTTGAAAACATACTGGTGCTTAAAATTGGCGATTATGCCGCAAACAAGCAGCAGGATGCAGGCGTTGAAATAACATCATACGGTGTAATGACGCTTGAGCTTGATGAAAAGCAGATTGCAAAATTCCTTGATTTGGAAAAAGCCTACAGAATATCTCTTGTTTCGTATGTTGAAGCGTACAGCCTTGCAGACGATATAGCGGCTGCAGGCATACCCGAAGACCAACCTGCAGAACCGCAGACAAACTACGGTATGGGCGAAATTACAACCGCACCGCCGACTACAGAAAGCAACTGATAATTGATTGGAGATGAAACGGCTATGGAAAAAATGAATTTGCTTATTTTGTCAGATGACCTTGATTTAAGAATTGAGGTAAAAAATCTTGTAGCCGACGAAGCGTTTGCAATCAGCGGTTATTCGGGCTTTACGGCAGAGGGCAAAACAAAAATAGTAAATAAATACCCCGAAATCGTTCTTTGCGCTGTGCGCGGCGAAGTACCAGATGCGGTTTTCAGCTTCGTTCAGGATTTGCTTGCAGTTGCAAGAGGGCTGATTGTTATTCTTGTAAATGACAATATAACCGTTGACCTTGTAAACAAAGCTGCTCAATACGGAATTCGAAAGGTACTTCCGATTGACGGAATCGGCTGTGACGCTTTTTCTGAAAACATCAAAACGGTTTACACACTTGAACAGCAGCGTATTCTTGATACAAACGAGGGCAAAAAAGTACGCTGTAAAGCGCTCGGATTTTTCGGCGGAAAGGGCGGCACGGGTAAAACAACGCTTGCAATAGGTGTTGCCGCAAGCCTTGCAAAGGCGGGCAAAAGGGTAATGCTGCTTGACCTTGATTTGCAGTTCGGTGATGTTTCAATGGCACTCGACCTTGATACGAAAAATTCAATCGTTGACCTTGTTCAGGACAGAGGCGGTATTACAATTGAAAACATAAACGGCTTTGCAGTTGAACATTCAAGCGGTATGAGTGTGCTGTGCGCACCTAAAAGCTCGGAATATGCCGAGTTTGTAACTCCGCAACACATCGAGCGGATAATTGATATCATGCGTCCGTATTATGAATACATAATTGTTGATTTGCCATCAGCTTTCAACGATGCGGTAATTACAGCCTGCGAAAACTGCGAAGAAATTTTCCTTGTATACAACAACGAAATACTTTCGCTAAATAACGCAAAGGTGTGCTACACAATTCTTGACCAGCTTCATCAGCGCGATAAAATAAGGTTTGTTTTGAACAGAGTTGAAAAAAGCCTCATAAAACCCGAGGATTTTACCGAAATGTTCCAGACGGATTTGTTTGCGCAGATTCCCGCCGATTATTCTGCTGCACTTACAAGTATTAACAAGGGTATGGCGGTAACGGTTGCACAACCAAAGTCGGTGCTTGCAAAAGGCATATCGGAGCTTGCGGAAAAAATAATCGAAGTGCATACGGGCATAGTTCCCGTAAAAGTTACTCAACCGAAGAAGAAATTTTCGTTATCGAAAAAGCAGAAATAATGTGAGGTGTTGATATGGGACTTCTTGACAGAATAGACGGTCAGAAAAAGCTGCCGTTGCAAAAAGGTGATACAGCTGTACAAGCTGAAGAAATAAAAGAAAAAGCTGCAACCGAAGAAACGGTTGAAGACCCGTATCTCGAAACCAAGCGAAGAATTCATTCAGCCATTATCGACGAAATGAACAAAAGCGGTCAGACCATAACAGACCGCGATGCAATGTACAAAATCGTTGATGATAAGGTCAATGAAGATGAATTTCTTATTCCGCGTATTGACAGGGAAAAGGTTGCAACAGAGCTTTTTAACGATATCATGGGCTACGGTCCTATTGAAGTGCTTGTTCAGGACCCGTCAATCAGTGAAATTATGGTGAACGGTCCGGATAAAATATATATAGAAGATAAGGGCAAGCTCAAGCTCACAGACCTTAAATTCAGGGATGAAGACCACCTGATGAATATTATCAACCGTATCGTTTCAAATGTCGGCAGACATGTTGACGAAGCAAGCCCCATGGTAGATGCCAGACTTGCAGACGGTTCGCGTGTTAACGCAATCATTCCGCCGCTGTCGCTTATAGGTCCTGTGCTGACAATCAGAAAGTTCGGCAAGAAGCCCATAACGGCACAGCAGCTTTTAAAATTCGGTTCTCTTACTCCCGATATGCTCCACTTCCTTGAAGCGTGCGTAAAGGGCAAGCTTAATATAGTTGTTGCGGGCGGTACAGGTTCAGGTAAAACAACGCTTCTTAATGTTCTTTCTTCTTACATACCGGAAGATGAGCGTATAGTCACAATAGAAGATGCCGCGGAAGTTCAGCTCAAGCAGGAGCATGTAATCACCCTTGAAGCAAGACCTGCCAACCTTGAAGGCAAGGGTGCAGTTACAATCCGCAACCTTGTAAAGAATGCCCTTCGTATGCGACCGGACAGAATAATCGTCGGTGAAGTCCGCTCGGAAGAAACGCTCGATATGCTACAGGCTATGAACACCGGTCATGACGGTTCGCTCACCACTACTCACGCAAACTCACCGCGCGATACCGTAGCAAGGCTTGAAACAATGGTTCTCATGAGCGGTATGGAGCTGCCGCTTAAAGCTATAAGAGACCAGATTTCTTCCGCTATTGACCTTATTGTTCAGCAGAGCCGTCTGCGTGACGGTACAAGAAAAATAACTTCCATAACCGAAGTAATCGGCATGGAAGGCGATGTAGTAAGTATGCAGGATATCTTTGTTTATGAAACCGACGGCACTGTTGATGCAACGGGCAAATTCGTCGGCAAGTTCCATGCAACAGGAGTAAGACCGATTTGCCTTGAAAAAATCAGAGGAAACGGAGTGACGGTCAATAATGAATGGTTTACAAATTAGTATAATTATTCTTGCCGTTGCAATAGCTCTGTTCAATTTCTTCCTATGGGTCAGCATTATGGGTACGGCAACACAAAGCCGCCGCATTGTTGAAAAGCGCGTTGATAAAATCGCAAGCAAAAAAAGCGGACTTACCCTGCAGCTTCAGGAAAAGAAAAAAGAACGCAAATCCTCAATTTTGAAAAGAGCCATTGACGGCAGCGGCAAACAGTCGGTACAGCGCAAAAGGCTCATGGATACAATCTTCAACGAGCTTATTCTGGCCGATATAATGATGAAACCCGAAGAATTCTGCCTTATATGGATAGTGCTTACCTTTGTTCCCGCAGGGCTTGCAGCACTGTTTCAGCTTGGCGTTATGCCTTCTGCAACGCTTGCGGCAATAGGTGCATTTGTTCCGATTGTCTATATAAAAATCAAAAAGGATAACCGAAGAAAAGCCTTTGAAGCACAGCTTGGCGATACGCTTATAATGATGTGCAACGGCCTGCGTTCAGGCTTTTCATTCAATCAGGTTATGGAAAATGTAGCCAACGATATGCCGCCGCCCATAGGCATAGAATTCGGCAGGGTCTGTAACGAAATCCGCTACGGCGCAACAATGGAAGAAGCGCTCAATAATATGTGCGACCGTGTTAAAAGTGCCGATTTACTGCTTGTGGTTTCTGCGGTGCTTATTCAGCGTACAACGGGCGGTAATCTTTCCGAAATACTTTCAACAATTTCAAATACAATACGCGAAAGAATTAAAATAAAAGGCGAAATAAGTTCAATTACCGCACAAGGGCGAATGTCGGGGCTGATAATCGGTGCCCTGCCCATAGGTATAGCGGCAATACTCATGGTAGTCAATCCGGAGTATATGTCAACCTTCTTCACCACAACGGTAGGGAACATAATGCTTGTGGTTTCCGTTGTTATGGAGGTTATAGGCTTTTTCGCAATAAGAAAGGTAGTTTCTATAGAGTACTGATACGGAGGTGAGCTTTTTGGAATTTCTCGTTATTGCTTATTCGTTCCTTGCGTTTATTCTGGTTGTGCTGCTGGCTTCTCCAGCAGGGCAGAAAATGGATAAAAAACAAAGCCGTATTGACAGAATAAATAATTCCGTAGGTCAGCCCGTGTTTAAAGAGCTGGAGCTTTCGTTCTACGAAAGGTTCCTCGGTAAGGGGCTCAAAAGCGTTTCTGCCAAATTCAATAAGCTCCTTCCGCAAAAGAAAAATGCCAACAAAACAAAAACACTTGAAGCTATACGCAAACAGCTGCGCTATGCAGGCATATTTATGGAGCCTTCAGATTTTCAGTTTATAAAATATGCATTTTTAATAGGTGCGGTTTTTCTGACGCTTGTAATTCTGTTGGCAGTTAATGCAGATGCGCTGATATCCTTGCTTATTCTCATGGTCGGTGTGCTTATAGGTGTCATGGGTCCTACAATGTACCTTCGCTCACGCGTATCAAGCCACCAGACGGGTATAAAAAAGCAGCTGCCCGATGCTATGGATATGCTTTGCGTATGTATTGAGGCGGGATTGGGTTTTGATGCGGCACTTTTAAAGGTTTCGCAAAAGCTCAAGGGTCCGTTTATTGATGAGCTTCTCATAGTTTACCGCGAAATTCAGATGGGCAGAACAAGGCGCGAAGCCCTGCAGAATCTGTGCGATTCAACAAACCTTGACGAACTCAAAACCTTTGCTTCCGCACTTGTGCAGGCAGAGCAGCTCGGTATACCGATTAATAATGTCATGCGTGCGCAGTCAGAACAGCTGCGTGTAGAAAGAAGTCAGCAGGCAAAGGAAAAGGGTATGAAGGCTTCAATTAAAATGCTGCTTCCGATGCTGCTGTTCATCTTCCCTGTGGTTTTTATAATTCTCATGGGTCCGACAGTTCTTAATATAATGGATACATTTTAATGCTTATGAAAAAGATTATAATTATTAATAACAAAAGAATAGTTACCAAAAATGCAGAGCTTGCCGATTCGTTCTTTACCCGTTTCAGGGGTCTGATGTTTCGCGAATCTATAGCAGAGGATTATGCGCTGCTTATCACTCCCTGCAATCAGATACATATGCTGAACATGAGGTTTGCAATTGATGCGGTTTACCTTGATGAATCGGGTACGGTTGTAAAAATTGAACGCAATGTTCAACCGGGTAAAATCTGCAAAACGGTAAAACAGGCAAAAAGTGTAATTGAAGTAAATGCCTTTGCTGCGGCAAGGCTCGGAATACATGAAGGCGACACCCTAAAAATAACTGTGGGGGATGAAAAATGAAAAAAGCTAAAAACGAAAGCGTAAAAGATACAGTACTTGAAGAAAACAAAAATACAGCCAAAAACCAGCCCGTACGCGGTAAGGAAAAAGGGGACAGCGAAATGCTGTTTAAAAAGGTGCTTTACGGCTATGACCCCGATGAAGTAGCTTCCTATATAAACGAGCTTAACCGGACATATGAATCAGCGGCGCGTATGCACGAAGCAAAGCTTTCTTCAATTAAGGAGGAGCTTGTCCTTTCAAACAGGGAGCGCGATTCATACAGCGAAAAGTATAAAGAGTGTCAGATAAAGCTTAATTCGATAGAAAAGCCTGATACGAAAACGGGCAGCGAAGAATATGAAAGCATAATTGCTCAACTCAAAGCCCGATGCGAACAGCTTGAAAACGAAAATGCCCGTTTGAAGTCGGCAGAAAGCAGTTCTTCTGACAGCGGTTATGCGGACAGAGTTTTATTGCTTGAAGCTGAAATTTCAAAGCTTGAAGAAAGCAATGCAAGCTTACAGCGCGAGAATACAGAGCTGTTAAATAAATTGCAGAAAAGCGAAAACATCAGCGAAGAATACAAGGCTGTTTTTGCACAGCTTGAAGCAGCAAAAGCGCAGCTTGATGTAAAAGAAAAAGAGCTTGCCGAAAAGAATGTAATTCTTGAAGAAAAGGCAGCTGAAATAAATGAACTTCTTGCACAAACAGAAAATTTCAAAAAGCAGTCTGCGGAGCTTGAAATCAAAAACAGTTTACTCAATCAGCGTGTAAGCGAAAATGAAGATGAACTTATCCGCCTGAAGGATGAAAACAAAATTCAGGCTTTTGAACACGCAGAAAAAATAAATTCGCTTGAAACCGAACACGCAAAGGATAAGCTCGCTATGCAGAAGGAGCTGAAGCTTTACGGCTATTATGTTGACCGTGCAGAGCTTACCCTTGGTGAACTCACAAAGCAGATGGAGCAGATAAAGCAATCACTAAATTCGGTACAGGAAAAATAAAACGGGTTCGGATTATACTCGTCACTCTACGAAAGGAGTGCTTAAAATGCTGCAAAAAAGAATAAAAGCTTTTGCCAAAAAAGAAGACGGTGCAGTAATGGTTATTGCGGCATTGAGCCTGGTAGCGTTTTTGTCAGTGGTTTCGCTTGTTACGGATATGGGGCTGAAATACCACCAGAAAAGCAAGCTGCAAAGCGCAATGGATTCTGCGGCACTTGCCGCTGTGCGCTATATGCCCGATGAGCAGACTGCAAAAGCTGTTGCGCTTGAATATGTAGAAAAAAACGGCTTTACAACTGACAGCGTTGTTGTTGAATTTCCAAGCAGCGAAATAGTCCGCGTTTCCGATTCAAGAAAAGGCAAAACTGTATTTGCAAGCCTTTTCAATATCAATTCCGTACAGATTAATGCAAAGGCGGCAGCGCGCTATGTAAATAAAAATATGGCGATTGATTTTGAATATTTAATGTTCCATGGAGATAATTCACAGTTCAATCTCAACGGTCATTACAATGTCGGCGGCAGTGTTTTCGGCAACGGCAATGTTTATGCAAACGGCAGCGGCAGTACAATTTCGGGTACGGTTTTTTCAGCTGAAAAGGCAGATTATAATCAGTACAGCGTAACTGTAAGCCGACTTGAAAGCAATGTGAAAACACAGGAAATGCCGGATTTTGATGAAACCATAATGTCCGTTGTACCCGAAGTAACACAGGGTATGTTTGAAAAAGTATATAATCCTATAAATAAATCGAATTTCTATCTCAACCGTTATCCGGCGGGCGCAACCATAAACTCGTCAATTTCAATCAACGGTAACACCTATTGTCCGGGCAGCCTTTCAACAGGATATTTTTCCGATGTGCTGATTATTTACGGCGATTTATATGTTGAGGGAGATTTTAGCCCCCAGTGTCCGGTATATGTCAAAGGCAATGTGTACTGTGGCGGCAACCTTACAACAACATGGGATAAGTCTTTCACCGTCGGTGGCGATTTATATGTAGGCGGCAATTCAACCTTCCAGGGCAATACACAGATTTACGGCAATTATTTTTATACCGGCGGAAATCTTGTCCGCGGTTCAACCTACAGCCTGCTGTGCGATTGTGAAACCTATGCAGGCGGTAATGTAACGCTCAACGGTTCTACAACCTTCAACGGTCCGGTTTATTGCAGGGGTGTTTTTGATAAGCAGGGCAGCGTTGCTATGAGCGTAAAAGGCAATATGTACATTTACGATACCCTTAAACTACAAAGCGGCGGCACTACCGTAAACGGCAGTATTTATGTCTGGGGCAAAAACGCAACCGATGAAGCACCCGCAGCTGATATATCCGGTCCGTTTACATTGAAAGGTGACCTTTATAACAGAAAAAAAGAGCTTTTGCTTTCGGGGCAGGGCAATTACGATATAAATGGTATAGTGTACAGCGGCGGCAGTCTTTCAACCAACCAGGGCTCAAGCGGTATTACCTTGAACGGCTGCATGATAGCCGAAGACGATATAAAAATAGGCGGCAGTACGCATACCTATAACGAAGCAGGTGCAACGCTTTCCATCTATTCACGAAAAGGGGATATAACGCTCTATTCACAGCAGGGCGGCTTTGATTTGTGGGGTATAGTATATGCGCCAAAGGGCGATGTTGCACTCGCATCAGGCGATTTCGATATCCACGGCAGTATTATCGGCAACACTATTACCTGCAGCCCCGGCGGATTGAATATGACTTATAACGACCGCGAGCTGCCCTATTCCAAAGCTGTAAAAGCAGCGGTATTGATTGAATGAAAAACAAGAGCTTGATGTTGGAGAAAATACATCCCAAATGTTAAACATTACATCACAATGTCTAACATTTGGGGTGTATTTCATTTGTGTCAGCGGGCTGTCGCCGTTTTATTCAGTTATCCGTGTTATAAATATCAAGTATTAATCTTTCAGTATCTCAGAAGTCATCTACAGCGCATAAATTGAGTGTGCGTTAAGCAAAAGACATATTTGTTTGACAATATTTTACTAATATGTTATATGTTGCATAGAAATATTTTTTGATAAAACCTCAACCAAAAGCGCTTCCTGTTTGTCTTATAGTTGAAAGGAGGTGCTGTGATGGGGATATAATCAGAATAGTAATTAGCGAATCGGCAAACGAAGTACAGTTAAGCACAGATAAAGCACGGATGCTCCTTGAAAGAATCCTTTCAGAGCAGTGCCGTAAAACTTTGAACGGAAGTGACATTGATGGAGAAAACACAGATAGCTCAGTTGGTGGATAAGGTGCGTGAGGGTGACAACGCAGCCTTTGAAAAGTTGTATAACGAAACAAATAAAGGTGCATATTTCGTTGCGCTGAAAATAACAGGCAATGAAGACGATGCATTAGATATTCTGCAGGACAGCTATGTCAAAGCGCTCGACAAGCTCGGCCAGCTTAAAGATTCCGCAACCTTTGTTTCGTGGTTTAATCAGATTGTAGCAAATACAGCAAAGAATTATATCTGCAAATTAAAGCCTGTGCTTTTTAATACAGAGGAAGAGGAGCAGGCTTCACAGGATTGGCAGACGGAAGAAGATTCGGATTTTATACCCGAAGAATCAATGGATAATGCCGAATCACGCAAAGCGATAATGGATATAATTGACAGTCTGCCCGAGGACAGAAGACTTTGTGTGTTGATGCATTATTATGACGATATGGGTACAGCGCAGATTGCAAAAGCACTTGAAATTTCTGAAAATACCGTTAAAAGCCACCTGCACCTTGCAAGAAAATCCATTAAGAAAACCATTGAAGAGCTTCGCCGCAAGGGCGCGACAATTCTCAGCGCAGCGGCTATACCGTTCTTTATCTGGATGCTCAGAAGGTCTGCCTCTGCTTGCGTTATGTCGCAGGCGAAGTCGGCGGCTTTGCTTGGCCTTATCAAAGGCGCTTCTGCATTGCTCGGCGGAGCTGCCGCGGCAGTTGCAGGCGGCGCAGCAATTGCAGCAGGCACGGCAGTAAAGGCAGGCATTGCGGCTAAGGTAATTGCGTGGATTACAGTGCCTAAAATTATTGCAACGGTGGTTGGTGCTGTTGTGATTTTCGGCGGCGTTACGGCAGGCGTAAAAATTGCAAAAGACCGCAACCCCGAAACTACCA
This sequence comes from Clostridia bacterium, assembly GCA_017416765.1. Classification (GTDB taxonomy): domain Bacteria; phylum Bacillota; class Clostridia; order Oscillospirales; family Acutalibacteraceae; genus UBA8612. Next base: position 28,092 of record JAFQBE010000005.1, read on the forward strand.
CAACTGAGCCTACCGGTACATATTACGACAGTTCTTCCGACGATACCACTTTGGTAACATATGTAACGGGTATTGTATATGACGGATATACATTGCCGGAATACTCAATTATTGATGATTATTCGCAAAACCCAACAAATGATGGTGAAGATATTCCTGTAGTTGCAACTACAGGCGATTCGGATAAAGTAACCTTCGGTACAGCGCCGCAGGGTACAACAGCGGTAAATAACAAACCGGCTGCAGCAACAACTGCAAATGGCAACACAACAACCAAAAAAGCACAGCATACGGATACTACAACTGAAAAAAACACAGCCGCAAGCACCACAAAGCGTAACACAACAACGGCGGTGCAGACTACGGATGAACCGATAAAAACGGTTCCCGCTACTACTGTTCCTGCCACAATAAAACCGGTGCCAACAACAAAGCCTGTTACAACTACCGAAAAACAAACCACTACAACCAGACCTACAACAACATCTCAGTCGACTACTACAGCGCCGGTTACAACAACCGAACCTACAACAGCGGCGAGCGAGTTTGAATATACCGTTTCGGGTTCATCGGCAACAGTTACCGGCTACAAGGGCAGCGGCGGCAGCATTTCCGTTCCCACAAAACTCGGCGGAGCAACGGTAACGGCGATTGCAGACTATGCTTTTGAAAACAACACCTCAATCACAAGCGTTTCAGTTCCGTCAACCGTTACAAGTATCGGCAAAGGCGCTTTTGCAAACTGCACTTCGCTTACAAGTGTCACTCTGCCGTCGGGACTTCGTTCGTTGGGAAATACAGCGTTCAAAAATTGCACAAGGCTTTCAAGCGTCAATATTCCGTCAAGCCTGTCTGCAATACCTGCCGGTGCTTTTCAAGGCTGTGCAGCGCTGACTGCTGTTACAATACCGGGAACGGTTACATCAATCGGCACGAATGCATTCCAGGGCTGCCCGAACCTGACAATTTCCTGCCCGGAAGGCTCAGCAGCACAGGAATATGCGCAAGCAAATGGAATAAATTGTAAAAGTTTATAATTAGTTAATTGTTTTTATAATTTATATATTGTATATTGAAATTGTAGTTTAGATGACTGTTGCTGATATTGACAAATGGCTCCCTCAATGAGGGAGCTGTCGAAATCGCTTGCGATTTTGACTGAGGGAGTTATTGCGTAAAGAGGATTGTCAACTGGCTCCCTTGTGTAAAGGGAGCTGGATTTTGCCAAGCAAAAGACTGGGGGATTGTAAAACAATTTAAAACAACCCCTCCGAGTCGGCGTTGCCGACCCACCTCCCCTTACACAGGGGAGGCTGTTTGACGACATCTGTAATTACAACGCAAACAGTAGGGGCGATTCACGAATCGCCCGAAATTCACCAGCATATCTCTTTTACGGCGGACAATTCGTGAATTGTCCCTACGAAAACCTCCTTTTCAAAGGGAGCTGGATTTTGCCAAGCAAAAGACTGGGGGATTGTAAAACAATTTAAAACAACCCCTCCGAGTCGGCGTTGCCGACCCACCTCCCCTTACACAAGGGAGGCTGTTTGACGGCATCTGTAATTACACCGCTAAACAGTAGGGGCGATTCACGAATCGCCCGAAATCCACCAGCATATCTCTTTTACGGTGGACAATTCGTGAATTGTCCCTACGAAAACCTCCTTTTCAAAGAAGGTGGATTTTGCGAAGCAAAAGACGGAGGATTGCAAAATTATATATTGATTAATTCTTAACAAGCAACCCTCAGTCAAAATCGCAAAGCGGTTTCGACAGCTCCCTTGAAAGGGAGCTATTGACAATCACTTCTCCGTTTTCACTCATCCCGACAAACCGGAATTTCCCAATCAAAAAATATTTTTAAAAAATTTTTCAAAAAACCTCAACCAAATTCATATCCCGTTTGTCTTATAGGTGTAACGGGATGAAAAATCATGTAATTCGGGGTTTGAAAATCCTTTTACATATATTCAACAAAAAATACTCAAAACAAAGGGGCAAACAAAAATGAAAACAGCATTTAAGCGCGTTCTCTCTTTCCTCCTTGCGGCAACATTGGTGTTCGGCACGGTAGGTGCGGAAATATCCGGCGTTGATTTTGCCGATATCTTCTCTTTCCAAGCCGAAGCGGCAACCTATTCCGGCACCTTCGGCGATAATCTGACATGGTCGCTTAATACTTCTACCGGTGTGCTTGATATTACCGGTACGGGTGCGATGTGGAAAACTTATACATTTTCCTCTGTACCGTGGAGTTCTTATCTTTCGTCAATAAAAATAGTTAATATCGCTGACGGTGTAACAACAATTGGAAGATCTGCGTTCTCCGGTTGTGACAGCCTCACCAGTGTTACAATCCCTGACACAGTGACTATTATTGGTGAATCTGCATTTTGGGTTTGCCGTAGTCTCGAAAGCGTAACAATCCCCAACGGTGTAATAACCATAGAACAACAGGCATTTGAAAATTGCGACAGCCTTAAAAGCATAACAATCCCCGCAAGTGTAACAACGATCGGGATGAGAGCGGTTGCCTATAATGACAGCCTTGAAAGTATAACCGTAGACGAAAATAATGAGTATTTTTCAAGCGATAAATGCGGAGTTTTATTTAATAAGAATAAAACTGAGCTTATTCAGTATCCTATCGGTAATGCAAGAACAAACTATGAAATTCCATACGGTGTGAATAAAATCGGCGAGTATTCGTTTGATGGGTGTGCCGGGCTTACAACTGTAACAATCCCTGACAGCGTAACGATTATTGACGATAGCGCGTTCTCTGATTGTAATAATCTCACCGGTGTAACAATCCCTGACAGCGTAATAACAATAAATGATTATGCTTTCATTTATTGTGATGCTCTCACAAGCGTAACGATAGGCGAACAAGTATCACAGATCGGAACGTGGGTTTTTATGGGATGCCAGAAGCTTCCGTATATAACCGTTGACAAAGACAATGCGAGCTTTTCAAACGACGAATCAGGAACATTGTTTAACAAAGATAAAACAGAGCTTATTCAATATCCTGCCGGCAATTCAAGAACAATCTATACAATCCCCGACAGCGTAACTACAATTGCCAAATATGCGTTTTACAATTGCGATAATATTATCAGCGTAGTAATTCCGGATAGTGTTACAACAATAAATTCGCGTGTTTTTGAAGGTTGTGATAGCCTGAAAAATGTAATAATCCCGGACAGCGTAACAAGTATAGGCAATTCTGCGTTCTATTCTTGCGACAGCCTTGAATATGTACACATTCCTGCAAGTGTCACAAGTATAGGTTCAGGTATTTTGAACTACACCTCTGCCTACATCTGTTCCGATACGGAAGACTGCTACGCAAAGACTTATGCGGATAATAACAGCATTGAGTTTAAGCTTTGCGACGGTCACGGCGTTGAAAAGTTACTGACCAAGATTGAAGTTAAAACAATGCCCACAAAGACGGAATACTTCGTCGGTGATACGCTTGACACAACCGGTCTTACACTCACAGCAACATTCAGCGACGGTTCAACCGAAACAATCGATTCCGGCTTTACTTGCTCACCCACAAAGCTCAACACAGCAGGCAAGCAGACAATCACTGTTACATACGGCGGCAAAACCTGCACATTTGATGTAACGGTTGAACCGGCTGACGAAATAGTCAGCGGTCAGTGCGGCGATAACCTCACCTGGACACTCAATATTACAAAGGGTATTCTCGATATTACCGGTACGGGTGCGATGACGGATTATACATCTTCATCTGATGTTCCTTGGTATTCATACCGCAGAAGTATCAAAACTGTCAACATCGCAAGCGGCGTAACAACCATCGGTGATGATGCGTTCTATTTTTGCGACAGCCTCACAAGCGTAACAATCCCCGACAGCGTAACAACCATCGGTGATGATGCGTTCCGATATTGCGACAGCCTCACAAGCGTAACAATCCCCGACAGCGTAACAACCATCGGTGATGATGCGTTCCGATATTGCGACAGCCTCACAAGCATAACTGTAGATGAAAATAACAAATATTATTCAAGTGACAGCTACGGTGTGTTGTTTAACAAGGATAAAACAACGCTTATTCAGTATCCTATAGGCAACGCAAGAACAAGCTATACAATCCCGGACAGCGTAACAACCATCGGTGATAATGCATTTCGATCTTGCACCAGCCTTACAAGCATCACAATCCCCGACAGCGTAACAACCATCGGTTATGAGGCATTTCGATGTTGCTACAAGCTCACAAGCGTAACAATCCCCGACAGCGTAACAACCATCGGTTATGAGGCGTTCTATGATTGCGACAGCCTTACAAGCGTAACAATCCCCGACAGCGTAACAACCATTGGTAATTCTGCGTTCTATATTTGCAACAGCCTTGAATATGTACATATTCCTGCAAGTGTTATAAGTATAGGTTTAATTATTTTATCCGGTACTACAGCCTACATCTGCTCCGATACAGAAGACTGCTATGCAAAGACCTATGCAGATGAAAATGGTATTGAGTTTAAGTTGTGTGACGGTCACGGCGTTGAAACGGCAGAAAAAATAACCGACTATAAACAAGGCGATATTGTTGAGTTCGGATGGTATCCGCAGAGCGAGGTTACGAATACGGCTCTTATTTCCGCACTCAATTCTGCCGGCGGCGAATGGATATCGTATAATTACTACAGCGGCACAGGCTCAAATAATGACGGCAAAATGACAGCCGGAGACTATATGCGGTATAAGGATGTAGTTTACGGCTCGGAAAAATACCGCGGCGTTGTTTTCGATTCTTACAGACCAGTTAATACCGGTAATCTTTGTTCGGCAGGTAATTCCGTCCAGAGCCAATACGGCTACACAATCGGTACGGTGTATTGGTTTAAATATGAACCGATTAAATGGCGTGTGCTCGACCCGGCGGTGGGCTTGGTTATGGCGGAAACGGTTATTGATGCCCAGCCGTATAACAACTATGTTCTTAGTAGCGGTACCGATGAATACGGTAAGGACGCATATTGGGGCAGCTCGGCAAAAACGCACTACGCCAACGACTATGCCGAAAGCAGTATACGCGAATGGCTGAATGATGATTTTTATAACACAGCCTTTTCCTCTGAACAGCAGAGTATAATTGAGTATACTACGCTCGATAATTCTGCATATTCAAGCTCATATTCTGCCTACGATTCTGCAACAACTACAGATAAGCTTTACCTCCTTTCCTGGAGCGATGCAAAAAACACAAGCTATGGTTTCAGCAGTGGCATAGACTCATTTTCAAAAAGGTATGCTTACCCAACAGCTTATGCCAAGGCTCAGGGTGTTTCTGGCAATTCATCCTATGAAACCTCATATTGGTGGTTGCGTTCGCCCGGCAGTGATAGCAAGGGTGCGAGCAGCGTTTATAGCGATGGCGATCTCCGCAACAACTATTATGTCAGTAATACCCTTGGTATTCGTCCCGCTTTTAAATTTAATCTGAACTCTGAAATCCTTCAATCTGAAAAGCCTGAAAATATTACACTTACAAAAATTGAAATAAAAACACTTCCGACCAAGACGGAATACTTCGTCGGTGATACGCTTGACACAACCGGTCTTACACTTACAGCAACCTACAGCGATGGTTCAACCGAAACAGTTGATTCCGGCTTTACCTGCAGCCCGACAACGCTCAGCTTTGCGGGTAACCAGTCTGTTACCGTTACATACGCAGGCAAAACCTGCACATTCCAGGTAACCGTAAAGGCTGTAGAACTTACAAAGATTGAAGTTAAGACACCTCCTACCAAAACAGAATATTTCGTCGGCGATACGCTCGACACAACCGGTCTTACCCTCACGGCAACCTACAACGACGGCTCAACGGAAACAGTTGATTCCGGCTTTACCTGCAGCCCGACAACGCTCAGCATAGCAGGCAAACCGGGCATAACCGTAAGCTACGGCGGCAAAACCTGCGTATTCCTTGTAACTGTAAAGGAAAAGTATACCTGCTCCGAAATTAAAGACCAGGTATATACCGGAAACAGACTTTACCCCACATTCAGGGTATACGATGCGGACGGAGCAAGACTCAACGCAGAAGACTATGATATGGTTTACCGCGATAACATCAATGTCGGTACAGCGTACATAGATGTAAAGGGCATCGGCGAATATTCTGACCTTGATATTATAACCTCGTTTAAAATTGTTCCCGCAGATGCTTCGGGTTTTGTAATACTGTATTCCGAAAATCACGATTATACGGGCGAGGAAATCACCCCGGCCGTTACGGTAATGTTTGACGACAGAATTCTTGTTGAAGGCAGAGATTACACACTTTCCTACGCAAATAACATTGAAGTCGGTACAGGTGAAATAACTGTTACCGGCAAGGGCAACTTTGAAGGTTCAAAAACAGTATATTTCAACATCAATGCGGTTTACACAGAAATAGTTTCCATTGATTCTGTTGACCTTGGTGAAGTTGTTCAGAATACAACATTTTCAGCGCTCGGTCTGCCTGAAACAGTTACCGGCAGAACAGTATTCAACGAAGCTGTTACGCTAAATGTTTCATGGAACAAGGCCGATTATTCACCCGCAACCGTAGGCACGCAGATTATCGGCGGCGTTGTAACCGTACCCGAAGGATATATCCTTGCAGACGGCGCAAAGGCTGTTGCCACAGTAACGGTTGTACCCGACAAAACAGAAACTGCTGTAAACATTATATCTGTTGAAAGCGAACTTGAAGATATCGAAGTTCTCTACGGTACAGAGTTTTCAGCACTTCCCCTTCCGTCAACAGTAAAGGCTTATACAGATGTAGGCGAAGCCAGCCTTCCCGTAGTATGGAGCAGCACAGGCTACGATCCGTACTATTATACAGTTGCAGACGGTGTATGTTCCCAGACTGTAACAGGCAGAATCAAAACCCCTTACGGTTATATTTTACCTGAAGGCTTTGATACAAGTATCAGCGTAAGGCTTATTATTGTCAAATCAAAAATAGTCGGTATAGACACCGTTGATATGGGCCTTATGCCGCTCGATTCAACATTTGAAGCAATAGGTTTCCCGAAAACAGTTGCGGTAACAACTCAGACAGGTAAAAAGCATTTCCTTTCCGTAACATGGGATAAAACAGGCTTTGATTCAAGCACAACAGGCGTTAAAACAGTAAAGGGTACACTGGATATCCCCGAAGGCTATGCGCTTGACAGCAGCCTTACCAATGAAGTAACTGCAACAGTTACAATTTCCGATAAAATTATCGGTGCGGCTGATATTGTTTTCCTCATTGATACAACAGGTTCAATGGGCGACGAAATTTCAAATGTCAGAAGAAATATCAAGATGTTCTCTCAGGCACTCAACAGCTACGGCATTGTTCTGCGCTGGGCTCTTGTAGAGTACAGAGATATTACCTGCGACGGCAAAACATCCACAAAAATTCATCTCAACGGAACAGAAAACTGGTATCTTGATGTTGCTTCATATGAAAGAGCAATCGATTCACTTACCGTTACCGGTGGCGGTGACTATGAAGAAACTGTAATTGATGCACTTGAAGCAGCACAGCTGCTCGACAGGAGAGAAAACGCAAGTCAGTTCTTCATTGTTGTTACTGATGCGGACTGGAAGGTTGAAAACCAGTACGGCGTTACATCAATGGACAGCGAAATATCAAGGCTTCTTTCAAAGGGTATCAACACTTCCGTTGTTACCAAAACTTCCTGCTATTCCGATTACAGAAATCTTACAACCCGTACCGGCGGTATACTTGCAAACATCGACGGTAATTTCAAAGATGAACTGCTTAAAATAGTTGACCTTATATATTGCGAAATTATCGACCTGCAGATTGAAAGCATAAGCATTACCAAAAAACCGGATAAACTTACCTATGTTCAGGGTGACCGCTTTGACGGCAGCGGAATGATTGTTACCGCGTACTACAAAAACGGTTCAAGCCGCGAAATAACAGCCTATTCCGTAATGCCTTATGGTGCGCTCAGCAAATCTGATACAAAGGTAACTGTAGATTACAGAGGACATACCGATGATGTGGAAATTACTGTAACGGAACCGGAATATCCCGTAAAGAGCGTATCACTTAACAAATCAACACTTAATCTTGTTCTCGGTTATTCGGAAACACTTATTGCAACGGTTTATCCTTCAAATGCAACAAACAAAAATGTTTCATGGAGTTCCTCCAACCCCAACATCGCTTTTGTTAATGAAAACGGTGTAGTTACTGCAAACGGTATCGGCACAGCCACAGTTACCGTAACAACAGATGACGGCGGATTTACTGCTGAATGTACGGTAACAGTTACAGCTCCTGAAGTTAAAGCTGAAGAAATTGAACTTGATAAAACAGGTATAGTGTTGTATGTCGGTGACAGCCAGACCGTTACGGCAACTGTTTATCCCGAAAATACAACAAACAAAACTGTTGTATGGACTTCAAGTGACAGCAGCATAGCAAAAGTATCTGCTGACGGCGTTGTTACCGGTATCAAGAAAGGTACTGCAACAATTACAGCAACATCTGCAGACGGCAGAATTAAAGCTTACTGTCTTGTAACAGTAAAGGCTGTTGAAGTAACAAACCTTGAAATCAAGACCATGCCGACTAAGACAGAATACTTTGTCGGCGATACGCTTGACACAACCGGTCTTACCCTCACAGCAACATACAACAACGGCACAACTGAAACAATCACAAGCGGCTTTACCTGTTCACCGACAAAGCTCACAACAGCAGGCAAGCAGACAATCACAGTTAGTTACGGTGGCAAGAGCTGCACATTCGATGTAACAGTAAAGGCTGTAGAGCTTGTCAAGATTGAAATTAAGACGCTCCCAACCAAGACAGAATACTTTGTCGGCGATACGCTTGACACAACCGGTCTTACCCTCACAGCAACATACAACAACGGCACAACTGAAACAATTGCAACCGGCTTTACCTGCACGCCTACAAAGCTCAATACAGCAGGCAAGCAGACGGTTACAGTAAGCTACGGCGGCAAGACCTGCATATTCGATGTAACAGTCAAGGCTGTAGAGCTTGTCAAGATTGAAGTTAAGACGCTCCCGACCAAGACAGAATACTTTGTCGGCGATACACTCAACACAACCGGTCTTACTCTCACAGCAACCTACAACAACGGCACAACTGAAACAATCACAAGCGGCTTTACCTGTTCACCGACAAAGTTCACAACAGCGGGCAAGCAGACAATTACAGTTACATACGGCGGCAAGACCTGCACATTCGATGTAACCGTAAAGGCTGTAGAGCTTGTGAAGATTGAAATCAAGACTCTCCCGACCAAGACAGAATACTTTGTTGGTGATGCACTCAACACAACCGGTCTTACTCTCACAGCTACATACAACAATGGCACAACTGAAACAATCACAAGCGGCTTTACCTGTTCACCGATGGTCCTCAACACAGCAGGCAAGCAGACAATTACAGTAACCTACGGCGGCAAAACCTGCACATTCGATGTAACCGTAAGGGCTGTAGAGCTTGTCAAGATTGAAGTTAAGACGCTCCCGACCAAGACAGAATACTTTGTTGGCGATACGCTTGACACAACCGGTCTTACTCTCACAGCTATATATAACAACGGCACAACTGAAACAATCACAAGCAGCTTTACCTGTTCACCGATGGTACTCAACACAGCCGGCAAGCAGACAATTACAGTAAGCTACGGCGGCAAGACTTGCACATTTGATGTAGAGGTTGAACAGAAAGATTACTCTGTAACCTATATGGTAAACGGCAAGCGTTATGCAAAGTATATTGTTACAGTCGGTGACCCCGTACCTGCTCCCGCAGTAAATCCGATTGTTGACGGTATGATTTTTGAAGGCTGGAGCCCTGAAATTGTTCAGCTTATGCCCGCCAACGACCTTGTTTATACAGCTGTTTTCCACAAGCATGTATATACCGGCTCAATTGCAATACATCCCACCTGCACACAGCACGGCGTTATGCTGTATACCTGCTCCTGCGGCGACAGCTATAACGAAATTATCCCCGCACTCGGTCACGATTGGGGCAGATGGATAACAGTTGTCGAAGCTACTCCGTCCTCAAACGGTCAGCAGGTTCGATACTGCTCAAGATGCGGTGCAGCAGAATATGACGTTATTCCTGCCCCCTCTGCAAACTTCCGCGTTGAGCCTATCGCTGACCAGGAATACACAGGCTTCGGTCTGTATCCCGCAGTTAAGGTTTATTCGCTTTCAGGCAAGCGTCTTGACGAATACGATCACTACGAAGTAAGTTACGAAAACAACATAAACTATGGCGTTGCAACTGCAACAGTTAAGGGTGTCGGCGAATATTCAGGTGTTATCAAGGTTAATTTCAACATCGTTAAGAAGGACATTGCAAATCTCAGCTTTGCTGAAATTCCGGATGTAACCTATTCAGGCGATGCTTACACACCCGACCCCGTCATTTACTACGGCGATATACTCCTTGTAAAGGATGTTGACTACACGGTCAGCTACTCTGCTAATGTAAATATCGGCAAGGCTACAATTACAATTACCGGTATCGGCAACTACACCGGCACAAAGGTAATTTACTTCAATATCAGCAAAAACTCAACTTCGTTCAGCGTTCCCGTTGTCGGCAGCCAGGTTTACACAGGTAAGGCCGTAACACCCGATTTCAACCTCTTCTCGGGCGATAAGCTGCTCATAAAGGGTGTTGATTACACCGTGACTTATGAAAACAATATTAATGTCGGCTACGGCAGAATTATCATTAAGGGTATCGGTAACTACAGCGGAACAATCGTTGTAATATTCCGTATAGTTTCAACTCAGATTTCTCTTGCAACTGTACCCTCTTTCAGCGATATTGCTTATAGCGGCAATGAATTTACACCCGATTTCAATGCTAACCCCATAACCTACGGCGGCAAAAAGCTTGTTGAAGGCGTAGATTTCAAGGTTGAAATTTACAACAACAGAAATGCCGGCACAGTGAAGATTGTTATTATCGGTATCGGCAACTTCACAGGCACAATAGTAATCTATGTAAATATCAATGCTGTTGATATCAGCGGTGTGACAGTAAGCAGAATAGATGATGTTGAATACAACGGCGCTGCACAGACACCGTTATTTAAGGTTACAAAGAACGGCAAAACACTTGTAAAGGGTGTTGATTATACCGTTGAATACCGCAACAACATTTTTGTCGGTACTGCAACAGTAGTAATAAAGGGTATAGGCAACTACAAGGGTGAAAAGAGCTTCACATTCAGAATAGTTGAACCCACATATTACGAGCTTGTAGTAACAACTGAATCCGAAACACTCGGCTACGATTCAATAATGCAGGTATGGGCAGAAATTAATCCGTACCTTGAAATGAATTACACATTCATTTATGAATCATCAAACGCAAAAATAGCATCAGTTGATGAAAACGGTGTAGTAAAGGCTCTTGACGAGGGCGAAGTTGTTATCAGTGTAACTGTAGTCGATGAAAACGGAAACCCTGTTCTCAATCCTGACGGTGAAGAAATCCGTAGCGAAATCAGAATCAGATGCACAATGACCTTCTGGCAGAAGATAATTAAGTTCTTCAGAAGCATAGCTGCATTCTTCACAAATTTGTTTACTTTCTCAATAGGTCTTCAGATGCAATAATCAACTTAACCCCTTTGTTCCCTTGCGGTTTCGCTTAATTGCGTGCCGCAGGGGATTTTTATTATTTTTTCAGAAAAGCTCAACCAAATTGAATTTTCATTTGTCTTATAAGTGAACGGATATAAAACAATCCGAAAAAATTTATGAGGTGTAAAAAATGAAATTCTTATTTAAACTTTTGATGGTTGTTGTTCTTATGGTAGCTGCAGTTGTAGGATTTGAAACTTTGCGTCTGGGCTCTGTCGATGATGCGATAGACTGCGTTGTTCAGGTACTCAATGTCGAAGAACTCAGCGAAGGGCTTGAAGACGCTGTTAGTGATATTGATATTCCGTCTTTATCGGGTCCGAGAGGAACATACTACTGCGGTTCAAATTCTCTTGAATTCAGAAGCGACGGAACGGTTATTTCAACTTTCCTTGGATTGCAGGAAAAGGGCAAATTCAGTATGGACGGTAACGAAATAACCTACAGTGGCGGCGGAATAGATACAATAGGTGTTTATGACAGCGAAAATGAAACCGTAACATTCGCCGGTCAGCTTTATTCAAAAAATTAAAATACTTATTACAGAACCCCCGAAGTGAAATCGCAGTCACTTTGGGGGTTAATTTATACCCTAAAACGGATAAAAACACGAATATTAGCAAGAAAAGCGTAAATGAATTTTGTGATGTCCGTCATTCTTACATACTATAGTCGATTAATAAAAGATGTCAGGAGTAAGAATCACAGCGCAAGTGATTCTCAAAAATCCCGTTTTAGTTCAACTGTCAGGGATAGAAATTGCGAAGGCGGTTGGATGAGTTTAAATTGAGGAGGAAAATAAGCGCAAGGGTACGGCGGTAGTTTGATCTTCATAATCCGAAAAATCTCGGTAGCGGCATTATCCCCTGAGATATTCGCCCCCGTAGTGTGGGTGTGCCGGATCAAAATAAGATAAAAAAACGCCGCGTATCCTGCACAATCCGTATGGTTTTAAACCGTACGGATTGAGAGTGATGAAACAGTAAAAACAAAGATTTTCAAAAGCGTTGTTGCTCTGTTCTCATCACAGACACGGCAACTTTTCGAAAGAAAAGAGCCGGTCTTACTAACGGTTATTCAGGTTATTAACCGGAATAACCAGTTAGTAGGACGAATGAACGATTTTCGTATACGGAAAATCGTTTTGGCGTTATGGTTTGCATCGACCTTAACGGATGGCTTGTTCTCAACAAGTCATCGCTTCAAGATGAAGCCCCCCGAACAGTTTAACACTATTTTTTAGTGGGCGTTTTGCTAAAGTGACGTTGCTATACAGAACACTTTCCGAATACTAAAGAAAGGAGAAAAAGGCCTTGAGTAAGAAAAAGAAACATTACAAGCAGAGCATTTCAGGCAAGCTCAGAAACGATGCTGAGAAACATTTTAAGCAGTACGAAAACAACGTAACAAGGGCGGCGTTTATTAAGAACTACGATAAGTTTATTCTGTTCTGCCGTGAACAGTACGACTGCAAAACAAAGGAAGAATGTGCCGAACATATTGAAGATTACATTGAATACCTGAAAGAAAAAGAACATACGGCAAGCACAATTCATACATATCTGGCTCCGGTCGGACTCTACCACGGGATTCCGCTTAACGTGATGAATCTGCCCAAGAGGTATGCGGCAGAAAACACCCGTTCCAGAAAAGAACGCAAACATTACCGTTCGGATGGTGATGAAAACAATATCAAATATTCAAGAACGGTTGAGCTGCAGAGATGTGTCGGAATTTGCAGAAACGAACTTAGAAACATTCGTGTCAGTGACCTGAAGGATGAATGCGGATATATTTGTGTTGCTTGTAATCAAATATTTCAAAGTATTTTGCTCGTTGATAATAAAAAACTAAATTCAGCTTTTGCACTTGAAAAATAAAATAAAATGTTAATGCGGAATTCCGAATGATATAAAAGTATAAATCTCCAAGTTTCACATATCATAACAACACAATTTGAAAATTTGTGTAGGGGCGGAAAATATCCGCCCGAATTAACGCAATTTAAAACAAGGAGAAAGATATTTTATGAAAGCAACAGGAATTGTCAGAAGAATTGACGACCTTGGCAGGGTTGTCATCCCTAAAGAAATTCGCCGCACAATGCGCATTCGTGAAGGCGACCCGTTACATACATCATTGACAGTGTCCGAAAAGTTCTGTTTTGGAATGAAGAAACTTCAAAACAGAGTTTATAATCTTTTGGAAAATAGCCATTACAGTGAAAAAATCTCATATTAACAATGATTGTTGTTATTTCAAATGCGATGTGTTAATATAATATTATCATTCGGTTAAGAATTAAATGATCTTAATGTTTTTTCAGAATAATTTTCCGATAATCCTATAGCAATCACTTGTTTAGGTAGCAAAAGTACAAAACTATAGGAAATGGTTTCGACTTTGAGTAAAACAAATACTGTAACTAAAAGTTTAGTTTAAAATATTATGTAATAAACTAATTATTTTACTAATAATTTTGATGCAAGTCAAGACTTTTATTAAATTAGTTTTTTGTTATAATAATGATGCATAATATTTTTAATTTGATTAGAGGGTGCTTTTATGTGTTTTTATATTGGTATTGAAGATTTGGCAGCAAATGCACTAATTGAAATTTTGACAAAATCTAATAAGAACTTTGTGACCTACAGAGAATTAGAAGGATATGGAAACGAAGTTGTTAGCATTCTAAATTCTAAGGATGAAAAAGCAATATTGATACTTTCTAGAGAAAGTACCAATGATATGTTTAGAAATTATTCGCATATTTTTGAGGAACAAATTTTTGGAGATGATTTGGGAATCAAACTCAAAGAAGGAAAAACTGTCGATGATTTAATAGAAGAGTTTAGAGGATATTTGGCATGGGATGTATTATTAGCATTTGTTGATGAAAAGTCATTGGCAAAATTAGGAGTTGCGGCTTAAATGGAAGACTTCAAACAGTTCAAAGATCCGATATATGGATATATACAAGTACCTGTATTTGTTGTCAAAGATATAATTGACACAAATGTGTTCCAGAGACTTCGTAGAATTATTCAGACCAGTTATTCACCTCTATATCCGTCTGCTATACATAATCGCTTTGTACATTCGATTGGTGTTTTTCATCTTGGTCGAATTGCGAGCGATCGTTTAATAATGTCAATTAGAGCCAATGAAGAAATTGATCAAAATGTTGATTGGAAGCATTTACAAGAGATTTTTTTATTGGCTTGTCTTTTACATGATGTTGGACATGCTCCTTTCTCTCATACAGGTGAAAATTTTTACTTGGATAACACAAAGGAAACAAAGCGATACGAAAAGATACATAAAGAATTGATTGCAAGTGTCGGAAGTGAGACCTTTAAGAACGATATTCCTGCAGAGGACAGTAAGTCTGCTGCACCTCACGAAATAATGAGTGCAATTATTGGTATTGAAAATTTCAAAAGTCATTTTAAAAACGATTTTGATAAAGAGCTTTTTGCGAGATGCATAACTGGTTACAAGTTTTCTCAAGACTTTGAAATAAATAGCATTTATAATTGCTTTGTTTCGCTATTGAATTCAAAAGTTATAGATGTTGACCGATTAGATTATTTAATACGAGATGCATATTTTACTGGATTTGAAACAATAAACATTGATTATAATAGGCTTTTGACATCTATAACTATTGTGAAAAAAGAAATCCAAGTTGATGGTGAAGAAAAAGAAAGATATGAAGTAGCATATAACAAAAGTGCTGTTAGCATAATAGAAAATGTTGTTTATGCACACGATTCTGAACGTAAATGGATACAAACACATCCTACTGTATTATACGACATGTATATAATACAGCATATTCTCTTTGGTTTAGAGAAATCAATGTCTTGTGAGGGGGTATCTCTGCTTTCTCGTCAAGCATTGAGTCCACAAGGTGTTGATTTGCCTAATGGGTATCATGTATCATTGTTATGCGATGATGATATAGTACATCTGCTTAAGTCAAGAATAGATGATGCTTTGTATTCTGAGTTTTTTGCCAGAAATAAACGTAGGCATCCTTTGTGGAAATCCGAAGCAGAATATAAAGCATATTTGTCATTACCATATGGTGGAACATCTCTAGAAAATCTTGAGACGGCACTTGATTTAACCGAAAAATATGTACGCAAATATACAGATGGTTGGATAATTAACAATGATGTTATAAAAAAAGTTGAAGATGAGATTAGAAAAATACAAGAGTCCAAAGAAAATGCCATAGACAAAAAAACAAAAGAGAAACAAATAGCATCAAAAAACTCTATACTTAAACTTATGAAATGTATGAGCCAGTATTCTGAAGATTGCAATTGTACTTGTGATTTTGTAATATTGAAGGCCAGTCAGTTTTATAGTGGTTTTAATAAAAATGAATTTGGAAAAATAGCTATCGTTTTCCCCAAAAAAGAAAGCAATAAATTTTTTGAATTTGATAAAGTGGTCTCAACACTAAATAGCATGGAGGATAGCGCAAAGGAGTTCTTCTATCTTTATTTTAATCCTAATGAAGGTAATGGCTTTAGCAAGGAGGAGTTTTGTAAAAGATTATATGCGGCTTTTATGTGAAGCGTTATTTATTATATGTTGTCACTAAAACGGTAAAAAGGGTTCCATAAAAGTAGCACCTTTTTATAATGCTTTAGTGAAAATAGCGTAAATGAAAGCGAAATTTATCATTTTAGAACATAATTGATAACAACAGCCCGCAGGTATCAAAACCTGCGGGCTATCGCTGTTTTATTCAGTTATCTGTGTAAAACGCATCTAAAGCAAAACTTGCTCCGTGTCTGAATCCTGTTTTGTAGCTGTCGAAATCAAGGTCTCCTACGATGATTTCCCATAGATCAACGTACTCTAAAAACAGCTTTTTCTCACCGCCTGAGAGTTTTGTCCTGAGTTCGGCTTCTATCTCGCAAAGTCTGCTGAAATCCTTTTGAAAGTCCGAATTTTGCTTAATATTGCGTGTTTGCGGTTCAATGTTGCCGTAATAGAAATCTTCGATGAAATTCACTATACTCAACCTTTCTTCTGCACAAAATCCTTGTATGTTTTCTCTCCGGATTTTCTCCAACCGATGATTTTTCCGAGCACTTTTACCTTGTGCTTGAATATGATGAAATCCCTGTTGTAATGCAAATCAGGCACAATATAATACTTGTCCGGTTCATGCTTAAAGTCCTCAACAACAGCGGCAAACCTGAAACCGTCTATTTCGAGTGCCATATATCCGTCAAGTACGGTGTCTGTAGGATCAAAAAGGAGAATATCTCCGGGCTCAATACCGTCGAATTGGATTGAGTTGTCTGTCAGCAGAACTTCATTTTTCTTTGTCTTTATTTTTCTTGCCTCATCTTCAAGAAGGTACATAAACAGCCGTTGTTCATAGATAAGCGGCGCTATCGAATCAAGCCTCAGCCAGTTTCGCACAATCACATGCTCGGCACTTGAAAACGATTTTTTCGGTTCGTTAAACATTTTAATCAGTATGCCGGGCTCCATTCCGTATTCACGGCATACGCCCAACACGATAAGCTCTGCAGCTGCGTACATTAATCATTCTTCCTTTCGGTATTTATTCGGAATTGTGTGAATTCCTCTCGTAAATATTTTACCGAAAACGAAATATAACGTCACGTTCAAAAGCGCACGATCTTTAACGCGAATAACGAATTATGGCCAGCTATAGCGCACAAATAACGTGTAAACGACTAAGAAAATGTTAATAAACATATAAACGATATGCTATATATAGAAACCACACGGTGTTTAAATCCGTGTGGTTTCTTGAGAAGTTATATCATAGCAAAAAACGCCGAGAAAATACAATGCGAATTATTGCAAATGTAGTTTTTTGACAATGTTTTTATAGAGTTATCTATGCATCTACTTCCTTGTTATTTTTTCTGAAATTAATACTTCAAAGAAACACTGATACAGAACATATTATCTTTAACTTTGCTTTCGAAAATACCGTTATATTTTTCGGAAATTGATTTAATGATTTCAAGACCGTAATGTGAATCTTTTTTTCTTTGTTCATCTGTGTTTTCTGCGGTGCTATTTTCTTCTCTCAGGTAAATGTAACCATCCTTGCAATCGATATTTAAAAGCACGGATTTGTCTGCTGCTTCTGATGAAGTTAAGGCGTTATAAGCGTTATCAAAAATATTAGTAAGAAGTCTGCAGATATCAAGCTCAGAAATATTTGTTGTTTCCGGAAAGACAACATTGAAATCACAGGAAATATTCTTGTTGTTAAATCTTTTTTCGTTATTTGCAAGTATGCAATTTACCAGGTTGTTGTTAGTGTACTTTTTAAGTCCGACTTCATTAATTTCTTTTTCAAGCTGATTAGTAATTCTTAATATTTCTTCTTTGCTTTCTTCGGAAGGCATATCCATCATGTAACGTATTGTCTGAATGATATTGTTTACATCATGCCTGTATTTGCGCATTTCGGCAGCATCTTCCTGCAATTCCGCATAATACTCGTAGTTCAGTTCACTTTCTTTTTCGAGCAGTTCAAGGCGCTGCTTTTCCTGAATACCGTTGACGGATTTTATTGCTATATGCATAAATACATAATCTGCAGCTAAAGTAGCAAGCGAAAGAATAATAAAGAATATCGGGAATTTACTGTCGCCCGTGTATTCGTTCGCAACACCGTCAAATGTAATAATACCGACATCAAACTGAAGGTAGAAGAAATAAATATATGTTACAATTTGTATAATGGGAATAAATAAGAATGCAATAAATAGCTTTTTGTCCGGCAAACCTTTGAATGATTTTATGTACTGATGCGCAACAGCAAGTGAAAAAGCATACATAACAGAGAAAACGCAATTCATTACCAAGTCGCTTGCAAACGGATCTGATATGTTGAGCCAGTGTACCAAATAATAGCTGACCGGGTCGGTAACACAGGAGAAAAACATCCATATAATATATGCTATAATTTTGTTTTTGATTGAATCGCCAAATAAAGTAAATACCATTATTAGCGGCAATCCAAAAGTAACAAGTCCGCGATACGGCTGAACAACCCTTTCAAACATAATAAGTACAGCGGCAACTATAACTATCGTGTAAATTATACAGCTTTTTGGAAGTGAAAGTTTGCGTTTGAGCGTAGTACCGAAGAAAATAGCAGCAATTATCGCCTGTATTCCGGATAAAAGTATAACCATTAAATATGCAGGTAAACCCATTGATTTTACACCCCTGTTTTATTAAGCAGATTAAAATTAAATTCCATATATTTCGTTTTTACATCGGTTCTTTTTGAAGGGCTGATGCTTATTTTTTTATTATCTGTCATAACGAAGTTGTTTGACTCAAGTGACGAAATATGACAAAGGTTGACAATAAAGCTTTTCTGACACCGTATAAAGCTTTCATCCAGTCTATGATGAATATCGTCAAGCTTTTCATAAATCGTAAACACATCTTCTGGGGTATGTATGTGTGCTTTTCTTTTGTCGGATTCAATATAAATAATCTTATCAAAAGCTAAAGAAAGCTCTGAACGGTTTATTTTAATTATTAGTTTTTGCTGTTTTATATCTTGCGAAGCTTTTATTTCATTTATGTGCTTTAAAAGGTAATCATTTTTAATTGGCTTCTGAAGGATTGCGAAAGGTCGTACTTTCAGGAATATTTCTTCAAAATACTCTTTGCCGAAGCCGGTAATAAATATCAGTTTAATATCGGGGAAATTATTTGAAAGCTGTCGTGCAAGGTCAATGCCGTTTGAATCAGAAAGGCGGATATCAATAAATGCAGCGTCAATATTGCTGTGCTCTGTTTTTAAATATTCAACCATCTGCTTGCCGTTATCAAAACAAATAACATCAAGCGAGCTGTCAGTTTTAAGCAGTTCGTTTTTAAAACCGCTGAGAAATGTTTTGTCATCATCGCATACAACAAACTTCATTTTATTTCACCACCCTGATTTATTAAATTATATCTGTAAAAGTATTTTAAGTCAACAAATCAATCGGTAAGTTTTGTAATTTGCCAAAAAGTTTTTACATCAATTTGCAAGTTGTTACATTCAAGCCCGAATCGGTATTGACCAATGTTTTTTACTATATAAAATAGAGGTGAAAAGAGTCCTTACTTAGTATATAAAATATTAAAAATTAAAAAAGTGCAAAAGAAGAAGCAGCAACTTCTCTTTTACACTTTTATCATCAGATAAATTATATAAAACCAAACTGTTTTTTATTGCGCCGAAAACCTGTCAACCAATTTGTCAATGATTCCCAACACAAGCTCCTTATCTTCATTGGATAATTTCTGCAATTTCTTTTCAAGCTCCGAAACGGTTTCGTGCAGAACAATGTTTGACTCAATCCCCAAAAGCACATCAACCGGAATATTCAGCGCATTTGAAAGTGCAACGAGAAATTTTCTGCCCGGTTTTCTGCGCCCTGTTTCAATAGCGCTGATGTAGTATTCATCGGAATTTATCAGTTCTGCCAATTGGGACTGTGTAAGATTCAGTTCCTTGCGTTTAGCTTTAATAATATGCCCGACAGTTTCATTAACCATATACTACACCCTCCTGAACAATCTTGTGCTTTTGTACAACATCTTCATAGATATAGTATATGGTTTTAAAAACAAGTTGAATGTGCAAAACATCAAACATGACAAATTGCACTATGCAGATATATTATTAATTGTAGGCGATTTATAAAGTGAATAATTAACATACAGGAGGGATGAGATGAAAAGGTTTATCTCGGTAATTTTAGCATTTGTTATGCTTTTTACGGTAGCAACAAATGTGTCAGCAGTTTCTGACAGGGTTTATTCAAAATCGGTGGTTTGTGAAAAGGGTGACAGAATAACAATACCCTTAAAAATAGAAGGCAACAGCGGCTTTATGGGCTTTGCCGTGATTGTCAGCTATGATAAAGACATATTCACGCCGGTTTCTGTATCAAAGGGAGAAATGCTTAAAGGCATATTTAACGACAGTATAGCCACCTCATCAGACAATACTTTCAAAGTTGTATTTACCGGAACAGAAAATTTTACTGATGATTGCATTTTATTTAATATGGTGTTTGATGTTGCAGATAACATAAGCGGAAAATATGACATATCGCTTTCGTACTCGCAGGCAGATACTTTCAAAGAGGGCTGGGCAGATGTCAACTTCAACTGTGAACCCATAAGTGTCAGCGTTTCTTATGTTGAACCTGAAACTGAGCCTACAGCATCTCAGCCGGAGGAACCAACAGAAGAGCCTGAGGAAGAAACAAATGAAGAACCTACACAGCCGCAGGATACCCCCGATGCATCTCAAAAGCTTTCGGAAAGAATACGTACATGGGTAAACGATCTGCCTGTACCACTGAATATTGTTCTCGGTATTTTTGCTTTGCCGTTTGCCTGGATTGTTTTAATTTTTGAATAAGGAGCTGATTGTTTGAAAATTAAAAGAATTTTGCAGACTGTGGTGCTTGTGCTTGTAGCAGTATTCTTGTTCGCATCGTTTGCTGTGGCGGCGGATAAAGCACTTGTATATGCGGACAAGATAAGCACCAAGCCAAATTCAATTTTCTTCGTGCCAATTAATATTAAAGGTAATCCCGGATTGATGGGCTTCAAGCTTACAGTCAGCTACGATAAAGAAGTTCTGTCACTTCCCGTGGTTACAAGGGGCACGGTAACGCAGGGCGGAATGTTAAATGACAGCATAGGAGTAAGCAAAGACGGCTCGTTTGATGTTGTGTGGACAAACGATTCCGCTATCAGTGATGACGGTACGCTGCTTGTGCTCAGCTTTAATGTTGATGATACCGATGTGAAAAACACAACGCTGAAATTATCCTACAGTCAGGATGATACGTTTGACGAAAGCTACAATGATGTTGTTTTTGACTGTAAAGATATTGAAATATCGTTTGGCGGCGAAGAAATATCAAACGCATATGTAGGTGAGATAAAAGAGCCTGATTGCAGCGACATTATTGTTTCGGTTGATGCGGCGCTTAAAGAGCTGAACTTCGGCTTGATAAATGAAATCGATCCCGACCTTGCCGATAAACTGCTTGGATCGGCAAACAGCACGCTGAATGTGATGACAGGTAAGGAAAACCACTTTGCTGATGTTGATTCGCTTGTCAGCGGATATAAAGATGCAGTTGCACAGGATTTTGTAAACACTTCGCTTGATGCGATTGACACCGATGTTATAGATTCCGTTATATCGGATGCACTTGTTCAGGTCGGTGCAGATTCAATCGAAAAAATCTCTGAAGATAAAAAGCAGAATTTTGTTCAGGCGGTTGAAAACGCATTGAAAAATCAGGCGAGCGATATTGACGGTATATCCGATACGCTCAGTGTAGATGAAGCAATCGACGCAATTGCAGAGCTTGACGGCGAAAATGCAGAACAGATTGCACAAGGCGAAAAAGTTCCGCTGAAAGAGCCGGAAAACAGTACGGTGATAATTATTGCAGCAGTAAGCGTAGGCCTGATTGTAATAATCGCTGTTGCAGTAATAGCCGTTTTACATAAAAAACGCAAACTCAGAAATAACGAGGAGGCAATAAACAAATGAAAAATACATTTAAACGAGTTGTAGCATCCCTTCTTGTTGCGGTAATGCTCTTTGGCTCCGCACCCATCGAAAGCCTTACAGGCATAGACTTTTCTTCGCTGTTCGCAATTGAAGCAGAAGCGGCAAAGGAAGATGAAGAGTTAAATGGTACTGTTTTGTTTACATCCGTAGCAGCAGATGGATACGAAAATGCAATCTTCCCCATGGAATATATGTACATTAATCAAGGTGAATGTACAGGTAATCATACTTGGAAAAAATATAATAGCGAGGGCGCATTTTCTCGTTACAGGTATGCTAACGATTTAACTGGAAAAGATGGCGAAATAGATGGCTTTTATGCACCCTTCACTTGTGTTATCACTGACATTGATTGGGATACAGCTTCAAATTCTATTTTTTTAAAAAGTAAAGATCCTGTACATTATGCAGATGGTCGATTACAGCATATGTACATTACGATTGGACACGATTGGTATATTGATAATCTTATTGCTTTGGGGGAAGGTGCAGTTATTCCTCAAGGTACAGTTTTTTATCAAGAAGGTTGTAAAGGTATCGGCACAGGAAATCATATTCATATGGAAATTTTCACAAGTATGGATTTGAAAAGCGCAAATTCTCCAGTGCATATTTACGATGCATTTTTTGTTCCTACTGAAGGTGTAAAAATAAAAAAACCGCTATATTCAAATTGGAGATATCTTTCTAAAGATGAATATACTGATAATCGAGATCCCTACCTCTCCCAAAAAGAATCCGAGTATGCTCAATATACCGCTAATAAATCTGGTTTCTATATGAAAAAAGAGCCGTTTGCTGATGCTGAAAATGCGGTTGAAGCTGCTGTTTCGAAGGGTCAGCAGTTTGTTGTAACCGGCTTCATCGGCGATAACGGTCACGGCAGTAAGTGGTATTATACCGAGTACAAGGGTGTTCAGGGTTGGATTTATTCCGGACACCTGAGCAAAAACCCACAGCAGACTCTTAAGCCCGTTGTTTTTGAGGCGAATTATCACGATAATAACAATGTTGCTGCAGCACTTGACGGAAGAACTCATACAAAGGGAAAAACTTTCTCTGTCAGAGGAACGCTGACATCTTACACAAAAAATATTGTTGATGTAAAAGCAACAATCTACAAAACGAGTTTGTTTGGTATTGTTACTTCAACCGCATGTACCGGTAATCTTACTAACAATTCAAAGATATGTACACTGAGTAAAAACGGAATAATCGACAACGCAATGACTTTCAAGTCGCTTGGTGAAGGTAATTATCGCTTGGAAATTTCTGTTAAGCTTGACGGAAGTAAGGATTACATTGTGGTCGAAAAGGCAAGCTTCTGCGTTGTGGATCCAAATAAAACTTCACAAGCGGAAGAAATAATCGATGCTTTAAAAGTTATATTGAAAAAGACCGACGAACTTGTTAAACCTGTTGAGCCTGACAATAAGCCCTCAACAGATAAAACTCCGGTTAATAATACTGTTTCTGCTCCAACCTACAATACCGGTGTATATCGTACAACATCAGCGGATAATCTCAATATACGCACCGGACCGGGTTCGGGCTATTCTTTGGCCACAAGCGCAATCCCCAGAAGCACAGAGGTTGAAGTTACGGAAATCTCCTCAAACGGCTGGGGCAAGACGGTTTATAACGGAAAAACAGGTTGGATATGCCTGAAATATGCAACCTGGATAAGGGCACTTGAAACCGTTAAAAAGCCCGATGCGCCCACAGTGAAGCTTACAAGTGAAGCGAATGTTCCCACAGGAGCAATAGTTGGAGCAAGCTGGAACGCAGTTGCTAATGCAGATACATACACAGCCTATCTTAAGGATAGCAACGGAACGGTAGTTGATACATCCGAAGGTATTACCGGCAGAAGTGTTTCCTTCACCGTCAGCAATGCAGGTAAATATCATATTACTGTTTGCGCAGTAAACGAAAAATACAGCGTGGAATCCGTTGCTTCTTCAAGCTTTACTGCTCATGCACCGCTTACAGTCAGTTTTGTTGACTGGGATGGCAGAACAGAAACCAGAAGCGTTGCCTACGGCTCCAATGCTATAGCTCCTGATCCGCCCACAAGAGAGGGTTATACATTTACCGGCTGGGAAGGCAACTATGAAAAGGTTACAACCAACCTTACAATTCACGCAGGCTATAAAATTAATACATACAATGTTAAGTTCATTGATCGTGACGGAAATCAGCTTGGCAGTACTCAGCGTATTAATTATGGTAGCAGTGCCGTTGAGCCCGAGGACAAGAATATTCCCACCGGTTGGGTATTTGTCGGTTGGGATACTGATGAATGGACAGAGGTAAAGCGCGATCTAACTGTTACCGCTTCCTATAAGTGGGGTAACGATGAACTGCCCGTAATGGTTACCAACGTTAAGGCCGACCTTATTTCCGGCGGATATAATGTTACATTCAATGTTTCGTGTACGGAGGCTGTTACAAACGGCAGAGCTGTTGTTGCAATCAAAACGGCAGAAGGCAAGCTCATTTCCACAACCGAATCGGAGGCATTCAGTCTCGCAAGTGGCACCAGTGATTATCCCAAGAGTATTTATACTCCTGCCGATTCTCCCGCCTCTATTGCAGAGGTTTATGTTGTAAACAGCTTCAAGGATGCAGTTCCGATTTCTTCTTCAAAGAGCTGCACCATCGACCTGCATGACCAGTGGTCGGATTGGTCAGAAAACAAACCGGCAGACAACCTTTATAATGAAATTGAAACAAAGGTTCAATATAAATACCGCGATAAACAGTTTACAACCGCAAGCTCAAAAACTCTTTCCGGTTGGACACATTACGACACAACAAGCACATCGTCACGTGGCAGTTCAACCTCTTATGTCGGTGCAATAAATACGGATGCCCATAAAAGAACAGTGAGCACATGGACTGAAACCTTTTATAAAACTCAGTATAAGTATAACCATTACAGACATCCAACTCAGTACACAGTTTCTCCTGTTAAGTATGACAAGTATACCCTTCATGAAACAGCATGGATGGATAAGCCCTATGCTATATCAGGTACTTCAAATGCTGGCGGTGCAACAAAATACGGAAGTACCAGCAGCACAAAATGCAGTTGCGGTTGTACTCATTGGTACAATCAGCAAACCAGACAAGTAGAGGATTATCACATCACCCACTATGATTATACAGATACTTATTACACCTATTATTTCTGGAAGTGGGGAGGCTGGAGCAACTGGAGCGACACTCCTGTATCTGCAACATCAAATCGTGAGGTGAATACGAGACCTCTTTACAGATATAAGAACACCGGTTTTGCTGCCGAAGAAAATAAAGACGGCGTATTCAGAACGGTTTCAGGTACTCTTGATGCCTCACTTGCCGGTGAAGAGGCGACTCTCTTTATTTATAAGATTGATGAGGCTTCCGACTGGACTGGCGAATATGTGGGCCAGACGGTTATCGCTGAGGACGGATCTTACAGTT
The DNA here is from genome assembly GCA_017416765.1 of Clostridia bacterium. GTDB lineage: Bacteria > Bacillota > Clostridia > Oscillospirales > Acutalibacteraceae > UBA8612. The sequence goes on from JAFQBE010000005.1 coordinate 53,902, forward strand.
TTACTTTTAAGCTCAGAGAAGAGCCTTCGATAAAAACCGGTGATTTCACAATGTCCTTAGGTATTGAGGGAACAACAGAAGCCATCACCATTGGCACTATTTCAGCTCCCAAACCTGAATATACAGTAACTTTCTATAATGACGATGGTTCAGTTATTGAAACTCAGACCGTTACTGAGGGTGAGGCCGCAGTAACTCCTGCAAACCCTGAAAAAGAGGGCTATACCTTTGTAGGCTGGGATTCCGATCTGAGTTGTATAGATTCCGATATTAACCTTACCGCTCGTTATATCAAAAATAGCTACACAGTTGTTTTTGTTGACTGGAGCAATAAAACGGTTGTAACAAAAACATTTGAATACGGCGATTACCTTGTTCCGCCCGAAGCAGATGAGGTTGACGGATACGACCTTGTTCGGTGGGGTGATGTTGTTCTTGGCGAAACAGTTGTAAAGGACAATATGGTTATTACGGCTGAATTTGCAAAGAAGACCTATGAAGTTAATTTTTATGATTATGAGAATAACCTTGTCAGTACACAAATTGTTCCCTATGGCGAAACACCTTCGGCGGTTGATATAACCGATAAGGATAACTATGTTTTCATTGATTGGACCAGCTATGATAACGGTCTTGAAAACACAAGCGGAGCAGTAAATTTCTATCCGACCTTTGTCTTTGAGGAAACCGTTGCTGACCCTGTTTCAAGCCTCGAAAATGGCACGTATTATGAGACTCAGACAGTTGAACTCACAACGGAAACCGAAAATGCAATAATCTATTACACGCTTGACGGTTCGGATCCCAAAGAGGGCGGCGAGGAATATGCAGGACCGATTACCATTGACAGAAGTGTTGAGCTCAGATACTATGCCTGCGCATTTGAGAAGAATGACAGCGAAGTTATGAACAACTACTACGCAGTCAATGCAGGCGTTATGACAAGTGACTGGATGGAGTATGCAGATATTCCGCAGTATGTTCTTAACGATACTGAAACCTACACCATAACCACCGACGAGGGATACAGTTGCAAGGATGTAATTGAAACCTCCGATTATAGCTATATTCTTCAGCTTGAAAACGAAGGCTGGACAAACAACGGCTCGGAATTTGGTGAATGGAGTGACTGGAGCCTTACAGAACCCATATTTGACGGACTGGCATATGAGGTCGAAACACGGCAGCCCGATCCGGTAACTGAGTCAAGATACAGGTATGTTCGTTTTAAATATCTTGATGAAAACGGAACCGCAGTTTACTCAGCCGAAGAGGTTGAAGGTGTTGAAGGCGAATGGGAAGAGCATATCAGTGAATCAAAGCTTTCTGTTGGCGGTTTCATCAGCGGAACAACGACACCTTACTATGCTCTCAACGGAGAAAAATGGTTTAGTCAGACTCTTGTAAATGTTGATGTCATTCCGGACTATATGATGTACCGTTACAGAATGAAAATATTCAATCTTTTCAAATGGTCTGAATGGACTGTTGGTGAACCCTCTGCTGAAGAAACCAGAGAAACAAAAACAGCTGCAATTTATCAGTACCATATTCCCGAAATGTTCATAGTAAATATTATTCCCGATTACTCGGTTTTCGGATCTGGAAGTCAGACCCAGATAATAGTTGCAAACGAAATGCTTGAAATTGATAAGAGAGATTACGATTATGAGGGTTATGATTTTCTCGGCTTCTTTACCGACCCTGAATTTGCAACATACTGGGATTATGAAACTCAAGCTGTTACAAGCGATCTTAATCTCTATCCAAAATATTCAGCACATACCTTTGAAGTTATCTTTGTAGATTATGACGGAACTGTACTCAGCGAAGAAACTGTAGAATACGGCGAAAGTGCTCTTGCCCCCGACGTTGGCGAAAGAGATGGATATGTATTTATCGGTTGGGATACTGACAACCTTGACTATGTAACAGAAACAATGATTGTAACTGCCCAGTATGTAACGGAAGATGAATACTGCAAGGTTTCACTAAGCCACAGCAAGTATAACCTTATGGTTGGTACATCGTTCACTCTTGTGGCTACAATAACACCTGAAAATGCCGAAAACAAAAACCTCAACTGGTATACAGACGACACCAATGTTGCAGTTGTAAACGATGAAGGTGTTGTAACCGGTGTTAGCGAAGGTGTTGCAATTGTAACCGTTGAAGCTGAAGCTACAGGAGAAATGGTCGAATGTATTGTTAGTGTTTCAAAAAATCCGTCAGAATCTCTTTGCTTGATTTCGGGATCAAAATTAGGTCTTGATGAAGAAAACGGACTGCTCAGAGGTGTCAGCAACACTGATTGCACGGTAGAATCAATTAAGGCCGAGTTTATGAACACTGACCTTGTGTTTACCGACAAAAACGGCAATGCTCTTGAAGACACCGCTCTGGCAGGTACAGGTACTGTTATCAGCTTCTCAAACGGTGGCAAGGTTGTCGATGAGATTACCGTTGTTGTTACAGGCGATATGACAGGTGACGGACTTGTTAACAACAGAGATGCTGCGATGATCACAAGATATCTGGTTGAAAAAGAAACTGCAGATTTTGCACAGATGGTTGCAATTGATGTAAACGGTGACGGATACATAAACAACCGTGATGCATCGATGGTTTCAAGATATCTTGTCGGTAAAGAAACTATCTGAATTTAAATTGTTCCGAAGAGCCCTTTTCGGCTTATCGGATATGGTATGTGGGACAAAGAGTTTCTTTGTCCCCTGTACCGACATAGTCTGAAAGAGAAACCTTTCAAGCTGTGTCGGTGCAGTTGCATTTTTAATACCGGGAGGTAATGTTTAATGAAAAATAAGCTTTTAAAATATTTAACATTTGCGCTTTCGATTGCCGTGATATTTTCGGCTGTTCCGCTGAACTGCAATAATTCTCTAATGTTTTCGGCTGTTGCAGCTGAAGAAGAGCAGGATTCAACCTCTAACCCGACTTATTCGGGCACCTGCGGTGAAGACCTTACTTGGACGTTATGCGCCGGTGTACTAACAATTTCCGGTACGGGAGAAATGGACTATTGGTCCTCAATAAGCTCTGTTCCGTGGTATTCGTACCGCTCAGAGATCAATGAAGTTAATATTGATGACCGTGTAACCACCTTAGGCAGATATTTTTGCTATGAATGTACCGCTTTAACCCAAGTGGATCTACCTGAAAGCCTTACCCTGATAGATGCTTGTGCGTTCAGCGGTACAAGCTTAATTGAAATTACAATTCCGGATACAGTAGAAACTATTGGTATGAAAGCCTTTGAAAGCACTAATATTTCCTCTTTTTTTGTGCCTAAAAGCGTATCATCGTTGGATGAAAGTTCTTTCGATAGTAAAAAACTTGCTGAGATTATTGTTGACCCTGAAAATAGTTTTTATGCTTCAAAGGATTCTGTTTTATTTGATAAAAATATCACTAAACTTATTCAGTATCCGTTTAAAAATACCCGTACAAGCTATAAAGTTCCTAATAGTGTAACCGTAATTTCAAATGGAGCTTTTAAATCTGCACAAAATTTACTTTCGATCACTCTTCCTGAGGGCTTGATTTCAATTAAGGATTATGCGTTTGAATATTGCACATCCCTTACTGAGATAACTTTGCCCGGTACTTTGGCCAAGTTGAATAATTCAATGGCTATTTTTTCCAATTGTTTTTCGCTTGAAAAAGTTGTAATAGAAGAAGGCGTTACTTATCTTGGCGGTTATACGTTTATTTCGTGTGATTCACTTGAAGTTGTAGTTCTTCCACAAACATATTCTATAATTGGCGAATATATGTTTTATGGTTGTAAAGCATTGAAAACTGTTGCTTTTTCAAACAATGTTATACGTATCGGTTCAAATGCTTTCGGAAGCTGTGATTCTTTAAACTCTGTTTATTATTCAGGCTCAAAGGATGATTGGGGTTCGATTACAATTGACAGTGGTAATTCAGCGTTAAATTCTACAGCAAAAACATTTGATGCAAAAACTTACCAACTGTCATATTATTCTGATGCATCAGAACAGATGCTATGTTCTCAAACAAAATATAGCGGAGTTACTTATCCGTTGACTGGCACGATTCCTCAAAAACAGATTGAAATTGTCCTTGATGCAAATGGCGGCAAAGTTGCTGAAAGCACATTTGCTTATGATGCCGAATTTGTAAAATGGAATTCTTCACCGGATATGAGCGGAACAGCCTTTTGTTCTTATTCGAACTTTGCAAACGACGAGAATACGGAATTATATGCTCAATGGAACTACCAAACGGCAGAAAGACTCCCTGTTCCTTACAGAGAAAATTATGTTTTTTGCGGTTGGTATACTGCTGGAAGCGACGGTAAAAAAATGGGAGAGTTAGATGATCTTTCTCAGGACATGACGCTTTTAGCTCAGTGGGAGCGTCCGAAGTTTACTGTCAGCTTTGATTCAAACGGATCGGATGAGGTTTTTGACGACATAACAGTAATTTATTCTGGTCTTTATGGCTCCTTGCCAATACCGGCAAGAAATGGTTATACCTTTGAGGGATGGCATACATCCGTTAATAATGGAACGCTCATTACCGAGCAAACCACTGTTGAAATCACTGATGATCAAGTGCTTTATGCGGTTTGGTCTCCGAATGTATATACTGTAAGCTTTGATCCCGGTGAAGGCGAGTGCAATATATCAGATAAAAATATAGAATTTGATGATTGCTACGGACAGTTGCCTGTTCCGACACGTATCGGCTATACATTTCTTGGTTGGTATAAAACACAGTCTTACAATGAACTTATAACGGAGGAATCAATAGTTTCCGTTTCCGGTGATCATTATCTCTATGCATTATGGTCAGCTAATGAATATACGGTTATGTTTGATCCCGGCGAAGGTGAGTGCGACATAACTGAAAAAACAGTTATTTTTGATACTTATTATGGTGAGCTCCCTGTTGCTGAAAGAACCGGATATAATTTTCTTGGCTGGTTTGATTCTCAAGGTAATCATATAACACATGACTCGCTTGTTAAAATAACTCAATCGCAGACATTCTATGCATCATGGGATGTGTTAGTTGTTACAGTGAATTTCGACTCTGATGACGGAGAGTGTTCTTTTTCTAAAAAAGATATTGAGTATGGTCAGACTTACAGCGAACTGCCACAAGCATACAAAGATAAAATGCTGTTTGTAGGTTGGTATACAGGTCAGAACGATGGAGAAAAGATAAACGAATCAACGATAATGACTCAAACTCAAAGCCATACCTTGTATGCGAAGTTTAAGAGCTTTACTTTATCTGTAAATGAATTGCCGATTAAAACAAATTATTATTTATTTGAAAAACTTGATTTATTCGGATTATCGTTGTTGGTTTACACAGAAGATGGAGAAAGCATACTGATTGATGACGGATTTACAGTTTCGCAGCCTGATATGAATACAACCGGAATTAAAGAAGTTACGGTTTCGTTTAACGGAATCAGTTGTTCCTTTGAAATTGAAGTTTTAGATTTTGCAGTTACCAGACTCGAAATTAGCAATCCCATTACCAAAAATGAATATTTTGTTGGAGAATATTTGGATACAGAGGGTTTGGAAATTATGGCGGAGAATGAAAATGGGATAAAGGTTAAAATTCCCACATCATTTGTTGATTTTTCTGTTGAGCAATTTTCAAGTCCCGGCAAAAAACTTATCAAGGTTTATTATGGTGGTAAATATACAACATTTTTTGTTACTGTAAAAGAAAAAGATATTACAGCAATTGAAATTACAACCCTTCCAAACAAAACGACATATACAGTCGGTGATGATTTTGACGCGACGGGAATGGAATTGACGGCAAGTTATAATGATTCAAGCACAAAAATTATTACAAGCGGCTACACAATAAACTGTAATATGGAAGCTGCCGGAACAGAGATTGTCACTGTATCGTATACAGAAAACGGGATTACGGTCACCACAGATTTCACGATTACGGTAAATGAAAAGCAGGCCGACGGTAAAACGACAATAGCGGCCTCTTATGCTACTGTTCAAGCAGGAGAAACCGTGGCGATTCCTTTTATTGTGGAGCAAAATACAGGCTTTATGGGTTTTGCCATTGAAATAAGCTATGATGATGCTGTTTTGGCTCCGGTAAGTGTTTCAGCAGGAGAGATACTCTCATCAGGTAATCTCAACGACAGCATTGGCGGTGTTGTTGAAAGCGGAACACTCAAAGTGGTGTTCTATGCTTCCAAAAACATAACTGCTGACGGAACGCTTTTCACAGTTGAGTTTGAGGCTATTAAGGATGTGTCCAGTCAGCTGAGTAAAGTGGAAATCAAGGCGATTGAAGCAGACTGTTTTGATGAAGATTGGAACACGGTTTACTTTAATACTTCTCCGTTTGAAATTCAGATTATTTCAAGCGTTGGAACTGTGCCGTATATTGCTTTTGCGGATGCTTTTGCAGATGAATCAAATAGAATAATTCTTCCGCTCAAGCTTAAAAATATGCTTGGGGTGACAGAGTTTAAATTTGAACTTGTGTGTGATAGAGATGTTATGTTGCCCAATACGGTTATTTGCAGCGGTTTGCCTGATGGAAATGTTGAACTAACTCATTCCGGTAAAAAGTATTATCTGAAGTGGTCAGGTACAAAAATTGTTCAGGATGAAGTAGTGTTAAACATATATTTTGAGGCTTCAGAGTTTGCTTCGGGCGAAACAGATGTAACAGTTGCTTGCATTATTCCCGAGAATATCGATGATATCGGTACAGTGGTTTCTATCAATAAGCTGCTGCCCAAAACAACAAGACTTGAAACTGACCTTGCAATAACAAGTGCAGGTGGTACTGTTAGAATTCCGGTTTATATAAAGTATAATAACGGAATTATGGGATTTGGACTTACTGTTGAATATGACGATAGCATACTTACTCCCATTTCAGTCAGTAGAGGCGAAATACTAACAGATGGATTAATGGATAACAATATTTCCAGGGCATCCGGAAGCTTTAAAATTGTGTGGAACAATACTGCTAACCTTACAAAGGATGGAGAGCTTTTGGTTCTTGAATTTGCCGTTGCATCAAATATAGATATTTGTGTGTCAGATATTTCATTTGCTTATTCCCAACAGGATACATACAACGAGGCTTGGCAAGATGTTGAACTTAAAATTGAGAACACCGCTGTACTTATTGATCCGATTTATGTTGTGCCACAATCGGGTGCAGTTGAAAACAACGGCTATGTCTACGGGCTTAAAGCCGGTCTCGAAAGTCTTGATGGTTATTTTGAAACAGTCAGCGAAGACATAGAATTTTATGCTATTGCTTCGGCTTCGAGGTTTGGCAGCGGTTCAGTTGTCGGAGTTCAGTACAATGGAAATACTGTGGATGTTTATAAAACTATTCTATTCGGCGATGTCAACGGTGACGGATGGTATGACGGTGAGGATGCATTCCTTGTAAATCTCATCGTTGCAGGTCTGCTTACAGAAGAAAATCTTCCCGATTATATGTGGAAAGCGGCCGACTGTAACCATGACGGTTTAATCAACGAGGTTGATATGGATTTGCTTATGGGCGCAGGCTTGAGAAAGAATGACATCGATCAGAATGTGGCTCAGGAAGAACTAATAACACAAACTGCATATATTGAATATGCTTCCCTCATTGACCAATCCGCAGGGCTCAATGTTCAGCTCGATACAGACGATGCAGAGATGGGGACAACAGATACCGAAAACAGAACCAAACAGCCTGCTGACGAAATCAATATTGAAACAATAATTGCTACAATATTTGATTTTATCAAAAAGCTATTCACACTTGTGTTTTTATTCATAATTAAATAACTTATATAAACTCATTAACACCCGATTGAGCGTAAAAACTCAGTCGGGTGGTGATCTTTAACCCCTGAACGAAATGGCACCCGTTTCAGGGGGTTAATTTATGCCTAAAATCAGATAAAAACACAGTTTTTGCTAAAAATCAGCCCGTCTTTAGCAAGAAAAGTGCAATTGAATTTTGTAGTGTCAGGTATTCTTACATTATTTGTATGATTAATGAATCACGATAGGAGTAAAAATCACTGCGCAAGTGATTGAAAAATCCCGTTTTAGTTCAACCGTCAGGGATAGAAATTGCGAAGGTGGTTGAATGAAATAAATCAAGAAGGGAGTAAAGCGGTATGCACTTTCGGTCCGAACATAGCAGACGAAACCAAATAGCCTCATAAAGGACACGGTGTCATTGAGGTGTGCAGCAAAAGTGTGCTGCGTTCGTTTGCGGAAAAGTGCGTACCCGATGTAATCCGAACAGCTTGTGTATATGCAAGGGTGTTCGGAGCAGCAGTGAGAATGTCAGCGAAAACATTGCCTGTGCTGGTGCTTTGTTTGAGCTGGCACTTCTCACAGACACGGCAGCTTTTCGAAAGAAAAGAGCCGGTCTTACTAACGGTTATTCAGGTTATTAACCGGAATAACCAGTTAGTAGGGCGAATAAACGGTTTCCGTATATACGGAATTCGTTTTGGCGTTATGGTTTGCATCGACCTTAACGGATGGCTTGTTCAGAACAAGTTATCGCTTCCGGATGAAGCCCCCGAACAGTTTAACACTAATTTTTTAGTGGGCGTTTTGATAAAGTGACGTTGCTATGCAGAACACTTTCTGAATATTGAGGAAAGGAGAAAAAGGCCTTGAGTAAAAAGAAAAATAAGCATTACAAGCAGAGTATTTCAGGCAAGCTCAGAAACGATGCTGCGAAACATTTTAAGAAGTATGAAAACAACGTAACAAGGGCGGCATACATAAAGAACTATGACAAATTCATCAAGTTCTGCCGTGAGCAGTACGACTGCAAAACAAAGAAAGAATGTGCCGAGCATATTGAGGATTACATTGAGTACCTGAAAGAAAAGGAGCATACGGCAAGCACTATTCATACATATATGGCTCCGGTCGGACTCTACCACGGGATTCCGCTTAATGTGATGAATCTGCCTAAGAGGTATGCGGCAGAAAACACCCGTTCCAGAAAAGAACGTAAACATTATCGTTCGGACAGTGATGAAAACAACAGCAAGTATTCAAGAACGGTTGAGCTGCAGAGATGCATTGGAATCCGCAGAAATGAGTTGAAGAACCTTCGCGGCAATGACCTGAAGGAAGATGAGTCAGGTTATCTTTGTGTCGTCGTTCGCAGAGGTAAGGGCGGTAAGGAAACCTATCAGCGTATCTTACCAGAAGATATCGGCACAGTAAAACAGTTTTTTGACGGTTCAGAAAACAAAGTGTTTTCAGCACAGGAAATGAACAACAGTATCGATTACCACCATATGAGAGCTGAACAGGCAGTCAGAGCATACAACTACTATCTTGACAGAATCAATAATGAGCCGGGATACAGAAAGCAGCTTGAGGATGAGATTATACAGCGTTGGAATGAAAAGTGCATTGATAAAAAGACGAAGAAGCCCAAACATCTGGATAAGAAAGAAATCCGTGGCAATTATTTCGTGCGCGAAAAGAATAAACAGCTTGCACTCGAAAAAGGACTGCCGATTGTCTATGACAGACTGTCGCTGATGGCAGTTTCGATCTATCACTTGTCTCACTGGAGACTCGACGTAACCGTCTCAAACTATATGCTCGCGGTGTGAGTTCAGGATGAAAATAAAATATGGGATAAAATATCCTGTTGTTTGTATCATATAGGGAAAATTCTACAAAACTATATTTAAGGAGGTGATAATACCTTATGATGTTGGAAGTCTGCGAGAATAATCGCATAGCATATTTCTGGCTTACTTGTGAAGAAAAAGCTAATGAAGAATTGCAGAATATTCTGCAAGACATATATAAAGAATGGAAACAAAAGGGATACAAGGTTTGCACTTTCGTTTCCGGAGGCGGAGATCTTGTGGACTTGACAAAAGAGCTTTTAATTCATAATAAGCAGGTGCTTGCAAAGAAGGCTGTTAAAGAGGCTGAGCAGGTGATTCATAGTGACTATACAATGGCAGAAAGATAATTCTGCTGTACATACAAATATTTACTTTTGTAAAACAGTTGAAAAAAAGAATAATACGTGTTACAATGTTGTTCAGAAAATGTTGGTATTTTACAAACAACATTGAACGGAGAAGATATGATGAGTAAAAAACGAATTGCAGGTTATCTGCGAATTTCGGTTGATACCGAACTCGACAGAGATAACACATCCATCGAAAATCAGCGTGAGATAATAAAGAATTACGTTGAAAGAACCTTTCCTGATGCCGAACTTGATTTCTATGAGGACCGTGACCGAAGCGGTTATACATTCGAGCAGAGGGAAAACTATCAGCTGATGAGACCGAAGCTGATGAACGGATATTATAATATTCTTATCATCAAGGACTTTTCCCGTTTCTCTCGTAGAAACGGGCGAGGTCTTGTTGAGCTTGAGGAACTGCGTGATGCAGGAGTCCGTATTATTTCAATCGGTGACAATATTGACTACCCGACCTATGACGATTGGATTCAGATTCAGATGAGATTCTTCGTCAACGAAATGCCTGTTACGGATGCTTCAAAAAAGGTTAAGGGAGTTATAAATACCAAACAGCAGGAAGGCAAGTGGATTTGTGCCGTTCCCTACGGTTACTACATCACAAACACAAAGAAAATGACCTTTGAGGTTGATGAAAAAGCGGCTGAAGTAGTCAGAAAGATTTTTGAGCTTTATATAGACGGCTGGGGATATAAAAAGATTGCTAATTTCTTGACGGATGAGGGTATCCCGACTCCCAGAATGATCGAAAAGGAACGCCGTGAGGCTGACGGAGCAGAAACCAAAATCAGAGCAAGCACTGTGTGGGCGATTCCGAGCATCAGCGGCATTCTGACAAACGATTTCTATATCGGAACACTTCGACAGAAAAAATATACCCGAACCAAAATCAACGGTTCGGATAAAAAACTTGACTCGGATGAAAACATCGTTTTTGAGAATAACCACGAAGCAATTATTGATGTCAGAACTTTTGCGAAAGCACAGGAGCAGCTCAAGGCAAGGTCAAAATCAAATTACCGTGGTGTGAAGAAATATGATACATCGTATTCGGGGTTCTTGTTCTGCGGCGACTGTGGAAGTCCGATGTTTTCGATGAGCAGACCTGATTTAGCACCTGCCTATACTTGTGGTACATATCACAAACGTGGGCTTAAGGGGTGCACATCTCATCACACGAGAACAGATACGCTTGATATAATGATTAAGAAATATATTGAGCGTGTTATGATGAATTCGGAAAGAATGATTGCCGAGCTCGAACAGGCTATCAGAAATGAGCCTGAAATGATGAAAAAGTCGAAATCTTCAATCGAGCTGCTCGAAGTAGATTTGGCGAAAGCAAAGGAAGAGTTCAAAGCTACCAAAAAGCAGAAAATCAGGGAATTGATGAAGCACGAAGACAATCGGGAGCTTATTGAAGAAACCTTTGCTGAGATAGAGGAAGAACTCCAGAAGAAGATTGAAGGGCTTGAAAAACAAATTGCTTTTGCTTCTGAACATCGCAATATGACTATTCAGGTGAACAGGATTGCAAAAACAGCAATTGAAATCTTCCGTGAAATTCTGGCAAAGGATAAGCTTGATAAAACTGATTTATCGCTGATTGTTGATAGAATTACGGTGTTTGAAAATAACATTGAAATTCAGCTTAAAGCCGATATAGCGATGTTGCTTGAATGCGGAACGGTGACGAAAGAACTACTTGAAGAATCGGATTTTGTAGGTAAAGCCGTAAATTTTAAGTGGGACACCGAGAGTATCGCAAAAGCCACAATAGTCCAGAAGGCTAATCATCGGACGGACAAGGCTTTCGGTGTCAATGTTGTATGTGAAGGCGACCCGTTGGAGATTTTTACTGCGCCGGACGGGGAAGTTATTTTTAAAAAGTATTCGCCGGTGGGTGAACTTTCTACGCTTGCCACGCAGTATGCAGAGGTGCTTCACAGGGGTACGAATCTGCCGATTCTTATCTGTGACCGCGACAGAGTTATAGCCTGCGCGGGCATACCGAAAAAGGAAGTGCTTGACCGTCAGCTTACTGACGAGCTTGAGGACTATATGGAGCGTCGTGAAAACTTTGTTGCAAAAACTGCAGGCGAGGGTATGACCGCGGCAACAGGTATAAGCCGTATGGCAACGGTAGCTTCGCCGATTATTGCGGCAGGTGATGTCTCGGGCGCGGTGGTACTGCTTGGCGATGAAAGCATGAGCGCACCTACGCAGACGGATATAAAGCTTGTGCAGGTTGCGGCAAACTTCCTCGGCAGACAGATGGAGGAATAACGGAAGGACTAAAAAAACGGTGTAACCATGGAAATAAAGGTTACACCGTTTTTGTATATATTGTTTTTGGGGAGCGTGTGATTGGTGGATTACTCTGCATCAAAGATATTTAAGCGGGATGTTAGATTATATGAATTTAGTTAGATATGTTTTGAGCAAAAACTTGACAAAATATAAATCTCTTGTTAATATATACATACTAATAGTATGTAAGGTGAATTATGGCAAGGAATAAATACCCCGAAGAAACAGTAACCCTGATTCTTGACACGGCACAAAGGTTGTTTCTTGAAAAAGGTTACGAACACACGACAATTCAAGATATTATTGATAATTTAGGCGGTCTGACAAAAGGCGCTATTTATCATCACTTCACATCAAAAGAGGATATTCTAAACGCTGTTACTGCAAGGCTTTTTCAGGAAAACTCGTTGGCTCGTAAGTGGAATAAGATAGCAGAAGACACATCTCTTAACGGTGCACAGAAGCTTAAAGCTATGCTTTATGAATCTCTTGTTGACGAACAGGAACAGAAGTTCAGAAGTATGGGTATTCATCTGCAGAATATGCCACATATGTTGAGTGATTTGCTTTTAAGGTCTGTGAATGACATTGCACCTAATGCAATCAAGCCTGTGCTTGAAGAAGGAATAAAAGACGGCTCAATCAAAATACCGTTTGCAAAAGAGCTTGCAGAGGTTATCTCTTTACTCGCCAATGTTTGGCTCAATCCTCTTGTTTTCTCAATGAGTGATGAGGATATTGAGAAAAAGTGTCAGGTTATTTTGGGTATGATGGCAATGCTCGGCGTTGATGTTACTGATATGTATCCGGCGGTTTATAATATGAACAAGCAAATCAACGAAATGGATAACAGAAAATGATAGGTTGCCACCTCGGTGGCAATTTATTAAGGTAATATACATACCAAAAGTATGAATGTTAGCAAAAAAACAAGCCGCACCTGCGGCAATATATTATACCATTTTACATACCGAGAGTATGTAGTGAAAGGAGTTTCACAATGAAAACAAAACTGCAAAACGAAAAAACACGCTATCTTTTAGGTCTGTCAGGGCAGAACATATTATATGCCCTTGTATCATCCTGCTTTGCCTACTATCTTCAATTCACTATTCTTATTCCTGCCTTTTGGCTCGGAATCATACTCAGCACAGCTAAAATATTTGATGCCATAAAAGACCCGTTTATAGGAGCATTCATCAACAAAAGCAGATGGCCGTTAGCGAAATATCTGCGACATTTACCTCTGCCGACAGCAATAATAACGGTTCTTTGCTTTGTGATGAAGATTTATTCTGACAGCAACAGCACGCTTGGAAATGTAACAATCGTTATATATAGCTTTGCAATATTTATCCTTTGGGAGATTATGTTTTCATTTGGTGACATACCTATGATAAGTTATCCCAATGTACTGTGTGCAGATGAAAGAGAACGCACAAATCTTCTTTCATTGCGACCTATCGGTGCGATGGTATGCAGCATTTGTTGTTTGATTGTTCAGCCACTTGCTTTTGCAGTTTCGGGAGCTCTTGGCGGAACACAGACAGATGAACGAAATGCCTTTTTCATCATTGCTCTTGCTTTCTCAATCGTTGGATATATTCTTTATCAGTTAACCGTATCAAAACAACGATTACAACATACCGAAAATAGAAGCAACGAAACAAAGCAACATTACAAATATATTCTCACTAATCCGCTTTTAAAGAAAATCATTATGTCAGGATTACTCTCCTCAATGAGTGCTTTGCAGGGTGTGGTACTATCAGCATTGGTTGCTTTTTACTTCTCAAGCAAAAATTCAGGACTTACTTTTTTTTATACATTTTTGCTTGGTACAGGTAGCTTTGTCGGTTTGATGCTGTCAACATTCCTCGTGCCTATACTATCAAGAAAACTCGGCAATGTAAAAGCTTATGTCTTATGCAACCTTGCATCCATACTGCCGAATATAATGATTTTTGTATTGTATCTCGGCAACAAAACAACAATGAACACTTTTACAAACTTTGCGATTATGTTCATACTTTCACTTATTTCCGGCAGCTTCCTGAGTCTTGCTTCAAATATCCGTACTCTGCTTATTGATGATGCGGTAGAGTTAGAATACAAACTGTCATGCACAAAGCCGACCGCATTGTTCTTCTCTTTCCAAACAGCAATCATCAAAATCCAAAGCGGTGTATCTTCATTAATTTCGAGTGCAGGATATATGGTGATAGGCTTCACAAGTTCAGAAACAGCAAAACTGAATGAGCATATAGCAAATGGTTTTGTAGCAAGAGAAAGTGCTGAATATATAGCTCTGTTTACAATGCTGTTCTTCATGTTCAGCGTTTTACCTGCGGTAAGTTCTTTGCTAGCGGTAGTGCCTTTTATAAAAGACTTGAAAAAGTTTTAGATATGTTTATTTGATTGATTGTTGTGGGAGAAAAGGTTGATTAAATATAAAAATCCGAGGTTAGAAACTGAAACCTCGGATTTTTATATTTAACATTTTATTCCTTTATTTTATACACCAATGGGTTTTCGTAATCTTCATAATCTTTATTTGCGTTTTCTTTATCCGTACAATTATCTTTTAGCCAAAGGTAGCGTGTGCCGTCGGGTGTTTCGTATGTATAGCAGTAGTAATTGTCCATATCGTATCCGCCGTCGGGTAGGGGATAGTACGCTGAATATTCGCCCAAAAATGTTTTTTCTGCATCTACAGGCAAGCCGCCTTCGATTTTTACAAAGGTTTCATCAAAGCAAACTATGCTGTTAAAATCTTCCGATACTATAACATCGGGTTCTCCTGTAACTGCCCACCAGCAAATGCCGCCTATAATCAACAGGAATATAAGCCCCTTTATAATTGCGGGCAGGCAGCCGCTTTCATTCAGCACATTTTCATTTCGCTGACTTTTTTTATACAGTATTTCTCCTCTTTTGCTAACAGGCTTTTTATAAAGATTAATGAACAATCGTTTTATAAAAAAATGCGAGGAGAGGAATTTGATTGTAAGGTAATCGGGGATAAACAAAAACAGGTCAAGAAAAATACCCCAATGCGCAAACAGAAGAAGGCTTCTCATAAGCTTCAGAAATTTTTTGCGGTTGACTGCCGTTGTGTCAATAACTCTGATTCCACCGCTCATACACTCTGCACGGGTGAAGATAAAGCCAATGGGTATCATATCCCAGAATTCTGCAAACTTACCGTCGCACACCGAATACTCGCTGTCGAACAAATTGATAACGGGATTTTGGCAGTCTGTGAAAATTGCTTCATATTTTAAAGCTGTGTTTAGTATGATTGATGGCAGCTTTTTGGCAACTTTTTTAAAGAGCTTTGTGAGAATTCTGTCCTTCAGGCTGTCGTTTTTATCGTTATCATCTATATTGTTTGTTTTATCTTCAAATTCTTCAATTGCGGTAGTCTGCGCTTCAAATACTATTTTGTCGCTTTGGCAGAATATTTCAGCCGAAGTTTGCGGGGCTATTGTAAGTTTTTGCTTTTCGGCACAGACAACCATTGTTTCGCTTGTGCTGTTGTTTTTAAATGTAATATACATTTTTATCTTTCACTCATTTTTACATATGGGGTTTGCTCTTTTACATTGATGTATGCCGGGCGGATGATTTTACCCATATTCTGTATTTCTTCAATTCTGTGTGCGCTCCAGCCCGAAATACGCGAAATAGCAAAAATCGGGGTGAAAAGTTCGGGCGGCAGCTCCATCATTTTGTAAATAAGTCCCGAATAGAAGTCTACATTTGGGCTGACACCCTTGTACATTTTACGCTTTTCGGAAATAATTTCGGGTGCATATTTTGCTACTGTTTCGTAAAGCTCGAATTCTTCGTCATAGCCTTTTTCAACTGAAAGTGATTTTGCACAACCCTTGAGTATATCCGCTCTGGGGTCGGAAAGGGAGTATATTGCGTGACCCATGCCGTAAATCAGTCCCTTTTGGTCAAATGCCTGCTTGTCAAGCAGCTTGACAAGGTAATCCTTTACTGCGTCCTTGTCCTTGGTGTTGATGCTCGCTTTCATGTTTTCAAACATCTGCACAACCTTTATATTTGCGCCGCCGTGTCGTGGCCCTTTGAGTGAACCGAGTGCCGCAGAAATTGCGGAATATGTGTCCGTACCCGATGAAGTAACAACATGGGTGGTAAAGGTTGAGTTGTTACCGCCGCCGTGTTCGGCGTGAAGCACGAGCGCAAGGTCAAGCACTTTTGCCTCAAGCGGGCTGAAATTGCCGTCCTCACGCAGAAGGTGGAATATGTTTTCTGCCGTTGAGTATTCGGGCTTTGGCAGGTGAATAAACAGGCTTTTCTGCTGATGGTAGTGCTTGTATGATTGGTAGCTGTATACAGAAAGCAGCGGGAATACGGAAATAAGCTGTAAGCACTGACGCAGGACATTTTCAACTGAAATATCGTCGGGTCTTTCATCATAAGCGTAAAGCGCAAGAACGCTGCGCGAAAGCAGATTCATTATATCCTTGCTGGTAGCTTTAAGTATCATATCACGTACAAAGGAGCTGGGCAGGCTGCGGAAATAGCTCAGTTCTTCCTTGAAACGGTCAAGCTGTTCCTTAGTGGGGAGCTTGGAAAATAAAAGCAGATAAGTTATTTCTTCAAAGCCGAATCTGTCCTCGCTCATGAACCCGTTTACAATATCGTGTATATCTATACCGCGGAAAAAAAGCTGACCGTGGCAGGGTATTTCGTTGCCGTTCTCATCAAGCTCCTTTGCTTTTATGTTTGAAACCTCAGTAAGACCGGTTACAACGCCCTTACCGTTCATGTCGCGCAGACCGCGGTTGACATTGTGCTGTGGGTACATTTCGGGTACTATGCCGTTATTTGCACAGGATTCGGCGGCAAGTTGAGAAATATAAGGTGTGATGTCGGAAAAATTTCTGTTCATTGTCGTGTTCTCCTTTGGTAATTTTAAAATAATCATAATAATTATACATTGAATTATTGTTCTAATCAAGTGAACAATGTGTAAATTTTAACACCTTGCACAAAAATTGCAGGGTGCAGTAAATATTTATTGTAAAATCATGTCACATATGTTATAATATTAAAGTATAGATTATATGCAAAAATATTCAAAGGAGCGATGCAGATGAGTAAAAGCGGTACCGGCTTAACTATGGATAAGGTTAAAGCGTTCGCTACTGAAATCAAAACTCATTGGAACACCCCTGCACCGGGCAAGTATGTGCCCTACAAAGAGTATAAGGATGTGGTTTTTGCCGTAGGCAGTAACTACGCAGGCTCAAAGATTCTTGAATATATCGGATTTGCTTCAGCCTGTTATCTTATCATGCACCACTACAAGCTGCCGTATCTGACCTTTTCGGTTATCAGCATTCTGAATATGCCGCTTGGCTATATTTCAGCGCTGATGTGGTGGTTTGTCTGTGACAACCTCGGCTTCCTGCCAAAGAAAACTGAGAAAAAGTTTTATTTTGTCTACGGTCTGATGGCACTTTTCGGCATATCAACCATACTGTTCGATTATTCGCGGCTGTTTGACCAGACGAGTCCGTTTATTACATACCTCAACGGGCTTGAGGGCATGAATGCCACCGCCTGTTTCAAAACCTTCGGTACGCACTTTCTGTATACCGGCTGGGTCGGTGCGCGTAATATATTCTGGCGTAAAAAGTTGTTACCAAAATACGGCAGATATAAGTATTCACTTTATTGCGATGTTGTACCCAAGTGCATTATGGTATTCCTTATAGGCTGGCTTCCCGTTTACAATATTCCCGATGTTGCAACGCGCGTATGGGTTGCAAACCTCATGTTTGCAACCTACAATGTTTTCGGCTTTGCAAACAATATGGAAACCTGTACAAAGAGTATCAGCCCCAACCTGCAGGAAAGAATTTATGTGCGCAGCTATCCTGTTAAAATTTCACACTTTTTCAATACTATTGTCGGTATAGTCGTTCCCGCAATTATCGGTGCATTACGCTATGAATGGGCGGATATAAATGTTTACCGCTATGTTATTCCGATAGGCTTTACCGTGCTTGCCGGCTTTACAATGGCATTTGCCGGCAAGATTAAAGAGCGTATTCCGCAGCCGCCCGTTGAAAAGAAGGTTGATATTAAATTCTGGGACGGTATGTTCGGCGTTCTGAAAAACAAATATCTGCTAATCAAGAATATTGTTGCCCTTATTGATTCGTTGGGTAACGGTATGCTGCCGTTTGTAACGATTATCTATTTCTATACCTTCCGTCTGAGCGGCTTGCCCTACAGCCTTATTGTTATGCTGATTTCCTTTGCAGGTACTCCGCCCGATTTCTTCTCACCCTATTTCTTAAAGCGTTTTTCATACAAGCAGATTATGATATTCTATCAGCTTACCCGCGCCATAGGCTACGGAATTATCGCGGCGGCAATGTGGTTCTGCGGCGATAACCTGACCCTTTGCGGTACAATCTGTATTGTTGTTATGTTCTTTATGGAAATGACCAAAACCGTTCCCACAACCGCAGGACACGATATGGATGTAAGAATCGGTGACTATCAGATGTATCTTTCAGGTGAACGCCTTGAAAGCTTTGCGGGTGTTTTCGGTTGGTTTACCGGTCCTATAGTTTCTTTTGTCGGTCTTATCATTCCGCTTATGCTTCTCAAATACGGCTTTAACTCCAACTGGGATGTACTGTTTATTGATGCATCGCGCAGAAATATTATCGTTATCCCGATTATTGTTGATGTTATAGGCTTTACCCTTATGACCATACCGTACCTGTTCTGGGATTATGACAGCAAGAAACAGAACCAGGTTATGGAGGTCCTAAAGCGCCGTGCAGAAGTAACGGAAAAGAATGCCAAGGAAGCGGGAGAAACCGTTTCCGGCGGTTATTTAGGTTAAGGAGGTGCGGATAATATGAGCAAGAAAAGCAAAAATCAAATCCCCCTTAACGAAAAAGATAAAGACAACATTCAGTCAAAGCTTGTTGACAGCGAAATTCATCTTGACATACCTGAGGATGAAATATGGACCTATCGGGTTGAAGGCCTTGCCGCACCGCACATAAATAAACCGTATAAGTATTACACCTTCAAAAAGATTGTTTTTGCCGTTGTTATTATTATTGCAGTTTCGCTTTCAATGTATTTCAGCGTGCGTACCGTACAGAAGGATACATTCGAATACGAAGAAACATCAATCGGTACGGAACTTTCAAAATACAGCAATACAGGCTATATGACAGTGCTTGATATCGACTATGTATCTCATATTGAGTATGACCGCGAAAATCCCGATGTGAATACGAATTTTACCGTGGTTAAGGATAAAACAAAGAAAATAGTTTCTGTCGGTCCGTATGCACTCAACTGTGACGAAAAAATACAGGTTATAAATATCAGCGCAGATGTTGTTAATATCGACCCCAAGGCTTTCTATTCCTGCTGGGCTTTGCAGCGCGTTGAAATTGATGAAAACAACCCGAACTACTGCGATGTTGACGGTGTAATTTACAATAAGGATATGACCGAGCTGATTTTTGTACCCTGCGACCACGATACCTACAGGGCGGAAAAATACGGTCATGCCGAGTACGATGAAAACGGCTTCAGAATTGAGCCTGCTGAGGATTCGGCGAATTTTGAACAGTACAGAAAAGATGTTCTTACCTATGTCGTACCGTCAAGCGTTAAAACAATCGGTCAGCTTGCCTTTAACTATGCCAATATGACCGATGTATACCTGCCCGAAGGTGTTACGGTAATAGAAACACTCGGATTTTTTGAAATTCCAAGGCTTGCAAATATATATTCATATAAATCCGCTACGGTAACGGATACACACTTTACAAGCGAAGCCGCACTCGGTGAAGTTTATCTTTCTCTTCCCGAAGGTCTTGAATATATCGGCTCGGACTGTTTCAGCTACAACCAGGCAATGACCTATGTTTACATTCCCGAAAGCGTAACCTATATCGGTCATCACGCATTCTGGGATACCTGCTACAAGCAAGACGGCGAAATCAAGGGCGTAAATGTAATAAATGTTGCGGCTGATGAAGAAACCTTCAAGGATAATGTTCACCTTGGTGACAGCTGGCGACCGCAGTACGATTACCTGCTGTTCAAAAAGAGTATTGATGTAAACTACTCTGCACAGCGTGAAGCAAAATAAAATATAAGCACAAAATAAAAAGCGTTTCGCTCTCTTGATATGAGCGGAACGCTTTTAACTTTTTATAAAGTTTTTAAATATTCAGTAAATACATTCCAGTGGTTTACTGCCATGTATTCGCCGTTGCCGCCATCGGTACGCATTTCAAGCGGATGGGGTGATTTTGTGTCAAGCAGCACAGGTATCATACCTGCATTCCTTGCTCCGTCAACATCGGGTATACGTCCGTCACCGCAGTACCAGCATTCGGCAGGGGAAAGGTGCGCAAAGCTTGCGGCAGCCTCAAACAGCATTTTGTCGGGCTTGCAGAAAAGCAAATCCGCACTTGTAAGGCAGAATTCCATATCTGCACCCGGCAGCCAATGCTTTATCGCCAGTGCAAGGCTTTCTCCGCTCATTGCGTTGTTGCTGATTACAGCTGTGCGTATGCCAAGCGAATGAATTGCTTCAAGCAGCTGCGGCACACCATCAATAACCGTGCGTGATGAATTGAAGCGGTCGAATATTTCTTCCTGTTCAGTCATGGGAAGATTTATTTCAATGCCCGCATTCATCGTTGCGTATTTTATAACAGCCGAAAGCGGAATATCAAGCGGTTTGCCTGCCACGGATTTCAGTTTCCCGGTTCCTTCATAGTATTCTGTCCAGAGCTTTTCAAGCTTTTCACCGCTGATATTTTCAGCACTTTTTGCGTATTTGAGTAAAGCGTCAAATCCTTTTGCTGCGCTGAAATTGCCGCCGCTGAACAGCGTTCCGCCGACATCAAAAAGTATCATTTTCGGTTTTTTATTGTATGGCATGCTTTTCACCTCGCAGTTTAATATAAATCAATAAACTGTATATTTCAAGGTTTATTAAATATCATTATTCTTCAATCAAATCAACAATCATGGAAATTGCCTGTTGCTTTTCGGGGGAAAGGCAGGCGATTTTATTTATCAGTTCATTGCTTGGCTTATTGTCTTTATTGCCAAACATAATGGCTTCTTCTGATGCTTCAAGTCGGTTGCATATTTTTTCAATCAGTTGCAGGCTTGGTCTGCATGAGCCTGTTTCAATTCTGCTTAAATGTTCAACCGAAATTTCAAGAATTTCTGAAAATTGCTCCTGCGTATATCCTTTTTCATTCCTTGCGTTTTTAATTCTTTGACCAATCAGCTTGAAATTAATCATAAACCAAACCTCACAGATTGTTTTGATTTATTTTATCAAGCTAAAGAAATAATATTAATGATAAATAATATCACTATTGACAAATGAAATCAATAGTGATATAATTTGTTCAATGTTGAATGTATTTGCAACTAAAAATATGAAAGGATATATCAATATGAAAAAAACGAAAATTTTTGCTTTAATTATTTCTGTGCTAATGTTAGTTTCTGTAAGTGGTATTAATGCACTCTCTGTAGCTACACCGCTCAATGCTGGCAAAAGCATGTCAACTGCTACTCTCGTACCTGAATTTAATAAAGAATATGTTGGTTCATTAAGTTCTTCCACAGATGAAGCATGGTATAAATTCACCACAGAGTTTGCAGATGCATATTACAGAGTTGATTTAATTAACTACAACTTACCTGAAGGCTTACATTACCATCAAAATCCTCGTGTACAGCTGTTGGATATAAACAGCAAAGAAATAGCTGCATTCTATGGACAATATGGTGACGGATATTTAAGCAAAAAACTTGAAAGCAACACAACATATTTTATTAAAATAACACATGAAGATGTTGTAGAAAAAGGTAATTTTGAAATAACTGTTTCAATTGATTATGATACTGCACCGGATGAAATGGAAAAAGCAGTATCCGTTGAAATAAACCAAACAATTTCAAATTCACTAAATGGAGATTACGATAAGGATTGGTTCAAATTTGTAGCTCCGGTTTCAGGTGATTACGAAATAGTGCTTGATAGAGGCGAATTGCCTGAAGGTAGTCATTCTTCTTCCAGATGTGTCAACATAACTCTTTTTGACCGATACTCGCAAACTTTGGCAACGGGTTTTACAGCACATGGTAATAATGCAATTTTAAATGTTGAACTTGAAAAAGGTGAAACATATTATATTGAAATTTGTATGGGCGGCAGCGAATACATGCATACAGGAAAATATGCATTTATTATTTTCAATGATAATGCTGATACGCCCGTTGCACCACCTGTAGTGACCAAAACTTTGTCAAGTATAAGTATTGATACTTTACCAACAAAAACAAAATATAATATAGGTGAGAATCTTGATACTACAGGAATGGTAGTAGAAGCCAATTATTCAGATGGTACATCTGCTGTAATTACAAACTATGAGGTTTACGGTTTCGATTCATCAAAAGCCGGAACAAGTACGGTGAGAGTTAGCTATTCCGAGGGGGGCTATACAAAGATTGCTGCTTTCTCTGTTGTCATAAATGAAAAAGAAGAAACGCAAGAACCAGGAAATACAGGTAATAGTTCATTTTTAGATTCATTAGCTGATTTTTTCAATGAAATGCTTGAATTTTTTGCAATGATATTAGAGTTTATAATTAATATGTTTACATCGCTTGCATAATTTATAAAAACAGCAAATCGTATTACACAAGGGTAATGCGGTTTGCTGTTTGCTTTTATGGTGAAAATTCAAATATGTCATTTTATTTTGCTTTAATCACAATAATATATACTGTTTCTGAATATGGTGATATGGATAGTCCATATTTGGGGTTTAAAATACGGTAATGATACTGTTGCCATAAAAATAAATCCTTTCCGTGCATTAATGCTTTGGATAGGACTTTTTTACGATTCTGTGTGCTTTTTTGTGTGCTTTTTTTCAAAAATCATTCTTGCACAAAAAACAAAAATCGCTGAAACCTTTGGGATTTCAACGATTTTCATTGGCGCGCTGGAAGGGACTCGACCGCCTGCTTTGCAGGCTTACGGCTCGCATAAATGCTCGCCACTCAAAGCTAAAAACAGTCCACCGGACTGTTTCCTTAACGCTTTGACCCCTCGCGGGTTCGAGTCCATACAAACACAAAAAAATAAATGCCGCAACCTGACGGTTACAGCATTTATTTTGGCGCGCTGGAAGGGACTCGACCGCCTGCTTTGCAGGCTTACGGCTCGCATAAATGCTCGCCACTCAAAGCTAAAAACAGTCCACCGGACTGTTTTCTTAACGCTTTGACCCCTCGCGGGTTCGAGCCCCTGAATCACATAAAAAACAAGCAGCACATCTGACGATGTACTGCTTATTTTGGCGCGCTGGAAGGGACTCGAACCCCTGACCTTTTGGTTCGTAGCCAAACACTCTATCCAGCTGAGCTACCAGCGCAAAAGTGCGGTTTCTCGACCGCTCGAATATATTAGCACAAATAAAAACAAAAAGCAAGCCTTTTTTGAAAAAAATTGTGACTATTTTATTTTTTATTTTAAGTTATCAAAAAATGTGTTAAGTTCTTCGTATCTGTTTATATAACAAATGCTGTTTGCCTTAATTTCCTCTGCTTTGTTTGCGGCGGCTTTATCGTAAATTGAAACAACAGGGAAGCCTGCCTTGTGTGCGGTTGTTGCCGCGTGCGGCGAATCTTCAAAAACGAAGGTTTCGCTTTTGGGTGTACCGAGAGATTTCAGCGCAAGCTCGAATATATCGGGGCTTTGCTTGCTGATTCCTATTTCCGCACAAGTGAAAATTTCATCAAAATATTCAAGCATACCGTTTAGTTTAAGCGATGCTTCGGCAAGTCTGCGTTCTGTTGCGGTTGCAACGCACATTCTGATATTTTCAGCCTTTAATTTATCAAGAAAAGCGATTATATCCTGTTTGGGCGAAACTCGGTTTATATAAAAATCGTTAATCTGTTCGTGCATATAGGCAAGCACATCTTCAGCTGTGCAGTCAAGCTTATATTCGCTGACGATATATTCCGACGATTCACGAAGAAACATTGTTGAAACCCTGTCGCGCAAATCGGGTCGCGGGGTGACACCTTTGGAAACAATAAAATTGTAAGCGAGGTTGTTCCATATCGGCATGGAGTCAATCAGTGTGCCGTCAAGGTCGAATATTGCGCCGCTTATTTTCATTTTGTTTCCTCTCTTTCGGGCAATATGCCTTGGCTTTCAAACACAGCTATAACTGTGCCGCTGTGTGCTGTTATTTCGGCTTCTTTGCCCGTGAATTCATTGCTTATGCCGAGCGGTCTGTTGTGCGGCAGATAGGCGCGGTCAATCTCATATTTAAGCCCTTTTATTGTAACCTGCGCTTTTGGAGTTCCCCATGGAAGCAGGGAAATATAGCCGCTGTGCCGGCTTGAAAAAGCAAGCTTGCTGTTGCTTACCGCGGTAAAAATATAATCCTTATCAATCATATACCCTTCAAAGCCGCTTTCGGCAATGCCGCAAAGTGTTTGCAGGTTGCCGAGTGTGTGCGCAATTCTGCCGCCTGTGCCGCCGAATATCATAAAGCGTGTACAACCCTTTTCAATGCCTTTTTTTACGGCAAGCATCATGTCCGTATCGTCTTTTATTGCAGGGTGTGTTTCAACCTCGGGGTGGTCGGGTATAAATTCAAGCGAATCAAAATCGCCGACTACCGTGTCAGGTACTATACCCATATCTTCAAGGTATGCGTAGCCGGCATCAACAGCAATAATTATATCGTTTTGTTGCGGTTTAAAGCCTGCGGCAAAAAAATCTCCGCCGCCTGCAAGCCATGCTGTTTTCATCGTATTCACCCTTACTTTAAATATGCTTCAAGTCTGTATATCGGGAAACCTTGGGAAGCAAAACGGTGTTCGTATTCCGTTTCTATGTTGCCCTCAAAACTGCTGTTGTGCAAATCAAGCGATATGTTTTTTATTGTAAAGCCAAAATCGGAATACTGCTCAATTGAGTATTCAAAAAAGTGCATATTATCTGTTTTCTGGTGGATTTCTGCGCCTTTTTTAAGTATTACTGCGTAACTTTTAAGGAAGCGAGTATTAGTCAGACGATGGTTAGCGTATGAATTCTTCGGGTAGGGGCATGAAAAATTAAGGTATATGCGCTCAATTGATTCGGGCTCAATAAATTTTTCAAGGTACTCCGCACCGCCGTGAAGAAATTTAACATTTTTAAGATTCTCACTTTTGGCATTTTCGCTTGCGGCAACAATTACGTTAGCAACCTTTTCCATAGCAAGTATGTTTATATCGGGGTTGCGCTTGGCAAGCTCGCAGGCAAATTTGCCCTTGCCGCAGCCGATTTCAAGTACAACAGGGTTGCTGTTGCCGAAAAGCTCGGTTAAATTGATATATTCTTTTTTCTCAATAGCGGTCTGAAAATTACGGTCATCGCTGAAAAGCTTGATGATGTTATCGCACTGCGCCAGACGCTCATCAAGGTATTTTTTCTTTCTCATTCTCATAGCAGTTTATTCCTCATAGTCTTCAATAAAATATGCGTTTGTGTCTGCGCGTTTACCTGTAGGACCGATAATCTCAATTCTGAAATATATGTCCTCTTCCTCCAGTGCAAAATCAGCTGAATTAACATATTCGCCGGGCCTTGCGTGAAGTGCTTTTGTGCGTCTGCCGGCTGTGGAAAGCGCAATGCGCTGCGCATCAGAGCATTCAATATGCACCTTGCCGTTTTCAAGTGTCAGTTCATATATCTCAGGACCCTGTGTACAGTAAAATGAACCGCTCTGCATAGCGGCTATTACGGATTTGTAGCTGAGTGTGTCACAAAGGAAAACGGTTTTTCCGCCGAAGCTGTCACAGCGCACATCGCCGAAGGGGAATTCGTTGTGGTTGTCATCAGCCATTGTACAGTAAAGGCGTTTGCCGCTGCGAAGCATTTCGTCATAAACATGCTCCTGTCCGGTTTCACCGCCTTCGATATAGCAAGAGTTGTTAAATACTTCAAGCATGTCGCAGCCCTCTAAGTTGCGATAATCGTCAAGGCATTGCATGGACCAATAGGGGTGGTTGTATGCAACAATGAAGCCGAGGCTTTTCAGCTGCTTTATATATTCGTTTATTGCGTTCATATCCCTGTAATCGGGTGTTGGGGGCAGAGAGATTTCTTTATCACCATTTATACTGAAAGCGTTTAAATGGTAACAGCGGCGGAATTGACCGCTTTTTACAATATTATCGCTTATATCTGCCTCAAATGAATTGATTGCAACAAAATCTTCTGTGCAAAAATCGCTGTGATCAAAGTAGTTATCATGGTCTGAAAAAGCTACAATGCTGTAGCCCTGTGCTTTATATGCATCGCGTATTTCTTCAGGTGTGCGTCTGCCGTCTGACAGCGTGGTGTGACAATGCAGGTTAGCAACATATTGATTGCTTTCTTTTGAAATAAGAATGTGTTTCATTATAATCCTTCTATTAAAAATGGGGCGGCAAGCCTTGCCGCCCCACAGTGTTGATTTTATTCTGCTTTTTCAGCTTTATTCTGGTCCAGGAAGCTTTCCAGCATTTCCATAAGGCTTGCAACCTCCTGGTTGACACGCTCTTTTATTATGTTTGCTCTTTCCTGTTCCAGTTTTGCGGAAACCGTTATGGCTTCTGCCTTGCGGCGGGCATCTTTTTCAAGCTTCTGTACTACGGCGGCAACTTCGGATATCATCTTTGAAGCGGTTTCGCCGTATTCGCCGTTGCCTGATGCTTGCTTTTCATCAAGCAGAGCTTTGAGCTGTTCTATTTCTTCTTTAGCTGCTTTGTTTTCGGCTTTAAGCTGTTCAATCTGTTCTGATGTATCGCTTTCGCTGTCAGCTATTACTTCAACATGCGGTGTTTCAGTTTCAGCTGCTTCACGCTGTTTTTTTATTGCAAGGGCAAGTGCCGTGCAATCGCTTTTGAGGTGTGCGTTTTCCTTTACAAGTTTGCTGTTGCTGTCGTAAAGGGAATCGTACTGCGCCTGAAGCTGCGAATAACTGTCGCGCAGTTGGTTCAATGAATCAACGAGTGTGGTAAGGTAGTTGTCAACCTCGCCGCAGTCGTAGCCTTTTCGTGCTATGGAGAAGCTAATAGTTTCAGCCATAATATAATACCGCCTTTAATTAGTTAACTTATAATCAGTCGTTGTAGAATTTGAAGCCTGTAGCCTTTGCCCAGTCAAAGAATACACGGATTGACTTGAGCCTTTGGCTGTTGAGATGGTGTGCGCCTCTTGTGTACCAGTTGAAATCGTCAATGCCGCAAAGGCTTACAAGGTATTTTGCGCTTGCACAGAAGCCTGAATCAATGGCGTTGTCAAGTACACAAATCTGCTGGTGTGTGTAGTTGGCGGCTTCTCTGTCGTTCTTTACAAAGAATTCGTCATACATTTTGGAGAACAGATATGCGGCACAGCTTGTGGGTGTTGCAACAACGCCTCTTGCACCTGCTTCATATGCTTCCATAAGGTAGGGAATGTTAGCCTGAAGAACAGCGGAATCGCCCTGAACAGCAATTTTTTCCTTGATTGTTTCAATTTTGCAGGTTGTGTCCTTTATACCGACAAATCTGCCTGTTTCAACAAGCTTTCCGTAAACTTCGGCTGCCATAAGGTGCGGCTGCATTCCGGGGAACTCGTAAAGCACGATGGGAAGGTCTGTGTATGTGCTGAGTTCGGAAAGGTATGTGA
Source organism: Clostridia bacterium (assembly GCA_017416765.1). Classification (GTDB taxonomy): domain Bacteria; phylum Bacillota; class Clostridia; order Oscillospirales; family Acutalibacteraceae; genus UBA8612. The sequence continues at coordinate 82,034 of JAFQBE010000005.1, forward strand.
AAAGTCTGTCATTATTGTCGCAGTAGCCCTTGGTTACGAAAACAAGTCCGTCAACACCGGTTTGTTCCATGCGCTTGATTTCTTCAATCTGGCCGTGCCAAGTGGGTTCAAGGTTGGCTGTTGCAACAACTGACATACCGTTTGAGTGTTCAACGGCAAGTGTTGCAAGCTTGATTCTTTCATCAAGTGAAAGTGTTGTCATTTCAGAGCTGCCGCAGCAAGCAAAAAGGTGATCTGCACCCTGGCGAGCCTGCCATTCGACATACTTTTTATAGGTTTCAAAGTTAATTGAACGATCCTCATTAAAGGGGGTCAGAATAAGAGAATATACGCCTTTGTTGTTGAATTCTTTGTTTGACATAAAAAAGCCCTCGGTTCTGATTTTTTTTACAGTATAACGCACCGTAAAATAAAAATCAACTAAAACAGAGGACTTTTTAATAATTATTTTAATTTGTATGTTATTTCAGCGCGATGTAAATATAATTTACATTCAATTTATTCAGCCTTGTGTAAGTGTTGGCATAGTTTTGGGATGTTCCCTGAATAATTTTGAAGCCGTCCGAAGTTATTTCAAGCCCTGCACTTGAAGAGTTCTGTGTAGCAATCGCACTCATGCAGTGCGATGCATTTGATGTATCCGAATAAACGAGTGGCAGAGATGCCGCGGCAACCAACACAGCCTTAGGCTGAAAGCCAAGCTTTATGCTGCGTGATGATGCATCTGTTCCGAAATAAGAGCCGATTGTAATGCTGCTGTTCCATTTTTCCTTTTCATCTGTAGTCACATGAATGGAACCGTCATTCAGGTGAGATTGACAGAAAAAGGTTTTCGGCAGGAAAGATTCGTATTGAATTTCGCTTGAATCTGCAGGGCAGAATTCAGCTTCAATGTCCACCCAGCTTTTAAGCACAAAAGCATCGGTTTCGCGGTCAGCCGTAATGCTGCCGCAGCCTGATTCCTTCAGGTTTAAATCGCTTTTGAAATTAAGGCAGTCCACAACCCTTGTAAACGCTTCGTGGCAGGCTGTACCGCCGAAGGAATATGGGACATAAACCGAAAAGCGTATCCTGATATCTGCCATGCGGCAATATTCGTCGGGTATAAGCTCACCTTCGCTGTTTTCTTTGAAAAGGTCGGTTATAGTCACTTTTTCAAGTCCTACGGAAACAACCGTTCTGTGAAGCGGTGTAGCTTTAGGTACGGGCGGAAACTCCGTTACAAAAAGAATATCGCTGAATATGTCACTCTGGCTGTTCAGCCATCCTGCGATTTCTTTTGGCATTGCGCTTATTGAGTCAGCCATTTAATAATTCTCCTCTACTATTGTTCTGATAATTGCCCATATGTAAAATACCTTTTCACCTGCATATACCTTTTCAGCGCGGTCAATCTGGTAATTCATTCCGTTAGCAGATAAGTATTCCCCGTCGCTGGCGGCGGTAAGGTCAACATCGGGCGGACCTATGTACAGGTAGTGTCCCTGACTGTTAAAGCCGATTTCCGTGTATATGCCGTCAAGATACATTTTGTTTTTGTATCGCAAGGGCTGAATCAGGGCTTTATAGCTTTGCTTTATTCCCTCGTTTGTGCATAAACTGACATTTCGTCCGTATTGCTTAAAAAGCGTTTTGGTTGTCATACATCCACCTGCCTGAATATAAAATCGCGGTCTTCAAGCAGGTCTGTAACTGCGGCAAGCGCTTCATCCCTTACTGATACGGCAAGCTCCATACTTGCCGCTGGTGAGCGTGTAACGGTTACATCGCCCGCCTTGAAGCTTGTTGCGTTGCTGCCGTCTGCGGCATTTCGCAGCATTAGGCGGTAAAAAGCAAGTCCTGCTGCAGCCTGTGCAAGTCTTATATCGTTTTCATCTGCTCCGCTTCTGAGCTTTGAACGGATTTCTTCAAGGCAGAGCCCGCAAAGGGGCAGAGCATTCTCTGCCCCCTGCTCGTCAAGGGTAACAAGCTGCCTCAATCTGTTTAAAACGCTGGTTATACTGACCAAAGCATTACCCCCGTTTTAAATTAAACAGTAAGCACGCGCGAAGCGTCGGTAAAGATTTTTGCAAAGCCTGCAATTGAAGTGATTGCCGCTCTTTCAAGCTGGCGGTCAATGAGCTTGTCATATTCGGTCATAACATCGCCCGCCTTTACCATTTCAAGCGCACAGTTTTTATCAAGACCAATAATTTTTCCGCTCTCAAGCGAGCCGGAGCGGATAAGCTCTGCACCGATTGGTGTAATCATCTTGCCTGTAGCGTGGAAGTTAAGACCCGCCGCAGAATCCTTGAATTCAGGCAGGTTGAGCATGCTTACCGCGTCTGCATTGTTAGCAATAAGCACATTCATTTCATACGGGTCAAGGTCCTTCCACAGGTTTACAATATCTGCATAAGAAAGTGAAGATGAGGCTGCTGTTTCAGCCGCTGAATTGCTGTTGCCGTCACCGTTCAGGATAACGTCAATTGCATCGGCAAGCTGTGCCTTTGCAATGTATGCACCAATCTGGCGCAGTGTAACCGTGAAAAGGTCAAGACGCTGGAAGCGGATAGCTTCATACGAAGCAACAAGCATTCTGCCGCGTTTGCGGAGCTTTACAAGATTTTCGCGTGTTTTAACAACGGTCTGCGGAATAAGTGCGCCTTCCGCAACATCCTTGAGTGCTTTGTCATCATCTGTGGGAATGCTTGTGATTGAGCGGTAATCAAGTGAATCAATTTTTGTAACGCTCGCTACAATTTTGGGAAGAACATATGCTTCCTGCATACCCTGGTGTACTGCTCTTGCAACATATTCGGGGAAAAGTGTTGCGCTGTCAGAGGTCTTGAAGAATTTTTCAACAACATCGCTGCCTGCGCCGCTTACCTTGATATCAAATCTTTTAAGCTGACGCTGGTATGCGTCAAGACCTTCAAGTGAGCTGCCCTTGTAGTTTTCCGAAGGGTCAATGCTTTCAAGTGCGCGTGTGAATGAACCGCCGCAGTAAAGTCCTTTTTCGAGTCTTATATTATCAAAATTTGCCATAGTTAATTTACTCCTTCCTTTTAATTAAAGCAGAATACCTGCAGTTGAGGCTGTGGTATCGTTTTCAAGAACTGCAAGCAGCTTGCCGGCAGAATTGTCGGTTTTGATTTTTGTTGAATCCGCCGCACAGATGCCGCAATAACCGGGTGCAGGCGCAGTGCCTGAATAGGGCAGGCTTATGTAGCCGCCAACCTGTACGCTTGCAACATTGTTTCTGCATGAAAGCACAACGCCCATGATTTTGTCGCCGCTGGCGCATGGGGCAACTGTGCCGCTGCCGCTCATTTTTACAAGAGTGCCTGCATTAAGCTCGGCGGAAGTGTTGAATGTAAGTACCTGTTCGTTAAAGCCTTTGAATGAAATTGACATAAAATTCCTCCTTAAATTTTGAATTCGTTGTTATTTGTTGTTTCTTTTTCTGTTGCCGTACCAAGCTGCGGGTACAGCGGATAAAGCTTTGCAGCCTGACTTTCAAATGCTTTTGCAAGCGTTGAAAGCTGTGAAGCGGTAAGGGCTTTGCATATATCCTCAAAAACCGTACCTGAAAGCGAAGGTACAGCCATCGTGCCAAAGCGCACAACGCGGCTTTCAAGCCCCTTACGGTAAAGTACAGCATCATTAGCAAGCTGTTCAAGCTTATGAAGCTGTTCTGTAAGGTTCATAAAAGCGGTGCGGCTTAATGTAATGCCGTCAAACTCGGCAGACTGTTTTTTTATTTCTTCAAGTGTCATTGAATCTTCGGCATTGAATGCTTTGGTAACACCTGCGCGGGGCTGTGCAGGTACGGCAACAAAGCTGAATTCATACGCATCGGTAGGGCTTTCCAGTACGGTGTGGCAAAGCCTGCCGTTATATATTTCGCCTTTACGGTGCTGACAGCCTTCTTTTTTTATGTTTTTGCCGCAAACAGAGCATACAGCCCTTGAAACGCTGCAGCTGATGCTTGTTTCCTTTTTTATGCCTGCTTTAATTTCGGCAATAAACTGTTCCGCCTTTGGTGTGCGTGGCATATATGCACGCGCTTTAAGGGCTGTGTAGTTTTCGCCGAGTGTTGTTTTTTCTGTTTCGCTTTCTTCAATCCATGTTTTAAAGATGCGCGAATTCTGGTTTTCTGCCTGCATGCGGTGGTCGGTTATACCTGTTTTGCCTTCAAACATGGGTGCAAGCGCACGCAGAGCGTCTACGCTGAAACGCTCAAAATCGCGGTCTACCTCATTGTCGCCAAGCGTAACGGTAAAGCAGAAAACTTCGTCTGCTGTCAAGGGCTTTACAGTGTAGCGGTTTATGAGTGTAAGTTCATCTTCCGCAGGCTGTGCGCCGTTGACGCTGTTGAACATGTTTTTGTATAAGGGTTTCATTTTTCCTCCTCAATAAGATTTTGTGCTTGTGCGCAATATAGCTCTGCTTTTGCAATTTCAACCATGTCCTGCAGCATTATGTCGTCCCATATTACTTCGCAGCCGCCGGGTAAGCCCATAAGGCGCAGACAGGTTGTACAAAGCTGTTTTATTGCAGGTGTAAGTATGCGGCGGTAGGCTTCAAGCTCGCTTGTAAGTGCATCAGCCTGTTGTGATGACATGCGCTCCGTGCTTGACCAGCTTAATCCTAACAGAAACGGCGGCAAGCCTGTTTTTGCAACAATCTGTTCAAGCAGCTGGCGAACCGGTATTTCGCTGTCGGGTATCTGCGTTTCCGCGCCTATAACCTTAATCTGTATATCGCCTACAGCAACAAAATCCTTTACGCTGTCGCTGCTCATGGCGCTGCTCCACTCCTTGGCAACCTGCAAAGCTCTTTCTTTGGCATATGCCCTGTCAAGCGTATCGTTTGCGGGCTTGTAGGTTACGGCAAAGCGTGTGTTGCCCAAACGCTCCCAGTTGGTGCCGGTTGTTTTGAAAATCTTCAGAAGTATTTCCGAAACAAAGGGTAAGCCTTTAAGCAGCGAATTGCCGCAAAGCGCACCGGGGTCGGGATTGAGCGCAGAAATAATAATTAGCTGCGGGTACTTAACTTTTTCCGCTTTGCCTGAACTTAATGAATAAATATCAACATCAATGCCGTTTGTGTTACGCCGCAGTTCAAGGTTTTCAAGCGGTGCATTGTAAAATGCATAGGGGAATCCGCTTGTATCTGTAATGATTTCGCCTGCGGCTGTGCCATAGGTCAGCAGTTGTTCAAAATAGCTGCTGACAAAGTTTTCAATACCTTTGCCCGTACCGTTGACATTGATGCTTTCAAGCAGTTCATCAAGCTGCTGTTGCGAAGAAGCATCGGTACAGCGCACGCAGAATCCGCCCGTAAGCCGCACAATTTTCATTATCGCGGCATCAATTACGGGTATACTTTGCCGCAGCGCGGAATAAAGCCGCAGGTTCTGACTGTACAGCGGTGTGCTTTCAAGCAGGGTATACGGGTTTGCATTTTTACCCGTCTGCACCGCGCAGACTTCGGGATTCTGCGATGCTTTTCTGAATAGTCTGATTTTTAATCCTTCCTTTCCTGTGCAATGGCAAAGAAGCTGCTGTCATTGCCGACCATTAAGGTGGTGACAAAATAGCGCAGGTCGTCCATTGCGTGGTCATTAGTTTTTTTAGGTACATCCTTAATACAGTTATCTTCCCAGCGGTAAAGCGAAAATTCGCGTATTGTATCGGTGCAGCAGGAGCAGATTTTTATTTCACCGCTTTTGAGCGCCTGCGATACCTTGCGTATACCGTCAATTACATCGTTTCTGGCAGGTATGACCCTGAATCTGCCGTGGCGGCGTATACACTCAATAAAGCTTGCTGCCGACGGGTCAACGGTAATTTCGCTTATGTATTCACTACCCGCAAGTTCTTCAAGTGCGCGGTAATGCTCTTCGTCCGTTTTCTGAAAGCCTGCGGCACGAGAATCGTGGTAGTATTCGCGAAGCCTGTACCATATTCTGTCCTTTTTCCCCCATAGCCCAAAGGAAGCAGGGTTTACCGTACCGTAGTCGCACGAAATGCAGTGTTTTTCGCATTTTTCGGGGGCAAGGTCCACCACATGGTTTTCGTAAGAAAAAAACGGATATACAAGACCCTGTGCCGCAACCCATTTGCCCTCAACAAAGCGTTCATAAAATGCACCGCTGTAAAGGCTGCGGTAGCGCTCAATAATCTGCGGTGTGAGTGCAGGGTTGTCCTGCATAAGAAAGTGCAGATAAAGGCAGTTCTTTTCGTAGGACTTTTTTATCCATTCCTCATGAAACCAGTGCAGAGGATTATCGGGGTTACAGTTGAACCAGAATTTTGATCCGTCAACCGAGCAGCGTGCCAACGCCTGCTCAACAAACGAGCGCGGCATAAGTGCCACTTCGTCAAGCAATACTCCGCCGAGTGTCATGCCCTGAATCAGTGAGGCAGAGGATTCATCCTTGCCGCCAAAAAGCCAGAAGCTGTTCTTTCTGCCGTTGAACACAATTTCAATTTTGTTTTGTGTCACTTTTTCGTGGCACTCAAAGCCAAGCTCGCCAAGTGTCGGGAGTAGCGATGTAATAACATTCCTTTTAAGCGAAGCTATTGTTTTGCCGCAGATTGCAAAGGCTGTATCTTCAAAGGCTGAAAATGCCCAGAAGATAAACGAGATGGACATACAAAGCGTTTTACCCGACCTTACAGCACCGTCGCATATTATCGCATCGCGGTTTTTATACGGCGATGACGGACACCACCATGTGAGTGCGGTAAGCTGTTTTTCGGAAAACGGTTTGAATTTACTGTAAAGCTTATCTGCTTTACTCATGCGCATCTCTCCCGCCGAGTGCCTTTGCGCCGTTGTTCAGCGCTTCATAAAACGGTAAAGCAGTCTGTGCCGAATCCGAGCTTATTTCAGCAAGCCTTTCAAGGGGCTTGAGCCTGTCAAAGAACTTTATTTCAAGTCCGCCGCCCTTTGGGCGCTTTATTTCGGCAACATTGAAAAAATCCATCTGCTCAAGTTCCTGCTGAGTGGGTGCTTCTTCGCTGAAAAGAAGCTTTAACGCATCTGCTGCAGAGCCGAAGGCAAGCCGTTTATAGCCTGTTGCCGCATCGCTCTGTTTGGGCTCATGTGCAGCAGAAAGCTGTGCGATTTCAGCGGCTATTTCTTTTCTGCCGAGCAGCTTTGCTGCTGCCGCCTGTGGGTTTATACCGTAGCCTGACCTTGCCGCGGCATCTCTGCCGTTGCGCAGCAGTACATAGTTCAGGCAAAAGAGTTTTTCCCTTTTGCTGAGTGATTTTTTTGCTATTTTATCACCTTCCTGTAAGTTTGTAGAGTGCTTATGAATTGTGGCGGAAATCACATTATTATGTAAAGCGGAGTAACTTTACATAATAACTTTCAAAAGCTCCTCTCACTTAATAGCCTTACACGGCAAAAATTCACCCAAAAAGGTTGACAAAAACGGCAAAAAGCTGAAATGTTAACAAAATGTTCATAATTAAGTGCAAAAAAAAATAACCGATAAGGCGGTTAGACCTTATCGGTTATTTGAGATTAATTGAAAATTGAAAATGGAAAGTGGAAAATTAAGGGTCGCTTCGCTCCGGAATATATATTTATTATCTAAAAGTCAGCTTGTCTGAACTTTTACTCCGGCAGCTCTGCCAGATTTGTAAGCTCCTGCATTGTTACAGCTTCCTTATTGTAAAGGGAAGTGTATTTATCCTGGTAGTAGTTTTCGTTTTTGCAATCAAAGCTGCCGTCAGGTGAATATGTAATCATTGTACAGCCGCGCTGTGTGCCGAGCTTGTAAATACCGGGATAGGCAAGGTAGTCAACGCTCATAGCGTAGGATAAGCGTATGCCTTTGTATTCAACGGAAAAGTTGTTTTCATGGTCGTGTCCGCAGAAAACAGCTTTAGTCGAACCGAGTTCAAGCATTGTTTCAAACAGGCTGTCCTCGTTCATGCCGGGGTAAACAATCTTACCGTCTTCACCGGCTTTGCCGTAAACGAATTTTACATTTTCCGTGTCCTCAAATCCGTTTTCAACATATTCGTACCATGCGTCGCGCTGCTCTGTAAGCGGAATATGGAAAAATGCGCTTGATTTTACAGTTGCACTTTCGTTACCTGTAAGTTTTGCGTTGTGTTCATTCATTTCAAGCACTGCCTGATTGTACCATTCAACCTGATTTTCGTGAATATTGTCATACTTCCAGAAAATTCCGAGGTAGTCACCGTCGGTATATGAATGGCTGTCAAAGGTGAATATAGCCTGAGTTATTTCGCCGTTTGAATTTTGAACCTTTATAATGTTGTTGCCGTAGCCGTCAATATTTTCAGGTCCGCGGTGATAAAGGCAGTATTCAAAGCCGCCGTTTTCATAGAAATCGGAAATTTCTGCGCGGTTATAGTAGCTGTATGCCTCGGTATCATGGTTGCCGAAGGCTACAGTCCAGTAAACACCGAGCTGCTCCATAAGTGCGGCAAATATTTTTGCGCCTGCAAGGTTGTTGAATGTGCCTGACTGGAAGGGAACAGGGTAGGCGATATCGCCCGTAACTACAACAAGGTCGGGCTTTTCAGCCGTTATCATTGCGGCAACAGCGTTGAGCGCCATTGCGTCCTTTTTCTGTGACATCCAGCCTGCGCCTATATGTATGTCGGTCAGCTGCATTACCCTGAAATCGCGGTCAGCGGTAAATATCCAGTTGCCGTCGTTACCCTTTACGGGTATAAGCTGATTTTCAATCTGTACCTTTTCAAAGCTTTTTGCTTTTTCTGTGTTTGCCTTGTTGCCTATGGCTGTTACACCAATGCTTACCGCAATAAGTACGGCAATAACCGCAACTATAATACCTATGATTTTTAATGCCTTTTTACCCTTCATGTTTATTTCCCTTTCTGTTTAAAAATTATCTGAATATCTGTCTGCTCCTTTATGTTGTTGCATATTGCTTGTAACTGAGCGTCATTCACCCCATAAAATTCTGCTGTTACAAGGCAGATATTTTCATCAATAAATTCTTTATGATAAATTGCTTTTATTTTTTCTTCCGAAGTAAGCAAATGTTCAATTTTTTCTCGCTTTTCTTTATCTGCATAATTTATAAGCTGTTTTACAGTACTTACGGTTGATTTTACTGCTGAAACGATAATAACTATGCTAATTACAATTCCGCAAATAGCGTCGAATGCGTAGTTGCCGCTTTTTGAAAGCAGGAGAGTAAGCAGAGTAGTAAGCCCTATAAAAAAATCGAGCAGACTGTCCGTTGCCATAAGCCGTGTTACCGGTGAAGAATTTTTTGCCGATATTTTTTTAAGAACAAAATAAAGTAAAAGCTTTACCGCGGTTGTGGCGCAAAGCAGTATAAAATATTTCTGCGTGTACCATACGGGTGTCGGATACATAAGCCGTTCAAAAGAAGAATATAAAAAATATATTCCCGAAAAGCCTATGAAACAGGCAATTATAAACGATAAAAGCTGTTCGGTTTTCTTTTTAAAATACCCTGAACCCGCAAAAAATACCGAACCCAATGTAAGTATACCTGAAAGGCTGTCGAAAAGGTTGTTCACCGCATCGGAATAAACGCTTATACTGTTGGAGGAAAGCCCTATAAACAGTTTAACGGAAAACAAAATCAGGTTTACGGTCAGTACGATTATAGCAGGATACAGTAAAGCCTTGCTTTGTTTTTTTAATGCCATATTCTGTTTTTCCTTAAATATTATAGTTTTCTTGCTTTAAAAACAACGGAAAGAGGAAAATGCTTTGCTTTAAAATCTGCATAATATCCTGAAGAAAACTCGGCTGATTTTGTTAAAACCTTGTCGCTGGTTTCTTCAATTACCTTTTCAACGGCAAAACCTGCATCTGCAAGGGCGTTGATATAGGTGGATATTTTACGGTTTTGTAAAGTAAGCGGATTGCCGTTCTTTTCAAAGGTGTAATAATCCTCTTCCAGATAATTACCGCTGAAAATAATGCGCTCCTGCTTGTCGGTTGTTCTGTTGCCGCCTGATATGGCTACGCTTTCAAGGTCAACGCAGTGAAGCAACGGGTGGTCCCACGAGAATATATAAATACCGCCCTGTTTTAAGTATGATGCGGCATTTTTAATTGTAGTGTTTATATCGGTAGTCCAGCCGATTGCGTAAATTGAATAAACAACATCAAAATAGTTCTGCGGAATATTTGTGTTATCTTCCATCGGCTGACGGAAAAGCGTGCATTTATATCCGCTGTCATTCAGAAGCTTTTGGGCGGTGCTAATCTGTTCATTTGAAATATCAAGTCCGAAAAGCTCTTTTGCGCCATGCTCTGCGCACCATTTAAGCGAGTGTCCGCTGCCGCAGCCAATTTCCAATATAGCCTTGCCGTTAAGGTCGGGAAAAAGGTGAAGCTCATCTTCCGTAGGAATTGAGCAGCCGAGTTGCGGCAACGCAGTTACCCCGAAGAAGCTTTCAGCCAACGCATCCCAGCTTTTCTCGTTTTGCTTTAGTATGTCACTGTTCATGTTGTTGCCTTTCTGGAAATTGCAGTTTGTCTGTCTGTTGACAGACAAAAATTATGAATTAGGAATTATGAATTAGGAATTATGAATTAGGATTTGTTGGCAGGACACCCGCACCCGAATATAAATGGGTGTGGGCGAAGCCCACCCTTTTATTCCTAATTCCGAATTCTTAATTCCTAATTGGCTTAACAAACTGTAATTTGTATCAATATTTTAATTTTAATATATTTGTCGAAAAAAGTGATAAACAAATTGTAAATATATTTTCATTGCAAAAAAGGGAAATGTAAAATGATTTTGACAAACAAAATGGGGTGTTGTAAAATCAGCTTGATAGACTTCCTTGTGCTTTTATGATATTTTGAACCTGCGAGGTGAAATAAAATGGATATAGGCAACAAGCTCAAATCTGCACGCACGGCTTCGGGTATGACTCAGGAAACGGTTGCAGAAAAAGCAGGAGTCAGCCGTCAGACTGTTTCAAACTGGGAAAATAACAAATCATACCCCGATATTGTAAGTGTAATAAAGCTGAGTGACCTTTATTCCCTGAGCCTTGACGAATTACTTAAAGGGGATGAAAAGATGATAAAGCATTTAGATGAAAGCACAAATAAGGTAAAAAGCAGACAGCGGTTTTCAAAGCTGATAATAGTTCTTTCCTATGTAATAATATGGGCGCTGTCAATTCTTGCTTTCTGGGGTGGAGGCAAAGCTGATGCCGCGGTTTATTCACTGGCTGTTTTTTGGTTCGTTCTGCCCGTAACAACCTTTGTTCTGTCCGTTATTATCGGCAAAGACCCACAGTGGGGCAAATACCGTTGGCTGATGCTGCTTTTCTTCGGAATAATGTTTATGTTAGCGGATTATGCAACCTTCAGCCTTGCGAATATGGCTGCCTTCAGCAAGTTTAATCCGCTCGATTTTGAAAATATTGTTCCCGGCATAGTTGTTTCAGCAGTCGGATTTTTTATCGGGTTGATAATAAGCGCAATTAAAAAAAGAAAATCAGCATAAGAAAAATCAAGTACAGCTCAATTTTGAACTGTACTTGATTTTTAATGTCAATCAACCAAATCAATCAGCATATTTTCTTTTAATTCTTCTCTGCTTAAAAACGGTGCGAGGTCTTCAAGCGGTGCGGAAACAATAGTGCCGTCTTCAAGGCGTTTTGATGATGCCTTGGGTTCAAACTTTTGCTCGGGGCTTACAATGATTTCGCAGAATACAGGACCTTTTTCAGCAAGAACGGCATCAATAGTTTTTGCAAGCTCTTTATTTTTATCACATTTAAAATATTTCATGCCGTAGGCAGGTACGAGCTTTGACATATCGGGGAAGCTCAGGTCGCCGCTTTCAGGTCCTATACCTACAAGCGGTTCGCCGAAGAAATTCATCTGCGACTGTCTGATGGAATGGTAGCCGCCGTTGTTAATCATAAATGTTTTAATCGGCAAGTTGTTCTGCAGTATTGTCTGCATTTCCTGCAGATTCATCTGTATGCTGCCGTCGCCTGTAATAAGGATAATGTCCTTACCTTTTTCAGCTTCTGCAACGCCTATTGCCGCGGGTAAATCGTAGCCCATTGACGCTATGGCTGAGTTAATTATAAAGCGCTGATTTTTCTTTATTATATATGCGTGGCTGCCCACAACACAGGCTGAGCCGTTGCCTACTACGGTTACATCGCCTTCATTCAGTTTTGAACTTATTTCTTTAATGAATGCGTATACATTAGCTTCTTCGCTTTCGTAGTGTTTGGGCAAAACAACAGGGTATTTAATTTTCCAGTCGGTGCAATAATCGTGCCACTCGGATTTTTCAAAGCGGAAACCGCGTGCATCAATTCTTCTTTCAAGCGCTTCAAGAAAATCTTTAGCATCTGCCCATATGGGATAATCTGCGTTAACATTCTGCTTTTTAAGCTCTTCACTGTCGATATCAACTACTATTTTTTTAGCCGCCCTTGCCCATGTCTGATAGTTGTAGCCTACCTGACGAATGCTCAGTCTGCTGCCTACACTCAATAGCAAATCGCTATTCTGTACGGCAAAGTTGCCGGGTCTGTCGCCCATAATGCCTGCTCTGCCAACATAAAGCTCGTGTTCATCCTCAATGCAGTCAATGCTGTTCCAGCCGGTTACAACGGGAATGTTCAGCTTGTTTGCAACGCGGTAGAATACTTCGTGCGCACCTGCAATTCTAACACCGTTGCCGATGTTAAATACAGGTCTTTTGCTGCTTGCAATTAAGTCAAGTACCATATCGGCTGTTTCGTCGGTAACAGGGGAGGGGAGCGTTTCATCTTCTTCTCCGTTGTAACCGATAAGCTCATCTGTTTCGATATATGCACCCTGAACATTCATCGGTATATCCAGCCAGCAAGGACCGGGTCTGCCGCTGTAAGCAAGCTTCAGCGCTTTTTCAAGGCAGTATTTTATTCTGTTCGGGTCAATAACCATTTCACTGTATTTTGTCATGCAGTCAACAGCCTTTGTTATGTCAAATTCCTGGTCACCCATTGCACGAAGATTAAGCCCGCTGCCGCGTGCTGTGGTATCATAGCGCACCTGACCGGAAATAATAAGCATCGGTATCGAATCAAGCCAGCCGCCCACAACGCCTGTTATTGCGTTTGTGCCGCCCGGACCGGTAGTTACGCATACTGCGGCAATGCGGTTGTGAATTCGCGCATATGCTTCTGCTGCAATGGCACAGGCCTGCTCATGATGGTTGTAAATACAGCGCAAACCCTGCTGATGCCCGAAGGCGTCATTCAGGTGCATTGCACCGCCGCCCGTAACGGTAAACAGCGTGTCAATGCCATGCTCAACCAGAAACTGTGATATATAGTTTGAAACCTTTATTTTCATTTGTTTCACCTTTTTGTATTGTAATATATAATGTATTATATATTATAAGAGCGGGGTTGTCAATTTTATAAAATATGCAAACAGGCGAGCCTTACGGCTCGCCTGTTTGCAAAAGGAAGGAGTAAATGAAAAAGAAACAAAAAGAAGAAATCTGATTAATTAAGTGGGAAGCATATGTTGCTTTCCTTGACATAATATTACAATAAAAAACATTGCAATTTGATAATAAATAGTGACAATTTTGTGAACAAATTGTAAACGATTTCTTGCAAAAATATTTCAAATTATTTTTTATTGTTAAAATGTGAAAAAATTGTGGAAATTCTTCCGACATATAGTGCTGTTTAGTGTAATAAAGTACCACTAATCGGCTTTTTCACCGAAATCCACAAGGTTTTCCACAAAAAGTCCGTCGTTTTGTGTGCAAAAAAGCCCTTGACACATGAAATTTTATTTAGTATAATACGTGACTGTAAAGAAAAATTGCTTTACACTCAACTAAAGGGGGAGAACCTTTTGGCAAAGAATCTTGAGGTCACGGTCTTGCTCGATTTCTACGGCGAGATGCTGACGGAAAAGCAACGCAGCTTTTTGGAATATTATTATAACGATGACCTTTCACTTTCCGAAATTGCGGAAAATGAAGGTATCACAAGGCAGGGTGTGCGCGACGCTATAAAGCGTGCGGAGGCTCAGCTTTTCGATATGGAAAACAAGCTCGGTCTGCTTGCCCGTTTTGAGGAACAGCGAAAAGGTCTTGAAGAAATAACCGAGTGTGCAAACTTGATTTTTGAACAGAATATGCGTTTCGGTCTCTCCCGCGAAATCAACGAAGCAACGGTACGCATCCGTGCGATAGCCGCAATGCTCACCGAAAACTGATTAACAACTACTCTTTACATATTATATCAGATTAAAAGGAAGTGTATTTCTTGGCATTCGAAGGTCTTTCAGACAGACTGGAATCAGCGTTTCAACGCCTTAAAAGCAAGGGCAGCCTTACCGAACACGATGTCCGTGAGGCTATGCGTGAGGTTCGTCTGGCACTTCTTGAGGCAGACGTTAACTTCAAGGTTGCCAAGGATTTCACCAACACGGTAACCGAGCGTGCAATCGGCGCACAGGTTATGGAAAGCCTTACTCCCGGTCAGATGGTTATTAAAATAGTCAACGAAGAATTGACTAACCTTATGGGCGGTACACAGACAAGGCTCACCTCTGCACCCCATCCGCCTACAGTAATCATGATGTGCGGTCTGCAGGGCTCAGGTAAAACCACACACAGTGCCAAAATTGCCCTTATGCTCAAAAAGCAGGGTCACAGACCCTTGCTTGTAGCCTGCGATATTTACCGCCCCGCTGCTATCAAGCAGCTGCAGGTTGTCGGTGAACAGGCTGGTGTACCTGTTTTTGAAATGGGTCAGACGGACCCTGTAACAATTGCTACGGAAGCTATTAAGCTTGCAAAGGACCAGGGCTACGATTATGTATTCCTTGATACTGCAGGCCGACTTCATATAGACGAAGACCTGATGAACGAGCTCAAAGCCGTAAAAGGTGCCGTTCACCCGCACGAAATCCTGCTTGTTGTTGACTCAATGACCGGTCAGGATGCAGTTACAGTAGCCAACGGCTTTAACGATGCCTTAGGTATTGACGGTCTTGTTCTCACAAAGCTGGACGGTGATACCCGCGGCGGTGCTGCTCTTTCCGCAAGGGCTGTAACAGGCAAGCCAATCAAGTTTGTCGGTATAGGTGAAAAGCTTGAGGACCTCGATGTTTTCCACCCCGACCGAATGGCATCCCGTATTCTCGGCATGGGCGACATGCTTTCCCTTATCGAAAAGGCAGAGCAGGCGCTTGACGAGAAAAAGGCAAAAGAGCTTGAAGAAAAAATCCGCAGAAACAAGTTCGACATGAACGATTTGCTTGACCAGTTCCAGCAAATCCGCAAAATGGGCTCAATCAAGGATATGCTCGGTATGATTCCGGGCGTAAACAAACAGCTCAAGGATGTTGAAGTTGATGAAAGTCAGTTTGACAGAATTCAGGCTATAATCCTTTCCATGACTCCGCAGGAACGCGAAAATCCCGATATAATCAATCCCTCGCGTAAGCGCCGTATTGCAGCGGGCTGCGGTATGCAGGTTGAAGATGTCAACCGTCTGCTTACCCAGTTCAAGCAGATGCAGAAAATGTTCAAGCAGTTTGGCGGCAAGGGCATGGGCAAGCGCTTCCACCACGGAAAAGGTAAAAGAAAGCGCAAATAAAATCGGTAAAATCAATATGCACGAATAGAATAAGGTATATTGTAATTTTATAAAAAAATTATTATTATATATTTGGAGGAAATTTCAAATGGCAGTAAAAATCAGACTGCGCCGTATGGGCGCAAAGAAGGCACCCTTCTACCGTATCGTTGTTGCTGATTCACGTTATCCCCGTGATGGCAGATTCATCGAAGAAATCGGCACATATGACGCAATGAAGGAACCCGCAGAAATCAAGATCGACGCTGAAAAGGCTCAGCAGTGGATTAAGAACGGCGCACAGCCCACAGACACAGTTAAGTCAATCCTTAAAAAGTCAGGCGTTATCGGCTGATTGAATTAATCGGCTGAAAAATATTTCGGAGGTGCTGTCAATGACAGAGCTTTTAATCGCAATCGCGCAGGGTCTTGTTGAAGACCCGTCGGCAGTAAGTGTTACTGTTGACGAGCCCAACGAAGAGGGCGTAACGGTTTACCACCTTCACGTCGGCGAGAACGATATGGGCAGAGTAATCGGCAAACAGGGCCGAATTGCCAAGTCTATCCGCACCGTTATGCGTGCCGCTGCGACCCGCAACAACGAGAAAATCGCAGTTGAGATCGAATAATCTCGCATACAAAGTTCCCATTCTGTAATAGAACATCATTTGCTCTATGTGCTTTTTCGAAAGAATAAAAGCCATAGGGCTATTGGTGTTTATAAAATGAAATTAAGGTGTCAGAGAAAATGTTAAAGCAATATCTTGAATTGGCTCAGATTGTATCAACTCACGGTGTCCGCGGTGAGCTGCGCGTAAATCCATGGTGTGACAGTCCCGAGTTTGCATGCAAATTTAAAACGGTATATCTCGACGATAAGGGCGAAAAGCCGGTGAAGGTTGTTTCTTCCCGTCCTCATGGCAATGTTGCGCTGATGAAGCTGGAGGGGATAGATACCGTTGAGCAGGCACAGGCAATGCGTAATAAAATTCTTTATATGAACCGTAAGGATGCAAAGCTGCCTGAAGGCAGCTGGTTTATTGCTGACCTTATCGGCTGTAAGGCACACGATGCGGACGATGAAACAAAAATATGGGGTACTGTTACCGATGTAAGTCAGACGGGTGCGAACGATGTCTGGCACATTACGGCAGAAAACGGTAAGGAATACCTTATCCCTGTTATTCCGCCTGTAGTTATCAGCACGGATGTTGAAAACGGAAGGGTAGTTATCAGGCCGCTGAAGGGAATTTTTGACGATGAGGATTGATATAATGACCCTTTTTCCTGAAATGTGTGAAACCGTTGTAAGCAAAAGCGTACTCGGCAGGGCAAGGGAAAAGGGCTTGGTGGAAATAAACTGCCGCAATATACGCAAATATACGATTGATAAGCACCGCAGGGTGGACGATGCACCCTACGGAGGCGGTTCGGGCATGGTTATGCAGGCTCAGCCGGTATACGATTGTTATAAATCTCTTTGTGAAGATTTGGGCAAAAAACCGCACGTAATTTATATGTCACCGCAGGGGAGTGTACTGACTCAAAAGAAGGCAATTGAGCTGCTTGAATACGATAATATAGCCCTTCTTTGCGGACATTATGAGGGTATTGATGAACGCGTACTCGAAGAAATAGTTGACGAAGAAATTTCAATCGGCGACTATGTTCTTACAGGTGGTGAGCTGCCTGCAATAATAGTTGCGGACAGCGTTTGCCGCATGATTCCGGGTGTGCTTTCAAGCGATGAAAGCTTTATGAACGAAAGCCACTATAATTCTCTGCTTGAGCATCCGCAGTATACACGACCCGAGGAATGGCAGGGTAAGCGTGTGCCGGATGTACTGCTCAGCGGTCACCACGCAAATATTCAGAAATGGCAGCGTGAAAAACAGCTTGAGCGTACCCTTGCAAAGCGCCCCGATATGCTCGAAAAAGCAGAGCTTACGAAGAATGATAAAGAGTATCTGAAAAAGATAAGGTAAATGCAGAGAGGTTATTTTTATGGATTTACCCAAAAGATAATTACATAGATATGGTATAACATAAGAACAATTTTATTAAAGCGGTTTAAAAGATTAACCGCTGCTCAGCTTACTAATGCATATGAAATAAATATCAACCTTGGGGTATAGCCGTCAGCAAGTACTGAAAACTGCACTGCCGCTGTTTTCGGTCAGCGGTATCCTTATAACTAATCAAAATAAGCTTTTTAAAATACAATCAGGTGCAAAGGGATAAACTTCCGTTGCACCTGATTGTATCTTTTATATTATACTTTTCTGTGAATATTAGTGGGAAAAAACTTAATTGCGGAATTGTACATGCAAATCCATTGACCGTTAAGGCAAATTTCGTAAATCAATACCCGTATTCAGGATAAATATATTCCTCGCTCCATGTACAGTTTTCTGTTGTAATATCTTCAAGGAACATAAAATACGATGTTTCCCAATAACCGAAAGTACAGTTTCGGAAAGAAAGAGAAGAATTATCTGTTTTTTCAAAATAACCGAATCCGTCTGAATCTTTCATTGTACAATCAGTAAATTCAAATGTGCCGTTGGCATCGACAATCATAATAGGACCGTATGAACAATCACGGATTACAGTATTCTTTACATAAACATCTCCTGTTCCGTCTTTTGCTCCGATACCGTATACACCGCAGCCGAAAAGGTCCATAGAGTTGAGGTTTATATTTTGACAAACCGAAAAATTCAGAACATTACCGGAACAATCACCCGTTTCAGTGTGTCCCATAGTAATTCCAGATAAATCAATGTTAGAGCAGTATTCAAAATTAATTACTGCAGCATACCTCGGAGCAACTACAATTTCAGTATCATTTGGTTTTCCGGTTTCACCTCTTATACTAAGGTAAGACAAGTCGGTTATAACAAGCTCGGCACCGTCATAACATTCACGCACTTTTACATGTTCGTTTAACTCATTCCATGATTCACCTTGCGTTTCCCAGATATTAGCAATATTGTAGCTCAGATTGTAAAATCCGCTTTTAATAATTATATTTGTATTTGGTGCAATTGCATTAATTAACTGTTCTGATGTACTGGCATAAACGGTTTTCATTGGTATTCCGCTTTTTTCAACAGAGTAAAACAAACCGGATGGATTGCCGCTTTTATCAGAAAGCAGAAGCTTATCCGGTGAAGTAGGCACTGCAAAGATATTGTCACCTTTGTAAAGTAAACCCATATCAGTTTCGCAGATTTGTTTGATTTTGCCGTCTTTAAGACCGAATACGCTTAAAAACATTGATTCGCTGCCATCACTGAAAATATAAAGGAAGCTGTCACCTTCTTTAGTTTTCACATAATACGGATTAATATCATAAGCAAACCAATCAACCTCAAAATCTGAATTTTCTAAATATATACCCAGCGTGTAATAATTTCGTTTGTAATTGTCATAATTGCCTGTAACGATGAGTTCTTCCGTCTTTTTATCGTTTGTAATATCTGTAAAAAATGCTGAATCAAAAGGCATGCTTACAACATAGGCATCAGGTATTGCAGTGTATTTCTTATTGAAAATTTCAGGATATTCTGCAAATGTAACTGTTGCAATCTGAATACCGAAATTTGTGGGAGCAATAGCACCCGGGTTAAAATAAAAGGTTATGCCGTTATAATCAAGCACCCAAGTGATATCTTCCTCCGGAGTGTTTTTGAAATAATCCGGAATGGCAGTTTCACCGTCAAAATCTCCTTGCCACATACGGCTTGTTATTTCTTTTTCAACTATTTCGGGTATTTTGGAAACATCCTTCAAAACATCAGAAAGAACAAGTAGTTTTCCGCTTTCGGTATCGTAATTAAGTCCGTTAAAGTGCCTTGAATCTTCCGTAGCGTAATCCTCAAGAATACTTACCGCAATGCTGTCAGCACGCCTGACAAGAACATCAAGCGTTGAAACATAGGTTGAAAAAGCTTCGCTGTCATTCAAAAATTCTTCGGTAGCAGTAACGGTAAAATTATCCTTTTCTTCTTCCATTGCTTTTTTTCTCATCAGGGAAGTTTCTGTAAGTGCTTTTGTTAGGTTCGGATATTCCTTCTCCATTGATTTATCAAGGGTAACATCCGTATATTCGCTTCTCACAAGCATTTCAGGATAATCTTCATACCATTCATAATGAGAAATATATTCTTTGTTAAGTGAAAGAACGGTTATTTCTTCGCTTATTTCATTTTCGGCATTCTGTGTTGTTGTCTTGTTAGTTGTAGCCTCCTGCGGAGAATCATCTCCGCAAGAGGTAAAAGCAATCATGAAACACAAGACAAGTAATATGCCTATAATTCTTTTTAACTTATCCATTAATATCAGAATCCTTTGACGATGAACGCTACAAGCTCGGTTGCCGAACGGTCTTCGCGTTCATCTGTCATAATTGTAATAATACTTCCGTCATCAAGAACTGCAGAATCGCAGAACCACGGATAATTTGTGCTGAACAGTTCGCCGTCGGAAATTTCGGAAATGAATGTACCGTTGTTATCCCAAAGAAGAACATCTCTCATATTGCCGTCAAAAGCAATGTAGCCGTTTGCAGTCTGAGTAACAAATGTTACACTTCCGAGACCTTCACCTTCAGCATCGCAGAGTGTTTTCTGAAGAACACCGTCTTTGTTGTAAACGAAAACCTTGTGACCGCTGTCATCGGCTGCATTTGCACAGACATAAATATGGTTTTCATCAACACAGAGCTGCATTATTGTATCTGCTTCTTTGAAGGTTACGGGAGTTGAGGTGTATGTACTGCCGTTGAAGTTAACAATCGCACACTCGTTGGAAGTGAAGAAGTTAACGCCCCAAGTACCGGAAGGATGAATTGCGAGGTTATCAATGTCTTCGTATGTTGCAACTGTTTTGCCGTCTTTTATGCAGAGAATGTCGTTCATCGAGCCGCTTACCCAGAGTGTGCCGTCTGCGGTTGCTTCAACTCTGTCATAATCGTCTTCGGGAAGCTCGATTTTATTAACAAAGGCAAGAGCTGTACCGTCATAGTGGCATTCGCTGAGCTCGCCGTCAACAAGAATATATGCTCTGTCACCGATTGCGGCAACGGAATGGTCGAAGGTTTCAAAGGTTGTAACGGGTGCTTCAAAGGGAACAAATTCCGATGCTATTGTGAATGCGCCTGCATTTACGCTTGCAGCATCTGCCGAGAACCTTTCACCTTCCCACTCCCAAGGACCGTCTTCATTTCCGATATCCTCAAGCTTGAAGGTTATACCGTCAAGGAGAGCCTGAATACGGCTGTCGTTTATATCGACTGTGTCAAACTCAACATAAACCGAGGCATTTGCGTTTTCAACACGGTTAAAATAAATGAGTGTGTCATCACCGTCGTCATATTTAAGAAGGTCAACGCCGCCGACTTTTACGGTTTCATAAGCGTTGTTTTCCTTGTATTCATACTGATTAAAGCCGTAATATACAAGGTCCTCACGGAAATCGTATGGCTCGTCAATTTCAACGCTGATTGTTGCCTCAACCAAGTAATATTCATTATCCTCGGGGTCGAGAATCTGAAGAACAGCTTTTGAGTATTCCTCTTCATTTGTGAAGTCGTCTTCAATATTTATCCAATCGCCGCCGAAATCAACGGTAAAGAGCGATGCTTCAATGGCTGCATCGGAACTGGCAGACGGCTGTTTTGTGGTATCGGGCTTTTCGGGAGTATCTTCACCGCAAGCGGCAAAGGAAAATAACATTGCAAGCGCGAGAAGAACTGCAAGTAATTTTTTCATAGTGTAATATCTCCTTTATTCTATTTATGCCCAGGGGTCTTCTTCTACGGGTACGCGGATATCCGAAAGGCATTGGATTTCAACAAGGAACCATTGACCTGTTGAAGGCTTTCTGCGAAGCTTCATAGGCCTCGGGTTATCCGCACCGCCGCTCTGAACATAGAGCGTTGCCCAATCTGCATTATCAAAGGAATAAGGATTTTCGATAACTGTAATTTTATAGGGTACATTGGGCTTATAGCTGTTCTGCGGAGTTGCACCCTCAAAATACGAGCGTGCTTTATACGGGTCAGAGCCGAGATGCTCTTTAATAAACTGCTTTTCAAAGCCGCTTACTTCGCCCGGACCTTTTAAGAAGTTGAGCATTTCAATTGTTGCATCGGGGTTGTGCTCATAATTGCACAAAGCCGCAAGTGTGAGCGCCGTTGTTTTGAAGGCGGAATCAAGGTTTGCTTCGGGCAGAGCCTGAAGCTCGGCAACATTTGTCGGAAGTGAAGCAAAGGTAAAGGTTTCGGTATGGTTTCTGCCTTTGCCCACAGCCTGTGCTGCGTTGTTTACCGCTTTGTTAATACCCTGCGAAACCTCTCTTTTAATTGCGGATTCTGCCTGCCTTTTAAGTGAATCAAATAATCCCATTGGTAATTCCTCCTATTCTTTAATAAACCTGTAATTTATAAAGGTAAAATATCCGCTTTCGTCAAACGCTTTTACCCATGTTTGAGCTTCTTCGCCAAAAACCTCACCCTTAATTCCGGTATCATACCAAAGCTCACCGTCGCGCAGTTCCCACTGAAGCGGTGAATTGGCAATCATACCGTCAACAAGGGTGAAAAATCCCGCCGCAACCTCTTTATCAACCTCGGCCTGAGACACGCCTTCGGGCAGGGGCATCAGCATATACAGCTTGCCGTTATCACATATTTTAATCTGCATACCGATAATCTTTTTGCGTTCCTTCATTTCTTCATTAACGGCATCTTTATCTGTTTCGTCTATGTAAAGCATAGGTGAATCAAGATACCCTTCTGCCGTCAAATAAACAAGTTCGCCGTTATCATTGGATACGCCTATAGAATGAAATTTCCATTTGCCGATAAAATCCATATATTTTTCTACCAACCTAATTGTTTTTATTCTCTGTCTGCTTCGGCTTTTCTCTGCGTTCGATGTTGTTATACAGGAAATTGTCCGCACTTCCTGTTATAATCATACTACCCGGTCGGGTATAAACGGTTGCATTTTCCTGCATTTTTACCGACTTGTTTTTTGAGGCTATGCCGTTAATGATAAGAAAACCGACAAGCAGACCTATCAGAAGCGAAACGGGCAGCCATATAATTGAAACGCCGTCCTTTTCTTCGCTTGCGCCTACTGTATCAGTATCGCTATACAAAAGTTCTCCGTCATAAACATATCCGCCTGAGTAGCCGTTTTCAAGATATTCTACACCAAGCTCATAGCAGGCATAAATTCCGCCATGATAGCTGTCATTGCTGTCATACGCATCAATCATGCTGTCAACGGCGGCATCGCTGAAATATTCATCTGCGTTGCCCGAAATGAAAGTGGAATATGTTTTGTTCCAATCGTCATGAACAATTATAAGTCCGTTCTCATTATCGGTATAATCGTAATAAGTTCCCGATGCAAATTTATCGGCAGTTACATCGCCCGTACCTTCGGTTATGCAGAAAAGCACGGTAACACCGTAAGCGGTTTCGAGCTTTTTGGCAAATAAATCAAGTTCTTCAATTTCACTTGAAGAAAGCTTATCAGCGTAGTCAATAACATACTCCTGAGTGTAAGCAGATGCAGAGAATACAAACGAAACACAAATCAAAGCTGCAATAATTATTGCAAAAATCTTTTTAGTCATATCTTCCGCACCTCCTTAAAGCAGCTCAATCAGCCACATAAGGCCGTAAATTACTGCGCCTATGCCTGCACCGAGTAAAAGTGAAGCCTTGGTGACGGCTTTTTTATCGGTCGGAATATTGCCGACGAATTTACCCGTCTGTCCGTTCATTGCAAAGGTGAAATTCTCACCGTTCCACTTTGTGTTAAGAATCCACACGGGATAGAGTGCATATTTATAAATGCCGTTGGCGACGTTCATATTTGCGCCCTGATTTTCAACCTCGTCATATCCCTTTACGGTCTCTTTGAATGAATCAATTATGCTCTGTCTGATTCTTTCATTGGCTCTGGGCATACTTTCTTCGGCTGTGACATCGTATTTGTCTGCAAGATAGCCTGCGAGATATGCGGTATTGAAGTCCACCGCCTGCGTCAAATCAAAGGGTTCAACGGATTCCATAAGGTCGTCGGGCATTTTTGTTGAGCCGTCAACGGGAATATTGTCAAAGCCTATATTGCCGCTTCTGTAAATGTCAAAATACGAGGTTTCGGTGTATTCGTAATTTTCGTCCGACCATGTCTTTACCTTTTTGGCTTTATAGTTTGCGTTACCTATTGCATCGCAGGTAAAAAGCCAATGAGGTACATATACACCCTTGATTTCTTCAAGGCGATTATCGGTAAGGAATGATTTAGGCACGAATTTTTTGGTTGAGATATGCTTTTTGAGTGCTTCCTTTGCCGCTTTTTTATCGAACTTGAAAGGAATTACAAGGTCAGGCTTTAATGCACCGGAAAACTGTCCCTTCATAACAACCTGATTGCCGCAGTATGGGCAGGTTGTTGCACCTGTTGTGGTATCGGCAACAATTTCACCGCCGCAGGAATTGCAGGCATAAACGCTCATGCCATCGGTTTCGCCTGCGCCCCACTGTGCACCCTGTGAATTCCAGTTGATTTGCTCAACCTGATTTGATGTATCTTCGGGCATAGCGGTAATATCAAACTCGGTATCACAATAGGGGCATTTCAGCCTTTGTGCACCGGTGTTGAACTCAACCGCACCGCCGCAGCACGGACATTTCTGTTCAAGTATTGTTGACAAGGTTAATCATCTCCTTGTTTATTTGTATCTGTCTGAGAATAAACCATACCGTCTTTGTCCGGTACATAGAATTTGGTTTTGTAATACCATACGCCTGCCGCAATGGCGGCAATCAATGCAACAATCACAATAATAATGACTGCGTTTTTCATCCTGTTCATCTCTGACGGGGTGTTCCGCAGCAAGCGCAGAATGCACCGCTTTCGTTTGTTGCGTTACAAGCGGGACATACCCAAGCCTGTGATACGGGCTGCTGAGAATAAGCAGGCTGCTGATTGTAGCCCTGATTCATCGGCTGGTTATAACCGTTGTTCATCGGTTGGTTGTAACCGTTATTCATTGGCTGATTATATCCGTTAGCAGGAGCATAGCCCTGGTTCATCGGCTGATTATATGCATTCTGCTGAGCATAGGGATTGGGCTGACCGTATGCACCTGCAGGAGCATAGCCCTGATTCATAGGCATACCGTTATTCATAGGCTGGTTATAGCCGCCGGTCATCGGCATACCTGCATTACCGTTCTGTGTGAGGTTGTTTATAACCTGCTGTGCCATCTGCTGGTAGCGGTTATATTCCATTGTGCCCATACCCTCAACATCGCTGTCGTTGAGTTTTGCTGTAATTTCATCGAAATAAGGGTTGTTTACCTTGATGTCAATATAGAAATCGTATGTAAACTTGTATCTCGGCGGATTGTAGCTTACTTCCTCGCCGTCTTTACCCTGTGTATAGATTTCTTCACGGTCTTCATCTACCCTGAGATTACAGCCCGTAACACTTGAAAGCGGAATAACATCGGGGTTTTCATCGCTCCAGCTGCCGGGATTTCGGCTTGAAACAACAAAGCTCTGCTTCATCGGGTCGATGTATATTTTATCGTCCTCACCAAAGGTGAACATTGGTGAAAAGCCGGCAAGAATCTGCTTGTTCTGCTCTCTGTAGGCAAGCTGCTGTTTGATTTCGCCAACAGTAGAGCTTCTTCTGTCGCTGAAAAACGGTGAAAGCTTTTTTGCGCAGTCCTTGCACATATTGCCGTCTTCAAGCTTTCTGTTACCGAGTAGTCCGATTTTGTCGCCGCAGATGTCACAATATTTCTTGTCAAAAAGTCCCATAGTTAAATCTCCTTTTATAATAATTTATTGAATATCGTTTGAATCGAAGGTGTCACCGCATTCGGGGCAGAACTTGGGGGGATTGTGGGGGTCTTCGGGTTTCCAACCGCACTTGTCACACTGGTAAAGCGGTGCGCCTGCAGGCTTCTTCTGTCCGCAGTTGGGGCAGAACTTGCCTTTGTTTACGGCTCCGCAAGCACAGGTCCAGCCCTCTGCCTCCGGCTTCTTTGCTCCGCATTCCGTGCAGAATTTACCGCTTGCCGTTGCGCCGCAGGCACATTTCCAACTGTCAGCAGCAGGAGTCGGTGCAGACTGCTGCTGTTGAGCAAACTGCTGTTGCTGCTGTACACCTGCCTGATACATCTGCGCCGCATTAAAGCCG